>JAJFIC010000039.1 GCA_021775315.1 Paracoccaceae bacterium
GCCCGATGATGTATCTGGCGCTGTCCTATGACCACCGGATCGTCGACGGTAAAGGTGCTGTGACCTTCCTTGTGCGGGTCAAAGAAGCCCTTGAAGATCCGCGTCGGTTGTTGATGGATTTGTGAGGGTGCTGTGGCCTACCTTGACCCCGAAACCCTGGCCTGCCCGTCCTGTGGCAAAACCGGTGACCTGATCTGGGTCATCGGCGAAGGCCCGAACACCAAGCCGGGCGAAGGCCCTGCCTATACAGACGTGCAGGACGCTGGCGACTGGGTTTTGGACACGATTGGCACCACCCCGCGCTGGTCTGGCGTGATAACCTGTCCGGACTGTAAAAACCCGGTGTTAACCCGGCCCTGAATGCAAGAAACATCCGTACGGTTGCCAAAATCGTACAAAACAGAAGTGATGGAGACCCAAATGGCAGACTATGACGTAATCATCATCGGCAGCGGCCCCGGCGGCTATGTCTGTGCCATCCGCTGCGCCCAGCTGGGCCTGAAAACCGCCTGCATCGAGGGCCGCGAAACCCTTGGTGGCACCTGCCTGAATGTCGGCTGCATCCCCTCCAAGGCATTGCTGCATGCCAGCCATTCCTATCACGAAGCGACCCATAATTTCACCAAGATGGGCCTGATGGGCAAAGCCCCGTCGGTCGATATGGCCAAGATGATCGAATACAAGGCAGGTGTGGTCGACCAGAACACCAAAGGCATCGAATTCCTGTTTAAAAAGAACAAGATAGACAGAATTCAGGGCTGGGCCAAGATCACCGGCAAAGGCGAAGTCACCGTTGGCGATCAGGTCTACAAAGCCAAAAACATCGTGATCGCCACGGGTTCAGAACCATCCAGCCTGCCCGGCGTCGAAGTTGACGAAAAAACCGTGGTCACCTCGACCGGGGCGCTGGAGTTGACCAAAGTTCCGAAATCAATGGTTGTCATCGGCGCGGGTGTGATCGGGCTTGAAATGGGCTCGGTTTACGCGCGTCTTGGCGCTGAGGTCACCGTGATCGAGTTTTTGGATCACGTCACCCCCGGCATGGATGCGGAAATTTCCAAAACCTTCCAGCGAAGCCTGAAAAAACAGGGCCTCAAATTCATCATGGGCGCCGCTGTACAATCGGCCACCGTCAAAAACTCCAAAGCCAAAATCACCTACAAACTGCGCAAAGACAACAGCGAGGCGACGCTGGACGCCGATGTCGTGCTGGTCGCCACAGGCCGAAAACCCTTTACCGACGGGCTGGGTCTGGAAGACATGGGCGTGGTCAAAACCGACCGCGGACAGATCGCAACCGAAGGTTGGAAAACCAATATCGAAGGTATTTGGGCCATTGGTGACGTGATCACCGGCCCAATGCTGGCCCACAAAGCCGAAGACGAAGGCATCGCCGTCGCCGAAACCATCGCGGGGCAGCACGGCCACGTGAATTACGGCATCATTCCGGGCGTGATTTACACCGCCCCCGAGGTCGCCAGTGTCGGTGCCACCGAAGAGCAGTTAAAAGAAGACGGGCGCGCCTACAAAGTCGGCAAGTTTACCTTTATGGGCAACGCCCGCGCCAAGGCCATTTTTGCTGGCGAAGGATTTGTGAAAATTCTGGCAGACGCCACAACCGACAGGATTCTTGGCTGCCATCTGATGGGACCTTTCGCGGGCGAGCTGATCCACGAGGTTTGCGTCGCCATGGAATTCGGCGCCTCAGCCGAGGATCTGGCCCGCACCTGCCACGCGCATCCAACCTTTTCCGAGGCAATGCGCGAGGCGGCCTTGGCCTGTGGCGACGGGGCAATTCATTCGTAACCTATTGTTATAACATACTAAACACTACGATTGATCCACGCATGATCGTGCGGTAGATTCAAACATCTTTGACGTGACCGGGGCAACATATGTTAAAACTTCTAATCGGCGTATTCCTGTGGTGGGCCGCGCATATGGTGAAACGGCTTGCCCCTAATTTACGCCGGGACCTTTCGACCGCCCTTGGTGAAGGCCCGTCAAAGGGCATTATCTCATTGATCATTCTGGCCTCGGTCGTGCTGATGTTTCTGGGGTATCGGCAGGCTGAAATCATCCCCGTATACACCCCGTTTCCGGGTGCCGGACATTTGAATAACCTTCTGATGTTCCCGGCACTTTACCTGATGGGCGTCGGCCCCGCGGGTGGGCGACTATCGGCAAAAATCAGGCACCCGATGCTGGCTGGCATAATCGTCTGGTCGTTTTCGCATCTGCTGGTCAACGGCGATATCGCCTCGATCGTGATGTTCGGCGGGCTTGGCCTGTGGGCCTTGGTACAAATGCGCCTGATCAACCAGCACGAAGGCCCGTGGGAGGTTCCGATGCCCGGCAACAGCCTGCAAGACTGGAAGCTGGCCCTGATGACGCTTTTCATTTTCGTTGTGATTGCCGGCATCCACTGGCTGTTTGACCACAACCCGTTTTTAGGAACCTACGGATGATCGCCTATCGTTTGCTGACCGAGGATGACAGCTCGGCCTTTTGCCATAAAGTAACCGAAGCCTTGTCCAAAGGTTGGGTGCTGCATGGTGATCCGACCTATGCGTTTGACGCCAAGCGCGGCGTTATGCGCTGTGGTCAGGCCGTTGTAAAAGAGGTGGACGCCACGTATAGCCCCGAGGTGAAACTGGGACAGCTATAGGACAAGATCATGGGCGTGACCAAAACCAATTCCGGCCGTTTCTTTGAAGATTACTCCATCGGACAAGACCTGATCCACGCCGTACCGCGCACCATATCGGGTGGCGAACGCGCACTATACCACGCGTTTTATCCCGCCCGGCACGCGATCTATTCCTCAGACGAATTTGCCCGGGCTTGTGGGTTGCCACAATCACCGCTGGATGATCTGGCTGGGTTTCATGTGGTATTTGGCAAAACCGTGCCGGATGTATCGCTGAACGCCGTGGCCAATCTTGGCTACGCCGAGGGGCGATTTTTGAAGCCGATAAATGTGGGCGATACTTTGCGGTCGACGTCAAAGGTGATTGGGCTAAAGCAAAACAGCAATGGCAAGTCGGGCGTGGTCTGGGTGCAGACCAAAGGGTTCAACCAGTTGGATGAGGTCGTGATCGACTATAAGCGCTGGGTCATGGTCAAAAAACAGAACCTTGAGGCCCCGGCCCCTGAAACCGTCATCCCTGAAATGGCCAAAGCGTTGCAGGCGGATCAATTGGCGATACCGGACGACCTGACCTTTGAAAACTACGACTTCGCACTGGCGGGTGAGCCGCACCGGATGCGTGATTACGACATCGGCGAAAAGATCAACCATGTGGATGGTTCAACCATTGAAGAGGCCGAACACATGCTTGCCACCCGTTTGTGGCAGAACACGTCGAAGGTGCATTTTGACGTGCTTGCGCGCAGCGAATGGCAGCGCCTGATCTATGGTGGCCACGTCATTTCCATGGCGCGCACCCTGTCCTTTAACGGGCTGGCCAATGCCCAGATGATCGCGGGCATCAATGCCGGTGCCCACGCCAACCCTTGCGCCGCCGGTGACACCGTCCGCGCCTGGTCTGAAGTGCTGGACAAGGCCGAAACCAGCGCCCCCGGCGTCGGTGCGATCCGGCTGCGTCTGGTTGCCACCAAAGGCGAGGTTGGGGCGATGGAATTGCGCGATGAGGCGGGCAAATACCGGTCTGACATCCTGCTTGATCTCGACTATTGGGCTTTGATGCCGCTCTAAGCTTGCAGTCCGGTTTTTATCGCCGCAAACTCGTCTGAGCAATCAGACAGGAGTGCAGCGAATGAGACTTCAAGGTAAATCAGCAATCGTAACCGGGGCGGGTTCGGGCTTTGGCGCGGGCATGGCGCGGAAATTCGCAGCCGAAGGGGCCAGAGTTCTGGTCGCGGACATAAACCAGCAGGCAGCGGCAGAGGTCGCAGCGGAAATCGGCGGTGTCGCCTGCACGGTTGATGTGTCCAACGACACCAGCGTCGCCGCTATGGCCAAGCAGGCCTTTGCCGAATTCGGTCAGCTTGATATTCTGGTGAACAATGCCGGCGTCACCCATCTGCCAACCCCAATGGAAGACGTGTCGTGCGATGATTTCGACCGCGTGCTGAACGTCAACATCCGCTCGATTTATCTGACGGCCTGTCATTTTGTGCCACATATGAAGGCGAATGGCGCGGGCGCAATCCTAAATATCGCCTCAACCGCCGGGGTGTCGCCACGCCCGAACCTGAACTGGTACAATGCCTCAAAAGGCTGGGTGATCACGGCAAGCAAGGCAATGGCAGTTGAACTGGCACCGTTTGGAATTCGGGTCAACGCGCTTAATCCTGTGGCCGGGGAAACCCCCTTGCTGAAATCCTTTATGGGCGAAGACACACCAGAAATCCGTGCGAAATTCCTGTCGACTATTCCGCTGGGCCGGTTTTCCACAGCCGAAGATATGGGCAACGCCGCCTGTTTCATGTGCTCAGACGAGGCAAGCATGATCACCGGCGTCGCGATGGAAGTCGACGGTGGGCGCTGCATATGAAACCCGGCGCGCGCAACCTGATCACTGACGTCGCAGGCCTTAAAGTCGGCAATGCCCAGAACGAGGCACTGAAATCCGGCGCGACCGTGTTGCTGGGCGACGCACCGTTCACCGCAGCCGTGCATGTGATGGGCGGCGCGCCCGGAACGCGCGAAACTGACCTGCTGGCGCCGGACAAAATGGTGCAACAGGTCGACGCGCTGGTTCTGTCTGGTGGTTCGGCCTTTGGCCTTGATGCCGCGTCAGGCGTTGCCGATGGGTTGGCGCGTGCCGGTCGTGGCTTTCAGGTTGGCCCGGCGCGCATCCCGATTGTTCCCGGTGCGATCCTGTTTGACCTGCTGAATGGCGGTGACAAAAACTGGCCGGACAACCCTTACAAGGCGTTGGGTCTGGCGGCGCTTGAAAACATAAGCGAAGACTTTGCGCTTGGCACGATTGGCGCGGGAACCGGGGCCACCACAATGAACCTGAAGGGTGGCCTTGGCTCCGCCTCTTTGGTTTTAGACAGCGGTCTGACGGTCGGCGCGCTGGTCGCCGCCAATCCTCTGGGTGCCGTGGTGCAGGGCCATACCCGAAACTTCTGGGCCGCACCTTATGAGGTTGCGTCTGAGTTTGGCGGCTTTGGCCCGACAATGGATTTTGACGCGCTGAGCGAACCCAATCCATTCGCTGGCCCGTTGGAAGGGGCAAACACCACCATTGCCATCATCGCCACCGATGCGGACCTGGCGCAAGCACAGGCCACACGCATGGCCACGGCAGCCCATGACGGCATGGCGCGCGCCATTTATCCCAGCCACACGCCCTATGACGGCGATCTGATTTTCACCGCGGCCACCGGGGAGAAACCGCTGGCTGATCCAATGGTTGATCCTTTGCAACTGGGCCATGCCGCTGCGATCTGTCTTGCCCGCGCCATTGCCCGCGCGGTGTTTGAGGCGACGGCCACGGCAAATGATACCTTACCCAGTTGGCACCAGAAATTTGGCTGAGACTTTGCAGAAATTGCGCTTTGACCAAAAGCGCCGACAGGAAAATTAACCTTCTGTTTACCAACGCAGCCTAGGGTTGAAGCCTGTAAGGGCCGGAATCCCTCTGGCTCATGGGTCGTCAAAATGAACGTCATAACAAACAACGCCGCTTTTAGCGCCTCAAATTTGGCGGATGACACCCGGGCATGGGGCACGTGCGGGGCATTGTTTGAACAGGATCGTTTCAAGGTTCGCCACCTTGTCATCCACCCGGGTCAGAAGTTGGGCCGTCAAAGCCATCTTCACCGATCAGAGCATTGGATTGCCGTTTCCGGAACAGGTCGCGTAAGCATCGGCGACACCAGCATCGATCTGTTTGAAAGCCAGTCAATCGACATCGCGATCGGCGCGGTCCACCAGATCGAAAACCACGGCAAGGTTGATCTGCATCTGATCGAGGTACAAATCGGTGCCTATCTGAAGGACGATGACGTTATACGATACGGGGCCTAATTCCCGCCCAGCAAGGCCGACATCAAGGCAGAGTCCGCATCCATCAGGCCGTCAATCACATCGAAATGGTGCCGACCGGGGTCAATCACCACCTCGGCATTTGGCCACTCACGCGCCAGCCATTGGGATTGGTCGACAAAAACAGGCCTTTCATCGCCACCGACCCAGGCAACCACCGGCAGCGGCAGAATATCACGGTGCAACAGCGGGCTTTCAGCCTCGGCCTGCGCCATATCCAGACCGAAAACCTCGTTCATGCTGGTCTTGAGCAAAGGACGCAGATCATGCACGCCGGATATCGACACAACCCGCGCGATCCGTTCAACAAAACACCCCGACCAATCCAGGTCCAGGCACAGCATCCGGGTCACCAAATGCCCGCCTGCGGAATGTCCGGTCAAATGGATCGGTCCGGCCACCATGCCAGCGGCGGCATCCACTGCGGCGCGAATTTGACGGGTGATCGTTGAAATAGACGCTTCGGGCGCCAGCACATAAGACGGCATCGCCACTGCATATTCGCGCGCCAAAGCGCCCGCAGCCAGATGCGACCACGAGGATTTGTCGAACGCTTTCCAGTATCCGCCATGCACAAAAACCACCAACCCGCGGGGTGCCGCGTCTGGCATGAACAGATCAAACCGTTCGCGTGCATGGCTGCCATAAGGCACGTCCAACTGGCATCGCCCTTTGTCGCTAAGTTCTGCACGAAACGCCGCTGCCTGTTTTTCCCAACGTGGTGGATAGCTCGCGGCATCCGCGATGTAATCTCCGTTGGCATAGGCGTCGTCCCAGTCGATATCGTTCATTTGGGTCCCCTTCGGCCACACTATCCCTTGTCACCCTTGCGAAGAAAAGAGATTTGTGAAAGATCGCGGTTCAGCAATACGCCACGCCGCCTTGAAAGGAACCGAAATGCTAGATGCCACTGACCTGTTTTCCACATTGAAAGACCCCAGTCTGCTTTGCACCAAGGCCTTTGTTGCCGGTGAGTGGGTCGACGCCGATGACGGCGCGACTATGGCGGTGAAGAACCCATCGCGTAACGATGTCATCTGTGAAATCGCCGACATTGGCGTTCCACAAACCCGTGCCGCAATCGAGGCCGCCCGTATCGCCCAAAAGCCATGGGCCGCCAGAACTGGCAAGGACCGCGCTGCAATATTGCGCAAATGGTACGATCTGATGGTCGAAAACGCCGACGATCTGGCCGCTATCCTGACCGCTGAAATGGGCAAACCGCTGGCCGAAGCCAAGGGCGAAATTCTGTACGGTGCCAGTTTTGTCGAATGGTTCGGCGAAGAGGCCAAGCGCGTTTATGGCGAAACTATTCCGGGCCACCAACCCGACAAACGCATCACCGTGATCAAACAACCGGTTGGCGTTGTGGCGTCTATCACGCCGTGGAATTTCCCCAACGCCATGATCGCCCGCAAAGTCGCGCCAGCACTGGCGGTCGGCTGTGCGTTTATTGCCCGGCCCGCGTCTGAAACGCCGCTGTCTGCCCTTGCGATGGCGTTGTTGGCGGAACGCGCAGGCGTGCCAAAAGGGGTGTTCAGCGTCATCCCGTCCAGCAAATCCTCGGCCATTGGTAAAGAGTTTTGCGATAACCACACCGTGCGCAAGCTGACCTTCACCGGCTCGACCGAAGTCGGGCGTATCCTGATGCGTCAGGCCGCCGATCAGATCATGAAAACCTCGATGGAACTTGGCGGCAACGCGCCTTTCATCGTGTTTGATGACGCCGATCTTGATAAAGCGGTCGAAGGCGCGATGATCTCAAAATACCGCAATAACGGCCAGACCTGCGTTTGCGCCAACCGGATTTACGTGCAGGACGCGGTCTATGACGCGTTTGCACAAAAGCTGGCGGCGGCGGTTGCCGAAATGAAAGTTGGCGACGGCTTTGAGGATGGCGTGACCGCAGGGCCGCTGATCACAGAAGACGCCGTTGAAAAAGTGGAAGAACATATCGCCAACGCGGTTGCGAACGGTGCCAAGGTGTTGGCCGGTGGCAAACGCCACGCTTTGGGTGGAACGTTCTTTGAACCCACAATCCTGACCGGTGTTACACCCGATATGATGGTCACAAATGACGAAACCTTTGGACCCGTGGCACCCTTGTTCCGATTCAAGGACGAAGACGACGTGATCCAACAGGCCAATGACACGATTTTCGGTCTGGCATCCTATTTCTACGCCAACGACCTAAGCCGGGTTTACCGGGTTTCCGAGGCGCTTGAATATGGCATGGTCGGGGTTAATACCGGCCTGATCTCAACCGAAATCGCGCCGTTTGGTGGCGTCAAACAATCCGGCCAAGGGCGCGAAGGTTCAAGCCACGGAACCGAGGAATATCTGGAAATGAAATATATTTGCACGTCGATCAGCTAACGACGGCACAGACGGCATTTGCCATTTTTGAAAGGTCCCGGCGATAAACCGGGACCTTTCTTGCGTTCTAGTTGATTGCAGCACCTTCTGGTGGCTGGTCACCTTTGCCGACGCCATCGATCACCAAACCGGCGGCGTCGGTGGTCACGACAACCTCGGCCCCGTCCAGCACCTTGCCGCTTAGCAGCAGTTCGGCAAGCGGATCCTGCAATGCCCTTTGGATCACACGCTTAAGCGGTCGCGCGCCATAAACCGGATCATAGCCCTGATCGGCCAGCCATGTCTGCGCCGCCTCATCAATCACCAATTCGATCTTGCGCCCTTCAAGACGCTTGCCAAGGATCGCCAGTTGGATGTCGACGATGCCATCCATGTTGTCACGGCTCAGCCGGTCAAACAGCACAATCTCGTCCAGACGGTTCAGGAATTCCGGCCGAAAATGTGCCCGCACGGCCTCCATCACGTCGCCTTTGGCGCTCTCGGCATCTACGCCTTCGGGCAACTCGCTAAGCGCTTGCGAGCCAAGGTTGCTGGTCAGGATTATCAGCGTTTGCTTGAAATCCACGGTGCGTCCCTGACCGTCTGTCAGCACACCGTCATCAAGCACTTGCAACAGCACGTTGAACACATCCGGATGCGCCTTTTCGACCTCATCAAACAAAACGACCTGATAGGGGCGACGGCGAACAGCCTCGGTCAGCGAACCACCCTCGTCATACCCGACATAGCCCGGAGGGGCGCCGATCAGCCGCGACACGGAATGTTTTTCCATGTATTCCGACATATCAATCCGCACCATCGCGCTGTCGTCATCAAACAGGAACTCAGCCAGCGCCTTGGTCAGTTCGGTCTTACCAACTCCGGTTGGCCCCAGAAACAGGAAGGAACCCTGCGGGCGGTTCGGATCAGACAGCCCCGCACGCCCACGGCGCACAGCATTTGAAACCGCTTTGACCGCCGCACGTTGGCCGATGACCCGCTTGCCAAGCTGATCTTCCATCGCCAGCAGTTTTTCACGCTCGCCTTCCAGCATCTTGTCCACAGGAATTCCGGTCCAGCGTTCAACAACGCCCGCAATATGTTCAGGGCGCACGACCTCTTGAACCATCACTTCGTCACCAGCTTTTTCAGCCTCGGCCAGACGACGCTCCAGTTCCGGCATGACACCGTATTGCAATTCGCCCATCTTTCCCAGATCGCCTGCACGACGCGCGGCCTCAAACTCGACCCGCTTGTTATCAAGCTCTTCCTTGATGTCACGCGCCCCGGCCAGCTTGTCACGCTCGGCCTGCCATTGCGCTGTCATTTGCGAGGATTGTTCCTGCAGGTTCGCCAAATCCTTTTCAAGTTTGGCCAGCCGATCAATCGAGGCCGCGTCGCTTTCCTGCTTCAGCGCCTCTGCTTCGATCTGTTTTTGCAGCAATTCTCGGTCGATCGTGTCCAGCTCTTCCGGTTTACTGTCCACTTCCATCCGCAAACGGCTGGCGGCCTCGTCCATCAAATCAATCGCTTTGTCGGGCAAAAACCGGTCGGTGATATAGCGATGCGACAAGGTTGATGCGGCCACCAACGCGCTGTCAGAAATCCGAATGCCGTGATGCAATTCGTATTTTTCTTTGATGCCCCTGAGGATAGAAATCGTGTCCTCAACCGTTGGTTCCACGATCATCACAGGCTGGAACCGCCGCGCAAGGGCGGCGTCTTTTTCCACATGCTTGCGGTATTCATCCAGCGTGGTGGCACCGATGCAGTGCAATTCACCACGTGCCAAAGCGGGTTTGATCAGATTGGCCGCGTCCATTGCACCTTCGGATTTGCCAGCGCCAACCAGCGTGTGCATTTCATCAATGAACAGAATGATTTCACCGGCGGCATCTGTAACCTCGTTCAGAACGGATTTCAGGCGTTCTTCAAACTCGCCACGATATTTCGCACCGGCAATCAGCGCGCCCATATCCAGCGCCATCAGTTTCTTGTTCTCAAGGCTTTCAGGCACATCGCCATTGACGATCCTAAGGGCAAGGCCTTCTGCAATTGCAGTTTTCCCGACGCCGGGTTCGCCGATCAGAACCGGGTTATTCTTGGTTCGACGGCTTAGCACCTGCATAGCGCGGCGGATTTCTTCGTCGCGGCCAATAATCGGGTCAATCTTGCCCTCGCGCGCGGCCTCGGTCAGATCGCGCGCGAACTTTTTCAACGCCTCATAGGTATCCTCAGCACTAGCGCTGTCAGCGGTACGCCCTTTGCGTACGTCATTTATCGCGGAATTCAACGCCATGGCGGTCACCCCAGCCTCCAGCAAAGCATCCTTGGCCTTGGATTTGGTCACGCATAAAGCGGTAAGAATACGTTCAACCGGCACGAAACTATCACCAGCCTTAGTGGCAATTTTTTCAGCCTCGTCCAGAACTTTGGCAGTTTGGGTGTCGATAAAAATCTGATCGCCAGAGCCTGAGACTTTGGCAACCTTGGCCAGTTCAACGTCAATATTGTGCAAAACGCGCCCGGCGTCGCCACCTGCGGCCTTGATCAGATTGGCCGCTAATCCCTGTTCGTCATCCATCAGGGCCTTCAGCAAATGATCCGGCAGAATTCGCTGGTGGTTTTCGCGCATCGCAATGGTCTGGGCTGCCTGAATGAACCCACGCGACCGCTCGGTGAACTTTTCTAAGTTCATAGGTCTTCTCCTTGGTTAAGCGCCCGCCAGTCGAATGCCCGATTGTGGCACATCCGTGATGCAGGCCTTTGAATTGCAAATGGGAATGATCATGCAACTTGGCAAGCCCACAACTGTCTGATTTCGCAAGGTGCGACACCTGTGCTAACATCCCGTGAACTAACCCGAGGGCTGAACCAAATGACAACACTTGCTGAAATCCGCGCCAAATCCGGCTGGCGCGACATCGTTGAGGGCCAGCCACAACATATCGGGATCGCTTTGTTGATGACCGTAGGTGCCTATTCCCTGCTAAGCGAGCCGGAAAACGCCAAACCGCTGCTGGGCTTAACGGTGATTGGCTGGGCCAAGCTAAGCATCGCACTGGCCCTGATCCACCAATTCATCGTCGCCTTTGTTTTTCGCGCTCAGCTTCATAAAAACCTGATGACCAGGCTTTTTGGCGAACGGGACATGCATGTCTGGCGCGTGATCTTTCTGCCGCTGCTGGCGGCCCGCCCAATAACGCTCATCCTCATCGGCTGGGCTGACACAGTTCCGATCACAGGCATGCGCGTCAGCGAGCTGGTTCTTGGCGCCGCACTTCTGGCCCCGGCCATCTGGGGCATGCATTCCACGCTGGTGCATTTCACCCTGCCCCGCGCCTTGGGTGGCGATCACTTTCGTGATGAATTTCTGGCCATGCCGAAGGTCACCAAAGGGGTGTTCAAATACACTGACAATGGCATGTACGGCGTTGTTTTCCTTGGCCTCTGGGGCATTGCCCTGCTGTTCGGCTCATGGAACGCGCTGATCATAGCGTTGTTTCAACAAAGCTATATCTGGGTACATATGTATTGCACCGAGGGCCCTGATATGCGCCGGATGTTTCCGCCCGAACCTGACTGAGCCTTGCACTGCTTTGGCCCAGCACATAGAGAAACAAAAACCCTGCCGGAGCCAAACATGCCAAACCCCGATGACCGCCTGATCGTTGCCCTTGATGTCCCAAATGCGCTGGACGGATTGGCCTTGGCCGAAAAGCTGGGCGATGCGGTGTCATTCTACAAAATCGGCCTCGGCATGCTGACCGGCGGTGGGTTGGCGCTGGCGGACGAGCTAAAACAAGCCGGCAAACGCGTCTTTCTGGATATGAAGCTGTTTGACATCGGCGCGACCGTCGAAACGGCCGTGCGTGGTCTGGCGCAATATGAGCTTGATTTCCTGACCGTGCATGGCGACCCACATGTGGTGCGCGCGGCGATCAATGGCCGGGGCAGCCAATCCACCAAAATTCTCGCCGTCACCATCCTGACATCGCTCGACCGGGCTGATCTTGACGCCGCCCTGATCAAACAAGGCGACATCCGCGACCTTGTGGTTGAACGCGCGCGCAATGCCTTTGACGCAGGTGCCGACGGTGTCATCGCTTCACCGCGAGAGGCCAGCCTGATCCGCGCCTTGCCCCAAGCCGACGGAAAACTCATCGTCACCCCCGGCGTACGGCCAGTCGGCGCGGCCTCTGGCGATCAAAAACGCATCAGCACCCCCGCCAGCGCCATCCGTAACGGTGCCGACCATATCGTTGTCGGTCGCCCGATCTGGCAATCCGATGACCCCCGCGCCGCTGCCCTTGCGATCAAAAACGAACTTGCCGCAAGCGACACCTGACCTCCCTTCTCTTTTTCTAAAATATCCCTGCCAGCGGCGCACCGCCCGAAGGGCTAACATGACTTGGCCCGAAAGGGCCTCAATCAACTTGATTGCGCAAACCGCTTTCCTGTAGAATTGGCCATGCACCCCCGCCCGTCTGGACCCCGCATGCAAGCCCTCTGCCGCGACTGCCTGACAGAAATCACCCCCGCCCGGCGCTGCCCGAATTGCGGCTCACCCAGGGTGCTTCAGCACGCCGAACTGTTTGATTTGGCTATCGCTCATATGGATTGCGACGCCTTTTACGCCAGCGTTGAAAAGCGTGACAATCCCGATCTGCGCGACAAACCCGTCATCATCGGCGGCGGCAAACGCGGTGTCGTGTCGACCGCTTGCTACATTGCAAGGGTCAAGGGCGTGCATTCCGCCATGCCGATGTTTCAGGCCCTCAAGCTCTGCCCCGAAGCGGTTGTTGTCCGTCCGCGCATGTCGGTCTATGTCGAAACCTCAAAACTTATCAAAGCCATGATGATGGATCTGACACCGGCCATTGAACCCCTGTCGCTTGACGAGGCGTTCCTTGATCTACGCGGCACGGCAAACTTGCATGGTGAAGCCCCGGCGATGCAAATGGCGCGGCTGGTCAAAAAGATGGAAACCGACCTTGGCTTGACCGGTTCCGTTGGCTTGTCGCACAACAAGTTTCTGGCCAAAATCGCCTCGGATCTGGATAAACCACGCGGTTTTTCGATTATCGGCAAGGACGAAACTAACACCTTTCTGCACGACAAACCTGTCAGCCTGATCTGGGGTGTCGGCAAAGCCTTTCGCGCAACTTTGGAGCGGGACGGCATCCGCACCTTCACCGATCTTTTGCGTTGGGAGCGCACCGATCTTGGTGCGCGTTACGGCGCGATGGGCGACCGGTTGTGGCATCTGGCACGCGGCATGGATTACCGCCGGGTTTCGGCCCACACACCGATGAAGAGCATTTCAAACGAAACCACGTTTTTTGAGGACACCGCCGATCTTTCGACGTTGGACGGCCACATCTGGCGCTTGTCCGAAAAAGTCGCCGACCGCGCCAAAGCCAAGGGTGTCACAGGTCGGGTGATCACCCTGAAACTCAAAAAATCAGATCACCAAAGCCTGACTCGCCGAGTCAGCTTAAGCGACCAAACCCAGATCGCTGACCGCATCTATTCCACCGCCCGCAGCTTATTGGATTCCGTGATAGATCAAGGCCCCTTTCGCCTGATCGGTGTCGGCATCAGCCAACTGGAAGAACCGCACGCACCCGACAGTTTCGGCGACCTGCTGGACCCTGAAGCGCGGCAACGTGAAAAAG
Organism: Paracoccaceae bacterium; assembly: GCA_021775315.1. GTDB lineage: Bacteria > Pseudomonadota > Alphaproteobacteria > Rhodobacterales > Rhodobacteraceae > UBA5972. Next base: position 14,056 of record JAJFIC010000039.1, read on the forward strand.
CTGAAAGAGTGTCCGACGACATCCGGCGCAAATTTGGTGCCGAGGCCATCCTGAAGGGCCGGTCGTTGCGCTAAAGCGCAATCGGAAAAGTGGGAACCGGTTTTCTGATGAAATTGCGCGCCAAAACAAATGGACCGAGCCGCACAACTATTTCAGGCAAACAGAACGCGGCTCTGACCCGCTACTCCGCCGCCAGCAGAGTTTCCTTGCGCCCAAGATCGACAAGTTTCGCCACCACCCCCTTCAACAATTTCTTGAACGGCTCAAAATTCTCGTTCGGCAGCAATTGCGCCTCGTCCATATAAAGCGCGCGGTCAATCTCGATCTGGACCGCGTGTCGCCCAAAACTCGGGCGGCCATAATTTTGGGTTACGAAAGCCCCGGCAAACGGCATGTTGCGCGACACCCGCAATCCGGCATCCCGAAACGCTTGCTCAACATTCTCAATAATTTCCGGCGCGCAAGAGGCGCCAAACCGATCACCAAGTACAATTTCCGGCCGGTTCGCCAGCACCGGAACTGTCATCGCCAAAGCGTCATGCGGCATCGAATGGCAATCCAGCAAAATTGAAAAGCCAAATTCGTCATGTGCCTCAGTCAGCAGAGCATGCAGTTTGTCGTGGTAAGGGTGATAAAATTCGTTCAGCCTGCGGGCGGCCTCGATCATCGTGATCTTGCCCTGTCGGATTTCCCGGCCATTGGCCACAACGCGCGGAATGACGCCCAACCCCGAGGATATCCTTGGGTTATGGCCTTTTTGACGGACACCACTGATCAACGCCGGGTCCAGTTCGTCAGCGGCCCGGTTCAAGTCAACGTAAGCTCTTGGAATAGCAGCAGAAATCAGCGGCGCACCCAGTTCCGGGGCCATATCAAACAACCGATCAACAAACGCGTCTTCGGATGAGCGAATGGTTTTTTCATCCAATTGTGAACTGCGTATGAAATTCCAGGGATAGTCGCGGCCACTATGCGGCGACGCAAAAACGCTCGCTGTATTGCGATTATTTGGCATCGACAAAAGGTATGGTGGGTGGGCCATTGGCACCCCAATATAATCAGTTACCCTAACACCCTTTCATTTTCGCAAAACCACTTGAACCCCAAAGCGACTCTGACTATAGAAGCGCGACGTGGGCGTTGCCGCTTTCCCACAGATCAATGGCCTTACGGCCCTGATCCGCAGTAATTGGCAGCGCTTGTGACTTTTCGGGCGTATAGCTCAGCGGGAGAGCACTTCGTTGACATCGAAGGGGTCACTGGTTCAATCCCAGTTACGCCCACCATTCCCCCTTATAGGGTTTGGCCGGAATAGAAATTCAGAGGCGCGTGTGCGCCGCGACTTAGGAGAGAGACCATGAAGGTCAAGAACTCACTTCGCTCTTTGAAAGCGCGCCATCGCGATTGCCGTGTCGTGCGCCGTAAGGGCCGTGTTTACGTGATTAACAAAACCCAACCGCGCTTTAAGGCACGCCAGGGCTAATCACCGTTCAAAGACAAGAAAAGGCCGCCGAGGTTAAATCCGGCGGCCTTTTCTCGTTGTTTGGTTGCTTTGCAGACCCGGTTTAGCCGGATTCAGCGATCAGGCGAACAACGGTTTGCCGGGTCAAAAACCCGGTGACGGGAAACCCACGCGCGCGTTGAAAACGTCGAATGGCGCGCCGTGAATCCTTGTCGAACTTTCCGTCTGGTGCCCCGGAGTCAAATCCCAGTGCTGCCAGTTGCTGTTCCACCAGAATGCGCCCGAACCGGTTGAGGTTTAGACTGATCTCTTCTTGTTTGGCAGCTTCTGTTGCGGCCCGTTTGGCGGCCTTATCTTCAAGCTTTTTCAAGCGCGCCTTGGCCTCGTCGGCAAATGCACCTTGGGGAAACCGGGCCAGATAGACATTATAGCCGTCAATGCTGTCTTGGGTTTCCGCGTAATCCCAGATCGTCCGTTCTTGGTCGCCGACATTCTGGCGCTTGCCCTCTTCGATGGCGTTCAGGCGGATTTGCGCGACATCTGCGAACAATCCGTCCGGGTATCGGTTAAGATAGCGGTGCAGCCCGCGTTCGGTGCCCGCCTCAGCCCCTGAGGCGTGCCAGAATGCCCGGTCAGCCGCCTCCAGCTCGCGTTGCTTGCGCTGTGCCTCAGCGGCCAGTTCTTCGGCCCTAAGGGAGGCTTGGCGGGTCAGGCGATTGATCTGTTGTCGTTTAAGATACCCGGTTGCGACAAAGCCCCGGTCGGATTGCCAACTGGCAATTGCGGTGCGCGTCCCACGCCCGAAAATTCCGTCAACGCCGCGGGTATCATACCCCAGCAAGGACAGGTTTTCCTGAACCTTCCGCCGTTCGTTGCGCGATAACCCTAGGGCTGCTTCTTTGGCTTTCGCCTCGTCTTCGGGCGATCTGGCGGCCAGCGCATCTAGCCGGATTTGTGCCTGAGATGCATGCGCTCCGCGCGGGAATGCCTGCAAGTAGGATCGAACCGCAGCTTCGGTGTTCAGGTCACGAACCGCCTGCCAATACCCGTCGTCGGCAGAACCGTCATCCGGTGCCGAAGGGGCCTCTGCTGGTAAAAGTGCTCCGATATTGGAAACGAAACCCTGCCCCTTGACTGATTCGGGTGCCGCAGCCAGCGCATCGACAAAGCCAACACCTGCCACCAGAAAATTCCGCTGGACTGTAAAGGCAATGTCGTCCGGTTTGCCGGTGACCACGAACACACCTTGTGGAATGTTCAGCGCCCCGATGCCGGGTTCAATGCCAGGCGCGGTTTGGATTGCGCGCGGGAAAGTTCCGAGGAAAACAGCGGCACCGCCGGGTTTGGCCGCCGCTAGGTCCAGAATGGTTTGCAGCGACAAGCCTTCGTAATTGGTGCTGATCTGGTTGGGTTGGCTTGCATCCACTGGCAAGAACCATGTTTCACTGGCTGAATGGACAAAATGCCCGCTCAGGATAATCACCGCCCGGTCTGCATTGCCAAGACGGTTCACAAAACGATTAAGCGCATCGCGCGTCTGAATGGTTGACAGGTCACGCCCCGAAACCACCGAATAGCCAGAGTTTCGCAGCTTGCCAGTGGTATTCAACACCCGCTCGGCGTCATACATCCAACTGGCTTTTTGGTAATTGCGATTGCCAATCACAAGGGCGACGTCACTTGCCCAAACCGGTGTCAAAAAAACAAAAACATACATTAGAGAAATAGTTACAAACCGCAGCATGGTGCCCCCTTTGGCCGTTAGATCACTCATAGCTCCTTTGATCGTCAATGACCTTGCCGTCATTGGGAAGGGAGCCAGGTGCAACCAATACCACATTTGCACGCAGTTTCAGAGTCTCAAGAACCGATTTTCCAAAACCTTCTGCATCGCCAGACAAAGTTTCGATCTGAACCGTCATCGCATCCTGTTCGCCGTTGCGTGTCGCAATGACCCGCGCCTTGCCAATTTCGTCATGCTGCGCCACCAGTGCGGCGACTTGTTCAGGGCGAACGAACATGCCCTTGATCTTGGTGGTCTGATCGGCGCGACCCATCCAGCCCTTGATACGCATGTTCGTGCGGCCACAGGGGCTGGTGCCCGTCAGAACCGCCGACAAGTCGCCGGTTGCAAAGCGGATCAACGGATAGTCGCGGTTCAGTGTGGTCACGACAACCTCGCCAACCTCGCTAGCAGCGACAGGGTTGCCAGTGCCGGGGGTCACAATCTCGACGATCACATTTTCGTCGATGATCATGCCGTCCTGTGCTGCACTTTCATAGGCGATATTGCCCAGATCAGCCGTGGCATAGCTTTGCAAACACTGAACACCACGATCGGCATATTCAGCCCTGAGCGATGGAAACAACGCCCCGCCACCAACCGCCGCACGGGTGATCCGCGACAAATCAACGCCCATCGCGTCGGCCTTATCTAGGATCATTTTCAAATAATCAGGTGTGCCTGCATAGGCCGTCACCCCCAGATCAGCCGCCGCGCGGACCTGCAATTCGGTCTGCCCGGTGCCGGCTGGAAACACGCTGGCCCCAACGGCTCGCGCGCCGTTTTCAAAAATCATGCCCGCAGGGGTCATGTGATAGGAAAAACAGTTCTGCACGATATCACCGGCACCAATGCCGCAAGCGTGCAAAAACCGCCCCATCCGCCACCAATCATCTGTGGTCCGGCCCGGTTCATAAATCGGCCCGGGGGATTGGAACAGATGCTCAAACTGATGCGCCGCCAATGTCGTGAACCCGCCAAAAGGTGGGTTTTCCGATTGGGCGCGGCCCAGTTCAGATTTGCGCAAAACCGGCAAGCTGGACAGATCAGCGCACGATGTGATCGCCGCGGCGTCTACCCCGGCCAACATAGCGCCAACAGCCAAAGCCTGCGATTGCGCCCGCGCGATCTGTGTCGGCAAAATGGTCGCTATATCAGCGTCCCGTGCGTCGTCAGACCGGGTTTCTAAGTCGTCAAAATAGGGTTTCATCAGCTCAGCCAACGCTTCCGGCGGCGATAGGATCGGACGTCACGAAATGACTTCCGCCCTTCTTCCGACATGCCCAGATAAAATTCTTTAACGTCCGGGTTTTCACGCAGATCATTAGCAGGGCCGTCCATTACAACCCGACCACTTTCAAGGATATACCCGTAATGAGAATACCTAAGCGCCACATTGGTGTTCTGCTCGGCCAACAGGAAAGACACGCCTTCCTTTTCGTTCAGATCTTTAACGATGCCAAAAATTTCTTCGACCAATTGCGGGGCCAACCCCATTGACGGCTCATCCAGAAGGATGGTTTCAGGCTTGGACATCAGCGCGCGGCCAATGGCAACCATCTGCTGTTCGCCGCCCGAGGTATAACCAGCCTGCGATTTTCGCCGTTCTTTCAGACGCGGGAAATAGGTATACACCAGTTCCAGCGCAGCATTCGTCGCAGCCTTGCCATCCTTGCGCGTATAGGCGCCGGTCAGCAGGTTTTCTTCGACGGTCAGATGTTCAAAACAGTGACGGCCTTCCATCACCTGAATAACACCGCGATTGACCAGCTCGGCAGGGTTCAGATCGGCAATCTCGTCGCCACGATATGAAATCGAGCCTTTGGTCACCTCTCCACGCTCGCTGCGCAGCAGATTTGAAATCGCTTTGAGTGTTGTGGTTTTGCCAGCACCGTTGCCGCCCAACAAAGCGGTGATACCGCCTTTTGGAACCGACAGGCTGACGCCCTTCAGCACAAGGATCACGTGATTATAGATCACCTCGATATTGTTGACCTCTAGCAGGGTCTCTTGGGTTTTTCCGGCGTCCAACATGGTGTCACTTCACTGTGAAAGGGTGGTTTCCGGCGCGAACACGATGTTCCGCGCCGGAACTTTTTTAGTCAGAGCGCCCGCGCATCAGATGCGGGGCAACCCGGCGATAGCCGGATTAGTTACAACGCTCAGTGATGTTGTTTTCAGCTGCATAAGCTGCCGAATCTTCAGCGATCAGCGCATCAATCACCGACTTGTCAGACTGAATCCAGTCAGTGATCAGGTTCCACGTTTTCGCGGACGCATCCCACTGCTGAACTTTACCCAGGCCAGAACCACCGTGGTTTTCACAGGTGTTTTTGAATTCCGGGCCAAAATCAGCCATACCAAGTGCTGCCATGCTGGCTTCGGTCATTTCCAGTGCTTCCATCCCGTCGCGCATCATTGCAGGCGTGATTTGTGCGACACCGTGGATTTCCTGAGCTTTCCTTGTAGCTTCGACAGCCAACAGAGCGGCGTAAAGACCACGGTTATAAAGAACCGTTTTCATTTGGTCGCCACTGCCTGCAGCTTTGCCAGCGTCATAGACGTGCTTTTGCAGATCGGCATAGATCGCATAGTCGCCGCCTGGGTTAGCAAGCGCGAGCGCCTTATAACCGTTTGCACCGTCGCCAGCTGGCAGAACGTCATTTTCAGAACCGGACCACCAGATACCGATGAAATGATCCATCGCGAAACCGATATTCGAGGCTTCCTGAATGGCAACCTGGTTCATAACACCCCAGCCCCACATCAGCACATAATCAGGGCGCTGTTGACGGATTTGCAGCCACTGCGATTTTTGCTCTTGGCCTGGATGATCAACCGGGATCAGCATCAGCTCATAGCCGTGCATTTTTGCCAGTTCTTCCAAGGTCCGGATTGGCTCCTTACCATAGGCCGAGTTGTGGTACACAAGGGCAATCTTCTTGCCTTTGATGTCGCCACCTTCTTGGTCCATGATGTGCTTAACGGCAATAGATGCGCCATCCCAGTAAGTCGCAGGATAGTTGAACACCCACTCAAACACTTTACCGTTCGCAGCAGACGTCCGGCCATAACCCATCGAGTGTACAGGGATACCGTCAGCAGATGCTTTTGGAATCAGCTGATAGGTAATACCAGTGGACAGCGGTTGATAGATCAGCGCGCCTTCGCCCTTAGTGGCCTCGTAGCATTCAACACCTTTCGCGGTGTTATAGCCGGTTTCACATTCCAGCAATTTGGTTGGAACGCCGCCGATGCCGCCATCACGCTCGTTCATCAGCGTCATGTAATCTGCATAGCCATCCGCAAACGGAATGCCGTTCGCAGCATATGGGCCTGTCCGATAGCTCAACGATGGGAACACAAGGTCCGCCATCACTGGGCTTGCGGCCGTCAGGGCCACCGCAGCGATTGCTGCCAGTTTGGTTAGTTTCATGTCGATTCCTCCCTTAGGTTACGACTGTTGGTGCGCCGGGATTGGCCCGGTCGCTGGTAGTTTGGCCTGCCCTAGTGCGGGAAAGGCCAGAGACGCATTTTTTCCTTGATGATACGCCAGAGCTGCGCCAGCCCGTGCGGTTCAAGGATCAGAAAAGTAATAATCAGACCCCCGACAATAATGAACTCGAAATGTGCCGCGATGTCAGTGGGCCATCCCATGCCGCCCACCAGAACGTTCTTAAGCAAGACCGGCATAAGCACCAGAAACGCCGCCCCGGCGAATGAACCAAGGATCGAGCCAAGGCCGCCAATGATCACCATAAACAACACCAGAAACGACTGGGTGATGCCAAAGGCTTCGCCAACTTCGACCGCCCCAAGATACACTGTGAAATACAATGCACCGGCTATGCCGATAAAGAACGACGAGACCCCAAAGGCAGACAGTTTTGCCTTAAGCGGGTTCACACCGATGATCTCGGCCGCGATATCCATGTCGCGGATCGCCATCCAGCTGCGGCCCAGTGTTCCGCGCGTCAGGTTCCGGGCAATCCAGGCAAGTAAGATAACAAAGGCCAGACAAAACAGGTATTTGGCCGAGGGCGACGTATTCGGCCCCGTGATGATGTACCCCAACAATGTACGCTCGGGCGCGTTGATCTGACCAGATGCTGAATAGTTATAAAACCAAGGCACTTTGTTGAACAACCAGACCAAAAAGAACTGCGCGGCCAATGTTGCCACAGCCAGATAAAACCCTTTGATCCGCAAGCTTGGCAAGCCAAACATCATACCCACGGCGGCTGTTACAAACCCCGCAAGAATGACCACGAAAAAGATGTTGAGGTCAGGAAAGGACGTCATCAGCTTGTAAGAGGCATACGCCCCCACAGCCATAAACCCACCCGTACCAAGCGAAACCTGACCACAATACCCGGTCAGGATATTCAGACCCAGAACCGCGATGGCATAGATCAGGAACGGCACCAACACAGCGTTGGCGGCATACGAAGTGATGAAAAACGGCACCACCAATACGGCCACAAGCAGGATGACAAAATACCCAATGCGATCCAGTCTGATCGGGAATGTCTGGCTGTCTTCGGAGTAAGTCTTTTTGAAATCCCCGGCTTCACGATACCACATTCGGTTTACACCCTCTCAATAATCTTGTCGCCAAACAGACCTTGCGGCCGGAAGACGAGGAACACCAGCGCCAGCATATAAGCAAACCAGTTTTCGGTTGCACCACCCAGGAACGGCGCACCGATCAGGAATTCAAACAGTTTCTCACCGACGCCGATAATCAAGCCGCCGACAATGGCACCGGGGATTGACGTAAAGCCCCCAAGCATCAGAACCGGCAGTGCCTTAAGCGCGATCAATGACAACGAGAACTGCACGCCGCTTTTTGCGCCCCACATGATCCCGGCGACTAGCGCCACAAACCCGGCAATCGACCAGACAATCACCCAGATCGCGCGAAGCGAAATACCAACCGACAAAGCCGCCTGATGGTCATCCGCGACAGCCCGAAGGGCCCGGCCAGTTTTGGTGTATTGCGAGAACAGAACCAACGAGATCACCAGAACTGCGGCGAAAAAGGTCGCCCAAATGTCCAGCTTGTCGATGTAAAAACCATAAAAACCGTCACCGCCAAGCACTTTGGATTTCGCTTCCAGCCAAAGGCTGCCACCCTGCGGCAGACCGACATCAAGCTTTTTGATTTCCGACCCCCACATCAGATCGCCGAAACCTTCCATGAAATAGGCCAGACCAATGGTCGCCATGAACAGAATAATCGGTTCCTGATTGACCAGATGCTTCAGAATGTAACGCTCGACAATAATGGCAAACAACACCATCACGCCCGCTGCAAGAAGGATCGCTAGAAACGCCGGAACGTGCCAGCCGAAATGGTGAATATCCGTACCGAAAACGGCGTTGATAAGATGCGAAAATGGCACCTGACCGTTTTGAATGCCAACCAGTGTCAGGGCTGCGAACAGCGCCATAACGCCTTGGGCATAGTTGAAAATTCCCGAAGCCTTGAAGATCAGAACAAAGCCAAGCGCGACCAGCGAATACATCACGCCAGCCATCAGGCCGTTGATCGTGACCTCTATTGCAAACAGTAACTGGTTAGGCATTGAGCGCCCCTTTCGTCAACGATTTACGTTGCGTGTTATTGGTTTTCAGGCACGCCATTTGCCCGAACATTGGACCTGCGTGATGCAGTTGGGAAGCGAGGCTAAAATCAGTCATGCGAAACCCCAAGATAGGCATCAATCACCTCTTGATTGGCTCGCACTTCGGCTGGTGTACCGTCGCCGATTTTCTTGCCGTAATCCATCACGACAACCCGATCCGAAATATCCATGACCACGCCCATATCGTGTTCGATCAGCGCGATCGTGGTGCCAAATTCATCGTTCACGTCCAGAATAAAGCGGCTCATGTCCTCTTTTTCTTCAACGTTCATCCCGGCCATAGGTTCATCCAGCAACAACAGCGAAGGTTCCGCCGCCAGTGCCCGCGCCAGTTCGACCCGCTTTTGCAAACCATAAGGCAGACGCCCGACCGGAGTCTTCCGGATGCTTTGAATTTCAAGGAAATCAATGACTTCCTCGACCTTCTCGCGGTTCACTGTTTCTTCGCGTTCCGCCGGACCCTTCCAGATCGCCTGCAAAATCATGTTGGATTTCATGTGGGTCAGCCGCCCGGTCATGATATTATCCAGCGTTGACATGCCGTTGAACAAAGCAATGTTCTGAAACGTCCGCGCAATGCCCTGACGGGCAATCGCGTGCGGCTTCATTGCTTGGCGACGTTCGCCTTTGTACCAGATTTCACCATCTTGCGGATGGTAAAACCCGTTGATCACGTTCAACATCGACGACTTGCCGGCACCGTTCGGGCCGATAATCGCGCGGATTTCACCCTCGCGGATATCAAACGAGATATCTTCAATCGCCGTCACCCCGCCAAACCGCAGCGTGATGTTTTTCATCTCCATCAGAACGCCGCCAATCGTGCGCCCGTCCGGGGTTGTGTAACTGTCGTCCAAGCTCATGCTGCTTCTGCCCTTCGCGGGAAAACATTCGCATCCCGTATCTGCAAATTCGCCGAGATCGAGCCCTTGCGGCCATCCTCGTACGTCACTTCGGTCTCTGTGTGAATTTCGCCAACATCACCGTTCAGCGCGACTATCAGATCGTTGTACTTTTCGTCCACGATCCGGCGACGCACCTTGCGCGTGCGGGTCATTTCGCCATCATCCGGGTCAAGTTCCTTGTGCAGGATCAAAAAGCGGTGGATCTGGCAACCGTTCAACATCGGGTCGTTGGCAAGCGAGGCGTTCACCTCTTCAACGTGACCCTGAACCGCATCCAGAACCTGAGCGTTGCCCGCCAGTTCCTGATACGAGGCGTAGCCGATATTGTTACGCTCGGCCCAATTGCCCACAGCCTCAAGATCAATATTGATAAAGGCCACGCATTTGTCGTTGTTGGCCCCGAACAATACCGCTTCCAGAATGTTGGGATAGAATTTCAGCTTATTTTCCACATACTTCGGGGCAAACATGCTGCCATCGGCCATTTTGCCAACATCTTTGGCCCGGTCGATTATTTTCAGATGCCCGGTATCTTCTTCAAAGAAACCTGCGTCGCCAGTTGCCACCCAACCATCAGCATCTTTCGTCGATGCCGTTGCTTCGGGGTTTTTGTAATATTCCACAAAAGTACCAGCCGACCGGTAATAAACTTCGCCAGTGTCGTCGATTTTGATCTCAACGCCGGGTGCCGGAACGCCCACGGTGTCGGCGCGCACTTCGCCATCTGGCTGAACCGTCACATAAACCGACGCTTCGGTCTGGCCGTAAAGCTGTTTCAGATTGATGCCAAGCGAGCGATAGAAGTCAAAAATCTCAGGCCCGATCGCCTCGCCCGCTGTATAGCCAACGCGCACGCGGGTCATACCCAGCTGATTTTTCAACGGCCCGTAAACAAACATGTTGCCCAAAGCGTATTTCAGACGGTCCATAGTGCCGACAGGCTTGCCGTCCAGCATATCACCGCCAACCGCCTTGGCATGATCCATGAAATAGCGGAACATCTTTTGCTTGAAATTACTGGCGTCCTCCATCCGGATCATCACGGTGGTCAGCAAGCCCTCAAAGAACCGGGGCGGTGCAAAGAAATACGAAGGTCCGATTTCTTTCAGGTCAGCCTGCATTGTCTCTGGGCTTTCAGGACATGCGACGCAGAACCCGGTCCAATAACATTGCCCGACCGAAAAGATGAAATCGCCGACCCATGCCATTGGCAAATAGGCCAACACCGAATCCCCGACATTCAGATTGTCAAAATCAGCCGAGGTCCGGGACGCTTCGATGATCGACCGGTTTGACAGAACCACCCCTTTGGGCCGCCCTGTAGTGCCGGATGTGTACAGCATGACACAGGTGGTGTCGTAATCTTGTGTCGACATCCGTTCGTTCAAGATCGGTTGCAACCGGTCATGACCGGCGCGGCCTTCGGCCTGAATGTCGCGGTACGCGTGCAGCGTGGTGTGGTCGTATTTCCGCATGCCGCGTGGTTCAAGATAAACCACCTGCTCAAGACCCGGCAATTGGTCCTGAACGTCCAGAACCTTGTCGACCTGTTCCTGATTTTCCGCAATGACAAATCTGGCCGAACAATGATCGAGCACAAAAGCCATCTCATCTGCGACAGCATCTTGATACAAAGGCACGGGCACTGCACCGGTGCATTGAACGGCAACCATCGCCCAATAAAGCGCGGGGCGGTTGCGCCCGATAATGGCGACGTGATCGCCCGGCTTCAGGTCGATCGCAAGCAAGCCCAGCGCCAAGGCGTTCACCTCTTCGGCGACCTCAGACCAGCTCCAGCTTTGCCAGATGCCAAATTCTTTTTCGCGACTTGCAGGTTTGTCACCATGCAGATCGGCATTCCGGGCCAGCAATTTTGGTATCGTATCCAAACCGTCTGTCGGCGCTATTTTAGTTGTCAAACCTGTTCCTCCCATTCGCTGGTTCCCCGCCAGCGCGACCGATCAGCGCCTACGCACGAATCCGCCATGATTTTGACATCTCATTCCTGAAGGTCAATTGATACGTGAGTTTTTCATAAATGTATCGAATTGTTACAAAGCACCCGGATTAATGCCGCATCTGGTCAAACCTATGAATTCAGTGATAGCGAAAGGGCGATAGGAGCGAAGTTTGAGCAGAGTTTACGAAAAAACCGATAGCCTGACCCAATCCGGACTGAACCTGATTCAGCAGGGCTTGTCGATCTATGACAGCGATCTGAAACTTGCGGTTTGCAACAGCCGGTTTCGTGAAATGTTCGGCCTGCCTGAGGCCTTAACGCATGTCGGCGCGGATTTCGCCCAAACCATTCGTTTTCTGACCCAAGCCGGCGAATATGGCGCGGTCGATGATATTGACGCCTTTGTGCGCGAAAAGGTCGATCAGGCACTGGCATTTGAGCCGCATTATATTGAACGCCGACGCGCAAATGGCAGGATGATCTCGATCGAAGGCAGCCCGCTGCGCCAAGGCGGTTGGGTTGCGGTTTATACCGACATAACCTCGATCAAAAAACAGGAAGAATTGCTGCACAGCCATTCCGCACAATTGTCCGATCAGCTGCTGACCCATTCCGAAGAACTGGCGCGCACCAACCGCGAACTGGCCGCTACGGTTGCGATGCTTGAGGAAACCAAACGCAACCTGATCGACAGCGAAGCCTTGTCACGTATGACTGCTGAAATGATGCCCGCCCATATCGCGCATCTGGATTTGCAGGAATGTTACACCTATTCAAACCGCAAACTGGCCTCGGTCATACCGAACCGCCCGGTTGAGGTTCTGGGGTTGTCCGCGCGCGAAGCGTTGGGAGCTGAGGCTTATAATGCCATCAAACCCTATCTGGATCAGGCCTTTCAGGGCGTCGGCAGCGTGTTTGAATTCACCCATAGCGAAGGCGCGCGTCGGGTTCGTTGCGCCTTTACCCCCGATCACACGCCACTGGGCGAAGTCAGCGGTGTTTACATCCTGTCCATGGATGTAACGGAAGAGGCACAGGCCCGCGCTGCCCTGACACAAACCCATAAACGCGAACTGGCGGCGCAACTGACCTCCGGATTGGCGCATGATTTTGCCAACTTGCTGACCATCATTCTTGGCCTTCAGGGGCGCCTAAAGAACCTGCCGGACCTTCCGCCGCAAGCGCATGAAATGATCACCACCACCCGCGCCTCGGCCCTGCGCGGGGGCGTGTTGCTGGACAGATTGTCAAACATTTCCGGGCAACGCGATCTTTATCCCACCGCGACCGACCTGCCATCCCTGCTCAGCGATATCTGCGCCATGGCAAGTCCGTCCCTGCCCGAAGATCACGCGCTGATCATTGATTGCAAAGACATGGACCGCCCTGTGATGTTGGATTCAGGCATGTTGCAGGACACGCTGCTAAACCTCATCCTGAACGCGCGCGATGCAATGGGGAATTCGGCGGGCGAAATTCGCATCCAACTGCGCCCTGTGGGAAAGATCTGGCTGGAGATCACAGTGACCGATACGGGCACTGGGTTCACGGACGAGGCATTGGAACGCGCGCTTGACCCGTTTTACACCACAAAACGCAATGACGAGGGTTCAGGCCTTGGCCTGTCGATGGTGTATGATTTTGCGCAATTATCCGGCGGGCATGTCAAAATCAGCAATTCCAATTCCGGGGCGGTGGTCACGGTACGGCTGCCGCAGAAATACGCCAAAACCCGGCCCAACCCGCGCATGGTCCTGCTGGTCGAAGACAGCCCGGACATCCGCACCAACCTGCGCGAAATGCTGCGCGATCTTGGCCATTCAGTGCTTGAGGCGACATCAGCAGACGAGGCTGAAATGTTGGCGGCAATACCCGGCATTGATACCGTGCTGACTGACATCACACTAGACGGCAGCCGCACCGGTCTTGATCTTGCCCGCGCCTTGGCCAAAGGTGCGGATGTTTCGCGGCTTTATATGATGACCTCGCTGCCGCCCAGCAATCCGATCCGGGCGCAGGCACAGGCGGAATTTGCCCTTATCGGCAAACCGTTCACCCAAGATGAACTGGCGCATTTTATGGAAACCATCCCATGACACAGTCCCACCCAATGGTCGCAATTCTGGATGATGAACCGCAGATCCGCCTGATGCTATCGGATGCTCTGGAAGAGGCGGGGTTCAGAACCTCCAGCTTTTCACGTGCAACGGAATTTGAGGCAGCTCTGCCCAGCCTTGCCCCCGACATTTGCCTTGTTGATCTTGGCCTGCCCGACAAGGACGGGCTGGCGCTGGTGCATCGTCTGGCGCTGGAAAGCGGCGCGGCAATCATCATCATATCGGGCCGCGCGCAGGTGCAGGATAGGGTGACCGGGCTTGAACTTGGCGCGGATGACTACATCATCAAACCCTTTGATCCGACCGAGGTGGTCGCCCGCGCCCGCGCCTTGTTGCGCCGGGGTCGGGCCGACAAAACGACAGAGCGTAACACCGCTAAATTTGCCGGATGGATCGCGCGGTTTGACCAGTTCACCCTGACGGCAAGTAGCGGCGAAACCCTCGCGTTCAGTCAGGCCGAGGGCGAGGTTCTGCGGCTGTTTCTTGGCGCGCCAAACCGCCTGATTTCGCGCGCCCATATGCAGGAAACCCTTGGCGGGGCCGCAGGCGAAAGCTTTGACCGGGCGATGGACGTGCGGGTTTCACGCCTTAGAACCAAACTGGGCGAAGACCCAAAAAACCCCAAACTCATCAAAACGATCTATGGTGCTGGATACATTTTTTTGGGCGATGTTGTCTGGAGTTAACGCTCGGCGGCTGTTGCGCAACTATAGGGAATCAATATACTAAATCGCATGGATTTGTTTGTTCTCGGATATTACGCAGTGATCTGCGGCCTGCTGGCCTATAGCGCACCCTTGCTGGAAACCAGTTTTCGCCGCTTGCTGTTGGGCCTGTGCACCGGGCTTATTGCAGCAACCGCGCTGCCATTTGTGCGCGACCTAATAGTTTGAAAGGTGCGCCTTTCATTCCGCCGCAACCGCGCCTTCGGCTTTTTCCACCCTTACCGCTGAAAACTTGAACTCTGGGATCTTGCCATAGGGGTCAAGTGCCGGGTTTGTCAGGATGTTCGCGGCCGCTTCGACATAGGCGAATGGCAGGAAAACCATGTCTTCGGCCACTGCACGATCCGCACGAGCCATCGTGACGATCGAGCCGCGTTTTGTCGTCAGGCGCAACATGCCGCCCGGCTCCACCCCAAGCTTGCGCAGGGTTTTGGGATGAAGCGAGCAATTCGCCTCAGGCTCCATCGCGTCAAGCACATAGGAGCGCCGCGTCATTGAACCTGTATGCCAATGTTCAAGCTGCCGCCCGGTGGTCAGGATCATCGGATATTCTGCGTCCGGCACGTCGTCCGGCGCAATCACATCAGCCGGGGTAAACCGCGCCCGGCCATCGGCGCGCGGAAAGCCATCGCCAAACACAATCGCCTGGCCGGGATCAGTCGGCGACAAGGACGGATAGGTCACGGATTCAGTCTGCAAACGTTCCCACGTGATATTGTCCAGGGATTTCATCGACTGCTTCATCTCGGCAAAAACTTCCGACGGGTGTGTGTAGGCCCAGTTCAGCCCCAAACGTTGCGCCAGATCGGTGGTGATCGCCCAGTCTTCGCGCGCCTCACCCGGAGGCGCAACCGCGCGTCGGCCCATCTGGACCTGCCGATTGGTGTTGGTCACCGTTCCGGTCTTTTCAGCAAATGCCGATGCTGGCAGAATTACATCGGCGTAATTGGCGGTTTCGGTGATGAAAATATCCTGCACCACCAGGTGTTCCAGCTTGGCCAAAGCATCACGCGCATGTTCCACATCAGGATCAGACATCGCCGGGTTTTCGCCCAGAATATACATGCCGGAAATATCACCCGCGTGAACCGCATCCATGATCTCGACCACGGTCAGGCCCTTTTCAGCGCCGAAATCCACGTCCGAGCCCCAAATTTCATTAAACGCAGACCGCACGCCGTCATCTGTAACGGTTTGGTAATCCGGCAAGAACATCGGCACCAAACCCGCATCAGACGCGCCTTGCACGTTGTTTTGGCCGCGCAACGGGTGCAAGCCTGCCCCCGGCTTGCCGACATTGCCGGTCATCAGGGCCAGCGAAATCAGGCAGCGCGAATTATCTGTGCCGTGAATATGCTGGCTGATGCCCATGCCCCAGAAAATCATCCCGGCCTTTGCACCGGCAAAATCGCGCGCCACAGCGCGCAGAGTTTCCGCGTCAACGCCGCAAATCCCGGCCATTGCTTCGGGACTGAAGTCTTTCAGATGTTCTTTTTCCGCTTCCCAGTTTTCGGTGTATTTTTCGATATAGCTCTGATCGTACAGCCCTTCTTCAACGATCGTATGCATGATCGCATTCAGCATTGATACATCCGCACCCGGACGGAACTGCACCCGATGGGTGGCAAATTTGCCCAATCCGACACCGCGTGGATCCATCACGATCAGCTTGCCGCCGCGTTTTGTGAACTGCTTGAAATAGGTTGCAGCGACCGGGTGGTTTTCCACGGGGTTACAGCCGATCATAATCGCCACATCGGCATTTTCGATCTCGTTGAACGTCGCAGTAACCGCGCCCGATCCGACATTTTCCATCAGAGCGGCAACTGAACTGGCGTGACACAGCCGGGTACAATGATCGACATTGTTATGGCCAAATCCCTGCCGGATCAGTTTTTGAAACAGATACGCCTCTTCGTTGGTGCATTTGGCGCTGCCAAACCCGGCAACGGCCTTGCCGCCCCTGTCGTCACGCAACCGGGCCAGACCGCCTGCCGCGGCAGTCATCGCCTCTTCCCAACTGGCTTCGCGGAAATGGGTCAGCGGGTTTGACGGATCGACATTCAAGCCCTTTGCTGGCGCGTCATCACGCCGGATCAGAGGTTTGGTCAGGCGGTGGTCGTGGTGAATGTAATCAAAACCAAACCGCCCCTTCACACACAGGCGCTGCTGGTTGGCAGGCCCGTCCAGACCGTCGACATATTTCACCTTGCCGTCTTTCACCTTCAGCGAAATCTGACAGCCAACGCCGCAGAATGGGCAAATTGAGGCAACTTCTTCATCAAAATCGGCACTATCGCCAATTTGCTGATCGTCCAGAACCGTCGCTGGCATCAGCGCACCGGTCGGGCAGGCCTGCACACATTCACCGCAGGCGACACAGGTGGACGCACCCATTGGGTCCGCCATATCAAAAACCGGATAGGCATTATGGCCGCGTCCGGCCATACCGATCACGTCGTTGACCTGAACCTCGCGACAAGCACGCACACACAGGTTGCATTGAATGCAGGCGTCCAGATTGACCCGCATCGCCACATGGCTGTCGTCCAACAAAGGGATGTGATCGACTTCAAGCGCCGGAAAGCGGCTGCTGTTAACACCTTGTGCTGCGGCCATATCCCAAAAGCGGCTGGATTTGTCATGGGCCTGATCTTGTGGTGGCTGATCTGCCACCAGCAATTCCATCACCATGCGCCTTGCCTGTGTTGACCGGGCATTTTGCGAATTCACCACCATGCCTTCGGTCGGAGTACGAATGCATGAGGCTGCCAGTACCCGCTCGCCGTCAATCTCGACCATGCAAGCGCGGCAATTGCCGTCGCTGCGATAGCCCGGCTCGCCCGAGTGACATAAATGTGGAATGTCGGTGCCAACACGTTTCGCCACCTGCCAAATGGTTTCGTCGGGTTCGGCTGTGACGTCTTTGTCGTCCAGCGTGAAGTGAACAGGTTTTGACATGGGATGCTTTCAGGATTCTGGCAAGGTTCAGGCAAGGTTCAGGCAATCTGGCAAACCTTAGACCACAGCACAGCGGAACCGCAAATCCGATTCCCGACATTCAAACGCTGAATTACGCCTTTTGTGCGCCAACGCAGCGCTTAGGCTTTCCGATACAGGCAAATGTCCCGGCGTGCTGCAATTTCACCAATTGGCAATCGTGCTGACCTCGCCTAAACCAGACGGGCTTTAACGCGAAACGCGGGGGACTTTGCATGCAACCACATCTCTGGATCAGGGCCGAACAGCGCGACAGCGAACAACGTGTCGGTATCACCCCGGATGGCGTGTCCAGCCTGATGGCAGCAGGGTTTCAGGTGACGGTTGAACGCTCGTCCTGTCGGGCCATTCCGCTTGAGGGGTATCAGGCGACGGGATGTGACATCGCAGTGGAAAATTCCTGGCCCACAGCCCCACATGACGCCATAATCTTTGGCCTGAAAGAGCTGCCCGAAGACGGCACAGACCTGCCCCATCGCCATATCATGTTCGGACACGCCTATAAGGGTCAGGCCGACGGCCCGGCCCTGCTGACGCGGTTCAAAAGCGGCGGCGGCACCCTTTATGATCTGGAATACCTGACCGATGAGGCTGGTCGCCGGGTCGCGGCCTTTGGCTACTGGGCGGGTTATGCCGGGGCCGCTGTTGGCCTGAAGGTTTGGGCTGCGCAACAGGCCGGAAACCTGCCGGGACCCGCCACACTGGGCGCTTACAAAGACAAAGATGCGATGCTTGCAGACTTGGCGACAGACTTGAAGGCCGGGCTGGCCAATGGGGCCGATATGCCGAACGCCATCATCATCGGCGCATTGGGGCGTGTCGGAACCGGGGCAGGTGATCTGCTGACGGCGATGGGCCTTGATGTCACCCGCTGGGACATGGCGGAAACGTCGACCGGCGGGCCGTTCCCGGAAATCCTTGACCACAACATTTTCGTCAATTGCGTGCTGGCCATGCCCAACATTCCGGTTTTCGTTCCGAAATCAGCCGTAACAGCCAAGCGACGCCTGTCAGTCATTGCCGATGTTTCGTGCGATCCCAACAGCCCGTTCAATCCAATCCCGATCTACAGCCACTCCACCAATTTTGCAGACCCGGTAATCCGCGTCGCTGAGACCCCGAAACTGGATGTAACGGCGATCGACAATCTGCCCTCGATGTTGCCACTTGAAAGCAGTCAGGATTACGCGGCACAATTGTTACCGGCACTCAAAAGCCTCGATCAGATCGACACAGGCATCTGGGCCCGCGCCAAAGCTATTTTCAACGAACATTCCGCCAAGCTCTGAAGGATCAAAACATGACACAAATCCACTGGATCGGCACTGGCCTTTCAGCAATTCCCGGCCTGCGCCGCCTTATCAACAACGGCCACAACGTCACCGTGTGGAACCGCACAACGGAAAAAGCAGCCCAGGCGGTTGGTGATCTGACCGACAACATCAAGGCCTTTTCGATGGATGCACTTGCCGCGGACCTTGCCAGCGGCGACATTCTGATTTCCATGTTGCCGGGCGACTGGCACGTGCCATTGGCGGAATTATGCATCAAAACAGGCGCGAATTTTGTCAGTTCGTCCTATATCGCGCCGGAAATGCGCGCACTGGATGACAAAGCAAAAGCCGCCGGATTGTGCCTGGTGAACGAGGTTGGACTTGACCCCGGCATCGACCATTCCATGGCCCATTGGCTGGTTGCCGATTACCGCGCGTCTGCGGCTTATGACGCGGGCAACGCGCTATCCTTCATCTCGTATTGCGGCGGTGTTCCCAAGCACGAAAACCCGTTTCGCTATAAATTCAGTTGGTCACCGCTGGGCGTGCTAAAGGCCCTGCGCTCGCCCTCGCGCTCGATTGCGGACCACAAGGAACTGAACGTCGCCCGCCCTTGGGACGCGATCAGCAGCTACGTTGCTCCGCTCGCCAGCGACGAAAGTTTTGAGGTCTACCCGAACCGCGATTCAATCCCGTTCATGGAAGATTACGCCTTTGATCCTGCTTGGCCGGTCAAACAATTCGTCCGCGGCACCCTGCGCCTGAACGGTTGGGCGGATGCGTGGGCGGATGTGTTTCAAGAGGTCGAAACCCTAAAAGGCCCAGAAGGTGATGCCCGGCTGCAGGAAATGTCCGACCAGTTCTGGGCTGACAATTCTTACGACGAAGGTGAACCGGATCGGGTCATTATGTGTGTCGCCCTGAAGGCCGAAAAAGACGGCAACACCGTTTATCACAAAACCTATTCGATGGACGCGCATGGCGATGAAAACGGAACGTCTATGGCACAGCTTGTGTCAATTCCGTTGTCGCTTGCGGTTGAGGCGGTGCTGAACAACGAAATCAGCCCCGGCGTTTCTGCGGCCCCGGCAGACCCAAAACTGGTCGCGCGATGGATGGAAACGGTCGGCGGGATAGCCCAACATCTGGAAATAGTGGACCACGTTTCGGCGTGACCCACAGCCCCGGCTTAGGGGTCGGGGCGGGCCTATTCACTGGCAAAACCAGTTTCACCCAACAAGAAGTTCGATCGCTTTGGCGCGAGGCTTGGCTAAATAGACACACTTGGTTCAAAACACTGTGACCCCCTCATGCACCCACACGCTGTGATTGACCTACATGCGCGACCGTGTAGGCTTGGATTTTGGCAAAACTGGCAATTTCAGCTTGTTTTATTGGATTTTTCACAAGGAAAACGCGCTCGTGAACGTAATAAGACACATTTTGCTGGCCAGTGCGGTCTATCTGGCCTCATTCATTTCAGCCCATGCTCAGGATCTTGGACTACAATTCAAATCCATGCCCAAGGGAACAACCGCCCATTACGTGGATTCCGACGGGCACAGGTTCAAATACACATATCAGGGAAGATTCAACGACCGCTACCTCATTCAGGTGAGCGGCTCGAGGAATTTTCAGAGATTCTACAACAAGGACGGCCATTTGGTTATGAATCGCTTCAACGATTACGCCATCAGCTTCCGGCCATTCTTTTGCGAACGCAAATTGGGCAAATGCAAGTTCAACTTTGATGCGCAATTCAGCAAATTTGAAGGCAACTGGAACGCAAACCTGTTCAAGACCAAAAAGGGGTACACTTTCCAGCTGATCCCCGTAAACAAAAACAGCGATAGGGGTGGCGACAGTTTTCTCAAATTCGGAAAGTATAACTTTATTTCGGAATATGTTGCAGGCAGTTCATGGTTTCGTCTGGAAAAAATAACCGTTGGTCAGCAATGACACCCAAGTCCGGAAAGGGCATTTCGTGAAATTCAGATTTTCGACACTTGTAACAACAACAATTGCGACGCTGGCGTTAGCGACCCAAGTTCAGGCTTTCACCTGTAGCGGGGGCAGCATTTGGACCAAACTTCCGGCCAGCACCAAGCAACAATTGACCGCCATCGCCGACAAGGAACCGTTCGCCAGAGGTCGCTTTTTCAAGGTCGAGCGGAACGGCAAAATCTCTTACATTCTGGGCACCGTTCACGTACCGCCAATCAAACAGCTTAAGCTGCCCGCCCATGTCATGAAAAAGGTCGAGCAATCCAAACGGGTTTACCTTGAAAAGTCGACCAAGGAATTTGACGCCTACTCAAAAATGATAAAAGCAAATCGCGGCTATATTTGGGCCGGCGGCATGAACGACCTGTCGCAATACTTTACAGCCAAACAATGGGCGATTGTCCGACGCAGCCTTGTTAGCATTGGTTGGCCTAAAGGGGCCGCTGAAACCCTGCGCCCGTGGTTTATTCTGGATGAAATCGAAAGCCTTGGCTGCGGACCAGACAGCGAAGGCTTTCTGCTTAGTCTTGATGCCCGCGTCATGCGGGTGGCAGGTCGATACAAAATCCCGATGATTGGTCTGGAAACCCCGGAAAAAGTCGATGCACATTATCGGGCGCTGTCCCAGAAAAACATCGTGGACATGATCAAATCATTGCCGGTGATGGACGAAAAATATCCCCATGGCGGGGTTGGCAAAGCGATCCTTGGTCTTTTGGCGTCCGAAAACATCGTGTTGGCCCAAGTGTTCCAGGAATACATGGATCGCAGCAACCCAAATCAGCGCGGCGTGAAGCTACGGTCGGATTTTTGGGCAAAAAAGATTCTGCTGGCGCGCAACAAGGCGTGGATGCCAGCACTAACGCAGGCGATGAATGCCGGTGGCAGCTTTGTCGCGGTTGGCGCGGCGCATCTTGGCGGGCGTTACGGCATCATGCCGATGCTGCAAAGGAAGGGTTACAAAATCACCCGAATTCCGCTGACCAACAACTAGGATCTGTCAGGCGTCACGCCATGTGCCGCTTGCCAGACCGTCAATCGACCACGATCCGATCCCGGCCCGGATCAGGCGCAGCGTCGGAAAGCCAACGGCGGCGGTCATCCGCCGGACCTGCCGGTTTCGACCCTCGGTTATGGTGATCTCGATCCAACTGTCAGCGACCGTTTTGCGAAACCGCACTGGCGGGTCCCGGTCCCAAAGGCCAGCGGGTTGCGCGATTGCCTGCACCTGCGCTGGTCTGGTTTTGCCGTCTTTCAGCGCCACTCCGGAACGCAACGCATCCAACGCCTCTGCACCCGGAACGCCTTCGACTTGAACCCAGTAGGTTTTGGCCATTTTGTGTTTCGGCTCGGCAATCCGTGACTGCAATTTCCCGTCATCCGTCAGAACCATCAAGCCCTCGCTGTCTTTGTCCAACCGTCCGGCGGCATAAACGCCCGGCACGTCAATAAACGCCGACAAGGTGCGCCGCGTTGACCCAACTGTGCCCGCATCGGTAAATTGCGACAGCACCCCGAAAGGTTTGTTAAACAAAATTGTGCGTGCCATAACTGCCTGCATTCCATTGTCCGACCACAGTCAGTTTTGCTTAGGCGCCAGCCGAACCACGGTTTCTGCGTCAACTTCGGTATCATCAGCAAAGTCGAAATTATCCAGCCGCAGCGCGCGATTGCCCGCCTTAACGGCAGAGATTTTGATCTCTTCAATATCGCGAGCGGCTTGGCCGAAATGCCGATCCAGATTGCCCACCCGGTCGCCCAGACGTTCCACATCCTTGTTCAGCAAACCCAGTTCCCGACGGATCGCCCCGGCTTGTTCACGCATCCTTGCGTCTTTCAGTATCGCGCGCATGGTGTTCAGCGTCGCCATGCAAGTCGTCGGTGACACGATCCAAACCCTAGCATCGAACCCTTCACGCACCACATCGGAAAAATTCGCGTGCAGTTCGGCATAAACCGCCTCGGATGGCAGGAACAACAACGCGCCGTCCGCTGTTTCCCCTTCGATAATATACTTATCCGAAATGGCCTTGATGTGCAGACGAACAGCGGCCCGCATCAGGCGCGTGGCCTCGGCCAAATGTGCCTTGTTTTGCGCCCCACGCAGGGCTTCATACGCTTCCAGCGGGAATTTGCTGTCGACCACAATCGGCCCCGGAGGGTTGGGCAGATGGATCAGGCAATCAGCGCGCTTGCCGTTGGAAAGCGTGGCCTGCAACGTATAGGCATCTGGCGGCAACGCTTTGGATACGATGTCGTTCAACTGGATTTCCCCGAACGCCCCGCGGGTCTGTTTGTTGGACAGAATATCCTGCAAAGACAATACATCACCCGACAGTTTTTCGATGTTGGTTTGCGCCCGGTCAATCGTCGCAAGGCGTTCCTGCAATTCGGTCAGGGATCGCGTTGTTTTGATCGACGAGCCGTGCAGGCTTTCGGTCATGCCGCGCTGCACATCGGCAAGCCGGGCTTCCACCACCTGAATCATTTTTGCCTGCGCGGCGGCCTGTGTGTCAGAAACCGTCTGCAAGCCCCCGGCCAGCCTTTGCTGCCCCTCAGACAGCCCACGCACAGTATCGTCCAACAGGCCCATCTGCTGCAACAACGGGGCCGCCGCATCAGCCGAGCGGCCTGCGTTGCGCAAGACCATGAAAATCAGGATCAACAACAAAACCCCAACCACCGACAGGCCCAGAACCACCGGGTCGCCAAAGTCCACAATCATTTCGCCGATCTTGATCATGTCCGCTTCACGTCCGCCCAAACAACCGTTCAATATCCGCCAGTTTCAGCTCCACATAGGTGGGTCGCCCATGATTGCACTGACCGGAATGCGGCGTTATTTCCATTTCCCGCAACAGCGCGTTCATCTCAGCCCCGTTCATCCGACGCCCGGAACGGATCGAGCCGTGACAAGCAACCCGGCTGAGGATCGCCTCAATCCGGTCTTTGACCGATTGGGTTTCGCCCAGATCATCAAGCTCGTCCAGCACATCGCGGATCATCGCCTCGGCATTCACCTCGCCCAGAATGGCCGGGGTTTCGCGCACGCAGACCGACCCGCCGCCAAAGGGTTCTATCGTCAGGCCAAGGCTGGCCAGATCATCGGCCACCCCCAACAAACGATCGGCATCACTTTCCGACAGTTCAATGATTTCCGGGATCAACAAGGCCTGCGCCCTGACACCGTTTTCTGCCATCTGCTTTTTCAGACGCTCATAAACCAGCCGTTCATGGGCCGCGTGCTGATCGACAATGACCATGCCATCACTGGTCTGCGCGATGATATAGTTTTCGTGCACCTGCGCCCGAGCCGCGCCCAACGGCAGATCCACAGGGGGTTCGGCCCCGGTTTCATCAAAAACAGGTTCAACCCGCGCGAACATCGCCTGTGTTTCCGCAAATCCCGGCGCGGCGCGGTCAAAGTTCATGCCGCCGTAACCCCTTGCCTGCCGGTCCATCTGATAGACGGGCGCGCCGGTTGGGTGTTCGGCCTGAAACGCACCCAGTGTCGCCGCCGCTACGGTGGTTGAAGCGCGATGCCCGGCCTCGGCCAGCGCATGCCTGAGGGCCGACACGATCAGGCCGCGGGCAATTCCCGGCTCACGAAACCGCACCTCGGCCTTGGCCGGATGCACGTTGACGTCAACCCGTTCCGGATCGCATTCCAAAAACAAAGCCGCCGCCGGGTGACGGTCGCGGCTTAAAAAATCGGAATAAGCCCCGCGCAAAGCGCCTGTCAGCAATTTATCCCGCACGGGTCGACCATTCACAAACAAAAATTGCGCCACAGCCGCGCCGCGCGAATAAGTCGGTAAAGCCGCGTAACCGGTTAGCGTAATGCCTTCGCGTTCTGCATCAATCAGTAGGGCGTTTTCGGCAAAATCCCCGCCCAAAATCTGGCGCAAACGTCCGTGCAGCGCATCAAACATATCCCCGGTTTGGGCGTCGCTGCGAAACACCACACGTCCGGCCCCGCCTTTGGAAACGTCGGTCAGCGTGAAGCCGACAAAGGGTTCCGCCATTGCCAGACGTTTCACCGCATCTGTGATCGCCTGAACCTCGGCCCGGTCGCTGCGTAAAAATTTCAAGCGCGCGGGTGTTGCGTAAAACAAGTCGCGCAGTTCAACCACGCTGCCCCGGCTGAGGGCGGCCGGCCTGACCGGCCCCACCAGCCCGCCATTGACCGATATGCTGGCCGCCGCCGCCGCGCCATCCGCACGCGAAGAAATGACCAGCCGCCCGACTGCGCCTAGCGATGGCAGGGCCTCACCGCGAAACCCGAACGAGTGGATATTCAGCAAATCTGAGCCGTCGATTTTTGACGTCGCATGCCGCGCCAAGGCCAGTTCAAGCTGATCCTCGGCAATGCCACAGCCATCGTCGGTCACACGGATCAGAGTCTTGCCGCCATCCGCATAAGCAATATCGACCCGCACGGCACCCGCATCAAGGGCGTTTTCCACCAGCTCTTTCACGGCGGACGCCGGGCGTTCAACCACCTCGCCTGCGGCAATACGATTGACCGCGGCGCTGTCCAGCTGTCGGATCACAGGCTGGGTGTTCTCTATCTGGGGGTTTGTCGTGTTCATCCTACTAGGTTTAGCATGACAAGGCGCGATTCGACCATCACCGTTTGCGCAAACGATCCGCTCAGCAGTGGCGCGTTGGCTTAGTCGGTGCTGGCAAGCCCAACCGGTTGACCAACCACGACAATCCGCAAATCCTCGGGCTTCATAAGACGCTTGGCGACGCGTGCGACGTCTTCCAGTGTCACCGCATTCACCTTGTCGTTTCGGGTTTCGATATAGGAAATCGGCAGATCATCCAGCTGCATATTCGCCAAAATTGACGCAATCCGTCTATTGCCGTCGAACCGCAAAGGATAGGCCCCTGTCAGGAATTTCTTGGCCGCTTCAAGTTCTTCTTGCGTCACGCCCTGATCGGCCAGTTTCACCCATTCTGACTGGATCACCGCAACCGCCTCGGCGATACGGTCGTTTGCTGATGCGACAGAGCCCTGAAAAAGCTCAGCCAGATCATAAGACCCCAGATAGGTATAAACGCCATAGGTCAGCCCACGTTTTTCGCGCACTTCAAGCGTCAGGCGCGATGTGAAACCG
Source organism: Paracoccaceae bacterium (assembly GCA_021775315.1). Taxonomy (GTDB): domain Bacteria; phylum Pseudomonadota; class Alphaproteobacteria; order Rhodobacterales; family Rhodobacteraceae; genus UBA5972. The sequence continues at coordinate 40,057 of JAJFIC010000039.1, forward strand.
CTGGACCCGAAAACCTGATTCATCACAAAAGCCGCAAAGAAATCCGGATCGTCCCGGCGGATGCCTTCGTGTCCAAAAATGGCAACCGATTGCGGTGACGGGAAATCAATCACGGTGATCCCACCGGTAATTTTCACCTCGGCACGGGGCGGTTTGGGCGCGCCTGTTTCGGGCAATTCGCCCAGCAATTCATCCAGTATCAGGCCCAATTCTTCGGCAGACACATCGCCAACCGCAGACACAAACATCTGGTCACGCGCCATCGAATTGGCATGTGCTTCCTGTATATCTTCGCGAGTAAAACGGTTGACGCTTTCGGTCGTGCCCGTTGATGAAGTGGCATAAGGATGATCGCCATATGCCAGTTGATCAAACGCTTCGGTCGCGATTTCCTGCGGGTCTTTTTGATCACCTGCAATGATCGAAACCATTTGCGCGCGCACCCGATCCAACGCCACCTGATCAAAACGCGGCTTGATGATCGCCTTGCGCAATAATTCTAACGCTTCGCCGCGGTTTTCACGCAGGAATTTCGCCGACACAGTCACGGAATCACCATGCGCGTCAAAACTGAAACTTGCCGCCAGCGTATCCCGCGCTTTCTGAAACCCTTGTGCATCCAGATCGCCGGCGCCTTCTTCCAACAGGCCGGACATCATGTAAATCGCACCGCGCTTGCCTTCGACATCAAGGCTGGTGCCGCCCTTGAACCGAATTTCAAGCGCGATGAACGGAATTGAATGTTCTTCGACCAACCACGCTTTTATCCCACCGGGCGAGGTTACCTCGTCGATCTGAAGGCCCGCTTTTGCTTGCAGCGTGAACGCAATCAGAATCAGAAATACGGAAAAAATACGTGTCATTGGCTTGCCTCCGTTTCGTCGCGCATCAACCAGCCGGTTACGGATTGCCGTCGATCAAAAACCAGTTCGGCGGCAGCCATGATGTCGTCTGGCGTGACGGCCTGCAATATTTCGGACCAAGCATCGACATCCGCAACCGTCAGGCCGGATGTCAGGGCTTCGCCATATCGGCGTGCCAAGCCTTGCACGGAATCGCGCGCATAAATGTCCGACGCTTTGATCTGTGCCTTAAGCCGTGCCAGATGGTCCGTGTCGACGCCATCCTTCATGAACTTCGCAACCGCATTGTCCATCGCGTCCTCGGCTTCGGCCAAAGAAACCCCCTCAACCGGGACCACAACCAGCCCAAAGCCGGATTTATCCAGCGACAGCCCGTCATAAAAGGCCGACACTTGCAGCGCCAGTTTCTGTTTGATCTGCAATTCACGCCCCAGAACCGAGCTTAGCCCGTCACCGCCCAAAAGTTCGGCCAACAATGCCAACGCTGCCGCTGGTTTCTGATTGCCGGGGTTACGTTCGGGGGCAAGGTAGGTTCGGATCACATAAGGCTGGGAAACCCGGTTGTCTGAATATTGCAGCCGCCTTGGCGCAATTTGCGGCGGCTCTGACGGACGCACGCGTTCTGTGATGCCATCAGAGGCTTTCAGGCGACCGTAATATTTCCGGGCCAGCTTTTTCACTTGCTTGGGGTCAACATCACCCGCAACGATCAGAATTGCGTTATTTGGCGCGTAATATTTTTGATAAAACGCCAATGCATCCTTGCGGTTCAACTGTTCAATCTCATGCTTCCAACCGATGGTCGGCACGCCGTATGGATGGTTCAGGTAAAGCGAGGCCATGCGTTGTTCTGAAAACAGCGCACCGGGGTTGTTTTCGGTGCGGGAGTTGCGCTCTTCCAACACGACATCGCGTTCGGTGGTGACGTCTTCTTCGCTTAGGATCAGGCCGCGCATACGGTCTGCTTCCATTTCCATCATAAGTTCCAGACGGTCTGACGCGACCCGTTGAAAATATCCGGTATAGTCAAACGAGGTGAACGCATTTTCAGACCCGCCATTGGCAGACACCACGCGGGAAAACTCGCCCGATTCAAGGTTTTTGGTTCCCTTGAACATCAGATGTTCCAGCAAATGCGCGATACCGGATTTTCCGGCTTCTTCATCAGCGGCACCGACCCGATACCAAACCATGTGGGTGACAACCGCCGCGCGATGATCCTCGATAACGATCGCATCCATGCCGTTTTTCAGTCTGAAGGTGGTAATGTCATCCGCTGCCCGCGCAATAGACGAAAAGCTAAGGCCAAGGCCGATCAGCAAAAACAAAAGTCGCATTAAATCACTCCGCATTAAACTGTGCCTGCCAAACTTAGTCCGTTGCGAAGGGCTGGCAAGCCTCTTCTACGGGAATGTGACATGTTGTGCGAATAGCGGCTGGGCTTATTCGTCCGGGTCAGGTGGTGCCGCAGGCGTGCGCACCCCGGCCCGACGCAGACGTTTCAGTTCTGCGTGGCGATCAAGTATCTGCTTTTCGTAGGCGCTGAAATAAACCGTGACGCCAAAAATGCGTTCCAGAATTTTTCCGCGATTCTTGGATCGGAATTCTTTGTCTTCTTCAGCCAAGGCCGCCCGGATATTGCCCGATACTCCATAACGCGACGCGGCTTGAATAAAGCCCTGATCGTCGCGGGTAACGCCCGTGGTTGTCAGATATTTCGGATTGCCGCCCAAGGCAGCCACAGCATCTTTAAGCGGCGTCGGATCCGAGATGTTCGACTGACCCGGCGTAGGTTCCGGCAGGGCCGCATAGCTTTTGGGTTGAACAAGTGGCTTAGTTGGCAGAATGGCAAATTCGTCCGGCCCACGACCCGTGGCCCTGAGATTCATCATCCCGCCCTCTTTCTTAGAGCAGGCGGACAAGCCAACAATCCCGGCAAGTGCCAGCAATATCAGCGGTTTTACCGTAGCCATTTGATCCTCCAACACCTGTCGGTCCGGGTTTAGCGCAGAATTATCGGCGCGTCACCTGCTGTTGTCCAGCTTATTGGAGAACAGAACAAGCCCGAAAGCACCCATGAATATCGCCACATCAGCGATATTGAACGCATATGGGTTATTCAGGCCACAGCAAGACATGTTCAAAAAATCCGCCACGGCCCCAAAAATAACGCGATCCAGTGCATTGCCTACTGCGCCACCGATCACCAACCCGGCGAAAACCTGCCCTGCCTTGGATGTCATTTTGCGTGCCCAATTCAACACCCACAGGGAAATGCCAAGCGACAGCGCCACCAGCGCCCAACGCATGGTTTCAGCAGAGTTTGCAAACAATCCGAAATTCACGCCCTCATTCCACGCCATTTGGAAACTAAGGAAAGGCGGCAGAACCTCAATCACGCCCTGCGTCTTCAGGTCCATCCATTGAACAATCGCCCATTTCGACGCCTGATCCAGCAAAAACACCACTGCCGCGACTGCAAGAACCCTTTTCACATTATTCCCCAACTTTGTGCCCGAATGATCAATGCCGGAAATGGCGCATACCTGTAAAGACCATCGCCAAACCAGCGGCATCCGCAGCGGCAATAACCTCGTCGTCGCGCATTGAACCGCCGGGCTGAATGACTGCACGAGCCCCGGCCTCGGCTGCTGACAGCAGGCCATCAGCAAAGGGGAAAAACGCATCAGACGCCACGACCGACCCAACGGCCAGAGGTTGGGCCAAGCCCAGCGCGTCTGCCATGTCTTGGGATTTGCGCGCCGCAATGCGCGAACTGTCAACGCGGCTCATCTGTCCGGCCCCGATGCCGACGGTCGCCAGATCTTTGACATACACAATTGCGTTTGACTTTACGTGTTTGGCAACCCGCCATGCAAACATCAGATCGGCAAGCTCGGCCTTTGTCGGCGCACGTTTGGTGACGACCTTCAGATCATCAAGCACTAGGCGACCATTGTCACGATCCTGCACCAGATAGCCACCGGACACCTGCCGCCATGTTCGCCCGACCAAGGTCACATCCGGTAAGCCACCGGTCGTCAGCAGGCGCAGGTTTTTCTTGGCCGCGAACACCTCTTTTGCCTCGCCCGTTGCACCCGGCGCGATCACAACTTCGGTGAACACGTTGGAAATTTCTTGTGCGGTCGGCCCGTCCAGCACACCGTTCAACGCCACGATGCCGCCAAAGGCCGAGGTCTGGTCGCATTGAAAGGCTGATGTATAAGCCTCGATCATAGACGCCCCGCGTGCCACGCCACAGGGATTCGCGTGTTTGATGATCGCCACGGCACAGCCATCCGCCGGGTCAAATTCAGCAACCAATTCAAACGCCGCGTCCGTGTCGTTGATGTTGTTATACGACAGCTCTTTTCCCTGCCATTGCCGCGCTGTCGCCACGCCTTCGCGCGTATCACCGGTCTTGTAAAATGCCGCTGACTGATGCGGGTTTTCGCCATAGCGCAGTGTTTGCGCCAACTCGCCAGCCACAGCACGCCGACGCGGGGCTTGTTCCGCCAGCGCATCCGCCAGCCATCCCGACACAGCCGCATCATAGGCTGCCGTGCGGGCATAGGCCGTCAGTGCCAGTTTTTGGCGATATGCATAAGTGGTCGCGCCGTCCCTTGCCGCCATTTCCGCCAACAACGCATCATAATCCGCCACATCCACAACCACATTCACAAAGCCATGGTTCTTGGCCGCCGCGCGGATCATTGCCGGGCCGCCAATGTCGATATTTTCAATACAGGTCGCATAATCAGCGCCTTTGGCCACCGTAGCCTCGAACGGGTAAAGGTTGACCACCAGCAGATCAATCGCTTCAATTCCGTGCGCCTGCATCGCAGCCACATGATCGTCATTGTCACGCAACGCCAACAAGCCACCATGCACGCCGGGATGCAGCGTTTTCACCCGCCCGTCCATCATTTCAGGAAACTTGGTCACATCGGAAACGTCCCGAACCGCAATACCCGCGTCGCGGATCGCCGCCGCAGAACCACCAGTTGACAGCAGCTCAACACCCTGATCGCCAAGGGCCTGCGCCAGTTCAATAAGGCCGGTTTTGTCAGAAACAGAAAGAAGGGCGCGCCGCACAGGCACGAGATCGGTTGGCATTGGATGGATGTCCTCTTAGTTACCTTGTGCCAGCGTATTATCCTGTTCCAGATCGCGGATATGCCGATTGCCATCCTGCGCACGGGACAAGGTCCAGCTGACCTGGCTCGAATAATCCAAAACGCTGTCAGTTAAAACGATCTGTTTTGTCGCGCGTGGTTTCAGGCGACCGCGTTCCAGATAAACGCTGGCATCCAGCGACATTTTCGCAGGGCCGTCATGGCGAAAAACCCAGACCTCGCCGCTTTTCAGGGTCAGCGAAATCGCCGTGCCGCCAAGATCAATGCCTGCGGTAATCTCAGGATGCAGATGAAACCTGATATCGTATTTCACCGGCTGCATTCCGGTACGGTTCATCAATTCCTCAAACACCACACGATCCGTTTCAGACAGCGCGCCAATCGTATCCTGACCCATAATTTCGCGCCCATCCAGCGACAAATCCAACCGGCGAACATGCAGCAACCCATGGGTCGGGCTGTATCCGCTATGGGTCGCCAGAACCGAGGTTCCGTCCAAGCCCGATGATTGCTGGACCCTTACCCTTGCCGGCCCATCAACCAACAATTCTTCGGTGTTGTGGCCAACACTCTTGCCCGGCGCGAACCGAGATGACGAGGAACCTTCGATCGCCAAAGTGCTGTGCGAGGGTGTCGCGCGGCCCGCCCGGCGCCACTCGGTGCCGAAATCTGCACCGGATCCACAACTCACGATAATCGGACGTCGACCCGAGGTCATCTCAAACGCCAAAGTGCTGGCATGGGCGTTGGACGAATGGGCCGGTTTTGGCGGGGCTGCGGCATCCATAACAATACTGGTGCGACCTGCCGCCAGTCTGGCATATCCCATCGCAAGCCCGGTTGCCGCGGTCGCCCGAACCCCGGACGAGGCCAGCGCCTGATCCAGACGCCCCTCTTGCCCATGCGCACCCCCATGAAACCGCGCCAATGCACCGTCAGAATGGCGCAAGGCCCGCAAGGTTGGCGCAATACGTTCGATTGCCAAAAGATGCGCGCGCTGCGGCATATGCCCTTCTTCGCTAAGCGCGGACGCGGCCCAGTTGAGCAGGGTAAACACCTCCATCAACTCTTCTGGGTTACGCGAAGGGATGCCACCTTCGGGGTCAATACGCTGGCCACATTCCGCTGCAATATCACGTGTCGCCGGGGCCACTAGTTGGCCTGAGCCTTCCAAAGCCAGCCCCGCATAAATCAAACCGGTCAGCGATTCAAACCGGGCCAGCCCAGCCGGTGCCGCACGCCAGCGACGGGTTAAAAACCGGGTCTGCCGGGCAACATTGCGAAAATATCGGTCTGAGCTCGATTTTTCCATGCCCTTAAGCAAAAACAGCGCGTGATTGATCCAGCGGATCAACCGACGGCCAGCCAGTTCCGGCACCCAACCCGCACCCCTGCCACGGCCATAAAGGTCGATCCATTCAATCAGCCAGCGTTGCGCCAATTCGCGCGCTGCCGTATCGCCCACGGCCGCCAAATCATCCAACCAGGCAAAACCGTGCAACTGCGCCTCAAACGCGGCATCCGGGCGTTCGATCTGCCAAATGGAGCGATCCGGCGCCTCAACCAAATAACCCGCGAACAGGAAATTACCCGCCATAAGCTGCCGACCACGGGCAAATGATCCGATTGTTTTCGGTTCAGGCTGTGACACAAAGGCGGTCACCGGGCGGACAAATCCACCCAAGCGCGCATATAGGCGGTTCAAAAAACGATCCCGGCCATATTCCAGCCGCGCGATCAGCGCATTCCGGGCCAGAGTTGCATCATCCATCAGGTCGCTGCCGTTCCACGTGTTCCGTTTGCCCAAGCATAGTTGGCAAGCCTTGGGCTGTCACCCGTTCAAAACGGTTTTCACCCGCAATATTTGCCGGTAATTTTCGCCCGCCATACCTGCCTGCAAATGCGATCACGGTTTGCGCATAGCCGCCAGATAAAACCCGTCCATACCGCCCCGATCACCCCAGTAATCCGGACGCAACCGAATGCCGCCACCGGGCGCGCGCCATTCAGCCTCCAACCCAACCTCAGTCGGGTCAACATCCTCAATCAACAGGCCAGCATGACGCTCCAGCGCAAGCTTAACCTGGCTTTCACCTTCGCGTGGCAACAACGAACAGGTGCCATAAACCAGACGGCCACCCGGTTTCAGCAACGCCAATGCGGCATCAATCATATCGGCCTGCAACTGAAACAAGCCAGACATATCAGCCCCTGATTTAACAAAAGGTAAATCGGGATGGCGTCTGATTGTGCCCGTCGCCGAACATGGCGCATCCAATAAAATCGCATCAAACAACCGACCGGGCTGCCATGTCAGCGCGTCCGCGATCACCAGATCGGCCTTCAGGCGCGTCCGGGTCAGGTTTTCATCAACCCGCACCATGCGCGCTTCGGAAATATCCAGTGCCGTCACGTTTGCTCCAGCGGCGGCCAGTTGCATGGTTTTGCCACCGGGGGCCGCGCACAGGTCCAACACATCTAACCCGTCCACATTCCCCATCAATTGCGCAGGCATGGCGGCGGCGGCGTCCTGCACCCACCAATCGCCGGTTTCAAACCCCGGTAAGCCAGTAATCTGTGGCCGCCCCAATAGCCGCAAACTGCCGTTCGGCAAAACCTCGCCATGCAACCGCCCGGCCCATTCGGCGGCCTCTGACGGCGCGCGCATGGTCAGATCAATCGGCGCACCGGCCTGATGCGCGGCCTCGATCCGCGGAATAGTTTCCTTACCAAAATTCTTGGCCACCGGTTTGGCCAGCCAGCTTGGCAAGGCCTGCGGGGTCTGCACCGCCCAAATCTCCGCACCGTTTTTCACTACTTTACGCGCCACCGCATTGACCAGCCCGGCCAACTTGCCCGATTTCGGGCTGCCGCGCACAATTTCAACAGCCGCATCAACCACCCCGTAGGCCGCACCGCCTTCTGCCAGCAACTCATACGCCGCCACACGCAATGTGTTGCGCACTTTTGGCGGCGGTGGTTTTTCCAGATAGGTATCCAGCACTGCATCCAGCCGATGCAAATGCCGCAAAACCCCGGTCGCCAGCGATTGCGCGCGGGCCCGGTCCGGCGGCGACAGCCGCGCAATTGGCGATGTGTCGCCCATCAAAGCGTCCGACAACAACCGCCGGTCAAACAGAACCGCGTGCAGCAATTGGGTTGCCGCCAGCCTCGCCACTATACCTTTGCCTGACATTCCGCCGATCCTTCCTTGCCGATCTGCCCCGCCCGCGTATATCAAGCATCAACCCAGAGCAAGAAGGCAACATCATTCAATGGCCGAACAAACCAAACCCCTGCCCGCCGCCGCACAACGCGCCTTGGCCGAGGCCGAGACCCGCAAAAAAGCCGCCAAAGAAACCAAACGCCCCACAGAACTCGGCGGGCGTGACGGCCCGGAACCCACCCGCTTTGGCGATTGGGAAAAAAAGGGCATCACGTCAGATTTCTGACAAAAGACAAACTGCACCTGCCTTCTCTTTTTCTAAAATATCCTCGCCGAAGGCCAGAATCTGCGCAAAGCGCACCACGCCTTACAGCCCCAGAACATCCAGCATATCGTATTCGCCCGGCTTTTTGTCCTGCCCCCATAACGCTGCCTTCAACGCGCCGCGCGCAAAAATCGCGCGATCCGTCGCCAAATGCCGAAGCACGATCCGCTCGCCTTCGCTTGCAAAAATCACGTCATGCTCGCCAACCACATCACCGCCGCGAATGGCGGAAAATCCGATATGGCCCTTTACGCGCGCGCCCGTAATCCCGTCCCGCCCGCGATCGGAAACCTCGCCCAGCGCAACACCGCGCCCGTCGGCGGCGGCTTGGCCCAGCATCAGCGCCGTGCCGGAAGGGGCGTCAACCTTGTGACGATGATGCGCCTCGACCACTTCAATGTCGAAATCCTCGTCCAGTGCCGCGGCCACTTTGCGGGTCAGTTGCATCAGCAAATTCACTCCAAGGCTCATGTTGCCAGCGCGCACGATCACCGCATGGTGCCCCGCAGGCTTGAGGGTGGTCAGTTGTTCATCCGTGAAACCAGTTGTCCCGATCACATGCACCAACCGGGCCTGCGCCGCCAGTTTGGCATGTTCCAGCGACGCGGCGGGCGAGGTGAAATCAATCACCGCCTGGGCGCGGGCAAACACCGGCAACGGATCATCTGAAACCACGATACCGTTTTGCGCCCCGCCCATGCAGGTGCCAAGGTCGCGACCAATCCAGTCGTGCCCGGCGCGATCCGTCACCCCCGCCAACACAGCCTTGTCGCTGGCCTCAATCGTATTGATTAACATCTGACCCATGCGACCCGATGCACCTATGACTGCGATTGCTGGCAAGTTACCCATCATTTCATCCCCGTTCCTGAGACCCAACATTTGCCAGAGCCCGCGCATGGTTGCAACATCGCATGACTTGGCCTAAATCGGCAGAGAAAGGTCGAAAATCATGAGCAAACGCCGTTACAACGAAAATACAGGTCCCTCGCAGCGTCAACTGCGGGTTGGTGAGCTTATCCGGCGCACGATTTCCGAGCTTTTGAGCCGAGGCGACATTTACGATGCTGACATCGCTCATATGTCTATTACCGTCGGCGAAGTGCGCACTAGCCCTGACCTTAAGGTGGCCACCATCCACGTGATGCCGCTGGGTGGTCAGAATGCCGATCTTGCGATTGAAGCGCTTAACCGGAACAAGTTCGAACTGCGGCGGCTTTTGAACAAGGCCGTCAAACTGAAATACTCGCCCGAGCTGCGCTTTGTCGCTGACCGCACGTTTGACCAGATGGACGAAACCCGCAGATTGTTGTCGCAAGGCGAGGTTCGCCGCGATCTGCTGAAAAGTGATGACGACCTCAACGATGACGCGGGTGGAAATGATTGACGCACCGCCTGACTGGTTCAAGCGATCAGGCCTTGGCGAACCGGGACCGGGGCAACATTATCTGACAACCGCGCGATACCCGTTGTTTTACCTGCAAATCACCAAATGCGGCTGCACGTTCCTGCGCAATCTGGTCTATTACCTCGACCACGATCAGGTGCATCCTGACAGCACGCGCATTCATTCGCATAACGATGACTTTATCACCGCTGCCAGAATTCCCCGGTGGTTTCTGAAAAGATCGCCGTATCTGTTTGCCGTTGTGCGTGACCCGATAGATCGGTTTTTGTCGCTTTATTTCGACAAAATCGCAAATCTGGACAACAAATATGACAGCGGCATGCGTGACCGCCTGACCAAGGCCGCCAATCTGGTCCTGACACCGGAGATGAGCATTCAGCAACACCGTGAAAACTGCCTTAGATTGCTGGCTTGGTTTGACCTTAATCTGGCCGGCAAAACCCCTGGCCGTCCCAACGCCCATTGGCAAAGGCAGAGCCTGCGTCTGTCCCACACCAAGGGGCTGAACCCGCGGCTATTGACCCTCAGCGGTCTAAGCTGGCAATTGCCCGAAATACTGACACCTCTTATCCCCGACATCCAACAAAAGATCGACGCCGTGACCATCCGAAACAAATCAAAACGCCTGCTCAGCCGGGATGAAATCCTGACACCCGACATCGAACGAGCAGTTCTGCTGCTTTATGCCGAAGACGCTGAAACCTACGCCCATGCGCGCGATGAATGGGGCCCGGCGCCCCGCACCGCATTCCAACCGGAGGTCTGACATGGGCAGAGGGCGCAAAAAGGGCCGGGATATCTCGGGCTGGTTGGTGATCGACAAACCTGCGGGTGTCACGTCAAGTGCCGTGGTCAACAAGGCTAAATGGGCGCTGGACGCCAATAAAGCCGGGCATGCAGGCACACTTGACCCCGATGCAACCGGCGTTCTGGCCATTGCATTTGGTGAGGCGACAAAGACCGTGCCTTACATCACGGACGCGCTGAAAGCCTATGAATTCACGATCCGTCTGGGGCAGGCAACCAACACGGATGACGCCGAAGGCACGATTACCGAACAGACAGATTTACGCCCAACGGACACAGAGATAACATCAGCGCTCGGCGTGTTCATCGGTGATATCCGTCAGGTCCCGCCACAGTTTTCAGCCGTCAAGGTCGATGGCCAGCGCGCTTACAAATTGGCGCGCGACGGTGAGGACCTTGAACTGGCGGCGCGTGATCTGTGGGTTGAAAGCCTTGATTTTGTTGCCCGCCCGGATGCAGATCACGTGACCCTAAGCCTGGTCTGCGGCAAAGGCGGCTATGTCCGCGCCATCGCCCGCGATCTGGGTGCTGCACTAGGCTGTTTCGGACATGTCCGCGATTTACGGCGCGTCTGGTCCGGCCCGTTTGACGCCAAAGACGGCATTTCATTTGAGCTGTTGGACAAACTGGCAAAAACCGGCGAGCTGGACCAGTACCTGTTGCCGCTGGAAACAGGATTGGAAGATTTGCCGGAATTAAGATGCTCGATCGAAGCCGCCGCCAGAATGCGCAATGGCAACCCCGGCATGGTGTTAAATTCCGACGTGGATTATGGCGACGAGGCCTGGGCCTCGCATGACGGCCAAGCGGTTGCTATCGGCACCTATCGCAGCGGCGAATTGCACCCCAGCCGCGTCTTTGCGAAACCCACATGATAACCCGCGAACACCTGAAGGGTGATGCGGCAAGTCTTGCGATTTATTCAGATTGCGAAAAATACCGCTATGCCCTGACCCGTATCTGGCAACCTGAGGGCCGCAAGGTGCTGTTTGTGATGCTCAATCCGTCAACGGCAACCGAGATGCAGAACGACCCGACCGTAGAACGCTGCGAGCGACGCTCTCGGGCGTTGGGATATGGGGCGTTTCGGGTGTGCAATATCTTTGCCTGGCGCGCGACCGATCCACGCAATATGCGCGCACAAGAAGACCCGGTCGGGCCGCAAAACGATCAGGTGATTGCCGAAGGTTGTGACTGGGCCGACGACATCGTCTGTGCATGGGGCACACATGGTGCCCACCGAGATCGCGGTCCTGAGGTTGAAACCTTGATGCGCGCGACCGGTCTGCCGCTGGCACATCTGGGGCTGTCAAAGGCGGGTCATCCCAAACATCCGCTTTATATCGGATATGCGGTTCAACCCGTGCGCTGGGATTAATGTCAGCCCGCAAAGGGCTGTTAAACGGCGATCAGACTTATAACAGACGGATCCAACCCCTGCGCGCCGGTCACATCGGCCACAACAACACCGTTCAGGGCGACCGAGGCACCGGTTCCATCGGCAAAGTCGGTAATGCTAACCTCGGGCGAGCCTAGGGCCGCCGTGTATTCCAGTTCCAACGTGTCTGATTTCGGGTTGAACGCACTAATCGCGTCGCCGCGTGCCATGTCGATGGTTTCAGCCTCGGAATTGGCCGCACCAAAATCAGCATCATACCCGCTGGACGGGTCCATCAGATTGCTGCCCACGCCATGCTGGGCCCAGCCTTCGTGTTCATACAGGAATTCATCGTCACGCAGATCATCAGCATCGTCGCTGTCTGCACTGCCAAATCCACCAAAGGCGAATCCGGTTAATGTCAGTAAGGACATCATATCTGGCCACTCCCACCTGCCACAAAGGCAAGCCGTTTGGCCCCACATATTCACCCGACATAGATATCGGTGCAGCCCCCGCTGCTAATCCGACTCAGGTAAATCCCAGATGGCCACCAGAATAGGCCATGCCGCGGTGGGTTTCCAGCAATTTGACGGTAACTTGTTGAAAATATGTCATAAATACGACGGATTGTTCCTAGGCATCGCCTAACCTCGCCACAACGATTTGATTGTTTCCAAATCCGGCAAAATCGTTACGCTGAACGCAGCAATACGTGGCCGGTTGGACACGGGCAAAAGGACGAAACCCATGGACGACACCGACCTGACAGCAGAAATCGCCGCCCTGAGGGCCGAGGTGCAGGCCGTGAACGCGCGCCTTAGCCCGTCAACCGCACGCCTGATCGGCATCCCGTTTGTGCGCGGCATCGCCTTTGGCCTTGGCAGCTTTCTGGGGGCCACATTGGTGGTTTCATTTGTGATCTATTCGCTCGCCTCGATCGACTTTATCCCGATCATCGGTGAATGGGCGGCCCAGATTGCAGAACGCATCAAACAGGAATAGGCAAACACCACCTTTATCCTTTCCTTTCCACCCAATTCACCCTATACGCGCGCATCCGCTGAAATCTTGGCGGGTACTCCACGGGCCTTGCTGGACGACATCCCGGCCTGCGCCATCAACCCTTATCTTTTGAAAAGGAGACCCCGATGTCGATTACACCAGAGCTGAAAGACCAGCTGATCAAAGAATATGCGACCAAAGAAGGCGACACTGGTTCGCCCGAAGTACAGGTTGCGATCCTGACGTCCCGCATCGCGACGCTGACCGAGCATTTCAAATCCCACAAAAAGGATAACCATTCCCGCCGTGGTCTTTTGAAGATGGTCGCCCTGCGCCGCAAGCTGCTGGACTATACCCGGGGCAAAGACGAAGAGCGTTATAAAAGCCTTATCAAACGGCTTGGCATTCGCCGCTAAAATCAAAGGCGCGTCCCATCGGGCGCGCCTTCAACAATTTCGGGGTTGTTTTGACTGACCCCTGTGCCCCCGATGCGGGGTCGCAAAATCAGACAATAACGTCCGAACGCCGGTCCCACGTGACCCCACTGGAACGGCAGGATGATGATGAAACGGGGTCCTTGGGCAAATGGCCCATGCAATCACGGTGATCCCCAAGGGGGGACATCGTTCGTAAGGAAAAAACTACATGTTTAACGAAATCAAAAAATCTGTTGAGTGGGGCGGCGAGACGCTGACGCTTGAGACCGGCAAAATTGCCCGTCAAGCAGATGCCTGTGTCATCGCGACACTCGGCGAAACCTCTGTGCTGTGCGCCGTGGTGTTTGAAAAGAAACCCAAGGCTGGCTTGGATTTCTTTCCGCTGACCGTGCATTACCAAGAAAAATATTACGCCGCAGGGAAAATCCCCGGTGGCTTTTTCAAACGCGAAGCACGCCCGACTGAAAAAGAAACACTGACCGCACGTCTGATCGACCGGCCAATCCGCCCGTTGTTCGTTCCGGGCTTCAAGCACGAAACCCAGGCAATCTGTACTGTTCTGTCGCACGATCTGGAAAACGACCCAGATGTCGTCGCGATGATCGCAGCTTCGGCCGCGCTGACATTGTCCGGCGCACCTTTCCGTGGCCCAATCGGCTGTGCCCGTGTTGGCTTTGTTGACGGCGAATATGTGCTGAACCCAACAGTCGACGACATGCACAAGCTGCGTGAAAATCCTGAACAGCGCCTTGACCTTGTCATCGCCGGCACTAAAGACGCCGTCATGATGGTTGAATCCGAGGCTTACGAGCTGTCCGAGGACGAAATGCTGGGTGCGGTCAAATTTGGTCACGACGCCATGCAGCCTGTCATCGACCTGATCATTGATCTGGCCGAAGACGCCGCGAAAGAGCCGTTTGATTTTCAGGCCCCTGATTATTCCGAGCTTTACGGCCGGGTTTCAGACGCTGGTGAAACAGCCATGCGTGCCGCCTTTGCCCTGACCGACAAACAGGAACGCACCGCCGCGATTTCTGCCGCGCGTGGAACCATCCGCGAAGCATTGTCTGATGAGGATCTGGAAGACGGCAACCTTGGGTCGTGTTTCAAAAAGCTGGAAAGCAGCGTTGTCCGTGGTGACATCCTGAAAACCGGCAAACGGATCGACGGTCGTGATTTGGCCACCGTGCGCCCAATCGTCAGCGAAGTTCAGCTTTTACCACGTACGCACGGCTCTGCCCTGTTCACACGCGGCGAAACCCAAGCAATGGTTGTGACCACGCTGGGCACAGGCGACGACGAACAGATGATCGACGCGCTGAACGGCACATACCGTTCCAATTTCATGCTGCACTACAACTTCCCGTCCTATTCGGTTGGTGAAGCTGGCCGCATGATGGGCCCGGGTCGTCGCGAAATCGGGCACGGTAAACTGGCATGGCGCGCATTGCAGGCGGTTTTGCCTGCGGCGACTGACTTTCCTTATACCATCCGTCTGGTGTCAGAAATCACGGAAAGCAACGGCTCGTCGTCAATGGCGTCGGTCTGTGGCGGTTCCTTGTCGATGATGGATGCGGGTGTACCGCTGAAAGCACCGGTTGCTGGCGTTGCCATGGGTCTGATCCTTGAAGGCGAAGATTTCGCCGTTCTGACGGATATTCTGGGCGACGAAGATCACCTTGGCGATATGGACTTTAAAGTTGCGGGCACCGAAAACGGTATCACCAGCTTGCAGATGGACATCAAGGTTGCCGGTATCACGCAGGAAATCATGGGCCAGGCACTGGCGCAGGCCAAAGACGGCCGTTTGCATATCCTGGGCGAAATGGCCAATGCCCTGACTGAAGCTGGCGCATTTTCCGAGCACGCACCACGCATCGAAACCATGCAGATCAACCCGGACAAAATCCGCGAAGTGATCGGCTCCGGCGGTAAAGTGATCCGGGAAATCGTTGAAGTTTCCGGTGCTAAGGTCGACATCAATGACGAAGGCATCATCAAGATTGCCTCGCCGAATGGTGAAGCGATCCAAAAAGCCTATGACATGATCAACGAGATTGTGGCAGAGCCTGAAGCCGGTAAAATCTACACCGGTAAAGTCGTCAAACTGATGGACTTTGGTGCATTCGTGAACTTCTTTGGCAAACGCGACGGCCTTGTGCATGTTTCCCAATTGGCAAATGAGCGGGTCAATCACCCCAAGGACATCCTGAAAGAAGGCCAGGAAGTTAAGGTTAAACTGATGGGCTTTGACGATCGCGGCAAGGTTCGCCTGTCGATGAAAGTCGTCGATCAGGAAACTGGCGAAGAGATCGAACGCGAAGAGGCATAAGCCTGTTCAAACCGCACTAAAAGAAGGCCTCGTTCGCGGGGCCTTCTTTGTTTTCGCCAACTGCTTTTTTGGGTAACTTTGCCAGCCGGTTCACGCTGTAAAACGGCATGTGGCCGCTCATCGCGCAAGCTATCGGCAATACGCCTCAAATTCAGCGCCCCTGAACCTTTGGCAAAACTCAAGGGCAACGATTGGGGTGGCAATGACATCCCCCCTGATTTTGATTTGTCTCGCACACATACATAACTGCCGATCCGAACCGCCGCAGCGTTATTTCCAACGCCCACGCTCTGCCCTTGCATCCGCCTAATCCATTTGACACTGTGCCGCTAAATTCCACCCTCGCAGGAGCAAGACAAATGCTGGACAAGCGTCAATTCTATATCAACGGCCAATGGGTCGCCCCGTCGCAAACAAATGACCTTAACGTCATCAACCCATCAAACGAGGAAGCTTGCGCCGTCATCTCGCTGGGTTCCGAAGCTGACACAAATGCCGCTGTCGCCGCCGCCAAAGCCGCGTTTATTCCTTGGATGAATACACCAAAGGCCGAACGCCTTGCCCTGCTTGAAAAGCTGCTAGAGGTTTACAATTCCCGCGCCGAAGACATGGCACAGGCCATCAGCCTGGAAATGGGCGCGCCCATCGACATGGCACGGCAATCGCAGGTCGGTGCCGGGGCATTTCACATCGGCAATTTCATCCGCGCCTTCAAGGGTTTTGAATTTGACCGGATGCTGGGTAGCCACGCTCCGAACGACCGCATTCTCATGGAACCGATTGGCGTGGTCGGCATGATCACACCTTGGAACTGGCCGATGAACCAGATTGCCCTAAAGGCGATCCCGGCGATGGCCACGGGCTGTACCATGATCCTGAAACCTTCTGAAATCGCGCCGCTTTCCGGCATGGTATTCGCCGAAATCGTTGACGAGGCTGGTTTCCCAGCTGGTGTTTTCAACATGGTCAACGGCGATGGTCTGGGTGTTGGTACGCAACTTTCCGGCCACGCTGACGTTGATATGATCAGCTTTACCGGGTCAACCCGCGCCGGAACTGCGATCCAGAAAAACGCCGCTGACACTATCAAGCGCGTCTCTTTGGAACTGGGTGGCAAGGGTGCCAATATCGTCTTTGCTGATGCTGACGAAAAGGCCGTCAAACGTGGGGTTCTGCATTGCATGAACAACACAGGCCAGTCCTGCAACGCACCGACACGCATGCTGGTCCAGCGTGAAGTTTATGACGCCGCCGTTGAAACCGCTGCCGAAACCGCCAGCAAGATCACCGTTGGTCTGTCCGAGGATCAGGGCCGCCACATCGGCCCGGTTGTGTCTGAGGTTCAGTACAACAAAATTCAGGGCCTGATCGAAAAAGGCATCGAAGAAGGCGCGCGTCTGATCGCTGGTGGTCCGGGCCGTCCAGAAGACATGAACCGTGGCTATTTCGTTCGCCCAACGGTTTTTGCAGATGTGAACAACCAGATGACCATCGCGCGTGAAGAAATCTTTGGCCCGGTTTTGTCGATCATCCCGTTTGATACCGAAGAAGAGGCAGTTCAAATCGCCAATGACACGCCTTACGGTCTGACGGATTACATCCAGACGCAGGATGGCGAAAAAGCCAACCGCGTCGCCCGTCAGTTGCGCGCGGGCATGGTTGAAATGAACGGTCAGGGACGCGCCGCTGGTGCGCCATTTGGAGGTTACAAGCAATCCGGCAACGGACGCGAAGGCGGCGTTTGGGGCCTCGAGGACTTTTTGGAAGTCAAAGCCGTTAGTGGCTGGGCCGCTGAATAAGCCCAACACACCCGACAATTACCGTTCAACCCCGGCCTTTGCGCCGGGGTTTTTCGTTGGGGTTGAAAGTTGGGGTTTGTCGCTAACCACCGACCGCAGCCAGAAGGCTGGCATTGCCACCAGCCGCCGTCGTGTCGATACAGATGTGACGCTCCAGCCGACATTTCGCCGCCAGATCATCACCACAAGCCAGCGGGATCAGACGCCCGGTGCGGTTGGCCAGAACCTTGCGGATAGCAGATTGATCCGCCACCTGCCCCCAAAGTGCGACAACGTCAAAGCCTTCAAGATGGCCCAGCGCCGCAAGGTCAAGCGTGCCGTCCACAGCGTTGTCACCTTTGGCTCCCGGTGCCACGACGACCGCGCCGCACCCGTTTTCCACAGCGACATCAGCCTGTTGCCGGGCCAGTTCCGCGTTCGGCCCAAGACACAAAACGACACCGCGACCATAGGTGGTCAACTGGTTTGATTCGCCCGTCGGTCCGGGTAGGGACGCCGTAGATAGTATCACCGTCTCATTGGGCCGCGCAGCCTCAAGCGCGCGCGCAACTTCCTGAACATCAACCGCCCGACCGCTTGCGGCCTCGCCAGCAACGGTCGCGCTGCGGGTGAAACGTGGCACATAGGACGGCCCGCCAGCCTTGGGCCCGGTGCCTGACAACCCTTCGCCGCCAAAAGGTTGCGAGCCAACGATGGCGCCGATCTGGTTGCGGTTGATGTAGATATTCCCGGCCTTAAGACGCGAGGTCACCTGTTCAACCCGGTCGTCAATCCGCGAATGCATCCCAAAGGTCAGGCCATATCCGGTCGCGTTGATCGCATCCACCACCGCGTCAATTTCATCCGCCTTAAAAGTCGTGACATGCATGACCGGGCCAAAAACCTCGCGCGCGAGGTCACCGATCCCGTCCACTTCAATCACCGCAGGCGAAACGAACGTGCCGTGCTCAGGCACCAGAAGGCTTTTCAACAAACGTCCGTCACGCCGGGCCGCCTGAATATGCGCCGCAATATCATCGCGCGCGGCCGCATTGATCACAGGACCAACATCAACCGTCAGCGACCACGGGTCGCCCAAAACCAACTCGTCCATTGCACCGAACAGCATATCCAGAAACGGCTTTGCGATGTCTTCCTGCAAATACAACATCCGCAAGGCTGAACACCTTTGCCCAGCCGATTGAAACGCCCCTGCGATAATGTCCCTTATTGCCTGTTCCGGCAGCGCCGTGCTGTCGACAATCATCGCGTTCAGCCCGCCGGTTTCAGCGATCAACGGCGCGTCGGGTTCAACACCATCCGCCATGGCCTTGTTGATCGTCTGCGCCGTCGCGGTTGAGCCGGTAAAACACACGCCATTGATTCGACTGTCCGAGGTCAGCCCTGTCCCAACGACTGACCCACGCCCTGGCAGCAATTGCAAAGCCGCGCGCGGCACCCCGGCGCGGTGCATCAGATCAACGGCAACAGACGCGGTAATGGCCGTTGGTTCAGCCGGTTTTGCAAGCACGCCGTTGCCCGCTGCAAGGGCTGCGGAAATCTGCCCGGTGAAAATCGCCAACGGGAAATTCCACGGCGAAATACAGGCAAATAGGCCTCGCGGGGCTAGCGTTTGATGCAAACCTTGTGCCGCATAGAACCGCAGGAAATCCACGGCCTCGCGCAGTTCTGCAATCGCATCCATCGGCGATTTCCCGGCCTCCCGACACAAAACCGCAAACAATTCGCCAAAGTTTTCCTCAAACAAATCAGCCGCCCGGTTCAGCACCTCCTTGCGCTCAACCGCTGTTGAACTATCGGCCCAGACCTGTGCTGCACTTATTGCCGCTTCGACATCCGCAGACGAGGCGAGCGTCACAGTCCCAAGCCGGTCATCGGGATTGGCCGGGTTTACAACCTCAAGTTTTTCATCGCCCGTCACCGGGCAGGCCAACAAAGGTCCGGCCTGCCAAACCGACGTTCGGAAGGGCGCGCGCGCGGTTTCTATTTCCGCCAGATCATCGACATCATGCAAATCCCAACCCTTTGAGTTGCGGCGCTCGGGCTGGTACAGTTCGCCGGGATGTAGAACCGCATCTGACGCCTGTGTCGTGCTTTCAAAAACGTCAAACGGGTCTGCCGCGACCGTCTCAGGCGCCACGTTTTCGTCTACAATCTGATTGACGAACGAGCTGTTCGCACCATTTTCCAACAACCGACGCACCAAATAGGCCAGCAGATCGCTGTGCGTGCCAACGGGCGCATAGATTCGACAGCGCGTGCCTTGTCCCTTTATCACCAGATCATGCAGGCTTTCGCCCATGCCTTGCAGACGCTGAAATTCAAACGCCGTTCTATCGTCTGCCAGTTCCAAAATGGCGGCGACAGTGTGGGCGTTATGCGTGGCAAATTGCGGGTAAATCCGGTCGGTCATCGCCAGCAATTGGTTGGCGCACAGAATGTACGACATGTCGGTTGCCGCTTTGTGGGTAAAGACAGGGAAACCTGTCAGACCTTCGACTTGCGCGCGCTTGATTTCGGTGTCCCAATAGGCGCCTTTCACCAACCGCACCATGATCTTGCGATCAAGCGTCACGGCCAATTCGTGCAACCAATCCAGAACCGCCCCAGCGGTTTTACCGTAGGCCTGAACGACCACTCCGAACCCGTCCCAGCCTGCCAAATCGGGGTCGCGCAGCACGGCCTCGATCACATCAAGCGATAAATCCAGCCGGTCGGCCTCTTCCGCGTCGATGTTAAAACCCATACCAGCCCGCGCTGCTTGCCGCGCCAGTTTGCGGGTTGAATTGACAAGTTCGCGCATCACGCGCTCTTTCTGGCCCATCTCATATCTAGGGTGCAGCGCGGATAGTTTGACCGAAATGCCGGGGTTTTCACGGCTGTCTGGAGATTTGCAATGCGCCGCCAGATCAGTGATCGCGTCAGAATAGGCATCGAAATACTTGCGGGCATCATCTGCGGTCAACGCCGCTTCGCCCAACATGTCATATGAAAACGTGTAGCCCTCGCGCGCCAGTTTGCGGCCGCGTGACAGGGCTTCGTCTATCGTGCGACCAAGGACGAACTGATGGCCCATTTCACGGATAGCGCGCCCGACGGCTGTGCGAATAACCGGCTCGCCCAGCCGCTTGATTGCGCCATGCAAAGTGGCCGCGATCCCCTCGCCCTCACCATCTTTCAGAACCTTGCCGGTCAACATCAATGCCCAGGTTGACGCATTGACCAGTGACGAACTGGACTGCCCCAAATGTGCGCCCCAGGACGACGGCGCGATTTTGTCCTCGATCAGCGCGTCCATCGTATAGGCATCGGGAACCCGCAACAAAGCCTCGGCCAGACACATCAGGGCGACCCCTTCGTCAGTGGACAGACCGTATTCGGCCAGAAAAACCTCCATCAGACCGGGGTTACTGTCTGATCGGATCGCACGCACCAGATCAACGGCGCGGGCCTTGGATTGCAGTCTGAGCGCGTGACTGATCGCATGCTTTGCCTGCAATTGATCAAGGCATTCGGTTTCGGACATAATCGCAGATTTGCGGATGGCTGCGCGCTGAAGGGTAAGGTTGGCCATTGGGAATGCTCCGTCAAAAAGTGAGTTGGCTGACGATAGCAAAAAACCAAAGGTTATGTTTCCCGAAGAAGCCTGATATACAGGTATTTGACCTTAAATTTCTCGCGAAAGCCTCAGTTATGCTTGAAAACCTTACCGATCACGGGAAACTTGACCGATTTGACGCAAAAATCCTCGACATCTTGTCGCATGACGGGCGTTTGACCATTACCGAGCTTGCCAAGGCTGTCGGCCTGTCCAAAAGCCCCTGTCAGGTGCGCATGCGACGCTTGCAGGCAGATGGGTATATCCTGGGTTTTCGCGCGGTTTTAAATCCGATCAAGCTCGACCGCGATCACATCGCTTTCGTCGAGGTCCGCCTGACCGACACCACGGAACCGGCCTTACAAGCCTTCAACCGTGCCGTTATGGACGTGCCGCAAATCGAACAATGCCACATGATTGCAGGGTCGTTTGACTATCTGTTGAAAATCCGCACGCAGAACATCCGGGCCTATCGACACGTGCTGGGTGCCACGATTTCCAATCTGCCCTTCGTCGGCAGCTCGTCAACCCATGTGTCGATGGAGGCGGTCAAAGATAATGCTTTTTAGCTTACATTCCGCATATGCCGGTTCAGCCGCCGGTTCAATAACCCAAAAATTGCGGTCAGGATCAACGTGAAAATGATGAAATAAACCGCGATGATCGGATAAGGCACAAATGGATTGAACGTCTTATCGGCAAAATAACTGGCGTAATAAAGCGCGTCACCTTTTTGCCGCCAAGCCGGAAAGCTGGAAAAAAACACCAGTGTGGTTGCGTGAAACAAAAAGATCGCCTCGTTCGTGTACGACGCCCAGGCGAGGCGCAGCATCGACGGGAAAATAACCCGTCGGAACTTGCGATAGGGCGACATGCCGATGGAATCCGCGGCCTCGATATCGCCTTTTGGCACAGACAACAGCGCGCCGTGGAAAATCTGGGCGGTATAAGCCGTTGTGTTCAGGAACAATACGATCAGCGCGCCCAACCAAGCCTTTGTCAACCAGCGGGTTTCAGCGGTGATTTCCATGAAACCAAGGTTGATGTCAAATGCCACCTTTGGGATCAGCACGAAGGTTTCATAGGCGATAAAGAACTGGATAAACAAGGGTGAGCCGCGAATGACAAAGATAAACGCCTGTGCTGGCCAGCGCAGGGCAGGTCTGTCACTTGCCCGCGCAACGGCGACCAGAACGGCAAAAAAGAAACCGAAACCAAGCGCGAAAACCGCGAAATAAAGGTTCCAGATTAAGCCCGAGCCGATCAGAACCGCATGATCACACAGCGTGAAATCGGTTTTTGGCAACAGGCGCTCGCCCCAGCCAATGGATCGAAGGGCATAGCCGCTGATGGTTTCTGCGCAGCTCAAACCGCACCGCCAATCGTTGCCTGCCCGCGCGAAACCCGTCGGGTGATGCGGGTAAATATGCGTTCAGAAATCCAGGTTAAAAACAGATAGAACACCAGCAGGAAAAGGAAATACCCAAGGCGCCAATCGGCATGGGGGTAATCAAATATCCCGGTTTTAGTGCCGCCTAATTCGCGGGCCCAATATACGATATCCTGAATGCCCAGCAAGAACAGCAGTGGTGTGGCTTTGATGAAAATCATCCACAGATTGGACAGGCCGGGCAGCGCATAAATCCACATCTGCGGCAGGTGAATACGGCGGAAAGTCTGGCGTGGTGTCATGCCAAATGCCGCACCGGTTTCCAATTGGGCCGCAGGAACGGCCGCCAGTGCACCATAAAGAGTGTTGGCAGCAAAAGCTCCGAATACGACAGAAAAGGCGACCGAGGCCTGAAAGAATGCATAGGATTTATGCGCCCATTCGGGGGCAGAACTAAGCGGCATTTTCGCCTTGGCACAGACAATAAAATCGTTTCCCTGACGCACCGGATCAGTAACCTCGGGGCACAGGACCATATGGCGAATATATTCGATCCCCTGATCCATCGCGATCAGGGCAAACAGGAAAAACACGATGTCAGGTACACCGCGAACGATCGACGTATATGCAAGGCCGAACCAGCGAAGCGGGGCGAATTGCGCGCGCCGGGCCAAGGCCCCTGCAAACCCCAATGCCAGAATAAAGGGTACGGTGACAAAAAGTAGCGAAAGCACGGTGATAAAGCTGAAATAGAAGCCCTGATGCTTGCCGTTGGTCAAATAACAGCTCCACCATTGAAGTCCTTCAAGGGTTTTGGGATCTGCACAGAATTCAAACATGGCACATTCGCATCAGGTAATTCCTAAGGAAAAGGGGCCGCGCGAAACGCAGCCCCCAAAAGTCATTGTAACCGATCAGTAATTTACGACCCGGCCGTCAAACCACTTGGCGATCAGGGCAGTAAGTGTGCCGTCGGCTTTCATGCTGTCAATCGCCGCATTCATTTTGCCTTTCAGCTCGCCATCGCTTTCACGGATACCCATGCCAACGCCGCCACCGATCATCACGCTTTGGTCAACGATCATCAACTCGCCATTTGACGCTTCAACAATTGGGTTGAGGTAGGCGAAATCGGCCAGAACTGCGTCTGCTTCACCGGAACGCACAGCGGCAACGGTTTCTTCTGGCGTTGCAAATTCAACCACGGTTGCACCGGACGAGGCCACATAGGCCGCTTGGATCGTCGCAGTTTGTGCAGAAACCACACCATTCATCACGTCCTTGGACGCCCCGGCCAGGGCAACATAAGCGGATGGATCTGGCGGGAAATATTCCTGGGTGAAGTCGATGACTTCGTCACGTTCGTCGGTAATCGACATGCCAGCAATGATGGTGTCGTAGTTGCCGGAAACGAGGTTCGGAATGATTGAATCCCAGTCATTTGTCACCCAGACACAATCAAGACCTGCGCGTTTGCACAGCTCGTCGCCCACGTCTTTTTCAAAACCATCAACCTGGCCATCGTCGTTGATGAAGTTATATGGAGGATAAGCCCCCTCGGTTCCCATACGCACGGTTTGTGCGGATACGGCAGTGGCTGCAAATGCAGCTGCAAGGGCGGCAGCCCCGGCGATTTTTACAAGATAGTTCATGTTACTCTCCCATTTAGAACTGTTTCTTGGTTGGTCACAACGTGCTGGCCAAAAAGGCCTTACAACGCTCTGATTTCGGGTTTCCAAACACATCTTTCGGCGGGCCTTCTTCTTCGACCCGACCTTGGTGCAGGAAAATTGTCTTGGAACTGACTTCGCGTGCGAACCCCATTTCATGGGTCACCACGATCATTGTTTTACCGCTATCCGCCAACTGACGGATTACCTTTAGAACTTCGCCGACCAGTTCAGGGTCGAGTGCCGACGTCGGCTCGTCAAACAGCAAAACCTTGGGCTGCATGGCCAAGGCACGGGCAATGGCCACGCGCTGTTGTTGACCACCGGACAACTGGCTTGGATAGGCATCATGCTTTTCAGCGATCCCAACCTCGGCCAGCCGTTCCATAGCTTCGTCTTTGGCTTCGGCCTTGTTACGGCCCAGCACCTGAATGGGGCCTTCCATGACGTTTTGCAAAACGGTCATGTGGGACCAGAGGTTGAAGCTTTGAAACACAAAACCCAGTTGCGACCGCAACCGCTGGATCTGTTTGGCGTCAGCCCCCAACAGACGCCCGCGCCGATCTTTGCGCACAATCACCTCTTCCCCATCCAGAACGATCCGCCCGCTGTCGGGCGTTTCCAGAAAATTGATGCAGCGCAGAAATGTCGACTTGCCAGAACCTGAGGAACCGATGATCGAAATAACGTCCCCCTCATGCGCGGTCATGGACACACCCTTTAGGACCTCAAGCTTACCAAAGCTTTTGTGGATGTCGTCAGCGATCAAGGCGATAGGTTGTTCGGTCAAGGGCAGCTTTCCATTAATAAATTTCCGCAGCGTGTCAGGGGGCGACCCTGTTGCCTTGGAACCTTGGCAGAGTGTTGCAGATTGCGCTTTTGCGCAAGGATGAATTCATGTTTCCGTAGCGTTCACATTTTTCCTATGCAGCCACCGCCGGGGCAGCGCGCCTGACCATGCCGAACAAATCGCGCGGATCATCAGGATCGGCCAGCATGTCCAGTTCAAGAAACAGCCCGCTATGGGTCAGTTGATCGCGAACGTATCGCAGCGCCGAAAAATCCTCGACCGCGAAGCCAACGCTGTCAAACAGGGTGATCTGACGGTCGCTTTTGCGCCCTTTGGTCTGGCCGGAAAAAACCTGCCAAAGTTCGGTCACCGGATGATCGGGGGCCAGTTGCTGAATCTCGCCCTCGATGCGGGTTTGCGGCGGGTATTCCACAAAAATCTCTGAGCGCAGCAAGATGTCTTTGTGTAGTTCCGTCTTGCCGGGGCAATCGCCGCCAATGGCGTTGATGTGAACACCGCTGCCGACCATGTTATCGGTCAGGATCGTGGCGTATTGCTTGTCCGCAGTGCAGGTGGTGATGATGGTTGCGCCCGCGACAGCCTCTTCCGGCGAGGTGCAGGAGATCACTTTCAGCCCGCTATCCGCCAGATTGCGAGCGGCCTTTTTGGTGGCTGCCGCGTCAACGTCGAAAAGGCGAACAGTGTCGATGCCACAAACAGCCTTGAACGCCGTTGCCTGAAATTCGCATTGCGCACCATTGCCGATCATCGCCATCGTGGTCGCGCCCTTGGGGGCCAGATGTTTGGCGGCAAGGGCTGACATCGCAGCGGTGCGCAGGGCTGTCAGGATCGTCATTTCTGACAGCAATACCGGATACCCATTGCTAACATTCGCCAACAAGCCAAAGGCGGTAACCGTCTGCAAGCCGTCACGGGTATTCTTTGGGTGACCGTTTACATATTTAAAACCATAAACCTCGCCATCGCTGGTGGGCATCAATTCGATCACCCCTTCGGCGGAATGCGAGGCGACGCGCGGTGTCTTGTCAAACAGGTCCCAGCGCAGGAAATCCTGTTCAATATAGGTCGCCAGATCGGAAAGCACACGTTCCAGACCGATGCTATGCACCAGTTTCATCATGTGATCGACGCTGACAAACGGCACCATCGCCAGGGCAGAGGGGGTTTTCACGGCAAAATCCTTTCCGGGCGAAACGTCAGTATGTTCGCGGGCATATATGCCTGTGGGTTTCCTTGGGTCTGGAACTGCGTCATCAGAATCGCCTTGTCGGGCGATCAAGAACCTTGCGCCCCAATAAACTGGCGGTCAAATCCACCATCAACTGCGCAGTTCGGCCGCGCTCATCCAGAAACGGGTTCAGCTCCACCAGATCAAGCGAGCTGACAAGACCGCTGTCACACAGCATTTCCATGATCAGATGCGCCTCGCGAAAGGTTGCGCCACCCGGAACTGTGGTTCCAACAGCCGGGGCAATCGCCGGGTCAAGGAAATCGACATCCAGACTGACATGCAGCAATCCGTTCGCCGCTTTGACCCGCGCAAGAAACGCGCTCAGCGGGGCGGCGACACCGTGTTCGTCTATCGCGCGCATGTCATGCACATCAATCGCGGTTTCCGCCAGACGTGCGTTTTCTGTCGGATCAACCGAACGGATACCCATCATGCAGATGTTTTCCAACGGCACAGGCGCCTCAAGCGGTGGGAAATGCGGGCTGAAACCCGGCAGCCCCGTGAAATACGCAACTGGAACACCATGCAGGTTACCGCTGTCCGTTGTGTCCGGTGAATGCAGATCAGGATGTGCATCAAGCCACAGAACGAACAAAGGCCGCCCCTGCTTTTTCGCCTGCTGCGCCACACCTGAAACCGTACCAGCCGCCAGCGAATGATCACCACCCATAAAGATCGGAAAGCCCTCACCAGCGACAGTTTCCGCAATTTCAGCAAGCGCCTTTGTCCAGCCGATCATGGCTTCGGGCCGTTTGCTCCCGGCAAGTGCACCGTCAGGCAAGCTGGTGATCCGAGGCGCAACATTGCCACGATCCTGAACCTTGTGGCCAAGGCTTTCCAGCATCGGGCCAAGCCCGGCTGTCCGATAGGAATCCGGTCCCATAAGGCACCCGGCTTGCGAAGCACCGGTTTCCACGGGCGCGCCTACAAGAATGCAGTGTTTGGTCATGTCCAGAGTTCCATTTGATCGTTTGTGGCAAGGTATTATGCAATTATGCTGGTTTTAATTTGTCTAATTGATAATAATTCAGCAATATATCACCATAACGCACATAGGATTTTTGCATATTGGACAAGATCGACCAGAAATTGGCCGCTGCCTTGCGCAAAAACGGGCGGGCCGGGATATCGACCCTTGCCGCCGATCTTGGCGTGTCGCGCGCCACGATAAAGACCCGGTTGGATCGACTGCTAAGAACGGGTGAAATCGTCGGCTTTACCGCTGTTCTGAAAGGTGACGCCGCCCACACGCCCGTGCGTGGGCTGATGATGATCGCGATCGAAGGCCGTGGAACAGAACGGGTGATCCGTCAGCTTTCAGCTATGCTCGCAGTCGAGGCGCTGCACACCACCAACGGAAAATGGGATTTGATCGTTGAACTGGGGGCGGAGTCGCTGGAACAACTGGACGGTATCCTCAGGCAAATCCGCCTGCTGGATGGTGTCGCCAGAAGCGAAACAGACCTGTTGCTGGCCACCCGTAAACTGTCGCGCGTGGTCCGTCAGTAAGATCGGGGCAGCCCCAAAACATGTTCTGACAGATAACTGAGGATCAGGTTGGTCGAAATGGGGGCCACTTGATACAGACGGGTTTCACGAAACTTGCGTTCGACATCATATTCCGCCGCAAAACCAAAACCGCCATGGGTTTGCAAACACGCCTCAGCAGCGGCCCAACTGGCGTCGGCGGCCAGCATTTTGGCCATGTTCGCCTCTTCCCCGGGGTTTTCACCAACCTCATAAAGACGGATCGCCTCGGCCAGCATCAACTCAGCCGCGCGCATCTGGGCATAGGCCTTTGCAATCGGGAACTGAACGCCCTGATTTTGCCCAATCGGGCGGCCAAAAACACTGCGATCATTCGCATAGGCCGTTGCCGTTTGGATAAACCATTTCGCATCGCCAATACATTCCGACGCGATCAAAATCCGCTCGGCGTTCATGCCTGACAGGATATATCGAAACCCTTTGCCAGCCTCGCCGATCAGATTTGCCGCTGGCACGATCATATCGTCAAAGAACACTTCACAAGTGGCGTGGTTCATCATGGTCTGGATCGGACGGATGGTCAGCGACTTGCCCCGCACCTCGCGCATATCGACCAACAATACAGACAGACCATCAGTCTTGCGCGCCACCTGATCGCGCGGCGTGGTCCGGCACAACAAGACCATCAGATCGGAATATTCAGCCCGCGATGTCCAGATTTTCTGGCCGTTTACGACGTAATTGTCACCGTCCAGCCGGGCATTAGTGCGGATCGCCCCGGTATCCGTGCCACTGGTCGGTTCAGTCACGCCAAAAGCCTGCAAGCGCAGGCTGCCATCGGCAATGCCCGGCAAATATTGCTGCTTCTGGGCGTCACTGCCATGTCGCAGCACGGTGCCCATCGTATACATCTGCGCATGGCAGGCCGCTGCATTGCCACCACTTCGGTGGATTTCTTCCAATATGGCCGCGGCGGCTGACAATGACAGACCCGAGCCGCCATAGCTTTCCGGAACCAATGCCGCAAGATAGCCCTCGCGCGTCAGAGCATCGACAAAGGCCGATGGATAGGCCTGTTCACGATCAAGCGCGCGCCAGTACTCGCCCGGATAATCAGCGCATAACCGCACCACGGCTTGCCGGATTTCGGGGTGGCTTAAAACATAGGTCATCTAAGAATACTCCTGCCGGATCGCAGCGCTGTGCTGGCCCAATTGCGGCACGTTTTGCGGGCGGGCAGCGTCTGTCTTGACTGGCAAATCGACCAAATCCACAGCAAAGCCGCCGATATTCGCCGTTATCTGGCGCAACAGCGGGTGGTTGACCACGTCCTCAAGCCCATTCAAATGCGACCACGCGATTTTCGCGGCCTGCAACCGGTCCGCAATGATTTGCCGATCCTGCGTGGAAAACACCCGGTTCACCTCAACATCAAGGGCCGCGCGATTGGCGACCCGGTCAGCGTTGCTGGCAAACCGCGCATCTGCTCCGAATTCCGGCTTGCCAAGGATTTGGTCGCAAAACACCACCCATTCACGATTGTTCTGAATAGCAATCAAAATCTGCCCACCATCGCCACAGGTATACGCCCCGTAAGGCGCAAGCAGCGCATGCGTCAGCCCCATGCGCGCGGGTTTGGCGGCCATATAACGATGCGCCAACAAGGGCATGTTCATCCACTCGGCCATCACATCAAACATCGAAATGGAAATATCGACGCCAACGCCGGTTTTGCTGCGCTGCAACAGCGCGCGTAAAATTGCGGAAAATGCTGTCAGACCGGTGGCAATGTCACATATCGAAACCCCAACGCGCGACGGCTGTTCAGGCGTGCCGGTGACAGTACAAACACCGCTTTCAGCCTGCACAAGAAAATCATAGGCCTTCATTTCAGCCGCTTCACCTTCGGTCCCGTAGCCCGAGATTTGCAGGTTGATCAGGCCCGGATTGTGCTGGCGCAGCACATCGGGCGAAAACCCATGACGATCCAGCGCACCCGGCGCAAGATTATGCAAAAACACATCAGCCTCGGCGATCAGACGGTGCATCAATGCCGCATCATCAGGTTTGCGATAGTCAATGACCACGGATTCTTTGCCGCGATTGAGCCAGGCAAACCACGTGCTTTGCCCATCCGCCCCTTTGTCGTAGCCACGGGTAAAATCGCCCTCGGGCCGTTCGAGTTTAATCACCCGCGCGCCAGCATCCGCCAATAACAGGCTGCAATATGGCCCGGCAACCGCCTGTTCCATTGCAACGATCGTGAACCCGTCGAGTTCTTTGTTAAGGCCCATAGATATCCATCCGCATCTAACTGCGGACAAGGTGCCACAACCAGACCGGAAAACGCCACCGCTTAATCCTGCGCGGCTGCCACCAGTTTACGCACCTCACCAGCCAAAACCTTGCCCATTGCGTTGCGCGGCAGACGTTCAAGGAAAACCACGTCTTTGGGATGTTTGAACCGAGCGATTTCATCGCTGAAAGCCGCCAGGACCTGCGCCTTGTCCGGCCCGTCTGCATTGATCACAACGGCCGCAACCGGGACCTCGCCCCATTTGGGGTGGGCGCGCCCGACGACGGCTGCCTCGCGCATTCCGGGCAGCCGGTTCAACACGCGCTCAAGCTCGGCCGGATAGATGTTTTCACCACCCGAAATGATGACGTGTTTGATCCGGTCAGCGAACCAATAAAGCCCGTCTTTGTCCTGATAGGCCACATCACCGGTGCGGAACCAACCGTCAACGAGTGCCGCTTCGGTGGCTGTTGGGTTGTTCCAGTAATGGCTGAAATTATTCGGGCCTTTGACCCAAATTTCGCCCGGTGTGTTTAAACCGACCTCAACGTCCTGATCCATCAGCTTGATCTGCGAATGCGCCGCGACCCGACCGATAGAACCAGCAGTTGCCACCGCTTCGCTGGCCTTTTGATAGGTCGCAATTGGCCCGGTTTCCGTGGCACCGTACACCTGCACCATGGGTATACCACGCTTATTAACCGCGTTGATTATTTCCACCGGCACGTCCGTCGACCCTGTATTGATCAGCCGCAGATTTGGCAGGCTCAACCCACCCCAATCGGGATGGAACAACAGGGCGCGCATCACCGTTGGCACGCAAACCGTGGTGGTGATCCCCTCGTATTCCAGTGCTTTCAGGGTGGTTTCCGGTTCAAACTGGGCGTGCAGTGTCACCTGACCGCCGACAAAAAAGGTCGGCATCATCTGGATATTGATCCCACCAACGTGAAATAGCGGCAGAATGTTCAGAATGTGATCCTGCGGCGTAAAATCATGCGCATGCAGGCTGATCACGGCGTTCCACAACACCGCCTCTTGCGTCAGCACAGCCCCTTTTGGCCGCCCCGTTGTGCCTGACGTGTAAACGATAAACAGCGGATCACTTAGCGTCGCGTTGGGTGGCGCCAGCATTTGATCGGTGGTCAGGCTGGCCAGTTTGTCAGACACGTCAATCGCTGACACATCGGCCAAACCATCCAACACAGCGTCAATCTGATCCGCGAAATGCGCATCATGGAACAGGTATTTCGCCCCGCTATCCTGCATCACATAATGCAACTCAGCCGCCGCAAGCCGCCAGTTGAGCGGCACAAGAACCAACCCGAGCCGTGCCGCTGCGAATATCAGCGCAACCTCGGAATCGCTGTTTTTGCCGTAATAGGCGATGCGATCACCGCGTTTCAGGCCAAGCCGATGCTGCATGCCTGCCGCAAGACGCGCGACCCAAGCGGCAAGCGCGTTATAGGAATGGCTGTCACCTTCGAAATTCAGGGCCGGTCGGTCGCGCTGATGGGTGGCGTGAATGTCCAGCCAGCTGTCGATCGTCTGGTTTTTTTCAACCACCTCAATCGTCCGTTTCGCCGGAATTGTACAACGTGCCTCGGCCCAACATATCAAGACAAAGTTCACTGGTCCAAGGCAGCATTAACGAGCCACAGCGGCTATCGCGATAGATACGTTCCAGATGCAACGAGCGCAGCATCGACTGCCCGCCACAGGTGCGAATTGCCAGTTGCGCCAGCTCATTAGCGTTTTCCATGACGGTATATTGCGCAGTCCAGGCCCGCAGCAGGCTTTCGCGCGACGGGTTCGGCCCGGCCTCGGAAATCGCCTGAAACCACAGCGCCTTGGTCTGCTCCAGCATGATCCGCATCTGGGCAACGGCGATCTGTTTTGTTGGGTACATCCGCCGCTTGACGGGCGGTGTTCCCGGCATTTCACCGCGCAGGTATTTCACCGTGAAATCATAAGCCGCCTGCGCCAAACCCATATAGGACGGCGTCAGTGTCATGAACATATGCGGCCAGCGTTTGGCGGCCTGAAAATAGATGCCCGATGGCATCAGTTTGGAATCCTCCGGCACGAAAACGTCCTTGAAAATCAGGTTGCGCGAAACCGTACCGCGCATCCCCAACGGGTCCCAGTCACCTTCGACGGTGACCCCTTCGGCATCTCGTGGCACCGCAATATACATCGTGTTGGCGCGATCCGGCGTTTCGTCGGTTGAGCTGATTTCGGTGCAAAGCGCGCCGTAATAATCCGCGTGACCTGACAACGAGGCAAAGATTTTCTTGCCGTTGATACGCCAACCTCCATCAACCTTAAGCGCCGTTGTGCCAAATGCCTTTGATCCCGCAGCAGCGGCGCCACCTTCGGAAAAGGGCTGGGCATAAATCGCGCCTTCGTCCAGAACGCGCCGGTAATGCACTTCGCGGTTTTTGTTGTGCTCGGCGCGCGTGGCGGCATCCAGATCGAAATTGTCGATCAGAAAGCCGCTCCATAAACACGAACAGACATGCATGTTAAACGTCAGCGCGGTTGAGCCACAATAGCGCCCGATTTCGGCCGAGGTCAGCATATAGGTTTTGTAATCCGCACCGTGACCACCATATTCTTCGGGGATCGCAACGCCCAGCATGCCGCTTTCAAAAAAGTCTTTGTAGTTTTCCGTCGGGAACGTCGCAGTGCGGTCATATTCCGACGCACGCGGCGCGAATTTTTCCTGCCCAAGCTTGCGGGCAAGTGCTGTCAATTCGACCTGTTTTTCGGTCAGGCCCCATGTTTTTGCGTCAAAGATTGGGGCGTCTAGGTCTGTCATGTCATACTCCGATAAAAACTGCTGAGGATGGCGTTGGTTTCATCCCCCGCCTCCAGGTTGATCAGGTGCCCGGCACCTTTGATTTCGTGGTATTCGGCGCCTGTGATTTTCTCGGCCATACGGGCCATGGTTTTGCTTGGCGCATTCTGGTCATGTTCGCCCGCAATCAGGCAAACCGGCAGGTCCAGACTTGCCAAATCATCACGTCGGTTAAAGGTCACCAGACATCGGATAATGTCGCGGTAAGTCGCCTCAGGCACCGCCGCCATCGAGGCCGTGGCCGCCGCCTTTGCCGCATCAGACGCAATCGGCCCGACAATTTCCGGCACAAATTCCTCGGCCAACTGCGCAAGGGTCTTGCCCGCGTCAAGCGGTGCCAACCTCGCCCCGATGAACTGTTCCTTGAAACTGTCATCCCGCCCGCCGAACGCTGGCGTCGTGCCGATCAAAGCCAGCGACGCCACGTATTCCGGGTAAGTACACGCCATTTCTAGCGCCAACATTCCGCCGATGGATTGCCCCATCAGATGAACCTCATCCAATCCCAACGTGTCCAGAAAATCCTTTAGCTTTGCAGCAAGTGCCGGGAATGTCACATCAGCTAAGGGGTCTGATCTGCCATAACCCGGCATATTCCAAGCAATCACGCGGAACTCAGCGCAAAGCCCATCCAGTTGCGGCTGAAAGCTGCCGGTATCGCCGCCGATCCCGTGCAGGCACACAATCGGAACGCTGCCTGTGCCTTGCGCGTCATAGACTATTCCCGCCGCAGTTTTCACGAGGTCAGCACCCCGTTTTCAACCACACAAGTATCGTCCACCGTGATCGTACAGCCCATCATCGGCAGATCGAAATGCCCTTCGGTGAACCGCCCGGCAAATTCATTTGCACCGGTGGAATAAAGGAAATTACCGGCCACCGCGCGCAATTCCGTCGCGTTGCTGTCGCGCTTGTCGTACATCGTCAACGCCTCGTAGCGCGCGCCACGATGCAGGCCCCAGCCGACATGACTGGTGGCAAAAGCCTCGCGATCACCGAAGGCGTCCAGATAATTGCGCATCAGGCGGGCGTCGGTGCCTTTGCCCTCGATCGACGTTACATAGTCGTTCTCAAGCGTGAAAATCACTTCGCTGTCGAAATATTTCTTGAATGTCAGGTTCATGTCACCGGGTTGAAAAACCAACCGCCCGTTGACCGATCCGGCTGCCGGAAAAGACACAACGATGCCGCCGGGCCAATGGGCCAGCGTGCCGGGTTTATCGGTCCACCCCCAAACGCCAACCGTGTTGTTACCGGCCATGTTAACGCGCAAATCCGTGCCTGCGTCGCTGGTTACCGTCATTTCACTGGATTTCCGACACAAACGCGCAGCGGCCAATGTGCGCGCCTTCAAATCTTCATCCGGCATCGCGCGTTCCAGCATGTCCGGATGCTCGTTTGAAATATTCAGTATCCGCGCGCCACCTTTTAAGATCGCCCCGGTTTGTGGCGCATGCATCAAACCCTCAAGCGTCAGATCGGCAACGAAATCCACACCTGACAGCGCCGCAACCGCCTTTTCCTGACCGTTCAGCGCCAGCGTCGCCCCCGAGGATCGGATGATCGCGGGCGAGGTATTGCGTGGCGTCGGCACCTTCAGGTGAAAGAAACTCGCACCGATTCGCCCCAGCGCAAGCTCAGACAAATGCACATTCAAATCGCGGCTTTGGGTTTCTGACAGGATGATTGCGGTTTGCGTTTCAGTAACCCCACATGCCCTGAACGTCGTTTCAAACGCGTCAATCCACTTGGCTTCGATCCGGTCATTCAGCACGGCCATCCCCTTGGTTGCTTGCCCCCGCATGACAGAATGTCGCGGATAGTTCTTGTTAAATAGATTACTTTGGAATATATGAAAAGTAATATTTTTATGTTTCTACAATGTGAGCAGGCAGACCTATGGACACATCACTGGCATTGCGCCGCGCTTTTGGGAAATTCGCAACCGGCGTTGCCGTGGTAACAACCAGCGGCCCGGACGACGCGCCTTATGGGCTGACGATCAATTCTTTCAGTTCGGTTTCGCTAACCCCGCCGTTGGTGCTGTGGTCACTGACAAACAAATCCCCGAACCTTGAGGTCTTTCGCAACGCCAGCCATTTCGCCATCAACATTCTGGCCAGTCAACAGCGCGAGATTTGCAATCAATTCGCCAGCCCGATTGATGATCGGTTTGCAGGGGTAGACTGGTTTCGCGGCGTCAATGATTTACCCGTGATCCGCAACACAATCGCAACCTTTGAATGTCGAAGAACCCAAATGGTTGACGCGGGCGACCACGTGGTGTTTTTCGGCGAGGTCAAAGAATGTGAGCAAAGTGATCTGGAACCCTTGGTGTTCTTCGCAGGTCAATTTGGAACAACGCAAAGTGCCCTCTGAAACCAACCCACCGGATCAGGCTGGTGCCTTTACCGACGATTACCTGCTTTATCTGCTGGCGCAGGCAAGTGCTGGCGCAAGCCAAGCCTTCCATGCCGAGCTTGCCAAAGACGGAATTGCCGTGTCCACGTGGCGCATTCTTGCGTCGCTTTACCCTGATTTTCGCCTCAATGTCGGCGCACTTGCCGAACAAAGCCTGCTTAAACAACCGACCCTGACCAGAACGCTGGACAGGCTCACCAAGTCTGAACTGGTTCGCCGCGTGCATTCCGCCGCCGACAGGCGCGGTGTATTGGTCGAACTGACCCAAAAGGGCCGCACCCTTGCCGCCGAAAAAATCGAAAAGGCCCGCGCCCACGAGGCCTTTATTCTCAAGAACCACAGCAAATCAGAAATAACCGCTCTCAAGGCCATGCTTCGCAATTTGCGCTTCTGCTCGGCTGGCGCGGCTTAGCCCGGAGGTCCGTCGACCAAAACACTGGTCTGGTTTCTTTATTGCCCAAATACTCATTACCCGGCCCAGTCGCCGCGCCTG
>JAJFIC010000040.1 GCA_021775315.1 Paracoccaceae bacterium
CTGACAGGGCTTCTTCTTTTCACAAATATCCCCGCCGGAGGCTCCACGCTATAAACCTGTTAAAAGCCTTTAACGTGGCCACGGTTTTCAAGTAGACTTGCGCAACGAACCAAGAAAGCCGAGCAGGTGACAGGCGCAAAAGATAGCGAGCAACAACACTCCGTAAAGCGTCGCCAGGTCTTTTACATTCCGGGCTATGACCCCATGTTGCCGCGTCGCTACCGCGAGCTTTATCGTACCGAAGGCACCTTACAGGCCGACATTTCAGGCTATGAGCTTGATTTGAAAGGCAATCCAAAAGCCGAGAATTACAGTTGGTCCGTGACATCAAAGATCAATTCAAAGGTCTGTCATACGGATTTTGAGTTTCTGTTATGGTCAGATATTGTGCAAAGCTCGATGGATCGTGGCATTGCGGCGACGTTTTTGCTGCTGGCGCGGGTGGTCTCGATTTACCTGTCGACCGGTGCGTTGTTTCGCCTAATGCGCCTGCGCAAAGGCCCGGTGATCGCGGCCCTGTATCCGGTTTTCATGCTGACATTACAGCTTGTTCTGGCCGGTCTGGTGGCATGGTTTGTCGGCTTTGGCTTTGCGCAATTCACCCCGCTTTGGCTGGCCGTACCGATTGGGCTTGGCGTTCTCGGTTGGTTGATGCGGTGGTTTCGCGCACTCGATAATCGCCTGTTTGCTTATTATTTGCTGCATGACTATGCGTTTTCAGCGCAATATTTCGGTGCCAATCCGCCAGAGCTTGAACACAGGATGCAGGTTTTCGGCGACCGGATTTATGCAGCCCTTCAAAGCGATGTGGACGAGGTTTTGGTGGTCGGCCATTCGTCCGGTGCGCATTTGGGCGTGTCTGTGCTGGCCGATCTGTTGCGTCGTCACAATATTGATCCCAAGGGGCCGCAGCTTGGGTTTCTGACGCTCGGCCACGTGGTGCCGATGGTGTCTTACCTGCCAAAGGCCGACCGCTTGCGGGCGGATTTGCATTTCCTCAGCCAGCAGCGTGATGTGACATGGATCGACGTCACAGCACCTGGTGATGGGTGCACCTTTGCGCTATGTGATCCCGTGGCGGTCAGCGGGGCGGCGACGTCTGAAACGATCTGGCCGCTGGTGATTTCGGCGGCCTTCACCCAATCGCTGTCACCGGATTATTATAACAGCATGAAATGGCGGTTTTTTCGGCTGCATTTCCAGTATCTTTGTGCTTTTGATCGGCCCAAAGACTATGACTATTTCCAGATCACAGCCGGGCCAATGACGTTGGCCGCTCGCTATCAGGGGCGCGTCGCGTCGCCCAGTCGCATCGTCACCGCGCATTCGCCCTATCAGTCGCAGGCACTGCCATGAGCGGTTGCCCAATCCATCCGCCAAAGCCCACATCTCGACCAGAAAAGGTGTCACTGCTGCGGCATTTGCTGTTGTTTCGCAAAGACATATTCTCGTCTCAGCCGGAAAAGCTGTACCGCGCTAAAATGGCTGAGTTTCGCACGCCGTTTTTCCGCTCGTATCTGGTGAACGAGCCGGATCTGGTGAAAACCGTGCTGAACGAGCGGCCCGATGATTTTCCGAAATCCGACTTGATCCGCGAAAGCCTGAAAACTCTGCTGGGCAATTCGGTTTTCGTCACCAATGGCGACACATGGAAACGCCAACGACGCATTATTGACCCCAGTTTTGAAGGTGGTCGGCTGCGCGAGGTTTTTCCTGCTATGGTCACGGCCGGGCAGGCGGCGATTGATCGGATTGATGGTAAGATCGGACCAGAACCCATAGAAATGGAAGAGGAAACATCGCATATGGCGGCAGATGTTATTTTCCGCACTTTGTTTTCAATCCCCATTACGGACGGTGTGGCCCAAGCGGTTTTTCACGAATTTCGCGAATATCAACGCACGCAACCGCTGTTGAACCTTGCCTCTTTTATCCGATTGCCCCGCTGGATGCCGCGTTTTCGTCGTCGTGAAACGGTCAGATCAAGCCGTGAAATCCGGCGTCTCTTGGTGCAATTGACCAGCGAACGGCAGACCGAGATTACCGCAGGGCGCGCGCCTGATGATCTGGCGACCAAAATAATGACCACAACCGATCCTTTGACTGGGCAGGGCTTTGACACCGCCGAAATGGTCGATCAGGTGGCGATATTTTTCCTGGCGGGGCACGAGACTTCGGCCTCGGCCTTGGCGTGGGCGCTGTATCTGCTTGCGCTTGATCAGAATACACAGGCGCGTGCGGCGGCTGAAGTGGCGCAGGTTTTAGGCGAGGGTGCGCCGAAATTCAGCGACATCAAAAAACTTAGTTTCACCCGTGATGTGTTTCGCGAGGTGCTGCGGCTTTATCCGCCGGTTCCGATGATGATCCGCGCCAATCTGAAGCCTGAGGCATTTCGCAACCGTGAGATCCGCGTTGGCAGTCATATCGTGGTGTCACCGTGGCATTTGCACCGGCATGAACGCATCTGGGATGCACCGGATGTATTTGATCCGACGCGCTGGCACACCGAAAACGGAAAAACCGGTTTTCGCAATGCCTATATCCCGTTTTCATCCGGCCCAAGGGTCTGCACCGGGGCCGGGTTCGCCATGGTCGAGGGCGTTTTGTTGCTGGCCATGTTGGTGCGCAATTTTCATTTTGAGGTGGTGAAGGATAAGACCCCGGTGCCGGTGGCGCATTTGACGGTTCGGGCGCGCGACGGGATTTACCTAAAGGTCACCCGGCGCGATCAGACGCTGCTTTAGAGGCCAGCGCGTCTTTGAGGTCGCCATATCCGGTGAAACGGTATTCAAACGCCAGACCAAGTCGTTCGGCACAGGCTTCGGCCTGTATTTTCAGCGTCGGATCTTCGATTTGGGCCTGATAGACCAGCTTGGTGTAATTGCCAAAATACATCGACAAAAGCTCGGGATGGCGATCAAGGCCCATTGGCTTCCACACAAAGGCATCAAACTGGCGCACCAGAAAGTCGGTCAAATAGAACGCGGTTATTTCATCGTCATGGGCGGCGAAATTGGCATTGCCTTCAAAGAACGAATAACAATGCGGGCCTTGCAGCATTTCCACGCCAAGTTCGGCGCATTTTGCCTTAAGCAGCCCACCGGTGCCGCAATCGGCGTAAAGGACATAGATGTCGTCATAACTGGCGCGATGTTTGTGCACGGCGGCCTCGACCGCGTTGGTGATCTTTTCGGGGTAAAGGTGCAAATTGGCGGGCAGGCAGGTCAGGTCCATGTGGTCCCAGCCATTGGCCGCTTTTAACGCCAGCACTTCGCGGGCCAAGGCCCCGCAGGCCAAAAGCAGAACGCGCCCGGCAGCCGGGGCTGCGGGCGCGTTTAAGCCTTGTTCGGTCAGCGTTGTGTCGTCAACCGGAACGCCAGAGGGCTGATTGGCCATCAGGCGCTCATCTGGTTGTGCTTTCTGGTCATGAAATCCGTTGCTGTTTCAACGGCCACGGCCGCGTCGCGGCAATAAGCGTCAGCACCGATGGCTTTGGCGAATTCTTCGTTCAACGGGGCACCGCCGACCATCACCACGTATTCGTCGCGGATGCCCTGTTCGATCATCGTGTCGATCACGACTTTCATGTAGGGCATTGTGGTCGTCAGCAAGGCGGACATTCCCAAAATGTCGGTTTCCTGTTCGGCCAAAGCCTCAAGATAATTTTCTACCGGGTTGTTGATGCCAAGGTCATGCACTTCAAAACCAGCGCCTTCCATCATCATTGTCACCAGGTTTTTGCCGATGTCGTGGATGTCGCCCTTAACGGTGCCGATCACCATGCGGCCCATACGCGGTGCACCGGTTGCCGCCAGCAGCGGTTTCAGGATCGCCATGCCGCCCTTCATGGCGTTGGCGGCCAACAGAACCTCAGGCACGAACAGGATACCGTCGCGAAAATCAATACCAACGACCCGCATGCCTTCGACCAGTGCTTTGGTCAGCACGTCATATGGCTGCCAGCCACGGCCCAGCAGGATATTCACGCCCTCTTCGATTTCCTCTTTCAGGCCATCGTAAAGGTCGTCATGCATTTGCAGTGTCAGTTCTTCGTCACTGAGTTCGGCGAGGACGATGTCTTGTTCTTCGTCTGACATGGGTATTGATCCTGTAATGGGCGCAATCGGGTTGCTGATGGAATGTCGTCCCTGCAAGTACAATCTGTCGCAGGGAAATATCTAAGGTTTTTGCGACATTCTGGTTTCCTAATCCGACGTCCGAGTGCTTACAGCTTAACGACGCCTGCCACGACGCTCGCGTTTTGGCGCGGTGTCATCATCCCCGGTGCCGTCAGAGGCTGACGAAAAGCCGCCAATTTTGGCCTCGATCTGCTCCAGCGTCGGTTTTTCGCCTTTTGGCGTGTCCTCAAGCGCTTGGCGCATGGCCGACAGGTGCTCCGGCATCGTGCCACAACACCCCCCGATGATTGAGGCCCCCAGATCACGCGCGATTACGGCATAATCCGCCATCAGTTCAGGCGTGCCGTCATAGTGAATGTGTCCGTCCACATATTTCGGAATACCAGCATTTCCTTTGGCAATCAGCGGCAATGCCGGGTTCTGATCGGCAAAACCCATCAAAGTGCGCAACAAATCTGACGCCCCAACACCGCAATTGGCGCCAAAAGCCTGCGGTTTATGGTCAATCGCCTGCACCATTTTCACCATATC
Source organism: Paracoccaceae bacterium (assembly GCA_021775315.1). Taxonomy (GTDB): domain Bacteria; phylum Pseudomonadota; class Alphaproteobacteria; order Rhodobacterales; family Rhodobacteraceae; genus UBA5972. Next base: position 4,671 of record JAJFIC010000040.1, read on the forward strand.
GACCGACGTTAAGCCCATCATGGTGCGCCCGGCGGTGTCAAAGCTCATCGTGCCGCACCACGGCATACCGGCCATTGCGATACCTTCGGCGGCGGCCAAAAACTCTTCTTGGGCCGACAACGTTTCGACCCACAGGACGTCTGCGCCGCCTTCTTTCAGGCCCTCGGCCTGTTCGTGGAACATTTCAACGGCGCTGGAATGGGACAGGGTGCCGATTGGCAGCATAATCTCGCCAGTTGGTCCCATCGAGCCTGCAACGATAATATCGCGGTCAGATTTTTCCGCCACTTCGCGGCCAAGTTCAGCGGCAATGCGGTTCAATTCCCGCACGCGGCCTTGTGCGTTGTGCAGTTTCAGGCGGGAATAATTGCCGCCAAAACTGTTGGTCAGAAACAAATCGCTGCCCGCGTCAACCGAGTGCTTGTAAAGCGCCGTGATCTTTTCCGGGGCCTGATCATTCCACATTTCAGGCGCTTCGCCTGCTTCCAGCCCCATGTTGAACAGGTTGGTACCAGTGGCGCCATCGGCCAGAATCCAGCCTTGGGAGTTAAGTATTTTTGTAATCTTATCAGACACTTGTTAATTATCCTTCTGTGGCTTGACTTGCCAGTAAGCGAATTCGTTCGAGCATCGAACGCAACCCATTGCTGCGCTGCGCGGATAGATGTTGATCCAGCCCAAGGCGCGCCATTTCCGCGCCTGCATCGACTTTCAATACATCAGCCAACGGCAAGCCGTCAAAAAGTGCGACCAGAACGGCGATCAGTCCGCGCACAATCATTGCATCGCTGTCACCGCGAAAATTAAACACCCCGTCCTTGATCGCCGGAACCAGCCAGACCTGACTGGCGCAGCCATCGACCTTGGTGGCCGCAACTTTTAGCGCATCTTCGACCGGATGCATGGCTTTGCCCAGTTCAATAACATGGCGATACCGGTCTTCCCAATCGTCGAGAAACTCAAAATCTTCGGCAATTTCTTCAAATGCGGCGGTGGCCATCGGGTACGCTCCTGCGGGGTGTGGCGTTTCACCTATGATGCACAATAGCAAACGTCCAGTAGGAAATCCTGACAAACAGACGCGGCAAGCCTTTTCAAAGGCAGGTATTTCGGTCTATCCAAGGATAGGTAGAACCAAGGACGCCGTTTGATGACCAGACTGATCGCCACGTTGATGTTGCTGAGCTTTCTAACCGCTTGCGGGGGCGTGCGTAATTCGCGCCTTAACCCTTTCAACTGGTTTGGACGCGACAGCGCCGAACAAGTTGTGGTTACTGATGAGGGCACCATTGTCGATCCGCGCGGTCTGGTGGCGGATATTATCAAGCTTAAGGTTGACCGTATGCCGGGTGGCGCGATCATTCACGCGATTGGCCTGCCCCCAACCCAGGGCCATTGGGAGGCCGAGTTGATCCCCTTAAACGGTGAATATCCTGACAAGGGCACGATCAGCTATGAATTCCGGCTTTTGCCACCCCCCGGTCCAAGGCCCGCGGGCACGCAGATTTCACGCGAGGTCGTGGTGGGGCATTTCGTGTCGGATCAGACCTTGCTGGGCGTGCGCCGGATCGAAGTGATCGCGCGCAACAACCGTCGCACGGTCAAACGCTAAACCTCAACCAACACCACGCTGCGGCCATTGGCGGACAGGGCGACTTTGCCGTCGCACAGCCTAAGCGCGTCTTCACCAAACACATCCCGACGCCAGCCGCGCAGGGCAGGGCCATCTGTTTCACCAGCAGCGATCGCATCCAGATCCGACACTGTGGCAATTAGTTTTTGCGCAACACCTGCCTCTTCAGCTTTGGCCTTCAGCAAAACCCGCAACAAATCCGCCAAACCTTCGCTACCGGCCAGCTTTTCCCTTTGCGGAGGTGGATTTGGCAGATCGTCCTGCGGCCAGTTGATGCCGTCTTTGACCGCGGCCAGAATACCGTCGGCGATTTCACCGCGCCTTGCTTCGCGCAGCAAAAGCCGGGATTTGCCAAGGTCTGAAACCGTTGCTGGTTTGGTCGATGCCAGCTCAAGCATCGCGTCGTCCTTGTAAACACGCGAACGGGGCACGTTGCGCGTCTGGGCAAAGTTTTCACGAAACCGGGCCAGTTCGCGCACGACGGCCAGAAACCGGGCTGACGATGTGCGGGTCTTGACCCGTTTCCAGGCGTCTTGCGGCAAAATTGTATAGGTTGCCGGATCGGTCAGCATTTCAAGTTCTTCTTCGACCCATTTCACCCGTTTGGTTTGGCGAATGCGTTCCGCCAGAAATTCATACACCTCGCGCAGATGGGTGACATCCGCCAGCGCGTAGGCCTGTTGTTTTTCGGTCAGGGGGCGGCGGCTCCAATCCGTGAAGCGCGAGGATTTGTCGACCGGTTTGCGCGCGATTTTGCGCACCAGCGTTTCATAGCCGACCTGCTCGCCAAAGCCACAGACCATCGCGGCGACCTGGGTGTCAAAAAACGGCTTGGGAAAGACATTGCCTTCGACAAAAAAGATTTCGAGATCCTGACGCGCGGCGTGAAACACCTTAATCACCCGTTCATTGCGAAACAGATCATAAAGTGGTGCGAGGTCCATTTTGCCAGACAGCACATCGACCAACACGGCCCCGGAATCATCAGTACCGGGCATCGCGATCTGGATCAGGCAAAGCTTGGAATAATACGTCCGTTCGCGCAGAAATTCGGTATCAATGGTGACATAAGGACAGTCAGCGGCGGCTTGGCAATAGGTTGCCAGCTCATTCGTGGTGGTCAATGTTTTCATCAAACGGTCTTTACAAAGCAAGGTTACAATTGTCCACCCGATGCCTGCGACCATAAATACTTGAAACCAGTAGGGGAAGCCCCTGTTTGTGAAACAAAAACAGGAATTCGGGGGCGTTGGGCGAAAAACGCGACATACGCAAGTGCAATAGGGTGTCTGACGGCCAGAAAACGGACGTTCAAGGCAGGCAAAAACCCAAATTTGCAGGGGCAAACTGACTTTGGTGTGGGGTGATTGATCCCCAATCTTGTTTTTTAATCACAATTGGGTACGATCAAGTAATAAAAAAAAGAACGCTCACTAGGGAAGACAAACCAAACAGGGAGATAAAAAATGAAGAAAACATTATTAACAGGTCTAGTTGTCGCTTCTGTTGCGCTTTTGGCCGCCTGTACGACGCTGCAATCTGCATCGGCGCAGCAGGTCCACAAAGAGGAAGCACAGGGTTATATCCACGAAGCCCCGAACTTTGCCTCTGAACCATGGATTCTGGCGGCAGGCGGGCGCATCTATGATATGTGGTGGGAAGCCCCTTGATCGGGACGAGCCCGAGGGCACAAACCCGGCTTATCCGGCCAGCGGCAAGCAATCCGGCGCAACGACTTGGCGCTGCAAGGAATGTCATGGTTGGGATTATCGAGGTAAGGACGGCGTTTATTCCGGTGGCAGCCATTTCACCGGCATCATCGGTATTCAGGGCGCCCAAGGCCAGCCCGAAGAATACATCATGCGCACGCTTAGAAACGAACAGCACCCTTACACGCCTGAGATGATTTCGGATGTTGAACTGACACGGATCGCGGCGTTTGTCAGCCGTGGCCAGATTGACATGACCACGTTTATGGACACCGAAACGCGCAAAGTGAACGCCGGGAACGCATCGCGCGGTCGTGAAGTTTTCCAGACGACTTGTGCGGCCTGTCACGGTTTTGACGGGCGCATGCTGGACTGGGGCAATGGTGATGAGTCCAATTTTGTCGGGACCGAGGCTGTGGATGTCCCCGACGAGGTGATGCACAAAGTCCTAAGCGCACATCCGGGCGTTCAGATGATCAACCTGCGCGCTTTTCCGTTGCAGGACGCGATTGACCTGATGGCCTATGCGGCGACGCTGCCAACAGAATAAAATATTGATAGGCTGCGGTGCCAGCCGTGGCCTATCAATCTGCCAAAAGTTTCGAGCGGCAAATTTGAGGCAGGAATTCCCTAAATGAAGATAACAAGCCAGTTACGGTCTTTGTATTCAAAGCATCAAAATCGACAGGCATCCCAACTACCTCTGCCTTCTCATCTCGGACAAATGGCGGCGGAACTTATTGCGGGGCGTAACAAAATCCGCGGAATGGCGAACGGAGCGGAAAAAGCGTTTCTGCAATTTTGCCTGAAACACAATCACTTATCCTATAGCCAGTTTCACCAGGATTTGTTTGCCCTTTATGTTTTGGGGCAAGACAAAGGGGGCTATTTTGCCGATATCGGTGCGGCCAATGGCATAGCGGGTTCAAACAGTTACATGCTGGAAAAATCATTTGGCTGGACGGGTGTTTGCGCTGAACCCGGCCGTTCTTGGCGTCGGGAATTTACGGCCAACCGGCCGCAAACAAAACTGGAAACCCGGTGTGTCTGGGGGTGCGATGACGCGCAATTGGTCTTTGCAGAAACGCCCGCCCGAGGGTTTTCTACCCTCAAAGAATTTAGATCGAGTGACCCGCACAAAAAGATACGGCGTCGCGCTAAGGAATATCCTGTTAAAACAGTGTCTTTGAACACGCTTTTGATCCGGAACAAATGCCCTGCTCAATTTGAGTATTTGTCGATGGACACCGAAGGCAGCGAATTTGAAATCTTAAAGCATTTGGATTTTGATCAGTTTCGACCAAAAGTCATTACAATTGAACATAATTTTACTGACGCAAGGGAACGGATTTTTGAACTGTTAATGGCACAAGGATACCGCCGGGTGTTGACAGAGCTGAGTTATGTTGATGACTGGTATATTCTTAACGATTTGGCAGATCACATCGCCTGAGCGGGTCTGTTTGCTGCTGCTCAACCACGACCCCACTATGCGCAATGCCGGAAAAACCAATTGCTTGCCTGAGCGCAAAAGCCCTAATCCTAAGTTCTAAATGAAGTAATTGGCTCCGGCGGTAGGGGTCGAACCTACGACAAATTGATTAACAGTCAACTGCTCTACCACTGAGCTACGCCGGAACATTTGCCTCGGCCAATCGGCCTTGCGGGGGTCCGTATAGCAAAGGGAAATTCAGGCGGCAAG
>JAJFIC010000005.1 GCA_021775315.1 Paracoccaceae bacterium
ACTCACGCGGCATGGCTGGATCAGGCTTGCGCCCATTGTCCAAGATTCCCCACTGCTGCCTCCCGTAGGAGTCTGGGCCGTGTCTCAGTCCCAGTGTTGCTGATCATCCTCTCAAACCAGCTATAGATCGTAGACTTGGTAGGCCATTACCCCACCAACTATCTAATCTAACGCGGGCCAATCCTTCACCGATAAATCTTTCCCCCGAGGGGCGTATACGGTATTACTCTCAGTTTCCCGAGGCTATTCCGTAGAAAAGGGTATGTTCCCACGCGTTACTAACCCGTCCGCCGCTCCTCACCGAAGTGAAGCGCTCGACTTGCATGTGTTAGGCGTGCCGCCAGCGTTCGTTCTGAGCCAGGATCAAACTCTCAAGTTGAAAAGCAATTACTTGCTTATCCTTGACATTCGAACCTCTGCACATCACCCAATTTCCTGCAAGGGAAACTAGGCTCGAACCAGTTCTTGCGAACTGTTTCATCATTACTTGTCCTTACTGAAAACAAGCAATGGTCACTTATGTTTTCTGTGTCTGAGTTTACCAAAGTAAACAAAGAACCACATCAAACGTGAAGCTGACTATACATCATCGAAAACCAGTCCGAAGACCAATTCTCTAGTAAGTTGATATGTAGAAGTCCGTCCGTCGATAACGACCAAACCGCCCACATATCTCTTCAGATACTATCAATTTCAAAGAGCGCAGAGACAACAAACTTTGGTAGCGCCTTAACCTTGGCGCGCCCGCCGCTCGATGTTTGTCTCTGTTTTTGTTACCAGCGGAGTGTTTCGCCCTGCCGGTGAAAGGGGTTCTAGGGTTAGTTGCTGGTACCCGCAAGCGCTTTTTTCAAAATAATGACATTTTTTTATTTCTACCTGATTTACCCCCAGATTTAGTCCTATTTCGGCGGAAAACTACAAAAACAGGCCCCGTATTGAACGAAAATTAGGCTTGGGAATCCGGCCAAGTGCTTGAAATCAAAGTTATCCACAGTGGCGTCGGGATTTTTCAGCGATTCAGCCAGATATTTTCGCGATTCAGCCGATTCAATTTCGATTGAGGTCCGGATTCGACCGAGTCGGGCGGAAAAATGCGCGATTCACACCGTGGATCGGATGAATCGCCGCCACCGCACCCGCCAAAGCAAGAGAGTCGCCACAATCGCGCAATAGATGATTGGCTCGGGCGGCCAAGCTTTAACCAATAACAGATAGTGAATCGCCCCAAAGGCCGCTGCGACATAGCCTAATCGGTGCAAACGGCCCCAATTTCGCGCCCCGAGTCGTCGAATCGAGGCGTTATTCGAGGTGATCGCGAGGGGAATCAGCACCAAAAACGCGGTCATACCGATGATGATGTAGGGTCGCTTGTATAAATCCTTGAGAATCTCGTCCCAAAAGAACTGTTTATCCAGCACCAGCCAGGTCAGCAGGTGGAAACAAACATAGAAAAACGCCGTCAGCCCGAAAGCCCGGCGGAATTTCAGCAGGCTGATTCCGGTGAGTTTTCGCAAAGGCGTCACCAGCAAGGTCAGAATCAACAGCTGTAGCGCCCATTCCCCCAATTGGTGTTCCAGCGCCGCCAACGGATCAACCCCCAACTGGTTGCTGACCGCCCAATAGAAATAGACCACCGCAGGCAACAGCCCGAGAATATAAAGTGGCCAGGACGGGATCTTGCGCAAAACCCCGTTTACCCGCTGTGCGACCGCACTAGCCACAGCAGGCGTCACCGTTTTGGATCGGCGGGCAGGGTACAGTGCCATACGAACAATAGACGCAACAATCGCCGGGCTTGGGTTTCAGGACCGCATCACAGGATGCGCATTGGTAAAACCACTGGCAGGCATCTGTCGGCATTTCTTCGGATTTGGCGTGGTTGCATTCAGGGCAGGTGATAACGGAAATCAGCTCGGTCATGCGGCTTTCCTTTTATAGAGGGCATAAACTGTCAGCAGGACGAAAAAGCCCAACGCCGGAAGCAACACAAAATCCAGATACCCGACCAAGGCTGACAAACCGACAAAGCCAACGAGAACAACCAGCACCGGGGTAAAGCAGCAAAGCGCGGCGATCACGGTTCCGATCAGGCCGGTTTTCAACATTGTGGGCATCTTCATTCGATCAACCCTTTAGAAGTTCTTCGACATATCCATACCTGCGTACATCCCGGCCACCTCTTCTTCGTACCCGTTCAACATCAGCGTCGCCTTGCGCTTGGCAAACAGCCCGCCACCGATGGGGCGTTCCGAGGCTTGCGACCAACGCGGGTGATCCACATTCGGGTTCACGTTACTATAAAAGCCATATTCGCGCGGGTTTTGCATATTCCACGTCGCCTGAGGCTGCTTGTCCGTCAAAGTCATCCTGACAATCGACTTGATCGACTTGAAACCGTATTTCCACGGCACCACTAGTCGCAGCGGCGCACCGTTCTGGTTTGGCAGATCCTCGCCATAGATCCCGGTTGCGATCAGGGTCAGAGGGTGCATCGCCTCGTCCAGCCGCAATCCCTCGCGGTAGGGCCAGTCAAGCAGGGCAGAATTCTGCCCCGGCATTTCCTCGGGTCGGACCAGCGTTTCAAATGACACGTATTTAGCACCACTTTGCGGGCTGACACGTTCCAGCAGTTGCGACAACTGGAAACCGTTCCACGGAATGACCATCGACCATGCCTCGACACAGCGAAAGCGATAGATGCGTTCCTCGATCGTGGCATTGCTTAGAATATCTTCCAGACCATAAGAGCCGGGGTTATCAACCATGCCGTCTATTTTCACGCTCCACGGATCGGTGGTCAGGCTGTGGGCGTGCTTGGCCGGATCGTCCTTGCCCGTTCCGAATTCATAAAAGTTGTTATAAGACGTGATGTCCTTCAGCGTGTTGGGTTTTTCGCTGGTCGAATACTGCCCAGCAGCAAAGGCACCCTGCCCGCTTAGCCCGATCGCGGCAGCGCCAGCCATTCCGGCCATTACCTGTCGCCGGTTCAAAAAATCCGCCTTTGGCGTGATTTGCGAATATTTCAGATCAGTCCTGAAACGATATGCCATTATTACCTCCGAGATGTGCTGTCAGTCCGAGCATTGTCTAGAGTGGGCAAAATGCAAAGACAAAACACCTTGGCTCACGAAGTCGTTGGAATTCTTACAATCCGTCGCAGTTGACGAAGATCATGGCACAAGGTCCTAATGTTGGTGCAAAAGCGAAACCCAAAGATCAGGTCCGCGTTAAGGGAGAAGAAGAATGAAAAAGCTGTTTGCCGCAATGTTTGCCAGCATCCTGTTGACCAGCGGCGTCTTTGCCAGTGACGCCATCACTTACACAGTCGAAGAAGACATCGAAGACGTGTTGTTCGCCGTCGAAAGCGAGATTATCGGGCGCGGCCTGAAGATCGACAATGTCAGCCATGTCGGCGCAATGCTGGACCGAACGGCACTTGATGTCGGTGCCAGTGAAAAGATCTTCTATCGGGCCGAGGTCTATACCTTTTGTTCGGCGACCATCTCGCGCAAGGTGATGGAGGTTAACCCGGCCAACATCTCGTTCTGTCCTTATGGCATCTTCGTCTACACAACACCGGATGCGATGGACAAAACCACCGTCGGGCATGACAGTTTTCCCCAAGGCGAAATGCAGATCGTTCAGGACCTGCTGAACGGCATTGTCAAAGACGCGCTGGATATTGACTAAACAGCTTGCTTAGTACGCGATCCCGAACCGTTTATATAGAAAGTGCAGCAACCACGCGGGCCCGATCAGCAGAAATTGCACGTCTTTAAAGAAAGACGGCTTTTTGCCTTCGACCTTGTGGCCCCAGAACTGGCCGATCCACGCAACAACAAAAACGCCCAAGGCAAATTGCCAAATCGGCAAGGTAAAATTGCGCTCGTACCAGACAATGACCCACAGACAGGCCAGCACAAACAGAATGAACCCGATGGCCAACCGCCACGAAACAACAAGATAATAAACAACCGCGCCCACCAGAACCAACGTCAGCCAGTTGAGGTTCGGCACCGCGGCAAACATTTCCGGCACCGGCAACGACCAGACAAGCGCCGCAACCGTCCAGACGATCACCGGCACACATACCCAATGCACGGCTTTGTTGGTTGGGTTCTGATGGCTTTCACCATATTCCGCCAGCAAGGCGTCTATTTTCCGCGTCATGTTTCCCCCGTTTGATTTTTGCCAAAGCCTACGCCAAATTCGGCCCGACGCCAAAGCCTGCGACAAAATAATTTCAATCAAAGCCAAGGATTGACCCCGGCCATACGTCTCACCCAGACTATGTTGATGGAAACAGGTGATGATATTTTGGTTGAACGGGCATTGGCCGGGGACGCGGATGCGTTCACTGATCTTGTGACCCGCCATTACGACCTGATCTACAGACTGGCCTTTCGGATGTTGGGCCGGCAAGCCGATGCTGAGGATCTGACACAGGATCTGTGCGCTGCCCTGCCCGGCAAACTGGCCGGGTTTCGCGGCGAGGCGCGGTTCACCACCTGGCTTTATCGCGTCACGACAAACGCCGCCCTTGATCGCATTCGCAAGCGGCAGAACCGTACCAAAGCCGCCCATGGCTGGGGAGAGTTGGAACAAATGAACCGGGCGACCCATTCGGCCCAAAGCGACGAAATCAAATGGCTGCATCAGGCCATGGAAGCTTTGTCACCGGATTTACGCCAGACCGTGGCATTGGTGCTGGGCGAAGAACAGACACATGCCCAAGCTGCCCGTGCGCTTGACGTGTCAGAAGGCACGATTAGCTGGCGCATGAGCGAAGTTAAGAAATCGCTGCGCGCCATGGCACAGATTGAGGCCAGCGGCCAAGGAGCAGACACATGACCGATGAGCTGAACCGACTGAAGGCGGCATTGCGGGCGCAAACCCCCGACCCGGACCCTGACGCCAAAGCCCGTGCAATCGCGCTGGCACAAAAAAGTTTTGCCGCCCGCCAAGGATCGGCTGATACCGCGCGTCCTATAGCTGACCGTCCCGAAAACCGGGCCGGAATTGTTACAGGAGTGAAAACCATGTTCGCCAATTTCGGCCTGCGCCCTGCCCTTCTTGCCACCTCCAGCCTTGCCGTCGTCGGTTTGGGTGTCGTTCTTATTCTTCCGATGGATGACCTAAGCCCCGGTCTGCCGCTTGGGAACCTTCAAGAGGCCAAGACGAAACCAATCGAAAGCGATGATGCCCAGCGATTGCTGGCCGAGCCTGTAGTGGTGATAGAGCCTGAAATGATGTCACAGTCTGAGGTTCAGATGGAGGTCGCAAGACCACAGCTTTCAGCCTCGGCCCCCGCTATGGAAGCGCCCGTGGCCGGGCTGGTTCTGCCGAAAAAGACGGCCGATAGCCTGATCGCAGACAAGGATGACCGGGAACAATTCGCAAACGAGGCCCCGAACCCGCTGAAAATCACCACGGAATCGCCGGTTTCGACCTTTTCGATAGACGTCGATACCGCCTCTTACGCCTATATCCGCTCAGCAATCGAAGGCGGTGATTTACCAAGGGCCGAGGCCGTGCGGATCGAAGAAATGGTAAACTACTTCCCTTATGCCTATCCGTCACCAGATGGCGACATGCCGTTTTCAACCTCGGTTTCGGTTTTCCAGACGCCCTGGAATGCCGACACCAAGCTGATCCATATCGGTATTCAGGGCGAAAAAGCCGCCGTGGCTGACCGACCCCCGCTTGATCTGGTTTTTCTGATTGATACATCCGGGTCAATGCAGAACGCCAACAAACTGCCGCTGCTGAAACAATCCTTTCGCCTGTTGCTGTCGCGCCTGACGCCACAGGATAAAGTGTCCATCGTGACCTATGCTGGCAGTTCCGGCGTCGTGCTGGAACCAACCGCCGCCAGCGAACAGGGCGAAATACTGGCAGCCCTTGACCGGCTTGAGGCCGGAGGCTCGACCGCAGGGCAAGCAGGTTTGCAACTGGCCTACGCGCAGGCGGAAAAGATGCAGGGCGATGGGCGTATCGGGCGCGTTTTGCTGGCCACGGACGGGGATTTCAACGTCGGGATTTCTGAGCCTGAGGCGTTGAAAACCTATATCGCTGCAAAACGCGACAGTGGCACATATCTTTCAGTGCTGGGTTTTGGCCGCGGCAATTACAATGATGCGCTGATGCAGGCACTGGCGCAGAACGGCAATGGCACCGCAGCCTATATCGACACGCTGTCCGAGGCGCAAAAAGTGCTGGTCGATCAGGTTTCCGGCGCTTTGTTCCCGATTGCAAATGACGTGAAAATTCAGGTCGAGTTCAATCCCGCCATGATCGCTGAATACCGCCTGATTGGCTATGAAACCCGCGCCCTTGCACGAGAGGATTTCAACAACGACAAAGTCGATGCGGGCGATATCGGTGCGGGTCACACGGTCACCGCGATTTACGAAATCACGCCGGTCGGCTCGCCCGCGATCATGTCCGATGCTCTGCGCTACGCGACGACGCCAGCGGCAGATGGATCAGACGAGCTTGGTTTCCTGAAACTGCGGTACAAAGAGCCGGGTCAAAGCGAAAGTCGCCTGATGACCACCCCGATTGCCGACAGCAATAGTGGCACAAACGAGGCCCGATTTTCCGCCGCTATCGCCGGATTTGGTCAATTACTGCAAGGCGGCAAATATCTGGGCGAATGGTCCTATACCGACGCAATTGATCTGGCCAACACCGCCAAGGGTGACGACACGTTTGGCTATCGGGCCGAGGCGATTACCCTGATGCGTCTGGCCGACAGCCTGTCGCGTTAAAACGCCACTGCCAGACCTTGATCTCAACGAAAAACCCCGGAGCGTCTGCCCCGGGGTTTAAAACGTAAGGTGCACCTCTGCGATCTGGCTGCCGTCCGACCAAGGCGGCAAATATCAAATCGCGTTGCCAGACGTTTAAGCGGCTTTTGCCACGGCCTTTTTCGCCGGCTTGGCGGAAATCGCCGTTTTGCCATTGATGGCAATCTGACGTGGCTTCAATGCCTCAGGCATTTCGCGAACCAGATCGACATGCAGCATGCCGTGCTCGACAGACGCCCCGGTCACGACCACATGGTCGGCTAGTTGGAACCGTTTTTCAAACGACCGCTGCGCGATGCCGCGATGCAGATAAGTTTTGGATGCGTCTTTGGTTTCCTCAACTTTGCGGGCTGACACCAGCAACTGGTTGTCGCGGGTTTCAATCGCAAGATCGTCTTCGGAAAATCCGGCGACTGCGATCGAAATGCGATAGGCGTCTTCGGCGGTTTTTTCGATATTATAAGGTGGGTATGTTGGCTGACTGACATCACCGGTAAAAGCCCGGTCGATCATGTCGGCGAAATGGTCAAACCCAACGGTTGACCTGTAAAGTGGGGCGAAATCTAAGTTGCGCATTGCATCCTCCTGAAAGCGATACTGTGTTGTGGCCTTCCACCATGGACAGGCCAATTCTCTTTGCCAGACCCTGTTGCAGGCGCCTGACACAATAAATGTAGGAAGCAGGTTTTCTGGGTTCAAGAGGGTGAGGTTACGAAAACGCTAAACCCGGTCGAGCGGTGTTTTAAACACGCAGTTTCAAGTATTTGCAGCGGGATTGGGCAGGTGTTCGGCAGGAATGGCCTGACGGCTACGCATTGCGCACAACGCTGAACCAGCGTGAGAAGGGCAGAATATAGCGGCTGCCAGCAATCAAGGTTTGACAAATGAGCTGCCCGAACCAGAGCTGAGCGTTTCAACCTTGCTGAACACGCCGTCATGTTCGGCAAGCCTTCTGATCAGTTCTTCCAGCGGTCGACCCAGCGAGGCACCAAGGGCCACGTCGCGGGCCTGCCATTCGGCCTTGGCCGATACGACCGAGGCAATTCTGGGCACACCGCTTTCAACCACGAAGATCGGTGAACCGGACGCGCCGAACGTGACCTGACACGACAAAACCAGAACGCTGGGATCGCGGCCAAGCACATGGCAGGTTTCCTGCAGGCTTGGGGTTTCCGAGTGGTCCTTGGAATAGCTGACAACCTGCACCTCTTGGCCGATGCGCGGGCGTTTGGCCCAGGCGAACGGCACGATGCGGGTGTTGCGGATAGGGTGGTCCAGTTCAATCAGCGCGATGTCTGCCGCCACACGGTCCAGACGTTTGGTGTTCAGATAGCGGTAATCCTGATGGATAACGACGCGCTTGGCGTCACGTTGTGCAGCGGCGCGGCCATTACGCCAGCCTGCCACAAACTCAACATTTTCGGTTGCGATCCGTTTGCCGGTGCGTTTGTCAAACAGGCAATGCGCGGCGGTCAGCACCAGATTTGGCGCGATCAGCGCACCGGTACAAAACCCTGTGCCTTTAAGATTGACGCGCCCGACTGCCTCCCAGGCCCGTGCGGCATCCGCTGTGGACAGCCCGACGGGCGTGGTCGCTTCGGTCGCAGGTGCTTTGTCGGTGGTAAGCCAAAGAACCAGTATTAGCAGCATAAACTTGCGCATTGTATTCCCGCGAAAACAACGCCCCCAAGACGTAATCTAACGGGCGGTGCGGCGAGAATAAGGCGCAACCGTGGGTGAAAATGGTCAAGTTTAGGATGATTTGACGGCCTTGGGCCTGACTGTATTCGCTAGCGAAACAATGCCGGTGGTTTCGGCCCGCCTGTTGCCCAATCCAGTAATTCAACCGTGTGAATCACCGGCACGTCGTTGCCTGAACCGATCTGGATCATACAGCCAATATTGCCCGCCGCGATGACATCAGGCCGGATCGCGGCCAATGTCGCAACCTTGCGCGCCTTCAGTTGCCCGGCGATTTCGGGTTGCAGCAAATTATAAGTCCCGGCCGAGCCACAACATAAATGCGGATCAGCCGGTTCAACCACCTCAAACCCCGCGTGTCGCAGCAATTCCTTAGGCGCGGTTTTGATCTGCTGGCCATGTTGCAACGAACACGCCGCGTGATAGGCCACGCGCATTGGTGAGGCCCCGCCCGCAGGCAATTCAAGGTCGCGCAACACTTCTGAAATATCCCGTGCAAGACCGGACACGATCGCCGCCTCGCGGGACAGCGGCTCATTCCGGAACATATGACCGTAATCTTTCACCGTGGTGCCGCAGCCGGATGTGTTGATGACAATGGCGTCCAGCCCCTCGCCTTCAACCTCGGCCATCCACGCGCGGATGTTTTTTGCCGCCGTGGCGTGGCTTTCACTGGTTTTTCCCATGTGATGCGTTAACGCCCCGCAACAGCCAGACCCTTTGGCCACGACAACCTCGCAGCCATGTCGGCGCAAAATCCTGATCGTGGCGTCATTGATATCCGTGTTCAGCGCCTTTTGCGCACAGCCCGTCATAAGGGCTATGCGTTTTTTGCGCGGGCCAATGGCGGCAAACACCTGCGCATCGTCATTGCGACTGACCGGTGGCAGGCTAGCCGGGGCGAAATCCAGCAATGCGCGCAGTTTGCTAGGCAGCAGACCTTTGAACGGTCGGCCGATCCATGCGCCCAGAATGGCCACACGGAACCGTTTCGGATAGGGCAGGATGCGCGCCAGCATCCAGCGCATCAGACGATCCGACAGCGGCCGTTTATATGTCTGCTCGATATGTTCACGCGCCAGATCGACAAGATGCATGTAATGCACGCCTGACGGGCAGGTCGACATACAGGCCAGACAAGACAAACAGCGATCAACATGCTTGACCGTTTTCTCGTCCGCCGGGCGGTCGTTTTCCAGCATGTCTTTGATCAGATAGATCCGCCCACGGGGGCTGTCCAACTCGTCGCCCAAAATCTGATAAGTCGGGCAGGTCGCAGTGCAAAACCCGCAATGCACACAAGACCGCAGGATGTCATTGGCCCGCGCAAGGCCGGGATTTTCAAGCTGCTGGGGGGTGAAATTGGTTTGCATATTTAATCAGCCCATTAATCCGGGGTTCAGTATTCCACGCGGATCAAACCGCGCCCGCAACTCGGCTGACATCTGGTCCAGCACTGCCCCCTGCGACGGAAAGGCCGGATATTTCGCCGTCTCAGCCCGTTCAATGCGCGCATGCCCGCCAAGCCCGGCCAAGGCCGTACGCACATCTGACCCCGGCGCGACCAACGTCCAAACAAGCCCACCGCCCCAATCATACTGCACCTCTGCCCCGGCGGCGGCGCGCAGTCTTGCGCCAACCTCTGGCCCATCCGATGGTTTCACTGAAATGCGCCAGACATCACCGGACGCGCCGTGAAACGCTGTAACATCACGCGTCCCGGCCCAACGTGCCGCCACCTGATCCGGCGCATCTTCGATTGTGACCTCACCAAAACCTGAAAGCAGCCCGACCAGCCTTTGCGCCCGATAAGCCACCGCACCTTCAAATCCTTCAAGGCGGATCATCGTCACCGCTTCACCGTCTTGGCCGCCGGGCATATGCGCGGCCCCGGTTACATCAAAGGGCGACCCCAACGCAGCACTCATCGCTCTGACTGCCGAAAAATCATCCAGGCCATGGATCAGAACGCTGGCCTGTGTTTCGGCCATGGGGAGCACCTTAAGGGATACCTCGCTTAAAACCCCAAGCGTTCCAAAAGACCCCGCCATCAGTTTGACCAGATCATATCCGGTCACATTCTTCATCACCCGCCCGCCATTTTTCAACACGCGCCCCGTGCCATCAACAAACCGCACACCCAGCAGGAAATCCCGGCAAGCCCCGGCCTGCACCCGTCGCGGCCCGGACACATTGGCGGCAACCATGCCCCCGATGGTCGGCTCGCCTGCGCTACCCAAAAGACCGCGATGATCCATCGGCTCAAACGCCAGCCGCTGACCTTCGCTGGCCAACAGCGTATCGACCTCAGCCAAAGGCGTGCCTGCCTTGGCGACAAGCGTCAAAGCACCGGGTTCATAAAGCGTGACACCGGACAAACCACTGACAGGCAAAGCCTCACCCTCAAACGCATTGCCAATCGGTCGGGTGCCACCGCCGATGATCCGCATTGGACCACTTGCGGACGCAACCGCCTCGCCTAACTCTTTTTCACTGGTAACCATCATTGTTCCATAAACACTCTGGGGGGAGGCGCAGCCGGGGGGCAAAGCCCCCTATGCCGCCCGCCGGGACTTCGTTGCTGCCAGCGGAAAAACCTTCGCCGGATTAAGCAACCAATCAGGGTCAAACACATCCTTAACCACCAACTGCGCTTCAAGATCGTCAACGCTATACTGATCAAACATCAGATCGCGCTTTTCGACACCAACGCCGTGTTCACCCGTCAGACAACCGCCCACCTCAACACATAGCCGCAAAATATCGGCGCCCATCGCTTCGCATTTCTCAAGATCGCCGGGTTTGTTGGCGTCAAACAGGATCAGTGGGTGCATATTGCCGTCACCAGCGTGAAACACATTGCCAACGTCCAACCCATATTGCCCGGACAATTCGCGGATCCGCGTCAGCACGAAAGGCAATTTCGACACCGGGATTGTGCCGTCCAGACACATGTAGTCATTGATTTGCCCCATCGCGCCAAAGGCGGCTTTGCGCCCGGCCCAGATACGCGCACTTTCCTCGGCCGATTTGCTTTCACGAATTTCCGTCGGGTCGTGTTTGCGCGCAATTTCGATGATCTTGCCAAGCTGAAAATCAATCTCAGCGTCCGCACCTTCGACCTCAATGATCAACAAAGCCTCAACATCCGGATAGCCCGCTTTGGCAAACGCTTCTGTGGCGCGAATGCAGGGGCGGTCCATAAATTCAATCGCCACGGGCAATACGCCGGCTTTGATGATGTCGGACACACAGGCCCCGGCGGCCTCATTGGTTTCAAACCCGACCAGAACCGGGCGCGCGCCTTCGGGTTGGCGCAAAATACGCAGGCTGGCCTCGGTCACGACACCCAACTGCCCTTCGGAACCACAGATCAGCCCCAGCAGGTCCAGACCCGCCGCATCCAGATGCGCGCCACCAATTTCCACCACGCGGCCATCCATCAACACCATGGTCACGCCCAACAGGTTGTTGGTGGTCACACCGTATTTCAGGCAATGCGCGCCACCGGAATTCATCGCCACATTGCCCGCAATTGCACAGGCCAACTGACTGGACGGGTCCGGGGCGTAAAAGAACCCCTGCTCCTCAACCGCGCCTGTGACGCTGAGGTTGGTCCGGCCCGACTGAACCCGGATAAATCGGTTGTCGTAATCCATTTCCAGCACCTGATTAAGTCGGGCCACACCCAGTATAACGCAATCCGCCGTTGGCAAAGCCCCACCGGCAAGCGAGGTGCCAGCCCCGCGCGGCACAACCGGCACGCCCAACTGGTGGCAAATCTCAAGAACTGCGGAAACCTCGGCAGTCGAGGTCGGCAACACCACCGCCAATGGCGGGCAGCGATAGGCGGTCAGCGCGTCACATTCATAGGCGCGCGTTTCGATCTCGTCATCTATCACAGCGCTTTTCGGCAGAACTGCGCGCAGGCGGGCCACGATTTGGGCCTTTTGGGACAGGATCGCGGGATCCGGGACGGGCATTTCCATTTTCGATCATCTTTGATTGGTAATATATTATTACCAATATGTTGTATTTACCATTTTGTCCAGCGACGATTGCGCGGGTTTCCATTGCGCGATTGGTATGTGACACCAACGAAATCAAAAAGACCACCACTGAAAGGGCCTTCCAAATGTCATCCGCCAAACGTGCCGCGTTCACCGGGCCGATTTTGTTCAGCTACGGCTTCCGGCCTTTCTTTTTGGCCGCCGGGGTTTTTGCCTCGGTCGCCATATTGGCGTGGATTTTGATGTATGAAGGTGTGATCAACCTGCCAGCCCCTTTTGCACCGCTGGACTGGCACATCCACGAGATGATTTTTGGCTATTCAGCCGCCGTGATCAGCGGGTTTTTGTTTACCGCAATCCCAAATTGGACAGGTCGAATGCCAACGCGAGGCTGGCCATTGGCCGGGCTTGGGCTGCTTTGGCTGCTGGGGCGCATTGCGATGACTGGTATTCTTGGACTGAGCGGTCTGGGTGTTTTGTTGATCGACAGCAGCTTTTTGGCGGCCATCGCCGTTATGATCGCCATTGAAATCATTGCCGGGCGCAACTGGCGCAACCTGATTGTGGTTGCCCCGGTGTCGCTATTGTTTGTCACCAACGTCCTGTTTCATGCTGAGGTTCTGAGCACCGGCAGTTCCGATTACAGCCGCCGTTTGGCTTTTGCCGTCGTGCTGTTTCTGATCACCCTGATCGGCGGGCGGATCATCCCCAGCTTTACCCGCAACTGGCTGGCCAAACACAATCCCAGCCGTCTGCCGACACCTTATAACCGCTACGACGCGGCCTGCTTGGCGGTTGGGGCGTTGGCTTTTGGCCTGTGGATTGGACTGCCAGAGGCGAATTTCACAAAGGGGTTTTTGTTGCTGGCATCCCTGATGCATCTCGTCCGGCTGGCGCGTTGGCGCGGCTTTGAGGCCCGCAAATCCTTTCTGCTGGTAATGCTGCATTTGGCCTATTTGTTTCTGGTCGCCGGGCTGGCGGCCACGGCGCTTGCTGCCCCGTCCGTTGGATTTCACCTGCTGGGAATTGGCGCGATTGGCGGCATGACACTGGCGGTGATGATGCGTGCGACGCTAGGGCATACCGGGCGTGACCTTGAGGCTGGCAAGATTTTGTCGGCGCTGTTTATTCTTTTGATGCTGACCGCTTTGGCCCGCAGCTTTCTTGCCGAGACCGATTTTGCGGGCCTGCCGGGGCTTTGGATCGCGGCGGGTCTTTGGACGCTCAGCTACGGTGGATTCGTGCTGGTTGTCGGGCCATGGCTGTGCCGGGAAAAAATCGCCAAGCGAATGCCCAATCGCGCCCAAAACTAATCCCGGTGCCCTACCGCCCCTCGCGTCGCCAAGCAAAGACCATGAACGCCGCCGCCAGCAGCATGAAGATCAGGGCCGAGCCTATGGGCCGCAGACGAATATCCACCGTCACATAGGCCGCACGCGGCGTCAGACCGATCCAACCTCGGCCAGAGGCAACCCGCCCCTGACGCACCAAACGCAGTTCGGGCACACCGTCAGCTAGTCGGCGAACTGCCCCTTTGGTCGCGGTGGCAAACGGCGCCAGAATATCGCCGGTTGAAATCGCGTCCTCGAACTCTTTGGGGGCCGCAGGGCCAAGGGCGACAACCGTTTCCAGATCACCTTCGCGCAGGCGGTAAAGCCCGTTTTCGGCACCTTCAAACTTGGCCACATACCGCCCGGGCGAGATTTCCTCCATTTGCAGGTCTTCAACGCTGCCATCCGGCCCCTCAATCGACACGCTGCGCGCGCCAAGCGCAAGGGAACGCCGGGTGATCGTAACATCCGGGCCGCGCGCCGTTGCCCGCAGTGCCTCTTCTTCCAGTTCGGGTTCACCCATCATCCAATGCGCCAACCGGCGGAGCAGTTCTAATTGCGGCCCGCCGCCTTCAAAACCGCGATGCCACAACCACGCCTGATCGGACGCCAACAGCGCAATGCGCCCCCGGCCAACCCGGTCAAGCACCAGCAGGGGCCTCTGTTCAGGGCCGGTCATGACGGTGTGGCCCGACACAGGTTCGGTGTCGATCATGCGCAACCAGCGGCCCCATCCCGGTGTGCCATCCTCGGCCCTTGGACGCGGGGCAAAGTTTTCGAGACCCTCAGTCACCGGATGCCGCGCACCCAGTTCGGAAATCCGGGGCACATAGCCCATTTCAAATACACCAGCGGTCGGGCGTGCAGGCAATATCCGCGCCAGTGGCGACCGGTAAAGGCTTTCAACCCCGGCAAACGAAGGCCCGGCTGCAACCAGCACCGCACCGCCGTTTTCGACATACTGAACAACGTTTTCCAGATAGACCGACGGCAAAATACCCCGGCGTCGATACCGGTCAAAAATGATCAGATCAAATTCGTCGATTTTGTCCAGAAACAGCTCGCGCGTCGGAAAAGCAATCAGCGACAACTCCGTCACCGGTACGCCATCCTGTTTGCCCGGCGGGCGCAAAATGGTGAAGTGCACCAGATCAACCGCGCTGTCGGACTTCAGCAGATTGCGCCAGGTGCGTTCGCCTGCATGCGGCTCGCCTGACACCAGTAAAACCCGCAGCCGGTCGCGCACGCCGTTTATCGCAACCACAGCCGTGTTGTTGCGGTCGGTCAGCTCACCTTCCGCCATGGGCACCTGAAACTGCAAAACATTCTGCCCGCCATGTTTCAGTTTCAGGGGCAGTTCCAGTTCCTCGCCGACCTTGATGTTGAACCGCTGGGCCGGGCCACCATCAACGGCGATCACCAGTTCAGTTTGCCCGGCTATCTGGGGCGGCACCGCGCCTTTATCCTCGACCTTAAGTTTCAGCATGACCTGTTCATCTAAAATGGCATAGGCCGGTGCGTTGGTGACCAGCAAGCGTCGATCCCAGTCGTTTTTCTGACCGGTCAGCAACACATGCGCGGGGGCTGGAAAATCCGGGGCCAGCACCACATCATGCACCTGCCCGTCAGTGATCAATATGGCCCCGGCAATGCGCGAGCGTGCAACCTCTGCGCTGGCGTCCGACAGGGCGGTCATCAACAAGGTTCCCGCATCGCTGCCGTCCGGCGCATCTTTCACGATGACGGTTTTGACCTCGGTGTTTTCCAGTGCATCGAACTGATCCTGCAATTGGGTCAGGGCGTTGGCGATCTGATCCGGGCGGTTGCTGATTTGCTGGCTGGCGGATTGGTCGATGACCAACAGCACGATATCTGCCAGCGGGTTGCGATCTTCTTGGCGAAAAGACGGGTTGGCCAGCGCGAACAGCAAAACAAGCGCCGCCCCGGCGCGAAAGGCCCAACCGCTAAGCCCGCGCCATATGCCAAGCACCAGCAGGACCAGAATTGCCCCGGACAATGCCACAAGCACAAACAACGGCAACAAGGGGTCAAAGACGACATCCGTGACCATATTACTGCCCCAACCTTTCCAGCAACGCGGGCACATGCACCTGATCGGATTTGTAGTTTCCAGTCAGCACATACATCACCAGATTGACACCGAAACGATAGGCAACCTCGCGTTGACGTTCACCGGCAAACCCACCACGACCCACCGGGAACATATAATTGCCCTGCCGTGAAATCGCCCAGGATGCGGCCCAGTCATTGCCGCCGATGACCACGGGCGACACCCCGTCGTTGAGATTGCGAAAAGGCATACCTTCGATCCGGGTTGCATCCTTTGGCGCGGCTTCGACCCAAACATCACTGCGCGCAAAACGGCCGGGAAAATCCTGCAACAGATAGAACGAGCGGGTCAGAACATGGTCTGACGGGATCGGCTCTAACCCGGGAATGTTCAGCGACGCCGCCATTTGTTGCAAACGCCGCCCGTTCGGCGTGCCCGCGCCCAAGCCGCCAAGATTGGCGTCGCGCGTATCAAACAGGATCATGCCACCCGTCCGCAAATAGGTGTTGAGCTTGTCATAAGCCGCTTGTGAAGGGATCGGCTGCACCTCGGAAATTGGCCAATAGATCATTGGAAAGAATGCCAATTCATCCGTTTCCAGATCAATCGCGATTGGATCACTCGGCTCAATCGCGGTGCGCAACGTCAGAACCTGCGACAAGCCATAAAGCCCCGCCTCTGACGCCGCATCAAGCCGCGCGTCACCGGTTTTCACATAGGCCAGAACGGTTTCACCTGTGGCACGCAACGCCAGCGCGTCCTGCGCGCGGGCCTCAGGGATACCAAGCAACATCACCAGCAAGGCTGAGGCGATCACACCTTCGGGCGGCCCGCGCAATCGACCGCTCAGCCAAAGCGTTGCCAGTACATCCAGCATCAGCAGGATCAGTGCTCCCGCCAGTAACGCCGCCTTGAGCGGTTGTTCCTCTATGCTTTCCATGGCTTCGATTGTGATATCTGTCGGCCAAACCGCCGGGGCCAAAACGCGACCGGGCGCGATGACATTAACCGCAATCTGGCGATCCCCGTTGCGATAGGTTCCGGGCAACAAATCGCGTGCCACATCGCCGCCCGCCAAACGTTCGCCAGCCACCGCCACCAGATCATCGCCGGCATAAAGATCGCCATATCCGTTCATCACCTGTTCAGGCTGCCAGACCTGCCCCGCCAATTCCGCCGCATCAGGGGCTGACGTTCGCGTTGAAACGGCAAGGCGTTCCAGCATCTGCACGAACAGGCCAGACAACGGCAGGTTCGACCATTCGGCATTGGCCGTCACATGGAACAGCACCACCCTCCCTTCGCCCATATCCAGACGCGTGACCAAAGGGGTGCCATCCTGCAGTGACGCAATGGTGCGTTCGCTTATAAAAGGATCGGTCTGGGCAATCACCTGCGACGTGACAACAACATCATCCGGCACAGATAAGCCAAAGAACGGCGACTCTTTGGTGAAAGGCTGCAATTGTTTTGGCGACCCCCAGGACATCGCCCCACCGACATTGCGTCCCCCGGCGCGCAGGCGCACAGGCAGCAAAGGGTCCTGATCTATCTGGCTTAGGCTGGTGGCGGCCAGTTTCGGCCCGGCGAAGCGCACCAACAGACCACCGGCCTCGACCCATTCGCGCAACTTATCAGCCTCGGTCGTTGTCATCTTGGCGACATCGGCAAGGATAACCACGTCGGGGTCTGCCAGCAAGCTTTCACGCACCGGGGCCTCGATCAGTTCCGCCGTTGGGTTCAGTGCCTTTTTCAAAAAATGTAACGCGCTCAGCAATTCCTGACCCTCTCGTGGGCGCGTTCCGGCGAACAAGGCCACCTTGCGCCGCTTCAACGCGTCATCCGTCAATGCCACAGCCCCGGCAGACCGCTTTCCCACAATGGCAAAACGGCGGATGCGATTGCGCAACTCAGCAGGCAGATCAAATTCGGCCTCAGCGGTTTGGGCACCGGGGGCAAACACTGCCTCGACCTCGGCCAATCGACGCTCAATACCGGTGGGATCGGGGCCATAGGCCACAAGCCGCACTGATTGTTCCAGACCCGCCGTCGGACGCAGCAAAGGCGCTATGATCACGCCGTCACGATAGACTGGCGGGCCAACCGCAAGGGCCTCAATGCCCGAAACGACCACCGACACCCGACCCTTGTCCTGCAAGAGACTGGCAAGTGCCGCGCGCCCATCGCGCGCCAGATTATCGGTCAGCCAGATGGTTTCGAAACGGGTATCTGAAAGGTCGGAAACCCAAGCTGCGAAAGCCGCATAGTCCGGTTCATACGGGGCGGGTTCAGAGGCGGCCATTTCTTCGACCCAGCTTTGCGCTGCACGCAGGGGCAAAGCCTCGGCTCTGGCTTGGATATCCGTCAGGGCCACCACCGCAACCGGGCGACCCAACCGACCGGCCTGAAGCAACAAATCGGCAATCTTGTCCTGCCGCCGCGACCAATCAGGCGCGCTGGCCCAA
>JAJFIC010000041.1 GCA_021775315.1 Paracoccaceae bacterium
GCCCGAGTTCCGTCCCCGAGGCGATCAGATCGTTGGTTTCAATCCCTTCGTGCGTCATAAAGCGATCCGCCCCGATCAGAATTGTGTGGCCGTCAACAACCGCGCGCACGCCGTAGCCAGTGACGGAACTGAAATCTGCGATTTCAGGCAATTGCAGCGCTTTAGCGTTTGCAGCGCGCACAATCGCCTCGGCAATTGGATGTTCTGAGCTCGCTTCAACAGCCGCGATCAGGCGCAAAACCTCATCGTCCTCAAAGCCATCCGCCACGATCAGATCTGTCAGTTCAGGCCGCCCCTGCGTCAGGGTGCCGGTCTTGTCGACCGCAACAATGGTGGTTTCCTGCAACATTTGCAGCGCGTCACCTTTGCGAAACAGAACACCCATTTCCGCCGCACGCCCGGTGCCAACCATGATCGACGTTGGTGTCGCCAATCCCATGGCGCAGGGACAGGCGATGATCAAAACGGCAACGCCAGCCACCAGCGCGAAACTTAGCGCCGGGTCCGGCCCAACCACCAACCAGACCAGAACGGTCAAGGCGGCGGCAATCATCACCGCAGGCACAAACCAGAACGTTATGCGATCAACCAGTCCCTGAATGGGCAGTTTCGCCCCCTGCGCCTGTTCAACCATCTGGATGATCTGCGCCAACATGGTATCGCTGCCGACCTTTGAGGTGCGAAATGTCAGCGCCCCGGTGCCGTTGACCGTGCCACCGACGACCGGCGCGTCAAGAGGCTTTTCCACCGGCACAGGTTCGCCGGTTATCATGCTTTCATCGACATAGGTCGATCCACTTATCACCAGCCCGTCGACTGGAATTCTTTCGCCGGGGCGCACGTGAATGATGTCGCCAACTGTGATTTCCTCGATCGCGCGTTCAAGAACCTCGCCGTCGCGTTCAACCCGCGCCACCCGCGGCTGAAGGCCGACAAGCTTGCGGATCGCCTCGCCGGTGCGGCCCTTGGCGCGGGCCTCTAGAAACCGGCCCAGCAAGATCAGCACAACGATGACCGCTGCGGCCTCGTAATACACATTTGCCGTGCCAGCCGGTAGCAGGGAAGGGGCGAAAGTCGACACCAACGAAAATCCATAAGCGGCTGAGGTGCCAACCGCCACCAGTGAATTCATGTCCGGCGCGGCCCTAAACAGGGCCGGATAGCCTTTGGTGTAAAACCGCAGGCCGGGGCCGAACAAAACCAGCGTCGTCAGCACAAATTGCAACAGGCGGCTGGTCTGGTGGCCGATTGTCTGGCCGACCCATTCATGCATTCCGGGAATGAAATGGCTGCCCATTTCCAGCACGAAAACCGGCAGTGCCAGCGCGGCGGAGAACAAGGTCATCCGGCCAAGCCGGGTGATTTCCTGGGCCTTACGTTCTGAGCGGTCGGTGTCATCTGACTGCGCGACTTTTGCCGGATATCCAGCCTCGGTGATAATCCTTGCGATTTTGTCGGGTGTTATAACCCCTTCGGCATATTGAATTTGCGCAGTCTCGGTCGCCAGATTGACGCTGGCCTGCAAAATGCTGTCTTGCGCAATCAGCGCGCGTTCAACCCGACCGACACAAGACGCGCAGGTCATGCCCTCGACCGACAGCATGGTGTCGCGCGTCGCGGCGGGGTATCCGGTGGCCTTGAGTGCTTCAATGATCGTGGTCAGTTTCGCAGGTTCAGCAAACTCGATCTGCGCGGTTTCCGTCGCCAGATTGACGTTGATCGCATCGACGCCTTGGATCGCCGCCAATGAGCGTTCGACCCGACCGACGCAGGACGCACATGTCATCCCGTCGACATGCAATGTTGCGCTGTGCATTTGTGCCATAAAACTGTCCTCTGACTCTGCTAACAGGTTCGATATAGAGGTTCCAGTCAGTGGAAGGTCAAGGGGTGCCGGGTATCTTTTAACATAAACGCTTGCGACATACTGCAGACAAAGGGTATTTGCATTGACAACATCTGCCACGAGGAAACCCTATGACAACCATTCTGAACGTCCCGGACATGAGCTGCGGTCACTGCAAGGCCGCGATTGAAAAAGCGATCCACAGCATTGATGCCACAGCCGAAATCGCCGTTGATCTGGACAGCCGCGAGGTGAAACTAACCTCAACCGCCGATTTGCCTGACATCATGGCCGCGATGAGCGCTGAAGGCTACAGCGCGACAGTGGCCAGCTAAAACTCCTAGCAACCCTTGCGCAAATAGACGAAATCGTCGTCCATTCGTTTGACCCAGCCGGTGAAGAACCCGTCTGACAAAACCACCTCGCACCACATTTCAGTGCTGTTAAAGGCCTGCTCGCATTTCTTGACGACCGTACAGGCGCCTCTGGCCATTTTCTCGTCTTTCGCAAAGCCATTGCCGCCCGAGAATGGAAAGATGTCCTGTTTGGCGAGGGACCGCATATTGATCGTCTTGAAGACCTCAATTTTCGGGTTCTTCAAATCAGCCGGGCGGGCACATTTCTGGTTATTCGCGTACCGAACACAATTGGCGGCGCTGCCGGAATTGCCGGTGTTTACAGTCGTGTCCACATTGACGCTGACGCTGCTTGACGCGCTCAAGAACATCGTTGCACCTTTGGTGTTGCCGATATTGCCCTTCAGGTTGTTCTTACTTGAACGCTGGAAGTTGGCCAAGATCTTGCCTTTGCCGCCCTTTCTGGAAAACAGCACCATGTGTTTGCGCTTGGCGTCTGTGTAAACAAACGATTTCGCTTTTCGCAACGCTTTGGAACATGGTTTTTGAACCGAAACAGGCCCCGCCAAATTCGCCACATCATAGTTCAGGATCAACGTGCATGAGCCACCGGACCATTTGGCCTGCCAGGTTTCCGTGGTCTGATTGGCCGCCTGAGCAGGTGACAACAAAAAGACAAATGCGCCTAACAAAGGCATGACGAGTTTCAGTATGGATTTTAAGGACATAGGGCCTCCGAAGGTTAAAAAGCAGCGTGCAAGGTTTCCGTCATAGCGTGGTCTGACAACCTGTCAATCGGCCTGAACCAGAATTTGCAGTAAATAAGACTAAAGTTATAGCCGACAGGCGGCGCGACGCCTAAAGTTTTTTGCCCGGTTCAGGATGGGCAACAGCGGGTGAAATGGGTTGAAAAAGCGCTTGAACCCGGTTGCGCACAAACATTATTGTTATGCAACCGAACTATTCCCGACAAACGGATAAGTCTATGGCACAGCGCAGCAAAGCAGATCGCCTTCCAATCGTGCAAAGCGATCTGCTGGACCTTGTTGGCTATAATATGAAGCGCGCCTATATGCGGATTTATCAGGATTTCACCGACGCCTTATCGACCCTTGATCTGCGCCAGCGCACCTTTTCTGTTCTGTCCCTTGTGGTTGAAAACCCCGATATCAGCCAAAGCGAAGTGGCCAGGTCGCTGGGCATTGAACGCTCTGGCACCGTGGTGATCGTGGACGAATTGGAAGGCCGCGATTTGATCCGGCGGGACAAAGTGCCCGGTGACCGGCGCGCCTACGCACTTGGTGCGACCGCTGAGGGCAAGGCGTTATATCGCGCCGCATTGAAACGCATTATGGAACATGAGAACACCCTGTTAGCGGGCTTTACGCAGGCGGATCGCGCCGCGCTCAATCGCCTGTTACAACGCATTCACTCTCTGAAATCGTAAGGAATATGAAATGGACGTCACCAAAGAAACCACAGCCGTAATAACCGGCGGTGCCTCGGGTCTGGGCGAGGCCGTGGCCCGCAATCTGGCCGCCAGCGGTGCCCGTGTTTGCCTGTTTGATTTGAACGAGGAACGCGGTCAGGCCCTTGCGGCCGAATTGGGCGGCAGTTTCGCCAAGGTCGATGTTTCCGATCCCGCCAGCGTGACCGCAGGTTTCACCACAGCGCGTGCAGCGCAAGGGCAAGAGCGGATTTTGGTCAATTGCGCCGGTATCGGCGTCGCCGCCAAAACCGTCGATAAAGAAGGCAACCCGCACGACGCGGCGTTTTATGACAAAGTTATCCGCATCAACCTGATCGGCACCTTTAACTGCGCCTCGCAAGCCGCCGCAGGAATGGTCAAGGCTGAACCGCTGAACGCCGATGGCGAACGTGGTGTGATCATCAACACCGCATCTGTCGCGGCCTTTGACGGGCAAATCGGGCAAATCGCCTATGCCTCGTCCAAGGCGGGGATCGTTGGCATGACCTTGCCCATGGCGCGGGATCTTTCGCGCAGCGGTGTGCGTGTCATGGCCATCGCACCGGGCATTTTCCGCACGCCGATGTTGGCGGGGCTGCCGCAGGACGTGCAGGACTCGCTTGGCGCGCAGGTGCCGTTCCCATCGCGCTTGGGTGATCCGACAGAATACGCCGCAATGGCGCGCCACATTGTGGAAAACCGCATTTTGAACGGTGAGTCCATTCGCCTTGATGGTGCCATCCGCATGGCACCCAAATAGCCATGACACCACGCCGCCCGCCAGAATTTTGGTCACCTGAATTTGACATTCAGACGCGGCCAGATGGGGCGGTCATAATGCAACAGGTGGCCCCTTTGGGCCCCTGGATCCGCTGCCTGCCGGATCGTCTGGTGCATTGGGCGGCTGAACGCCCGGATCAGCCCTATCTGGCGCGGCGTGATCACGGCGGCGACTGGGTGCGCCTAAGCTATCGCGTGGTTCTTGCGCAGGTCCGTGCCATCGGCGCCGCCCTGCTTGAACGCAATCTAAGCCAGACGCGCCCGATCCTGATCCTGTCAGAAAACGCGCTGGAACATGCCTTGCTGGCATTGGCCGCGCAATATATCGGCGTGCCCTACGCGCCTGTATCCCCGGCCTATTCGCTGGTTTCCAGCGATCACAGCAAGCTGAAAGGTATTACCGAAACCTTAAACCCCGGTTTGATCTTTGCCCAAGACGGCCAAAAATATGCGTCTGCTATTGCGGCAATCCGCACGCCCGAAATGGAACTGGTGGTCGTCGAAAACCCGGCTGAAAACCAAAAGGCCACGGATTTCACAAGCCTTTCAGTCGGTACAGATACAGCCCGAGCCGACACAGCTTTTGCCACCGTCACAGGCGATACGGTGGCCAAATATCTGTTCACATCCGGCTCTACCGGCACCCCCAAGGCGGTCATCAACACCCAATCCATGATGATGGCCAATATGGCGATGGTTGATGACTGCTTTCGCTTTTTGCGGGTCCATGCGCCCGTGATCGTTGACTGGGCACCATGGAACCACACAGCGTCGGGTAACAAAGTGTTCAACCTGACGCTTTATCATGGCGGCACATTTTACATTGACGATGGCAAACCGGCCCCGGCATTGATCGGGGAAACCATACGAAACCTGCGTGAAATCTCGCCTACATGGTATTTCAACGTTCCGGCTGGCTGGGACATGTTGGTGCGCGCCTTCAAAGATGATCCCGCCCTGTGCAACAGCTTTTTTTCCGAACTTGATATGATGATGTATGCGGGTGCAGGCATGGCCCAACACACATGGGATGACCTGATGGAACTGTCCCGCCAGACCACGGGTCGCGAAGTGCTGCTGACCAGCGGGTTGGGCGCAACCGAAACCGCGCCTTTTGCCCTGATGGCGACCACCCAGTTTGCCTCGTCCGGTAATATCGGCGTGCCTGCGCGCGGCATTACCCTGAAACTGGTGCCAAATGAAGACAAGCTTGAGGCGCGCCTGAAAAGCCCGTCGATCACGCCGGGCTATCTGAATGATCCTGCCAAGACGGCCGAGGCTTTTGACGACGAAGAGTTTTACCTGCTCGGCGATGCCTTACGCCCGGCCGATCCGAATGATTACGCCCAAGGCTTTTTCTTTGACGGGCGGGTGGCGGAAAACTTCAAACTGCGCACCGGCACCTGGGTTGCGGTTGGCGCGCTCAGGGCGTCTTTGGTCGATCATTTTGGCGGGCTGGTGCGTGACGCAGTCATTTTGGGCGAGGATCGCGACTTTCTGGCGGCGTTGCTGTTTTTTAACGAACCGGCCCTGCGCGATCTGGCTGGCAGGGATGGCGAGGTTGCGGATTTGGTGTCGCTGCCACCTGTGCGTCAAAAGCTTGAAGGTTTGTTAACCAGCCACGTCCGTTTAGCCACCGGGTCGGCCTCGCGCGTTCTGAAAATCCTACCGCTGATCAGCCTGCCGGATTTGGACAAAGGCGAGGTGACCGACAAAGGCTCGATCAACCAACGTGCCGTCATCCGCTGCCGACCGGATGCTGTCAGCGCGATCTATAGCGATGGCGCGGGTGTTATTTCGGCGCGTCGGTAAATCGGCCAGACACAGGCGCTCAGCGAAACTTCGGCGCGCGCTTTTCTAGAAACGCCTGCAAACCTTCGACCGCATCCGGGGTTGTCTGTGAAATAGCCGCACTCAGACTTTCAACATAAAGCCCGTCTGGCTTGGACATATCATTGATCCGGCTGATCGACTGGATCATCAGGTAATTCGACAACGGTGCATTGCGCGCGATTTTTCCGGCCAGATCCATCGCCAAAGGCAACGCTTCACCCGCTTCCACAGCGTAGTGCGCCAGCCCCAGATCCTTGCCCTCAACGCTGTTATATTTGCGCCCGGTCAGCATCATTTCGCACAAGCGATCAGCGCCCAGTATTTTGCCAACCCGCGCGGTTGCTCCGCCGCCGACGAAAATGCCACGCCGCCCTTCGGGCAGTTGAAAAATGGTCGAAGGTTCAGCGATGCGCACATGGGTTGAGGTTGCCAGTTCCAGCCCGCCGCCGATAACAGCGCCGAACATGGCCGACACGACTGGCAGGCCGCCAAACTGAATGCGATCCATAACACCGTGCCAATTGCGCGAATGGTATAGCGTTTCTTCGGCACTGCGCATCACATGTTCGCTAAGATCAAGGCCGGAACAGTAATGCCCTGCCGTGCCGGTCAGAACCACAACGCGGGTGTCTTTTGGTGGCGCGCTGAAAAACTGATCAAGCCCGTCCAGCAATTCGTCGCACATGGCGTTGCGCTTGGCCGGGCGGTTCATGGTCAGAACCGCGATTGGACCCTCGTGGTGTATTTTCAAAATATCGTCTTTGTCGCTCATATCCTGTGACCTTATGAATTGTAACCAGCATAACTGTTACACGACATAACAATCCCCCGGCAATTCTTCTTTTTGAAAATATCCTCGCCGAAGGCCAGAAAGTTACAGCATCATAGGTTTTGAACCCGGTTCGCGGCCCTAAACCTCGCCCCAGATATCTTCAGCCACCTTAACCACCAATTCCAGCTTGCGACGCTGATCGTCATAGCTCAGCGAATTGCCCTCTTCGGTTGAGGCGAAACCGCATTGCGGTGCGATGCCAAGCTGATCCATATCGGCGTATTTGCCAGCCTCGTCAAATTGGCGTTTCAAATCGTCCATGCTTTCCAGCCCACCGGTTTTGGTGGTGATAAAGCCCGGCAACACCCGCTGCTTACCTTTGGCCAACAGCTTGAGCGGTTCAAGCCCACCGGCGCGATCCGTGTCGTATTCCATAAAGAAAACATCGACACTGGTTTTGTTGAACACCGCATCGGCCACCAGATCATACGCCCCTTCGGCCGCATGGGTTGAGCGGAAGTTGCCCCGGCACATATGCATGCCGATAACCATGTCGTCGGGCCGGTCCTTGATCGCCTCATGCATCATATGGGCGTAACGGTCGACCAGCCAATCCGGGTCCATGCCCTCGGCCACTTTGTCAGCCCGGTGTTTTGGATCACACAGATAGGCAAAAAAGATGTCGTCCATTTGCAGATACCGACAGCCGGCCTCGTAAAACTTGGCGACCGCCTTTTTGTAAGTGGCGGTGATGTCGGCGAACAAAACATCCGGGTCTTTGTATTCAACCGGTGCAATATCCGCCGCCGCCGTGCGAAAATGACAGCAGGACGGGCCGGGGATTGAGATTTTTGGCAACACTTTGGTGTTGGCAGCAACAAACTTGAAATGGTCAAGCATCGGGTGATCGTCAGGAAAATCAAGCTTGGCCGAAATGGTCGGAAAAATGGGGCGCAATTTGACCCCGGCAAATGGCACGCCTTCATCGCGCTCAACCAGATCAAGACCGGTCAGCATCCCCATGAAATCGTAATGCCAGAACGACCGCCGGGTCTCGCCATCGGTGACGGCTTTCAGGCCGACCTCTTCCTGCATCGCGATAAGATCGGGAATTGCGGCGTCTTCGATTTCGCGCAACGCCTCGGCACTAAGTGTGCCGTCGTCAAAATGCTTTTTGCGGGCCTCGGCCACAGATTTCGGGCGCAACAGGCTGCCGACATGGTCAGCGCGAAAAGGGGGGGTGTGTTTGGTCATCGGTTTCTCCTGTCGGACTTTTAAAGTATCGGGGCAAAATAACGGGTATGTGCCTGTGCCGGGCGGCTAACCCGACAGCACACGCGGCAGCCACAGCGTGATGGCAGGGAAGGCCACAAGGATGGTGATCCTCACCAGTTCCGCCCCGAAAAACGGCATGACGCCAATAAACGTCTCGCGCATTGGCACGTCTTTGGCCATGGCCGAGATCACGAAAACATTCATGCCCACAGGGGGCGTTATCAGCCCAAGTTCGACCACAATCAACGCTAATATGCCAAACCAGATTTTCAGATCATCCGATGTCATACCATAGCCCGCTTGAGCGGCTGACACGTAATCGCCACCATTAATCTCTACCAGAACCGGCCAGAAAAATGGGATCGCCAGCAGGATCATCGACAGGCTGTCCATCAGCATACCCAGAAAGATCAGCGCGACCAGCAACAGGATCAGAATCGTCATCGGCGCAAGACCCGAATTGCCCATCCATTCCGCCACCGCTTGCGGCACACCACCACGGGACATAAAGATTTTCAGCATCTCAGCGCCCAACAGGATCAGATAGATCATGCCGGTGGTTTTGGCTGTTTCCAGCAAGGCCTCTTTCATTTCATTAAGCCTGATGAACCGGCGTAGTGTGCCATAAAGCCAAACCAGAACCACGCCGATTGCGGCGGCGGGTGTTGGGTTGAAAAAGCCGAAATAGATGCCACCGATCACGAGGCCGAAAATAATCAGCACCGGGATCACGTTGATGGTTGCATCAATGAATTCAACCCGGCTTGCCATTTCACCGGCTGGGCCGCTTTCCGGGCGCAGGCGCACGTAAATCGCGATGGTCAGCAAAAACAGAACCACAGCGATGATGCCGGGGATCATTGCGGCCATGAACATGGTGACGATATTGGCCTCGACGATCACTGCATAGATCACCAACACAACCGATGGGGGGATCAGAATGCCCAGCACCCCACCAGCGGCCAGTGTTCCGGTCGCCAGACTATCGGCGTAATTATAGCGTTTCAGTTCAGGCAACGCGACCTGACCCATGGTCGAAGCGGTGGCCAATGAGCTGCCACACACGGCACCAAATCCGGCGCAGGCGGCAATCGCGCTCATGGCGACACCGCCGCGCATCCAGCCGAGCCATACAGAGGCGCCGCGAAACAACGCGCGCGACAGGCCGGCCTTGGTCGACAGATTGCCCATTAACACGAACATCGGCACCACCGACAGGTCGTAGATCGAGAATTGGCCATAGGCCAGCGTCTTAAGCTGGTTAAAAAAGATGTCGGTGCCGTTCAGGATCGAAACCCCGACACCGCCGACAAGGATCATTGAATAGGCGATCGGCATTCTGAGCGCGATCAGGACAACAAGGACCCCAAGGCCCATGAAGCCGATTAAAAGAGCGTCCATGATGCGCCTCTATAATTGCCGCGCGGAATCGCGCAGTGTGATCAGGGATGCAAGAACCAAAAGGCCAAGCGAAACGAGGATTGGCAGCCATGCAATCCAGTTCGGAAACTGTAAAATCGCGGTTTCGTATTCGTATTGTTTCTGATTGAGCATGCCAGCATACATCCGCCAGACCAAAAGTATGCTGAACAATAAGGCCACGATTGACGCGGCAAGTGAAAACACCGCAATCCAGCGCGGCGAGGCGCGGGCGGTGAAAATGTCGGCTGTCACATTGGCGCCGGTCAACTGGCAATAGGGCAGAAAGGAAAAGGCCGCGACGGCAACGCCGATTTCGGTCATTTCAAAGTCACCCGGAAACGGATAGCCAAACTGATTGCCGATGACCGAATAGGTTTGCATCACAACCACAACCATCAACAACGCGCCGCCCAAAAGAGCCCAACCCGTGATCAGACGTGAAACGAGGCCCGAAGGCCCCGTTACGTTTTCTTGTGTCATCTCAGACATCGTTTATTGCGCATTCGCGGCGGAAAGCGCGCGCGCCCTTGCCACAAGGTCTGCGCCGTCGATACCTTTGGTGCCAACTTCGGCGATCCATTTGTCGACAACCGGCTCCAGCGCATCAAGGAACACTTTGGTTTCTGCGTCGGTCAGCGTGATGTGCTGTTTGCCAGCTTTCACAGCTAAGCCAATGCCGAAATCATCGCCCGCACGCCAGTAGGTGCCAACTTTGCCCCACCAGTCACGGCCAGAAGCGTCTTTAAAGGCTTTCTGGATTTCAGGTGGCAGGCCTTCCCAGCGTGCTGCGTTCATCGAAACCTGGAAGGTCGTGGTGCCAAGACGTGTTTTGTTCGCACCCTCGATGAAATAGTTGATCTGGTTTTGCAGCTTCAGCGGTGGAATGATCTCCCAAGGCAGCAACGTGCCGTCGATGGTTTTCTTGCTCAGCGCAGTCGGAACCTCAGGCACTGGTGTTGCCAGCGGTGATGCACCAAGGGCTTCGATCACCCAGGCACCCGTCCGTGTTGGAATACGCATTTTCATGCCAGCCATATCGGCGGGCGAGCGTACTTCTTTGTCCACAGTCATGATGGCTTGTCCGGCATGGACGTGCAGCCACATCACTTCAACGCCTTTGTATTCCTGTCTCAGATCGCTCTCAAACATGTCATACATGGCCAGATTGGTGGCCACGGTGTCGTTGGTGTAAACGCCCGGAAGTTCAAAAACTTCGGTGCGTGGGAACAGGCCCGGTGTATAGCCGTTCACGGTCCAAACGATATCAACGACACCGTCGCGTGCCTGCTGGATCAGCTCAGGTGGCTTGCCGCCAAGCGACATGGCCGGAAAGATTTCGATCTTGACCTTGCCGCCCGAATTTTCCTCGACCTGCTTGGCCCATGGCACCAGCATATTGGTATGCGCCGGGGCTTTGGCCGACAGCAAGTGGTGCAGTTTAAACGTGTATTCTTGTGCGAATGCACCGCTGGCCATGGCCAGTGTGATACCCGTTGTGGCCGCGGCGGCCATTAGTTTGGTGAATTTTGACATTTGGTCTCCTCCCGTTGGTGACTTTAACAGTGCAAAGTCTGTCGGATATGTAATTGAATATCCCTAGGCTCCGGTATTAGCCGGTGGCCGGATGATGCGGATTTATTCGCCGCAAAGCGAGTTCAAATACAAGCGACAGGTATTTGGTTTTGTTATAGTGCCTGCTTTGGCGGCAGAAATCACTTGGGTTCTTTGTCGCGCGCAATGCGCGCAATTGAGTGGGAAAACCGCCCGGCGACCATCACCCGCCGACAGCGGGTGACGTCACATTCAGCAGTGCGGCGACAAAAGGATCAGCGACCCCTGATCCGAGGGTCCAGCGCGTCGCGCAAACCGTCGCCCATATAGTTGACCGACAACACCGTCAGCGAAATCGCCAGACCGGGCCAGATCACACGTTCCGGGTTCAGCGTCATGAAATTCGTGCTGTCAAACAACAGACGACCCCATGTCGGGAAATCAGACGGAAAGCCAAGCCCCAGAAAGCTAAGCGCACTTTCGGTGATAATGGCGTTGGCGATGCCGAGTGTGGCGGACACCATGATGGGCGACATCACGTTCGGGATGATATGGCGCATGATCATCCGGTAAGGTGGCGTGCCGATGCTTTGGGCTGCCAGAACGAATTCCTGTTCCTTTAGCGCCAGAACATCACCACGCACAATCCGCGCCGTGTTCATCCAACTGGTGATGCCAATGGCAAACACGATTAGCAGGAAAATACCGGTTTCAGGCCCGAAGGCTGCCCGCAATGTATCGCGGAACAACATGATCATGACCAGCAGCAAGGGCAGCAGGGGCAGGGCAAGGAACAAATCGGTCAGGCGCATCAGCGCCCCGTCCAACCGTTTGAAATAGCCCGCCAGCACGCCAATAAAGGTGCCGAGCAACAGTGACAGCGCCATTGCAACCACGCCCACCAGCAGCGACACGCGCCCGCCGGCCAGCACTTGTGAAAAGGTATCGCGGCCCAATTGGTCGGTACCAAGTGGATGCAGCATAGACGGGCTTTGGTTCTTGGCCCGGATGTCGATGAAATTCGGATCCAACGTCCAAAGATAAGGGCCAATGGCCACCAGCAGGCAGACGAACACAAAAAAGCCCATGCCCATCACGGCACCCCGATGGGTTTTAAACTGGTCCCACACGTCGGCCCATTGCGAACGGGCCGGGCGGATATCGCTGGTCACATCAGTCATAGCGGATCCTTGGGTCAAGAATGCCGTATAATATGTCGGCTATCAGATTGAAAAACACGATCAACACGGCAAAGATAAAGGTCAGTGTTTGCACCAGCGGAATATCCGCACCCTGTATCCCCTGGATCAGCAGCGCGCCCAGACCGTTGATCGAAAACACCTGCTCGGTGATGATCGCCCCACCAAAGACCTGTGGAATACCCAAAGCAATCACGGTCACCACCGGGATCAGCGAGTTGCGCAACACATGCACCAGAACGACGATGCGTTCTGTCATGCCCTTGGCGCGGGCGGTGCGGACATAATCCTGATTGAGATTGTCCAGCATCGAGGCCCGCATGAACCGGCTGATGGTTGAGGCATTGAACAGCGCCAGAACCGAAACCGGCATGATGGATTGTCGGACTTGAAAGACGAAGCTTTCCCAATCCGTGACCACATGCAGCGTGTCGTATTTCGATGGGAACCAGCCCAGATAGACCGAAAAGATCACGATCATCAGTACGCCGGTGAAAAACGTCGGGACCGAAAAGCCGACCATCGACACAAACGTACCGGTCTGGTCGAACCAGCTATATTGCCGATAAGCCGAATACACCCCGATCGGCACCGCAATCAGGATACCGATAACGTAGGACATGCCAACCACCCACAGGGTTTGCGGCATACGTTCAGCAATCAGGTCGCCAACCGGCGATCGTGTCGACCAGCTGCTGACGCGCAGACGGTCGCCCTGACCTATGGTGATGTCGAAATACTGTTCGACGATGTTCAGCGGCTCGTTCACAAAGAACTGCACACACCATTTGAAATAGCGAATATGGATCGGTTGACCCAGCCCCAGGCTTTCGCGGATCTTTTCGCGCACATCCGGCGTGATCGTCATCGGCAGATTGCCGGTGGGATCGTTCGGTGCCAGATCAAGCAGCAGAAAGATGATAAAACTGATGAACAGAAGCGTCGGGATGGTGAACAGCAACCGACGGATTGTGTAGTTCAGCATGGGCGCCTCGGTTCAGAAGTCTTGGGGTTTAGGGAAAATTGCCGCCCCTGCGTAAGGCAGGGGCGGCAAAAGGATCAGGTCTTAGTTGCGGGTCCAGTCAGCAACATTCCACAATTCGCTGTCCCAAGTGTTCAGAACAACGCCACCAAGGGTGTTGGAATGTGCAGAAACGCGGCCACGGTGAACCAGTGGGATCATCGCGCCTTCCTGCATCAGCATGTCGTTCATCGCTTTGGCGATACGGGCACGCTCATCGATATCCGCAGTACCCGACAGCTCGGCCGACAATGCGTCGTAAGCTGGGTTACAATAACGCGGCATGTTCGAGCCAAGCCAGTTATTGCCGGGATTAGGGATTTCAGCACAAGTCCAGCTGTTCATATAGGCCTCTGGATCGGTGCCGTTGAACAGGTTGGTGTACATTTCGATATCCGAGAAATGCTTCTGGAAGGTATCAGGCGAGGACTGGTCGCCGCCAAAGAAGACCGAAGCCGAGATATTCTTCAGCTCGGTTTCAACACCGATTTCGCTCCACCACTGCTTAACCAGCGCTTGTGTGTCCTGACGAACAGCGTTGGTTGATGTCTGGTAAAGGATCGACAGACGCACGCCATCTTTGGCACGAACACCGTCCGAACCAACGGCCCAGCCAGCTTCGTCCAGAATAGCGTTTGCTTTGGCGATATCCTGCACAAGACATTCGTCATTCGCGGTCGAGGCATAGATCGCCGGGGCCGGAAGAACGTTACAAGTGGCTTTACCAGCTGCACCATAGCCAACTTCGGCTAGTGTGTTCCGGTCAATCGCGATCGACAGCGCACGACGCACAGCCGCATCAGTCAGGAACGGGTGTGGCCCGCCTTCGACTGTTGAACGCTTGTCGCCAAGTGCCGCATCAGGGTTGGTCAGGTTGACCATCATCCGCTCAACACCCGTACCGAATGCCGAAACAACGGTACCTTTGCCAGCGCCTGCCATTTGGGTCAGGATTGCCGGGTCAATTTGCAAATTCCAGGCGTAATCAAACTCGGCTGTTTCCAGAACCGACCGGGCCGCAGCAGCAGCGTCGCCGCCACCTTTGAAGGTCAGGGTCGCGAAAGCAGGTTTGTTTGGATCACGATAATGCGGGTTTGCTTCCATCGAGATCACGTCATTGGCGCGGAATTCCGTTACCCGGAATGGGCCAGTGCCGTGTGGGCCAAAGTTCTGCTCAGTACATTCGGGCGCTTTTGCCCCCATGCAATCTGCAAACTGGGCTTTCTGGATGATCGGGCTTTCACCACCAACAAACGGGCCGTAAGGGAACGGCTTTGGCTTGCCAAAGGTCACTTTGACCGTCAGATCGTCCAGGGCTTCGACGTTTGTTACGTCCGAAAACTTGGCCAGCTGCTGACAGCCGCCAGTTTCGTCCATACAATAGTCAGCCGTGAACACAACGTCAGCCGAAGTGAACGGCGAACCGTCAGACCACAGGATACCCGGCGAGATTTTCCAGGTGATTGATGTCAGGTCTTCGGAAACGCCGCCATTGGCCACGGTTGGGATTTCAGTCACCAGCCAAGGCACCATGTTGCCGTTTTCGTCATAGCGCGCCAGAGGTTCAATCACCATGGACGATGATTCAACATCCTTTGTGCCGCCCGACAGGAACGGGTTCAGGATCGAGGCAGCCTGCCAATATATGATATTGACGTGCCCAGCATCACCGCGCCCGGCATTTGCTGCCGGTGCGAGCGCAAGGGCTGCGGCCGCTCCTATTAAAATTGACTTCATTCGCATTGTCTTCTCCTTGTTGATTTTGCTCTTGTTTCCTCAGGTGGCCACGCAGTTTGTCTGCGCTTGTCTCTATTTCATCAAATGACAGGCCACATGGCGGCCGTCTTTTAATTGCTTGAATTCAGGGGTGTCGATTTTGCAGATATCCATAACTTTGGGGCAACGAGTGCTAAAGTTGCAGCCGCTCGGCGGGTTAGTCGGGCTGGGCACGTCGCCTTCCAGAATGATCCGTGTACGGGAGCTTTCAACCGTAGGGTCAGCCTCGGGAACCGCGGATAGCAGCGCTTGGGTATAGGGATGTTGCGGGTCGCTGTACAAAAGGTCGCGCGGGGCAAGTTCAACGATTTTGCCCAGATACATCACCGCAACACGGGTCGCCAGATGCCGCACCATCGACAAATCGTGGCTGATGAACAGATAGGTCAGGCCAAGTTTGTCCTGCAAATCTTCCAGCAGATTAACCACCTGGGCCTGAATGGACACATCCAGCGCCGCAATCGGTTCGTCACAGACGATGAATTTCGGGTTTAAGGCCAGCGCGCGCGCGATGCCGATCCGTTGGCGTTGACCGCCGGAAAATTCATGCGGAAAGCGTTTGGCGAAATCACGGCTTAGACCGACGGCATCCATCAGTTCAAACACCCGCTCCATGCGGGCCTTTTTGGTGAGGCTCTGATGCTCGTCCAAAGGTTCAGCGATGATTGCCGCAACGCTCATCCGTGGGTTCAGGCTGGCCTGCGGATCCTGAAAAATCATCTGCATTTCAGGACGCAGTTTGCGCAGATTGTCGCCGTGGCTGGTGGAAATATCATGGCCGTTGACCACGATGGAGCCATCTGTGATGTCGTAAAGTCTGAGCACAGCACGCCCGGCCGAAGATTTGCCGCAGCCGCTTTCGCCGACCAGACCTAAAGTCTCGCCCTCAAAAATTTCAAAGCTGATGTCGTCAACCGCTTTGACCTCGCCGACTTGCCGGCGAAACACCCCTTTGTAGATGGGGAAATACATTTTAAGGTTATCGACCTTGACCAGAGGCGTTTTTTGCGCGTCCGCTGTATTATCCAGCATGTCGTGCCTCCCCGGTTTTTGCGTCCCAGAAACAGGCCACATCATGTTCGCCTGCAAGCGTGACAATCGGTGGATTTTTACGCGCGCATATGTCCATCGCTTTGACACAACGGGCGCGGAACGGGCAGGCGACCGGGTGTTCGCGCATGGCTGGCGGCTGGCCCTCGATGGTTTTCAGACGTTCCGTGCGTTCACCGGTGACGCTGGGCAGGGTTTCCAGCAAGGCGCGTGTGTAAGGATGCTGTGGCCGGGCAAACAATTCGCGAACTGGCGCCTGTTCAACGATTTGGCCGCCATACATCACCATCACGCGGTCGGCGATCCCGGCAATGACGCCCAGATCATGGGTGATCCAGATGATCGCCATGCCAAGCTTGTGGCGCAATTCGCGCACCAGTTCCAGAATTTGCGCTTGAATGGTAACATCCAGCGCCGTTGTTGGCTCATCCGCGATCAGAACTTTGGGATCACACGCAAGCGCAATCGCGATCATCACCCGCTGTCGCATGCCGCCGGAAAACTGATGCGGAAAATCGGAAAGCCGGGGCAGGGCGTCAGGAATGCCAACCAATTCAAGCAATTCAACTGCGCGGGCCCGGGCCTGTTTCTTGTTCATTCCCATATGCTTGCGCAAGGGTTCCATCAGCTGAAAGCCCACGGAAAACGTCGGGTTCAACGAGGTCATGGGATCCTGAAACACAAATCCGATACGGCTGCCGCGAATATCGCGCAACTCGTCCGGTGACATGCTTAGGATGTCGCGACCTTCAAACATCACCGTGCCACCGCGAATTTCCGCAGGCGGCATAGGCAACAGGCCGATCAGCGACATCATGGTCACGGATTTGCCTGAACCGCTTTCACCGACAACGCCCAGCAATTCGCCGGGCGCAAGATCGAAACTCACGCTGTTGACGGCGTGAACCTCTCCGGTGCGGGTCGTAAAGACGGTTTTGAGGTCCGATACATCCAGTATCGGCGCAGCCCCGTCGAGCATGGCAGTCTCCCCAGTCGTTCCCCCGCGTGTCACAAAAGCAGATTTTGCGCCGCGGTTTTATCGTTATGACTCAGAGTAAGCATGAAACTCTTCACACGGCAACACGGTTTTTTCCAAATGGTTACATTTCCTTACTTGCGCACCTGATCTGGTGGAAAACTACGATCTGCACCGCTTGACGTTGTCGACCCGCTGGCACAGTCTGCGCCAAACCATAAGGGGAGAAATGGTATGGCAATGGACCTTAGTCCGCGCGAAATGCTTGAAAAACTGGTGTCTTTTCCCAGCGTATCCAGTGTCAGCAACTTACCCGTAATTGATTTCATCGAGGAATATCTGGCCAGCCACGGTGTCGAATCACATCGGGTTTATGATCCGACCGGCGAAAAGGCGAACCTCTACGCCAATGTCGGCCCCGAGGTGGAAGGCGGCGTTGTTCTGTCTGGTCACACGGATGTTGTGCCCATCGTTGGTCAGGCCTGGGACACTGATCCGTTCACCGTCGTTGAAAAAGACGGCAAGCTTTATGGGCGCGGCACCTGTGACATGAAAGGCTTTGACGCCCTTGCGCTAACGGCCGTGCCTTTGGCGCTGAAACGCGGCATCAAACGGCCAATTCAGATCGCCATGTCTTATGATGAAGAGGTCGGCTGCGTCGGCGCGCCCTTCATGATTGCCGAAATGGCCAAAATGATGCCCCGCGCGGCGGCGGCGATTATTGGCGAGCCTTCGATGATGCAGGCGGTCACCGGACACAAAGGCGGGCTGGGGATTACCACCCATGTGCGTGGGTTCGAGGTCCATTCATCATTGATGCACACCGGTATCAACGCGGTGATGGAAGCGGCCAAGCTGATCGATTGGGCCAATCAGGTCAACGCGGATCTGATGGCGAAAGAACCAACCACCATGGCCGCGATGTTTGACCCGCCGTGGACGACTGCCCATGTCGGCACCATCAGCGGCGGCACGGCTGAAAATATCACCGCAAAAGATTGCCGGTTCATCATGGGTTTTCGCTGCGTCGCGGGCGAGGATCCGATGGCTTGGCGCGACCTTTATCTGGCCAAAGTGGCCGAGGTTGAGGCCGCGATGCAGGCGGTGCAGCCGAGTGCTTCGATCACCACAGAAACCCGGTTTAACGTGACAGGTCTGCGCCCCGAAGAAAATGGCGTTGCTGAAACACTGGTGCGCCGTTTGACGGGTGACAATGGACAGCATGTGGTTTCTTACGGCACTGAGGCCGGGCAGTTTCAGGAGGGCGGGTATTCCGCCGTGATCTGTGGCCCCGGCAGTATCGAACAGGCCCATCAAGCGAACGAGTTCATCTCGATCAACCAGTTCCAGCAGGGTGAAGCGTTCATGCACAAGCTTGTTGACCATCTGTGCGAGGGGTAAGCCATGCCTCTGATAAACCGGTTTGCCGACCTGCACGCGGAAATCACCGGCTGGCGGCGCGATATCCACGCGCATCCTGAACTGTGTTTTGAAGAGGTTCGCACTGCCGCATTGGTAGGCGAGTTGCTAAAGGAATTCGGCGTCGATCAGATCAAAACCGGCATTGGCAAAACCGGCGTGGTCGGGGTGATCCACGGCAAGCAAACCGGCTCTGGCAGGGTGATGGGCCTGCGCGCTGATATGGACGCGCTGCCGATTTTTGAAGCAACCGGGGTCGATTATGCCTCGACCATCAGCGGTAAAATGCATGCCTGCGGCCATGATGGCCATACGGCGATGCTGTTGGGGGCGGCCAAATATCTGGCGGAAACCCGGAATTTTGACGGCACAGTCGCAGTGATTTTTCAACCTGCCGAAGAAGGCGGCGCAGGTGGTCTGGAAATGTGCCGCGACGGTCTGATGGCGGAATTTGGCATTCAGGAAGTTTACGGCATGCATAACGGGCCAAACCTGCCGCTGGGGGATTTTGCGATTCGCCCCGGTGGTTTTTTCGCAGCCGCCGATGAATTTGAGATCACGGTTGAAGGCAAAGGCGGTCACGGCGCAATACCGCACGAGGCGATTGACACAACGCTGGTCGCGGCTGAAATCGTTGTCGCCCTGCAAAGCATCGTGTCGCGCAATGCCGATCCGCTAAAGCCATTGGTGGTGACGGTTGCCTCAGTTCAGACCGAAAGCGACGCTTACAACGTCATCCCGCAGATATGTGTGCTGGGTGGCACTGTGCGTACCCACGACACCGACTTGCAGGACATGGCCGAGGCCGCGATTTCGCGCATAGTGGACCATGTAGCAGCGGCATTTGGCGCCAAGGCAAGCGTGGATTATCAACGCGGCTATCCGGTGATGGTCAATTCAGCGGATCAGACCGATTTCGCGGCCCGTGTGGCCGAAGATGTCGCCGGGCCGGGAAGGGTGGATCGCAACGCCCCGCCCCGCATGGGGGCCGAGGATTTTTCCTATATGCTGGAAGAACGACCGGGGGCCTATATCGTGGTTGGCACAGGCCCCGGTGCTGGCGTGCATCACCCCGAATATAATTTCAACGACGAGGCAATACCGTCCGGCTGTTCCTATTGGGCGCGGCTGGTGGAAACCGGTATGCCCGCAAGCTGACCTAATTCAAGCGATACAACAGGAGAATCTCAATGCCTCATATCAACCGATTTGCCGATCTGCATGCCGAAATCACCGAATGGCGGCGCGACCTGCATGAGCATCCGGAATTGTTGTTTGATACCGAACGCACCTCGGGC
>JAJFIC010000042.1 GCA_021775315.1 Paracoccaceae bacterium
ATTACCTGGGGCGCGCCGTTGGGTGCCTTTCCGCACAAGGCCTGGTCCAAGGTGATGGCCGTCAATGTCGATGGCCTGTTTCATCTGACGCAATCCCTGCTGCCTGACCTTATCAAAAGCGCGCGTGATAACGACCCGTCGCGCGTTATCAATCTGGGTTCCGTCATGGGCAGCGTGGCGATGGGCGACGGGGCTTATTCCTATGCGGCCTCTAAGGCTGCGGTGCATCAACTGACGCGAATTTTGGGCAAGGAACTGGCGGCGCATAATGTAACGGTCAACGCCTTTGCACCGGGGCCGTTCAGATCAAAAATGACGGCATTTGCCACCGGAACGGACGAACAATCCGAACAAGTTGGCAAGGATGTGCCACTGGGCCGGGTCGGCACGCCGGAAGATATCGGTGCGGCCACGTTGTTTTTATGTGGTCGTGGTGGTTCATACGTGACCGGGGCTGTTCTGCCGCTGTGTGGTGGTATACATCTACAAACCAGCGCCAATATTTTTCAATCAGCATTGGAGTAGGCTTTGGCTTCCATAGAAGAATTCGTCGCCCTTGTCGGTAAACCTGTCGGCCATTCCGATTGGTTATTGGTGGATCAGGAGCGGATTAATAAATTCGCCGAAGTGACCGAGGATTATCAGTTCATCCATATCGATCCGGCGCGGGCCAAAGCGGAATCGCCTTTTGGCGGCACCATTGCACATGGCTATCTGACGTTGTCGCTGCTGTCGTATTTGGGCTCGCAAGTGTTTCCGACCATTGAAAATAAGGCGATGACGATCAATTACGGGCTGAATAAGGTCCGGTTTTTGAACCCGGTGCGCGCGGGCAAGCGTGTTCGGGTCAGCATTGACTTTCTGTCTGCTGTGGAAAAACAGCCGGGCCGTTTCATGTGTACGTT
This sequence comes from Paracoccaceae bacterium, assembly GCA_021775315.1. GTDB lineage: Bacteria > Pseudomonadota > Alphaproteobacteria > Rhodobacterales > Rhodobacteraceae > UBA5972. The sequence goes on from JAJFIC010000042.1 coordinate 906, forward strand.
CCAAAGCACGGTCGAGATTGAGGGCGAAGAGGTGCCCGCACTTGTGGCCGAGCAAGTGGCGCTGCATGTGATGGAGGGGGCGGTTTAGCGCCGCGCGTAAGACGATGGATAACACTCAGGCAATCGAAGATCTGGACGCGCTGTCGGCCTATCTAACGGCGCATGTTGACGGGTTTTCTGACCTGAAATCGGCGGAAAAATTCGGCACAGGCCAATCCAATCCGACCTATCATCTAAAGGCTGGTTCGGGCGAATATGTGTTGCGTGCCAAGCCGCCGGGTGAATTGTTGAAATCAGCGCATCAGGTTGATCGCGAATACCGGGTGATGCATGCGCTAAAACGCAGCAACGTGCCGGTTCCGCGCATGTTCCATCTGGCGGACGAAAACAATCCGCTGGGCCGGATGTTTTTTGTGATGGAGTTTCTTGAGGGGCGGATTTTTTGGGATCCGGCCCTGCCTGAGCTTGAAAAAGCCGAGCGCGCGCCGATCTACGATGAGATGAACAAGACATTGGCGGCGCTGCACAGCGTGGATGTGGACGCGGTCGGCCTGTCTGAATTTGGGCGGCCCGGCAGCTATTTTGAACGCCAGACCAACCGTTGGATCAAACAATATCAGGCCAGCGTTCTGGAACCCAACAGTGACATGGACCAACTGATGGAATGGCTGCTGGCCGAAATGCCCGCCGATGATGGCACGGCGGCGTTGGTGCATGGGGATTACCGGCTCGACAACATGGTATTCGCGCCGGATCGACCGGAATTGATTGCGGTGCTCGATTGGGAATTATCAACGCTGGGCCATCCGCTGGCCGATCTGGCGTATCAGTGCATGCAATGGCGGCTGCCATATGCGGCGGGTATGCGAGGGCTTGGCGGGTTGGACCGGACCGCGATTGGCCTGCCCCAAGAGGCGCAATATGTCGCCAGTTATTGCCAGAATCGCGGTATTCCCAACATTGAGAACTGGAATTTCTATCTGGCGTTTTCGTTCTTTCGTCTGGCGGCGATCCTGCAAGGCGTGGTGCGTCGGGCGCATGATGGCAATGCCTCAAACCCGACCCGGGCGCGTGAAATGGCGCAGGCGATTCCGGTTTTGGCGTCAATGGCGAATGATCTGTTTTAAAACTGGGGATAGCGATGCGATTTGACGGCAAAACAGTCTTGGTGACAGGGGCGGCGGGTGGTTTTGGCTCTCGCATGGCCGAAGTGTTTTCAAATCTTGGCGCGCGCATGGTTCTGTCGGACATGGACGGCGACGGCCTGCGCGACGTGACGCGCGCCTTAAGTGGTGACGCGGTTGCGCTGGCGGGGGATGTGACTGACCCGGCCTATCACCACGATCTGGTTGACCTTGCCCAAACCGAATTTGGCGCCCTTGATGTGGCGGTTAACAATGCCGGTATCGTGCAGCCGATGCAGCGCATTCCAGATACCGATCCGGCTTTGGCGCAACGGGTGATTGATGTTGACCTGATGGGTGTTTTTTATGCCCTGCAAGCGCAATTACCGGTCATGGCCTCGCGATTTGAGGATGAGGGAACCCCGGCGGCGATTGTCAATATCGCCTCGGCGGCGGGGCTGATCGGCTCGCCGTTTCTGGCGATTTACGCGGCGGCAAAACATGGCGTAGTCGGGCTGACACGCTCAGCCGCGGCGGAATATGGGCTGAAAGGCGTGCGTGTGAACGCAGTTTGCCCGTCATTTGCCAACACGACGATGCTGACCGATTATTTAGAGGCTTCGCCCAAAAGCCGCGAAGCCACCCAAAGCGCGCTGACGCGAAACATTCCGATGGCGCGGGTCGGGCAAGTCGATGAGGTGGTGCAGGCCATTTTATTCGCGGCAAGTGCGCAAAACAGTTTTATGACCGGCGAGACTTTGTCGGTTGATGGCGGCCTGACAGCCGTCTGACAGCAGGTCAAGCAGAAGGAAAAACAATGCAGATCACGGATAAGGTAAGCCTGAAGGTCGAAGGCGCAATTGGCTATGTGGTTGTGGACAACCCGCCGGTTAACGCGCTGGGCCAAGCGGTGCGCGAAGGCATTGCTGGTGGGATCAGGGCGGCGGATGCGGATGCTGCCGTTCAGGCTGTGGTGATCGTGGCCAAGGGCCGGACTTTTCCAGCGGGTGCTGATATCACCGAATTTGGCAAGCCACCCATGCCGCCATCGCTGCCCGAAGTCTGTCAGGTGGTTGAGGATTGTTCGAAACCCGTGATTGCAGCCCTGCATGGCACGGCCCTTGGTGGCGGGCTGGAAATCGCGCTTTCGGCGCATTACCGGATTGCGGATGCGGCGGCCAAAATCGGCCTGCCCGAGATTAATCTCGGCCTGTTGCCGGGGGCCAGCGGAACCCAGCGGATGCCGCGCATCACCAGGGCGGCCCCGGCGCTTGATATGATGTTGTCGGGCAAACCTGTTGGCGTGGTCAAAGCGGCAGAAATGGGTGTGATTGATGAGATTTCCACCGGTGATCTGACCGCGAATGCGACGGCCTATGCCACGCGATTGCTTGCTGAAAGCGCAGCTCGTCGGCCCACCAGTGAACGGCGCGAAGGCTTTGACGATATGGCGGCTTATGACGCGGTAATTGCCGCGCGCCGGGCGGCTTTGGCCAAATCTGCCAAGGGGCAGTTGTCACCTTTCAAGATCGTTGATTGTGTCGAAGCAGCGGCCAAAATCCCGTTTGCCGACGGTATGGTGATGGAACGCGCGGCGTTCATGGAATGCCTTACCTCGGATCAGTCCAAAGGCATGATCCATGCGTTTTTCGCCGAGCGGCAAACCGCCAAAATACCCGAAGCAGCGACGGCCAAGCCCCGCGCTATGGACAAATTGGCCGTGATCGGTGGCGGCACGATGGGGGCTGGCATTGCGGTTGCGGTTTTGGATGCGGGCCTGCCGGTGGTGATGATCGAACGCGATCAGGAAAGCCTTGATCGTGGGCGGGCCAATGTCGAAAAAGTTTACGCGCGCAACCTGGCCAAGGGTCGGATTGATGCGACGCAAATGGCGGCTGTGCTGGAACGGTTTAGTGGGTCAACCGACTATGCCTCGCTGGCAGATGTTGATCTGGTGATCGAGGCGGTGTTTGAGGAAATGGAGGTCAAGAAAGGCGTCTTTGCCCAGCTTGACGCGGCGATGAAACCCGGTGCCATTCTGGCGACCAACACGTCATATCTGAATATTGATGAATTGGCGGCGACGATTTCGCGGCCACAGGATGTGGTTGGGCTGCATTTCTTTTCCCCGGCTAATATCATGAAATTGCTGGAAATTGTGGTGCCCGCACAGGTTTCCGATGATGTGGTGGTCACAGGTTTTGCGCTGGCAAAGTTGTTGCGCAAGATCCCGGTCAGGGCTGGGGTTTGCGATGGTTTTATCGGCAACCGGCTGCTTGCGGTTTATCGCCGGGCGGCGGATTACATGATGGAAGACGGCGCCAGCCCTTACGAAATTGACGCCGCTTTGCGCGACTTTGGCTATCCGATGGGCCCGTATCAGGTCAGCGATCTGGCCGGTGGCGATATCGGCTTTGCCACGCGAAAACGCAAAGCGCCAATTCGCGATCCAAACGAACGTTACGTGGAAATCGCCGACCGGATTTGCGAGCGTGGTTGGTTTGGCCAAAAGACCGCGCGGGGCTATTACCTCTACGAAAACGGCGCGCGGGTTGGCACCGAAGACCCTGAGGTGCTGGCGATCATTGACGACGAGCGTCGCCGCGTCGGTATCAATGCGACCAGCTTTTCGGTTGAGGAAATCCAGAACCGGTATCTGGCGGCGATGGTCAACGAGGGCTGCAATGTGTTGGCCGAAGGCATCGCGCTGCGCCCGCTCGATATAGATGTGACGCTGCTTTATGGCTATGGCTTTCCGCGTTGGCGGGGCGGGCCGATGAAATGGGCCGACATGGTGGGGCTTGATGTCATTCTGGCGCGTATCGAAACCTATGCTAAGGAAGACGCGCATTTTTGGCAGGCGGCACCATTGCTGAAACAACTGGTGGCCGAGGGGCGCAATTTTGACGACCTGAATAAGGGGAAATAAGATGGATCTGAACTATTCAGCGGACGAGTTGGCCTTTCAGGCCGAGGTGCGCAACTGGTTGTCGGAAAACCTGTCGCCAGAGCTGTCATATAAGGTCAAACATGGGCAGCGTCAGACCAAGGAAGACACCGAAGGCTGGCACGCCACGCTGAATTCCAACGGCTGGTTGGCAAATCACTGGCCAGTTGAACATGGCGGCCCCGGTTGGACCGCGATCCAGCGGCATATTTTTGAAGAAGAATGTTGTCTGGCCTATGCGCCGCGCGTGGTGCCGTTTGGCGTTTCTATGTTGGCCCCGGTTTTGATAAAATATGGCAATGAGGCGCAAAAAACCCATTGGCTGCCGCGAATTCTTGATGGATCTGATTGGTGGTGTCAGGGCTATTCTGAACCGGGGGCTGGCTCGGATCTGGCCTCGTTGCGGTGCAAGGCTGCGCGTGATGGGGATCATTATGTGGTTAATGGTCAGAAGACGTGGACGACGTTGGGCCAATACGCGAACATGATTTTCTGCCTTGTGCGCACCTCTGGCGAGGGCAAACCGCAGCAGGGCATTTCGTTTCTTTTGATCGACATGAACACGCCGGGTATCGAAGTACGCCCGATCCATCTGCTGGAAGGCACCCATGAGGTGAACGAGGTGTTCTTTACCGATGTGCGGGTGCCTGTTGAAAACCTGGTAGGCGAGGAAAACAAGGGCTGGACCTATGCCAAATATCTGCTGACTTATGAACGTACCAATATTGCAGGCATCGGGTTTTCGATGGCGGCACTGGGTGAGTTGAAAACCATCGCTAAGGACCAGAAACGTGCCGGAAGGTCGCTGGCGGATGATCCGTTGTTCGCGGCGCGGTTGGCGCGCGCGGAAATCGAGCTGGAAAACGCAAGGATAACAAATTTGCGGGTGGTTTCCGCCGCTGCTGCGGGGGGTGCGCCGGGGGCTGAAAGTTCGATGTTGAAAATCAAAGGCACCGAGATCAGGCAAGAACTGGACAATCTTAAGCGCAAGGCCGTCGGGGCTTATGCGGCACCGTTCGTACCAGAAGCGATGGATGCCGGGTTTAATGGCCCGGACATCGGGCCGGATTATGCAGCACCGATTGCCCGGCAGTATTTCAACAACCGCAAGATCTCGATCTTCGGGGGGTCGAACGAAATTCAGAAAAACATCATCTCCAAGATGATTTTGGGGCTTTAGGACATGGATTTTAATCACACAGAAGAACGCCAAATGCTGGCGGACACGTTGGGCCGGTATATCTTGCAGGATTATCCGCTGGACGCGCGTTTGACGGCTGGGGCCTCGGATATCGGTTATGCGCCTGAAAAATGGATCGAGCTGGCCGAACTTGGCGTTATCGGCGCGTTGTTTTCAGAAGATGACGGCGGGTTTGGCGGCGCAGGTTTTGATCTGGCCGTGGTGTTTGAAGCCATCGGGCGCGGCTTGATCTGCGAACCTTTCCTTGAAAGCGCGGTTCTGGCGGGTGGCGCGTTGGCGGTGGCCGGGTCTGCGGCGCAAAAGGCGCGGCTTGAGGATGTGATCAGCGGTCAAAGCGTCGGTGCATTGGCGCATTTTGAAGCCGATGATGGCTGTGACGTGCGGTTTGTGTCTGCCCGCGCTGTGGCCAAAGGCGATGGCTGGGTTCTGAGCGGTCTCAAGGCGGTGGTTCGCCATGCGGGCGCGGCGGATTTTCTGATCGTGTCGTCGCGAACCGATGGGCAGGCCGGGGATGAGGATGGTATCTCGCTGTTTTTGGTAGCGTCAGATGCGGCCGGTCTGGAAATTGTGGATTATCAAACCATTGATGGTGGTCGTGCTGCCGAGGTTGTGCTGCGTGATCTTACGGTTGGCGCGGATGCGCTGATCGGTGTGGCCGGACAGGGCGCGGCTGTTTTGCAGCATGTTCTGGGGCGCGGTCTGTTGGCATTGTCAGCCGAGGCGCTGGGCCTGATGGATGTCATCAAGGATATGACGATTGAGTTCATTCAGACCCGCCAGCAATTCGGTGTGCCTATTGGTAAGTTTCAGGCCCTTCAGCATCGCATGGCGGAAATGTTGCTTGAGATTGAACAGGCGCGCTCTGCCGTGATTAACGCTGCTGCTTCGGTCGATATGCCGGGTGTTGCGCGCGAACGGGCGCTGTCTGCGGCAAAGTTCACCATCGGTCAGATCGGCACGCTGGTGGCCGAGGAATCCATTCAGTTGCATGGCGGCATTGGCATGACATGGGAACATTCGCTTGGTCATTTCGCCAAGCGGTTGGTGATGATCGGGCATGAATTGGGCGACGAGGATTACCACCTGAGCCGCTATATCCGGCTGGGTCAGGAGGCGCAAAATGTCTGAGGCTTTGATCGCTGAACGAAACGGATCGGTTCTAAAACTGATCAACAACAACCCTGCCGCGCGCAACGCGTTGAGCTTTGACTATTGTCAGGGCGTGGTTGCTGCTCTGGATGCTGCGGCGGCGGACCCGGCGATTGCTGCGGTTATTCTGACGGGTGCTGGCGGGTTTTTCTGTGCTGGTGGTGACCTGAACGTCCTGATCAAACGGCGCGAAATGCCGGTTGAGGACCGGCTTGAGGCGATCGGGGTTCTGCATGGCATGATCGGCGCGATCCGGGCCTGCCCAAAACCGGTCATTGCGGCCATCGAAGGTGGTGCCGCCGGGGCCGGGGCGTCGATTGCGCTGGCTTGTGATTTGGTTGTGGCGGCTGAAGATGCGTATTTCGCGGTGTCTTACCTTAGGGTCGGGTTGTCACCGGATGGCGGCGCAACCGCGTTCCTGTCGGAATTCGCACCACGGCAATTGGTCAATGAAATCATCATGTTTGGCGACAAGGTCACGGTTGAGCGGCTGCATCAATTGGGCGCGATTAACCGGATTACCCCGGTGGGTCAGGCCGAAATGGTGGCGCAGGCATTGGGCGAACGGTTGAACAAGGTCGGTCCGTCGGCACTGGCCTCGGCCAAAACTTTGATCGGGCAGGCGCGGCAGAACGATCTGGCAACGCAGCTTAATGTTGAGGCCGCAGCGATGGCAAAGGCGCAGGGCAATGCAGAATCCGGTGAAGGTATTGCCGCGTTTTTGGAAAAACGTCGGGCGGATTTCACCAAATTCCGGGTTTAAAAGCGAAAAAGGGGCGCCGCCCCGGTGAATTGTCCTTTGGATAATTGCACCTCCCCCGGAGTATTTGTCGAACAATGATACCGGGTGGAATTTGGGCTTGTGATCGGGCGCGTGGCATTGGACGGTAACGCGCACGCGAATCTGTAACCACACCCCGGAGGCCGCCATGCGCCCAACCGCCTTTTCCAATCCCGGCAAGTTTTACCGGGGCAATCTTCACACCCATTCAACAAACTCTGATGGTCATTTGTCGGTCGAGGACGTTTGCCGAGCGTATAAAGACCAAGGTTATGATTTTCTGGCGCTGACGGATCATTTCGTTGGGGCCTGCGATTATCCGATCAGTGATACACGGCCCTATAGGGACGCAGAGTTTACCACCATTATCGGTGCAGAACTGCATTCCGGCGCGATGGATAACGGCGAACTTTGGCATATTCTGGCCGTCGGATTGCCGTTTGATTTTGCCCCGACCAACACGCCTGAATTTCACCCGATTGCGGATCAGGAAACCGGGCCGGAAGTGGCGGCGCGGGCTGTGGCCGCTGGGGCGTTCGTGGCGATTGCCCATCCTGAATGGTCGGGGTTGACCGAGGCTGATATGGCGTCAATCACATCAGCGCATGCGGTTGAGATTTACAATCACGGCTGCGAGGTTGAATGTGATCGTGGGCGCGGGTTGCACGCGGCGGATATTCTGGCCCGTTCAGACAAGCGATTGGGCTTTGTGGCGACGGATGACGCGCATTTTGCCTACGGTGATCTGGATGCTTTTGGCGGTTGGACCATGGTCAAGGCTGAGGAAAACTCGCCTGAGGCTTTGCTTGCCGCGCTTAAGGCGGGGGCGATGTATTCGTCAACCGGGCCGGATTTCATTGATATCGAAATGGATGATACGCACGTGCATGTTAAGACCAGCCCGGTTTCGGCGATCATTTTGCAGGGCGCGGGCGTCAGCACCCAAGGCGCGTTTGGCGAGGGGTTGACCCAAGCCAGTATCGAACATGAAAAGCTTGCCAAAAGCCCGTGGTTGCGGATTTCGCTGATTGACGCGACCGGCGGCAAGGCCTGGTCAAACCCGTTCTGGAAGGATTGAAAATGACGACGCTTAAAGGGAAATCAGCCCTGGTTACCGGCTCGACCAGTGGCATCGGGCGGGCAATTGCCGAGGCTTTGGCCGATCAGGGTGCCAATGTGATGCTGAACGGATTTGGCGATAGCGCTGAGATCGAGGCGCTGCGCGCCGATCTGGCGGTAAGGTCTGGTGCAATGGTGCTTTATTCCGCTGCCGACATGACCAAACCGGATGAAATCGCGGCCATGGTGACTGAGGCCGAGGCGGCGTTTGGCGCGGTCGATATTCTGGTGAATAACGCCGGTATCCAGTTCGTTTCCCCGATCGAGGATTTTCCGACAGATAAATGGGATGCCATTATCGCCATCAATCTGACATCGGCCTTTCACACCACCAAGCATGCCTTGGGGGGGATGAAAAGTCGCGGTTGGGGGCGGATTATCAATCTGGCATCGGCACATTCGCTGGTCGCCTCGCCGTTCAAGGCGGCCTATGTGGCGGCCAAGCATGGCATTGCCGGGTTGACCAAAACCGTCGCCCTTGAATGTGCTGAGGATGGCGTGACCGTCAACGCGATTTCGCCGGGTTATGTGCTGACGCCGTTGGTGCAGGCGCAAATTCCTGCCACCGCCAAAGCGCGCGGCATTACCGAAGAAGAGGTCAAGCGCGACGTTATTTTAGCGGCGCAGCCGACCAAGAAATTCGTGGATGTGGAAGAAGTTGCAGGCACAGTTCTGTTTCTGTGCAGCGATGCCGCTAAGGGCATGACGGGTGCCAATCTTTCGATAGATGGCGGTTGGACGGCGAAATAAATCGCCGCCCAATCGGGTTTATTTTTTGCCGGAATTTGCGTCGATAAAGTCGATCACCAAAGGCCGGATGTCATTGCGCCAAGCTTTGCCGGAAAAGATGCCGTAATGGCCGGCACCGGGCTCAACATGGCTGGCTTTCATGTTGTCGGGCAGGCCGGTTAACAGGCCAAGCGCTGCGATACATTGACCCGGCGCTGTGATGTCATCATCCATGCCTTCGACGGTTTTGACGGCAGTTTGGGTGATTTTTGAGAAATCAACGTGGTGGCCTTTGATCGAAAACTTGTTGTCAGCGATTTCGCGGCCTTTAAAGATCCGCTCGACCGTTGACAGGTAAAACTCGCCGGTCATGTCCATAACGGCCAGATATTCGTCGTAGAACAAGTTGTGGCGGTCGTGGTCCGACGCCTCTTCGCGGGCGACCGCACCGATCTGGTCGGAAAAAGCCTTGGCATGTGTTTCAAGGTTCATCGAAATGAACGAGGCCAATTGCACCGCACCGGGATAAACCAGACGGCCAAAGCCCTTATGTTTAACGCCAACGCGCTGAATGACGCCTTTTTCCAGATGGCCCATGGTGACACGACGACCAAAGTCGGTCACATCGGTGGCAGCCGCATCTGGATCAATCGGGCCGCCGATCAGGGTCAGGGAACGCGGTT
>JAJFIC010000043.1 GCA_021775315.1 Paracoccaceae bacterium
GGAAAATACTAAAAAAATAAAAACAGAGCAGTAAAGGGGCAAGCGACATGTCGACGATCGCTTTAGTTGATGACGACAGGAATATACTTACATCTGTATCTATGACTCTGGAAGCAGAAGGTTACAATGTTGTGACCTATAATGACGGTCAATCCGCATTGGATGGCTTTGGGCAGAAATACCCGGACATCGCGGTGCTGGATATTAAAATGCCCCGGATGGATGGGATGGACCTGTTGCACCGCATTCGGCAAAAATCCGATATGCCGGTGATTTTTCTGACGTCAAAAGACGACGAAATAGACGAGGTGTTGGGCCTTAGAATGGGCGCTGACGATTATGTGCGTAAACCGTTCTCTCAGCGCCTTTTGGTGGAACGCATCCGCGCCATCCTGCGCCGCCAAGAGGCAATAGCCTCGGACGCGACCAGCGATCCGGCGGAAAGCAAGCTGATTGAACGCGGCTCACTTGTGATGGATCCGCTGCGCCATTCCGTGATATGGAAAGGTGCCAGTGTGAACCTGACCGTAACAGAATTCCTGTTGCTGCAAGCGCTGGCAACCCGCCCCGGTTTCGTCAAAAGCCGGGATCAGTTGATGGACGTGGCATATGACGATCAGGTCTATGTGGATGACCGCACGATCGACAGCCACATCAAGCGACTGCGAAAGAAAATGCGCTCGGTTGACGAGGGTTTCTCGTCGATCGAAACGTTATATGGCATAGGCTATCGGTACACTGAGGCATGAATGTAGTGTCGAAAATCGACGCGAACAAAGCAGAAATAACCGACCCACCAGAAATCATTCTTGGTGAGGACTGGGACGAGCGTGCCCGCGGCGAAGAACAATCAGACGAACCCCAGTTGCGCGAAAGCCGTCGCTGGATCTCGCTGAACTCTTCCCCGCTTGCGCGCAAAATCATCACGTTTAACCTGCTGGCGCTGGCGGTTCTGGTCGGCGGTGTGCTTTATCTTAACCAATTCCGTGAAGGTCTGGTCGAACAACGCGAACGCAGCCTTGTCACCGAGGCGCGGTTGATTTCCCGTGTGTTTGAGGCGGAGTTGCCAAATACCGGCCCGGTCGATCTGGCCAGCGACAGTGACGCTACGCCAATGATGACGCTCGCTGGCCTTAACCTCGCCTCGGGTGTCGAAGTTTTTGTTTTTGACGCCAACGAAAACCTGGTGGCCACCTCTGTAGGGTTGTCGCGGCAAGGCAACACCGGCGGCGGGGCAGCCCGTGCACGCTATGGCACTTTCATCACCGATTTTCTCAATCTCGTATGGGAAAGGGTGTCGAACCTGTTTGGCCCCGGCATCGAAGTCACCTCGCGCAGCGCTGAGGAAATGGCCCAGAAAGCGGCGCCATTTGCACTGGCCGGTAAAACCAAAAGCAGCAATGTCAGCGATACAAATGGTGATCTGATATTTGCGGTGGCCACACCGATTTCGCGTGACGGGCTGGTGTTGGGCGCGCTGGTTCTGACAACAGTTTCCGGCGAAATCAACGAGATGGCCAGAAACGAGCGGGAACAGGTTTTGCAGATGTTCGTCATCGCCATTCTGGTTTCGATTGGCCTGTCGCTGGTTCTGGCCAGCACGATCGCCAATCCGCTGCGCGACCTTGCGATGGCCGCGGAATTCGGCAAAGACAAAAACGCCCGCAAGATGAGCCCGAACCGCATCCGCATTCCCGACATGACGGGCCGCCCGGACGAGATTGGCCGCCTGTCTGGCGCGCTGCGCAGCATGATTGCAGCCCTATATGACCGCATCGAAAGCAACGAACAATTCGCCGCCGACGTCGCCCACGAGATCAAGAACCCGCTTTCTTCCTTGCGCTCGGCCGTGGACACGATGCGGCTGGCAAAGAATGACGTGCAGCGGGCAAAATTGCTTTCGGTGATCGAACATGATGTGCGCAGGCTTGATCGGCTGGTATCTGACATTTCAAACGCGTCCCGGCTGGACAGCGAATTGGTCAAAGAAGAAACCCAATCGTTCAACTTGGTTGGCATGCTGGAAAATTTGGTGGAATACCACCAGCAGCAAGCCCGCGAAGTGGGGGCTGAGTTTATTTCCGATCTACCCGAAGGCCAGATCATCATTCAGGGTCTCGAGGGGCGTCTGGCGCAGGTGTTCGTTAACCTTCTGACCAACGCGATCTCGTTCTGTCAGGACGGCGATGCCGTGCGGATATGGGCCCGCAAGCGCGAAAACCGGGTGCTGATCGTGGTCGAAGACACAGGCCCCGGCATCCCGGAAGAGGCTTTGGCCAAGATTTTCAAGCGGTTCTATTCAGAGCGCCCGGTCGATGACTTTGGCAATCATTCGGGCCTTGGTCTGGCAATTTCACGCCAGATCGTCGAGGCGCATGGCGGCGTGATCTGGGCCGAAAACATTCGCCCGACCGACCACGACCCGACCTCAGAACCGCTGGGTGCGCGTTTTGTCGTTGGCCTGCCGGTTTGACAGCGGCTGGCTGCGAAACTCTCCATGCCAGTTCAGTATCCTGCGACGGGCGCGCCGTTTTGATTCTGGGTGCCTCAGGCACAGGAAAATCAACCCTTGCCCTTGAATTGATGTCGCGCGGTGCTGTGCTGATTTCAGACGACCGGACCCGTATTACCAAAGCCGATGACGGTCTTGTCGCCACAGCACCCGATACGATTCGCGGCCAGATCGAGGCAAGGGGGATCGGTATTCTGGCGGCCAGCTATGCCGGACCAACCCGCGTCGCATTGGCGGTTGATCTGGACGTTGCGGCGACTGAGCGTTTGCCGCAGGCGCATCGGATCACAATGCTGAACGTTGAAATTGATTTGATTTATAGCGCGGGCCTTAACAATCTGGCCCCGGCGATTCTTCAATTTCTGAAAGGGGGCAGGGTGGCCTGAATGACGGATGAATTTTCACCCACGCAAAACGGTGCCCTAAAGGTTGTGCTGGTCACTGGTCCTTCCGGGGCTGGCCGCTCCACCGCGATCCATGCGCTGGAAGACATCGGATTTGAGGCGATTGACAACCTGCCGCTGACCCTGCTGCCGCGCCTGTTATCCGGGCCGCCGATGGTGCAAAACCTCGCGCTTGGTGTGGATGTGCGCAACCGCGATTTCAGTTCTGCCAGTCTGATTGAGGCCGTGAACATTATTTCCAGCGAAACCGATTTTGAATGCACGCTGGTCTATCTGGACTGCGATCAGGATGTACTGGTGCGGCGCTATTCCGAAACCCGCCGACGTCATCCGCTGGCCCTGAATGAAACCCCACAAGAGGGAATAACCCGCGAAATCAGCCTGTTAGGCGAGCTTAAGAACCGCGCGGATGTGATGATCGACACGACGGAACTGTCGCCGCATGACCTGAAGGCCGAATTGACCGGCTGGTTTGGCGCCACCTCGGGTGTCTCAATGGGCATTTCGGTGCAATCTTTTTCTTACAAACGCGGCATGCCGCGCGGGCTGGATATGGTGCTCGACTGCCGATTTTTGCGAAATCCGCATTGGGATAAGGACCTGCGTGGGCTGGATGGGCGCGATGGCGACGTGGCGGCCTATGTCGCCGAAGATCCGCGTTTCGCGGCGTTTTTCCAAAAAACTCTGGAATTGGTTGAAACCCTGTTGCCAGCCTATCAGGACGAAGGAAAATCCTATTTCACACTGGCGCTGGGGTGTACCGGGGGGCAACACCGTTCGGTTTTTGTGGCCGAGGCACTGGCGAATGCCCTTGCGCGCACGGGCTGGCAGGTGTCTATTCGGCATCGTGAAATTGAGCGGCGCGGACTGGCGAAAACCAGTGCTGCGCCCTAGCGAAAACAGGGTTAAAAGCGCTTGATAGGAATTGTTATTGTTGCCCATGGCGGACTGGCTCGGGAATACTTGTCAGCGGTTGAGCATGTGGTTGGCAAACAAATAGGCGTCAAAGTCGTGGCGATCGAAGCCGACCACGACCGCGAGGCCAAAAAGTTGGAGATCCGGGCCGCAGCAGATGCCGTGGACACCGGTGATGGCGTCGTTGTTGTGACCGACATGTTCGGCGGCTCGCCGTCCAATCTGTCAATGCCGGCCTGTCAGGAACGCGACCGGAAAATCCTGTACGGGGCCAATCTGCCATTGTTGGTCAAGCTTGCCAAAAGCCGCAACAAATCGGTCGATGCGGCCGTGCAATGCGCCAAGGAAGCCGGACGAAAATACATAGATTGCTGTGAAGGCGACGTTTAATGCAGGTTTTTTGCTATGGAAATTGAACAAACTCTGCCAATCATTAACGTCAAAGGCCTGCATGCGCGGGCGAGTGCGAAATTTGTTGAAACGGTCGAAAGTTTTAAGGCCGACGCCACCGTTTCACGCGACGGGATGACAGTGTCTGGGGACTCGATCATGGGCCTGTTGATGCTGGCCGCGTCAAACGGCACAAAGATCGAGGTCAAAACCAACGGCTCGGACGCCGAGGCCCTTGCACGCGCCCTTGAAGACTTGCTAAAGAACCGCTTCGGTGAAGAGGCCTGAACAGCATGCAAATCGCATGTTTCCCGGTTGGCCGACGCCTAGATAAGGACCGCTTTTTTGCCTGACGAAATCACCCCAATAGACGACCAGCCCTATGATGGCCGGAACTTGTCTTACGCGGGCTCTTTCACCAACCCGTTCAAGGCGTTTACGATCCGGGTGATCGAATTGCTGACGGGCAAATTCAGGCTGTTAAAACTGGTGCGCGCGTTCGAGGCCGCCGGTCAGGTCGACAATCTGCATTTCTGGAAACGCGCGATTGATTTGCTGCGGATTGATTTGCAGACACCTGACGAACAGGTTGCCAGAATCCCAAAAACCGGCCCGGTAGTGATTGTCGCTAAC
>JAJFIC010000044.1 GCA_021775315.1 Paracoccaceae bacterium
CTTTTTTCTGCTGTTCGTATTTGAACTTGCCGAAATCCATGACTTTACACACGGGCGGTCGGGCGTTGGGCGAGATTTCGACCAGATCCAAGCCAGCCTCATCTGCCAGCTGCATGCCGTGTGCGGGGGTTGTAACGCCGATGTTTTCGCCTTCGGCGCCGATTAGTCTGATTTCGTCTTCGCGGATGCGATCATTGATACGCGGTCCGGTGTCGCGCTGCGGTGGCGCGTTGTGAGGTCTGCGGGCTATGGGTTTCAAGTCCTTTTGTTATTGTGGTAACGTCTTGCAAGTTAGTCCGCCTTGGGTCTGTGTTCAAGGCTTGGTTATCCATTGGATAACATTGATGGCCCCGTCAAGGGGCGGATGCAACAGCTTGGTTGTTTTAGTTGCGTCCAACGCACGGAAAGTTGCGCAGATTCTACTTGTTTGTTGAGTGGGTTTCGCAGCATTTAGGAACAAGTTGGGGTTTCCGCGTCGCGGGCTCGCTGTCAGAGAGGAAGAAACGTTGAAAAAGATCACCTGGATTATCATAGCTGCCGCGATCGTGATCGGTGGATATACCTATTATTCAAATGAAAAAGCCAAAGAGGTCGCGCGGATAGAAGCGGTCCAAGCGGCTGAGAAAGTTGCGGCTGAGGCCGCTGCCGCAGAAGCCGCCGCCGCTGCTGAGGCCGCTGAGGCTGCCGCTGCAGAAGCTGCTGCCGCTGAGGCCGCTGCCGCTGAAGTTGCCGCCGCTGAGGCTGCCGCTGCAGAAGCCGCAGCCGCTGAAGCTGCGAAAGCCGCCGCCGCCGCTGCCGAGGCTGCCGCCGCAGAGGTCGCTGCTGCTGCTGAAGCCGCTGCTTCTGAGGCTGCAAAAGCTGCTGCCGCCGCCGCTGAGGCCGCCGCCGCAGAAGCTGCCGCCGCTGCTGAAAGCACCATGGCCGAAGAGGAGTCCACTGCTGAGGCCATGATGCCGCCCTTTGGGTCCGATCATGACGCCGGGTATGCCGGTTTGGTCTGGCAGGCCATGCTGGATCAGAAACTGGCCGGTGCGGATATGCTGCGCGCCGTGCCTTATGAAGGCACCGACCCGCATGGCATGATGCTGGAGCTGTTTATCTCAAAAGCGGTGATCGAGGGCCACGAGGGCGATCTGATCGTCAAGCGCAATTTCGGTCCCGAAGGTGTTTCGGCTGATGAAGTTCTGGAAAACCCGGAACAGCATCTGGCTGCGATCACGGTGATGTTCCGCCGCGAAGCTGGCTATGACGAGGACACAAAAAACTGGTTCTGGGCCAAGTTCCTGCCGGATGGGTCGCTTGACAAAAACCCGATGGGCCTGCGCCTTGCCGGTAAGGTTGCCAAAGGTATGGATTCTGGCTGTATCGCGTGCCACACCGCAGCAGACGGCGAAGATTTCGTATTTTCACCGGGCAATTTTGATTAATCGCTGAATGATCCCTAGGAACAGATAAACGAAAAGGGCCGCTGTGATGCGGCCCTTTTTTGTCGTGGTTTGACACCGAGATCTGATCGGTTGGCAGTTTATCAGCGCAAATCCGGTGGCAGCGCCTCGTTTGCCAGTTCGGTGACGATGGCCTCTAGGCTTTCTACCTTTGAGCCTTTGTCGCCAAGCCGACGGATGGAGACGGTGCGCTCTTCGACTTCGCGCATGCCGACGGCCAGAATGACCGGGACTTTGCCGACCGAATGTTCGCGAACTTTGTAGTTGATCTTTTCGTTGCGAATGTCTGCCTCGGCCCTTAGGCCACGGGCGCGCAAAGCCTCGACCACCTCAAGCACATAGTCATCGGCGTCTGATACAATGGCGGCGACCACGATTTGACGTGGGGCCAGCCACAGCGGGAAACGTCCGGCGTAGTTTTCGATCAGCACGCCAAGGAAGCGTTCAAACGAGCCGAGTGTGGCGCGGTGCAGCATGACCGGCGTGTGTTTCATGCCGTCTTCGCCGACATATTCCGCGCCTAGCCGTTCGGGCAGCACGAAATCGGCCTGAAACGTGCCAAGCTGCCATTCGCGACCGATCGCGTCGGTCAGTTTGAAGTCGAGTTTGGGGCCATAGAACGCGCCTTCGCCGGGGTCGGTTTCATAGGGCAAGCCAAGGGCTTTGATGGCGGCCTCAAGCGCTTCTTCGGCCTGATCCCAAACCTCGTCTGTGCCCGCGCGGACATCCGGGCGGGTGGAAAACTTGATTTCAAAACTGTCAAAGCCAAGGTCGCGATAGACGCGGGTCAAAAGTTCGATGAACTTTTTGGTTTCGGCGGCGATCTGACCTTCGGTGCAGAAAATATGCGCATCATCCTGTGTGAACCCGCGAACCCGCATCAACCCGTGCATCGAACCCGAGCTTTCATAGCGGTGGCACGAGCCAAACTCGGCCAGCCTGAGCGGCAGGTCGCGATAGGATTTCAGGCCGTGATTATAGACCTGCACGTGGCACGGGCAGTTCATCGGTTTCAGGGCGTTGGTGCGTTTTTCGTTGGCGTGTTCTTCATCAATTTCGGTGATGAACATGTTTTCGCGGTATTTGTCCCAATGGCCTGAGGCCTCCCACAATTTGCGGTCAACCACTTCCGGGGTGTTAATTTCCAGATACCCATCGGCGATTTGGCGGCGGCGCATGTAATCTTGCAGGATGCGATAAAGGGTCCAGCCGTTGGGGTGCCAGAACACCATGCCGGGGGCCTCTTCCTGGATATGGAACAGGTCCATTTCGCGGCCAAGTTTGCGGTGGTCACGTTTTTCGGCCTCTTCCAGCATATGAAGATGTGCTTTTAGGTCGAGTTTGTTTTTGAACGCCACGCCATAAATGCGTTGCAGCATTTTGTTTTTGCTGTCGCCACGCCAATAGGCCCCGGCGACGGATTGGAGTTTGAAAGCGTCGGCAGGGACTTGGCCGGTATGCACCAGATGCGGGCCGCGGCAGAGGTCTTGCCAATGGCCGTGCCAGTACATGCGGAGGTTCTCGCCCTCGGGGATCATGCCGACCAGTTCGACCTTATAAGGTTCATTATTGGCCTCGTAATATTTAATGGCGCGGTTCCGGTCCCATAGTTCGGTGGTGACGGGTTCACGTTTGTTGATGATCTCGCGCATTTTCTTTTCGATCGCGCCGAGGTCTTCCGGGGTGAATGGCGCATCCCGGTCAAAATCGTAATAAAAGCCGTTTTCGATCACCGGGCCGATGGTAACGCGCACATCGGGCCAGATTTCCTGCACGGCGCGCGCCATGATATGGGCGGCGTCGTGGCGGATCAGTTCCAGCGCCTGAGCGTCGTCTTTCATGGTGTGAATGGCGAAATCGCTGTTTTCGGTGATTGCCTGGCTGAGATCGCTGTGCTTGCCGTTGATCGAGCAGGAAATCGCGGATTTGGCCAGCGATTTTGAGATGTCAGCGGCAACATCCATGCCGGTCACGCCAGCGGCATAAATGCGTTGGTTGCCATCGGGTAAGGTCAGGGAAATATCGGCCATTGTGGCACTCTCCTCGTCGGTTTGGCGCCTACGAAACGCCCGGTTGCGGTATGGGAGTTATTTGTGAGTTTTGCGGCGGTTTGTCAACTGGGGATGCGGCCCTGATCGCCAAATTGCCCTGTCGGGCAATCGGGGGCTGTCTGCCCCCCCCCGGCGAATTGCCAAACGGCAATTGCGCGCACCCCCGAGGATATTTTAAAAAAGAAGAAGCCAAAAGGAAATTGACTTGGCGGAGTGAGCGGGGTTTGTGGTGGGAAGCAGCAAGCGAGGAAATTGGATGGGCGTGCAATATCTTGAGACCGGGCAGAGGCGGCGCATAGCCTATCATTTACGTGACGGGCAGGGGCCTTGTGTGGTTTTTCTGGGCGGGTTCAAATCTGATATGGGCGGCACCAAGGCGGTTTTTTTGCAGGACTGGGCCGAGCGGCGGGGCCGGGCGTTTTTGCGGTTTGATTATTCGGGTCACGGGGCCTCGTCCGGGGTGTTTGAGGACGGCGCGATTGGTGATTGGGCGGCGGATGCGATAGCGGCGATTTCGGCGCTGACGCGTGGCAAGGTGATCCTTGTCGGGTCATCCATGGGTGGCTGGATTTCGTTGCTGGTGGCCCGCGCGATGCCTGCGCGCATTGCCGGGCTGGTTGGGATCGCGGCAGCGCCGGATTTTACCGAAGATGGTATGTGGGATGGTTTTTCTGCCGCCGAGAAAACGGCGCTGGTGAAGGACGGGCAGGTTGCCTTGCCGTCGGAATATGATGACGGGCCTTACATTATCACGCAGCGGTTGATCGAGGATGGTCGGCAGCAATTGGTTCTGCGCACGCCGCTGGAACTGCCTTTTCCGGTGCGATTGCTGCAAGGCACGGCCGATCAGGATGTCGATGTTTCGGTGGCGATGCGTCTGTTGGGTCATGCGCGCTGTGATGATATGCGGCTGACGCTGATCAAGGGGGCGGATCATCGGTTTTCAACGCCGCAAAACCTGCGGCTGATTGAAAAGACCATTCATTCCGTCAGCATGGCGGCGCGTTAGAGGCGCGCGGCGTTACAGCAAGACGCCGATAACCACCATCATCAGGCCCATAGCCGACAATGCCAGCGCGCCCATGTTTATCGCCACCACCTTTTGTAGGCGGGTTTTCATTTCATCTTCAGGCAGGTTTGCCCGCTTGGCGCTAACCGCCAGCCAGATGCAATAGCCAAGGCCCGCAAGGCCCAGCAGGGCGACAAATGTACCGATCGGGATCAGGATATCCATAGCTTTGCCTTTCGTTTCGACCCCGCCCTAAAGAAATGCGGCCAGATGCGCAAGCGGGGTCTTGAAGGGCGCGGACCGCAGGGCTAGGAAAGGGGCCAAACATGAAAAGGACAGCCCGATGGACGACAGCCAAAGCGACAGCACGTATCGTGTGACCACCTCTGAATTGAAGGCATTTGTAGAGCGCTATGAGCGGCTGGAGTCTGAGAAAAAGGACATCGCCGATCACCAGAAAGAGGTGATGGCCGAGGCCAAATCGCGCGGCTACGACACCAAGGTGTTGCGCAAAGTGATTGGTATGCGCAAACGCGACCCGCAGGATTTGTCGGAAGAAGAGGCTATTTTGGAGCTTTATAAAGAAGCGCTGGGAATGTAGTTGCACTCTGCGGGGTCGGTGTTTTGCGGCGATCTGGCCGGGATATTGCAGCGGTGATTGCGGTGCGTCTTATGGCGAAATGAACTGCACCCCGGGCATGCGTTCGATAACAAACAGGTCTTCTTCGTAGATATCTGTCAGTGTGTCGACATATTGCGTGGTCCAGCCCGGGGCTTCAACCTCGGCGGTTTTATCCTCGATCTCGAATTTATCCAGAAACGCGGACAGGATGCGGCGGCGCTGAATCTCGTTCGCGGGGGGATGGGTTTTCAGGTACGAGGCCATGCGATCTAGGCCTTCTTCCATCATGATGGTTGCCAGAAAATCATCCAGACCGACGATTCTTGTGTTTGGGCCGTGATCGGTGATTTCGCGGATCAG
>JAJFIC010000045.1 GCA_021775315.1 Paracoccaceae bacterium
GCTGCAACCACAGGGTCGAACTTAGCCGCCTGCCCTTTGCGCTTTTGACACGCAACCGCAGATCGCGTCGACCGCGACCAGAATTATTGCCGGAACTACTGCCAATTTTTGCCATCTGTTATACAGGTCCATCTTCTAGAACGCCATCCGCGCTCATCTGGGCATAAAGCAGCCCTTCGCGCAGGCCGCGATCCGCCACGCTTAGGCGATCCGTCGGCCACACACGCATTAACGTTTGCAATATCGCAACGCCAGACAGAATCAACGCCTGTCGGTCATTGCCAATTCTGGGATCACGCCGCCGCCCATCGGGCCCCATGGCCAGATAGTCCTGAATAACGCTGTTGATCTGCGCGCTGGTCATGCGCAATCCGTCGACCTTACCGCGATCATACCGCCTGAGCCCAAGATGGGATGCCGCGACCGTTGTTACCGTGCCCGAGGTGCCGATGATTTGAAAATCATCACGTGGTCCAGCGTCGTCGGCGGTTTTGTAGGGGGCGAATTCGGCGATCAGTTCTTCAAAATGACATGACATAAGCGCAAATCGCGCGCCGTCATCTGCGACGTCGGAAAACTGATCCTTAAGCGTCGCCACACCCAGTGGCACGGAAATCCAGTCAACCACTTCGGCACTGGGAAAGGGTGAACCGGCGCGACCGGGTTTGAACCCTTGGCGCACCCGCATGATAGCGCGCGCGCGTTCCGGCGGCGCCACCTTTGTCAGATCAATCCACACCAATTCGGTCGAGCCGCCACCGATATCCACCACCAACAATTGTTCAGTGTGGCGCGAAACCAGTGGCGCGCAGCTGATGACGGCCAATCGCGCCTCTTCTTCGGGGCGGATAATCTCAAGCTTCAGACCGGTTTCACCTGTGACACGCGCCATGAACTGCTCGCCATTACTGGCGCGGCGACAGGCCTCGGTCGCGACAAGGCGCATATTGCGGACTTTGTGATGCTCCAGCTTTTTGCGGCAAATCTTCAGCGCGGCAATGGTGCGATTGATGCTGGCGCGTGACAGGCTGCCATGCTGTTCCAGCCCGCGACCAAGCTGAACCGATTTGGAAAAGCTGTCCACAACGTGAAACTGGCTGCCTTTGGGCTGGGCCACCAACATTCGACAGGAATTCGTGCCAAGATCAAGGGCTGCGTAAAGCGAGGCCGCGTCTGGTTTGTCTTTTGACACGGGTTCAACCGGCTTTGGGAACGCTGCTGTGCCTTTGTATGAATTGGCCGCCATTAACGGGCCTCCGATAGGTGTTACAAAACCGTAACCCGCCCTTTGTTGCGGCGCAAGGCGCGTTAAATTGCGATCGCTGTCGCTATTATTTCCAGCCATGTCGAAAACCACCCATGTCCGTGGTAAATGCAGGCGTAAATGGACGCAATTCATGGAAAGGATTCGGCGGATATGGCTGACGTTATCATCGTTTACTGGCGCGATATTCCTGCACAGGTTATCGTCGGCAAAGGTCGGCGCGCCGCCAAGGTGCAATTGCCCGAACGGTTCGAGCAGGCGATTGATCGCTGTGCTATGAAAGTTGGGGCAAAAGACGCGGATGCCTATTTGGCGGATTGGCGCAAAGCCGAACCCTATGCCATGGACGGCGAAGGAACAGATGTCGCCGCGGCCGAGGCGGCGCGTCTGGACCGGGAATACGATCAGGACCGGATCAAACAGTTGATAGCCAATGATGGCAATGCGTAAGTTTTGCGCGAATTAAAGGACAACGGTAATGGCTTTGTTTGGCAACAGTCGAAAAGTTGAAGCAGTTAAGGACATAAACCCAGAGATGGAGTCCTTCCTGAAGGATTATTCCATCGAGGTGATGCCCCGCACCGCCGCCAAAATCGACGATTTTCGCGACCTGCTTCCGGCGCGCACCCGCGTCTACCTCGCCCATATCGAAGGCACACCGATTGACGACATGGTCGCCGCCGCCAAGCGTATCGCGGGCGAAGGCTATGACGTGATGCCGCATTTCCCGGCCCGGATCATCAAAAACAAAGCCGTTCTGACCGACTGGATTGCCCGCTATCAGGGCGAAGCCGGGGTCGATCAGGCACTGTTGCTGGCGGGTGGCGTGGACAAGCCTTATGGCGATTACCATTGTTCTATGCAGTTGCTTGAAACAGGCGAATTTGACAAGGCGGGCTTTAAAAAACTGCATGTCGCGGGCCATCCTGAGGGCAATAAGGATATTGACCCGGACGGTTCGACCAAACTGGTCGACGAAGCTTTGTCATGGAAACAGGCGTTTTCAAAACGAACAGACGCCAGCATGGCCTTGGCCACGCAGTTTTGTTTTGAGGCAGGGCCAGTGATCAAATGGGCCGACAGTCTGGTGGCTCAAGGCGTTGATATTCCTGTGCATATCGGCGTGGCGGGGCCTGCAAAACTGCAAACCATGATCAAGTTTTCGATCGCCTGCGGCGTTGGGGCCAGCTTGCGCGTGTTGCAACGACGTGCCAAAGACGTCACGAAGCTGCTGATGCCGTTTGAACCAACCGAAATCCTGACCGATCTGGCAGCCCACAAAGCAGCCAACCCGGATTTCAACATCACGCATGTTCATTTCTTCCCGCTGGGCGGGATCAAAACCAACGCGACCTGGGCGATGAATAACGGCGGAACCTCTGCTATTCCTGCCTCACAATCCACATAGGGATCCAAAATGACACGCACGATAGTCGAATCAAAAACAAAGACCGCGATCATCGGATTTGATCAGCCATTCTGTGTGATCGGTGAACGGATCAATCCAACCGGGCGCAAACTTTTGGCAGCCCAACTTGAAGCCGGGGATTTCTCGACTGTTGAACGGGACGCGCTGGAACAGGTTGCCGCCGGGGCGACCATGCTCGATGTCAATGCGGGTGTTGTTTACAACTCAAACCCCAACCCGAATGAGACCGAGCCACCCCTGATGACCAAGATCATCGAATTGGTGCAAGGACTGGTTGACGTGCCTTTGTGCATCGACAGTTCCGTGCCCGCCGCACTTGAGGCCGGTCTGGCCGCTTGTGAAGGTCGCCCGCTGCTGAATTCGGTGACGGGTGAAGAGGACCGGTTAGAAACCATCCTGCCGCTGGTGGCGAAATATAACGTACCGGTTGTGGCGATTTCCAACGACGACAGTGGTATTTCCGAAGATCCCGAAGTGCGCTTTGCCGTGGCCAAGCGGATCGTTGAACGGGCGGCAGATTTTGGCATCCCGGCGCATGACATTGTGGTTGACCCGCTGGTAATGCCGGTTGGTGCGATGGCGACTGCTGGCTTGCAAGTCTTTGAACTTGTACGAAAACTGCGTATGGAACTGGGTGTAAACACCACCTGTGGGGCCTCCAACATCTCGTTTGGTTTGCCAAACCGGCACGGCATCAACAATGCATTTTTGCCAATGGCGATGGCCGCTGGCATGACAAGTGCGATCATGAACCCGGTGAAACTGCGGGTCAGTCAAAAGCTGCTGCAAGCAAAGAAAGAGGCGCTGGCTGCCGCCGGTATTATCCTGCCGGATGACATTGATGATGAAATGCTGGCGCAATTGACTGGCATGGGCAGCACGCTCGCCCGATCCGGTGGCGAGATGGAGGCAATCCGTGCCGCTAATTTCCTGACCAACAACGACCCGCATGGCGCCGCTTGGATCAAAGCCAACAAACCCCCCCTTGCTGTTGGCGAGGTCGAGGCCGGGGCGCGCGGCAATCGCGAGGGTCGTCGTCGGCGGCGTTCGGCGTAGGGCGCGACTTTAGGTCGATCATATCCACGTCATCTGATAAAAGCCTGTGCAATTAGGGCCAAACTAACGTTAGTCTGATCAGATGACGCGAACGCACCCCCTTAACCCGGTGTCGGCCACCTGATGGCCACACCAGCACAAGCCCGCGCGGTCGCGGCCCTGCGCACCATCCTGCGTCTGGCCGCGATCATTGGATTTGCGGTGCTGGTCAATCTTGGCCTCAACCGGCTGCAAATCCGGTTCGACGAGATTGACACGCCAAGTGCCCAATTGGCGCTAACGGGCATTCTTGTTCTCAGCCTTTTGTTATACGCGATCCTGATGGCCATTCCATTTGTGCCCGGCGTGGAAATCGGCTTGTCGCTTTTGATGATGCAGGGCCCTCGGATCGCGCCGTTTGTGTTTATCGCGACATTCACCGGCCTGACGCTGGCATTTCTGGTCGGGCGTTATATGCCCTATCGCCTGCTCAATGGGTTTTTTCGGGATCTGGGGCTGAAATCCGCCAACCGCCTGCTCGACCGGTTGCAGCCGCTGGACCAACAAGACAGGCTGTTGTTGTTACAGGAAAACCTGCCGCGCTGGCTGGGCCGACGTTTGATACGATATCGCTATCTTACGGTGGCTGCGGCCTTGAACATTCCGGGCAACGCTTTTATCGGCGGCGGCGGCGGTATCGCCCTTTTGGCGGGGCTTAGCGGTATGTTCGGCACCGGTGCCATCCTGATCTGTTTTGCGCTGGCCGTCTCACCCGTGCCGATACTGGTCTATTTCTTTGGAATGGATGTGGTGGGTTGGTTGAAATAGCGCAATATAACCTCGCTTCAGCTTCTTCTTTTTGAAAAATATCCTCGCCGAAGGCCGCGCAAAGCTGGGCTTTGCGCCAGAGCTCGCCAAAATGACGCAGATAGACATTAACATACCGCCTTCGGGTCTTGCCGGGAAAATACAAATGATTAAAACAGCTTTATGACTGATCCTCTCGTTATATTCACGCCTTCCGGCCAACGCGGTCACTTCCCCGTTGGCACCCCGATTTTGCAAGCGGCGCGCACCCTTGGCGTCGATCTTGACAGCGTTTGCGGTGGCCGCGGTATTTGTTCCAAATGCCAGATCACGCCCTCGTTTGGCGAGTTTCCCAAACATGGCGTAACGGTCGCGCTCGACGCCTTGTCAGAATGGAATTCGGTCGAAGAACGCTACAAATCCAAACGCGGCTTGATTGACGGTCGCAGGCTGGGCTGTCAGGCGCTGGTCAATGGCGACGTGGTGATTGATGTGCCACCCGAAAGTCAGGTCCATAAACAAGTCGTGCGCAAACGCATTGAAGCGCGTGAAATTGTCATGAACCCGGCGATCAAAATGTTTTATGTCGAGGTGGAACAACCCGACATGCACGAACCAACGGGTGATCTGGAACGACTGGTCAACGCCTTGTCAGACCAGTGGCAGTTGGATGTGGCGGCGGATCTTGAGATTTTGCGTGGCCTGCAACCCATTTTGCGAAAGGGTGATTGGAAAATCACTTGTGCGGTGCATTTGGGCGATGCTGGCACGCAGGCCCGGATCATGCATGTCTGGCCCGGATATTATGATGGCGCAATTTACGGTCTGGCGGTCGATCTTGGCTCAACCACCATCGCCGCCCATTTGTGCGACCTGCAAACCGGGGCGGTTGTCGGTTCGGCCGGGATCATGAACCCGCAGATCCGCTTTGGCGAAGATTTGATGAGCCGCGTCAGCTATTCCATGATGAACCCCGGCGGGGCCGAGGAAATGACGGCTGCGGTCCGTGAAGGCATGAACGCCCTGTTCGTTCAAATCGCGTCTGAGGTGGAAATTGACAAAACCCTGATCATGGATGCGGTTTTCGTCTGCAACCCTGTGATGCATCATTTGTTTTTGGGCATTGATCCGTTTGAGCTGGGCCAGGCGCCATTTGCGCTTGCCACCTCAGACGCGCTGAACCTTAGGGCCGCACAGCTTGACCTTAACATCCACCCCGCCGCGCGGGTTTATATCCTGCCCTGTATCGCCGGGCATGTGGGTGCGGATGCGGCTGCGGTCGCCCTGTCGGAATCCCCTAATACGTCCGAGGATCTGGTGCTGGTCGTCGATGTTGGCACCAATGCTGAGATCCTGCTTGGCAACAAAGACAAGGTTCTGGCCTGTTCTTCACCCACCGGCCCTGCCTTTGAAGGCGCACAAATATCAAGCGGCCAGCGCGC
>JAJFIC010000046.1 GCA_021775315.1 Paracoccaceae bacterium
GACACCGTAAACATATCAACCCCGGCAAGGGCGGCTTTCATGTCGATGAGATCGTTCATTTGGCTGCCCCCATCGCTTCAGCCTCAAGGGCCGCTTGTTGGGCGGCATCCAAGATCAGAGGTACGGCAATCGGGGATTCGACGTTTTCTTTCAAGGCGCGGCCATAGGCCCATAATTGCAGCACCAGGCGCAGCCATAACAGGCCAAGCGACACCGTCACCACCAGCTTGGCAGGCCATAGCGGGATGGCAATGTCGATGGATGAATCCCGGCTCCAGAGTGGCGCGTTGAAATCAAAGCTGCGGTCAAAGTGAAAATAAGTGCCGTAAAACAGGGCTGTGACCAGCAACAACATGACGATTGTCGAGGCAAACTCGACCCCCCACAGCGTCCGGCCTTTCAGGCGACCAACCATCATGTCCATGCGGATATGCCCGCCCAAACGATGCACATAGGCCAGCCCGAGAAAGGCGAAAATCGCCATAAACTGCTCGACCCAATCGACGAATCCTGGAAGCGGCACGTTCAGTATTTTGCGTGATAAAACATGCGCCACGGCCAGACAGACCAGCGCGAAAATCATGACGCCCGCCATCAGATTGAGCGCGGATTCAACCTTGAACACCGCTTGATCCAGCTTAGACAGCCGACTGCTGTCTGTTCGCACATTTGCTGACATGATGCCCCCCTGAAAGATGCACTGCCCCGAAATCCTCCGGGGCAGTGCGTTATTTTGTGAACCGTCTTGTGCGGCTTATTTGCGGGCGTCTGCCAATGTCGACATCACCAGATCATACAGCTCTTGCGCTGGCAGGCCTTGCGCCGTCATGTCCGCAATCCATTTTTCGCGGATCGGATCAGCGGCTGTGGCGCGAAACTCGGCCAGTTCAGCCTCGGGCAGGGTGATCTTGGCGACGTTTTTTTCCGCCAGAACGGTATCCCATTTCGCCAGAACCTTACCGTAATTTTCAAGGTAATGCGCGATGGCCTCGTCGATCGAGCTGTCAAGGGCTGCGCGATGCGCGTCCGACAGGCCCTCATAGGCGTCGATATTGACCACGACCGGGCAATTGACCGTGCCGGGGTTTAGGTTTTCCGTCCACCAATCGGCAATATCAATGGTGCGATAGGCGAAATGCGCGTGCTGGGCAAAGGCCACAGTGTCAACCACACCGCTTTCCATCGCGTTATAAGCCTCGGTCGCGGTGACCGATGTAGGAACGGCACCAACCGCCTTGAAAGCCTGACCGATGCCGCCTGTTGCGCGCACCCGCATACCGGCAAATTTCGCCAGTGCATCGCGAGGATCACCGGTGCCGACGATATTGTATTGCGGCATTGGCGAGGTCATCAGCAGTTTAGCATTCCAGCGCGCCAGATCAGCCTGCGTTGCTGGATGGGCGTACACTGCGTGGGAAACGGCGACTTCTTCTTCAAGTGTGGCAACGCCTAGGAATGGCAGTTCCAAAACCGTGATGGTTGGGTTTTTGTCGCGGTGATAACCGGCACAGAACTGCGCCATTTCAAACGCACCGATCGAAATACCGTCGAGGTTTTCGCGGTTTTTTGACAGGCCGCCATAAGAAATATTCAGTGTGAACTCGCCGCCGGTTTTGGCGCTGACCAGCTCGGCCAGTTTTTCCACATGTTCGGTAAAGGCGCGGCGTTTGCCCCACAGTGAAACGTTCCACTCATCTGCCAGCGCGTGACCGGCAAAAGCGGTCGCGGTGGCAGCGATAGCCAGTGTTTTCCAGTTGAACATCGTTCTCTCCCCTTGGATGTCGGATTTTTGTTTGGTGATTCTCGGTGTTTGAGCCGCCAATCTAGCGTTTAGTGGCAAGAATGGAAGTTTTTGGTCAGGTTTTTTTACCCAAAGGGGTGGAAGCTGGGCCGTAAGGGCTGCGGTATTGGGTCAGCGCGCGCTTTGTTGAAGGGGTGTTTAATAGTGAAGTGAGTATTTGGGGAACAATGATTTGGGCCGTTTTCGGATTGGTTCAGGCGTCGTTCAGGATCATGTCCGCAGCTTTTTCGGCGATCATAATCGTCGGCGCATTGGTGTTGGCGCGGGTGATGGTCGGCATGACGCTGGCATCAACCACGCGCAAGCCATCAAGTCCTTTCAGGCGCAAACGGGCGTCAAGCGGTGCATCTTTGTCAGGCCCCATGCGCACTGTGCCAACGGGGTGAAAGATGGTCGTGCCGATGTCCCCGGCGGCTGTCGCCAGTTCAACGTCTGTGTTGAAATCCGGGCCGGGTTTGAATTCGTCGGGGCAGTAGCGCGCCATGGCTGGTTGATCCATTATGCGGCGGGTAAGTCGGATGGATTCTGCTGCCACTTGCCGGTCGTTGTCGGTCGACAGGTACTTGGGCTGAATTTCAGGTTGGGCGCGTGGATCAGGCGAGGTGATGCGCACATGGCCGCGCGCCTCGGGCCTGAGGTTGCACACGCTGGCGGTAATGGCATCAAACGGGTCAAGGTCACCGCCAAAGGCCTCTAACGACAGGGGTTGGATGTGGTATTCAAGGTCGGGCGTTTGAAGGTCGGCGCGGGATTTTGCAAAAGCGCCAAGTTGGCTGGGTGACATCGACATCGGCCCTGTGCGTTTTAGGGCGTATTCAAGGCCGATCTTGGCCTTGCCCCACAGCGATGCGGACATCGTGTTCAGAGTTTTGGCGTTCGAGATTTTGTAAGCGCAGCGGATTTGCAGATGGTCTTGGAGGTTTTCGCCAATGGCATTAACCGCGTGTCGGGTTTCGACCCCATGTTTTTGCAGCAAGGCACCGGGGCCGATGCCGGACAATTGCAAAATCTGCGGCGATCCAATGGCCCCGGCAGATAAGATCACCTCGGCCCCGGCAAACGCGTCTTTGGTCTGGCCGTGCTGGCTGTAGCGCACGCCGACCACTTTACCCTCTTTGATGATCAGGCGTTCAACCTGCGCGTGGGT
The DNA here is from genome assembly GCA_021775315.1 of Paracoccaceae bacterium. Lineage (GTDB taxonomy): Bacteria > Pseudomonadota > Alphaproteobacteria > Rhodobacterales > Rhodobacteraceae > UBA5972. The sequence goes on from JAJFIC010000046.1 coordinate 2,949, forward strand.
CTGGATATCCAGCGTGTTGCGGTTTCGCGCCGGGCGTAAAAACGCCTGCGAGGTATTCCAGCGCCAGCCGTTTTTCTGGTTCACTTTGAAATACCCGACGCCTTCGTTGTCGCCTTGGTTGAAATCATCGGTCTTGGGCAGGCCAGCCTGATGTGCGGCCTCAAGGAAATCATCCAGAACGTCCCAATGCAGGCGCTGGTTTTCCACCCGCCACTCACCACCCGCGCCGTGCGACGGGCTGGCACCGTCCACATAATCCTCGTGGCGTTTGAAATAGGGCAGCACGTCATCCCAACCCCAACCGGGATTGCCGAGCTGTCGCCAATGGTCGTAATCGGCTGACTGTCCACGCAGATAAAGCATGCCATTGATGGACGAACAACCGCCCAGAACTTTGCCACGCGGATACAGCAACGAGCGCCCGTTCAGACCGGGCGAAGGGGCCGTGCGAAACATCCAATCGGTGCGCGGATTGCCGATGCAGTAGAGATAGCCGATGGGGATGTGGATCCAGTGGTAAGTGTCGCGGCCACCTGCCTCGAGCAACAAAACCCGGTGTTTTTGGCTTAAACGATTGGCCAGAACGCAACCGGCACTGCCAGCACCCACGATGATATAGTCAAAATCCGCCACGTTTGCCCCCACGTTTCGTCAGCCAGAACATAGGTTTCACAGGTGGCCTAATTGCGCAAGCGCCCGGTGATCTGCGCCAGCACGGAAATCGCGATTTCAGCTGGCGTGGCTGCGCCGATATCAAGCCCGACAGGGGCGTGGATGCGCGCGATCTGGTCTGCGGAAAACCCAGTGGCGTGCAGACGGTCCACTCGCTTCGCGTGGGTTTTACGAGAGCCAAGGCAGCCCAGATAAAACACGTCGGAATTCAGCGCCTCGTGTATCGCCGGGTCGTCAATCTTTGGGTCATGTGACAGGGTAACGACGCAGGAACGCGCATCCAGACCGATATCGCGTAAGGCAGCATCAGACCAGTCGTGGCGGATATCCTGATCGGGAAACCGGTTTTCAGAGGCAAATGCGCTGCGTGGATCAACCAGTATCACGTCATAACCCGCCATGCGCGCCATAGGCACCAGCGATTGGGCAATATGCACCGCACCCACGACGATCATCCTAAGGGGTGGGTTGTGGATGCCAGTAAACCATTCACCGCTGAACCCGGATTTATCGCTAGCAAAATTTGGTGGCGATTGGGTTGGGAATTGCGCGTCTGTGGGGGTCGCTAGGTGACGCTCCCAAGTCAGGGTATCGACTATCAGGGCCACCGGTTGCCGGTTCTGCCGCGCCGTCACAAGCTGTTCCAGCAGGGCAAATGTCGGGCCGTCACCAACGCCGATGGGTTCCACCATCACCCGGATCGTACCACCACAGGCCAGACCCACGGCAAAGGCCTGATCGTCGCTGACGCCATATTCCAGGATGCGCACGCGGCCATCTTCCAGCGCGTCAATTGCCTCGGTCACCACAGCCGCCTCGACGCAGCCGCCGGACACTGAACCGGCGATTTGACTGTCATCACTGATTGCGAGTTGGGCACCAACCGGACGCGGTGCCGACCCCCAGGTTTCAACCACCGTGGCAAGGGCCACCTTGTGGCCCATCCCGATCCAATCAAGGGCGATCTTTGGTATGTCATCACTGTCTAGATGTGGCAATTCAGGTTGTCCTTGTCATATTGCGCATCAATTTAGTCGAATTACGCAGGCTTTACAGTATCACAGCAGCAGCGCCGCCTTTTTTGCAGCCTTTATCAACATAGTCATGCCTGTCAGAAAATCGAGATTGGCGAAATGGCGCAGGATTGGCAATAACGTCCGGTTTCTTAGAGGGGTTGGCAAGTCTCGCCAGGCGTTCACACTTTAGTTAGATCGTGCTGTTAGGCGTTTGGACAACTGAAAGGTCCATGCCATGAATTTAACCAACCGCCTCAGAAACACAAAAGTCACCGTTGGGATTCTGATTGCATCGCTTATTCCGCTGGTACTGGCCTTTTCTGTCTCTGCGTGGGTGGTGTTTGAAAAAACCAGCGCGGCGCGCGAAATGGGTCGCCTGCAAAAACTGATCAATCCGATTTCCCTGCTCAGCAATTTGGTGCATGAACAACAAAAAGAACGCGGCCAAACCGCTGTTTTCCTTGGCAGTAAAGGCAAGCAGTTCGGTGCCGCACTAAAGTCACAACGCAAGGTGACGGACGCAAAAATCGCCAGTTTGAACGAATACCTGACCACCAGTGGAATTTCAGATATGAACGTCGAACTTGCGCGCCGTCTGGATGCAATTCTAAAGCAGATGGGTAAAACCCGTGAGGTTAGGGTGCGCGTGGATGCTATGTCCATCAAGGGCGCCGACGCTATCGCGCATTATACGTCACTGAACGGACAAATACTTGACCTGATCCACCATGTGTCGTTGCTCAGCAACGATGGCGATATCACCTCAACGACGCTGGCGTTTGCAAGCTTTCTCAAGGGCAAGGAACTTGCCGGGATCGAACGGGCAATCGGCGCGCGTGGGTTTGCCAAAAGTCGCTTCAGCAGTGAAGAAAAAACGCGGTTTATAACACTTATTGAATCGCAAAATATTCTGTATTCTCAATTTCTTGCCAGCGCGACTGAGGCGCAACAGGAACAGTTTGCCTTGCTTTTGAAATCAGCCCCGGCGCAAGAGGTTCAGGAAATGCGCGATGTCGTTTTCAAAACCGCCGCCTATGTGAATGCGTGGACCTATTCAAGTTCAGACTTTTTCAGCGCGCAAACCAAGAAGATCAATCTGCTGCAAAAGTTGGAGGTCCGATTGTCAAACGATCTGGCCAATTTGATGCAGGCCCATTACGACGCTGCGATTTTCGATCGCAATATGGTCGCCGGTCTGACAGCCCTGTTGTTTTTGGTTGCACTTGGCCTTTCCCAATTATTCACCCACTCGGTAAAACAGGCTTTTCGTCGGGTGCTGAAGGCTGCAAACGAACTGGCGGCAGGCGACCTAGATGTTGAAATCCCGGCGAAAACTGACAATGAATTTGGTCAGATCGCCGGGGCGTTAGAACAGTTCCGTGACAGTATTGTTGCAGGCCAAAAAACCGCGCAGAACATGCGGGAGGCCGAAATTCAGGAACAAAAACGCAAACGCGCCGCAGAAATCGAAGAATATGACGCGAAAGCAGTCCGCGCGGCTGAACGGGAAACCGAGAAAGAGGTGGTTCATCAAAGGGAACGCGCAATTGCGGCAGAGATTTCTGCCGTCGTGGCGAAATGTGCCGAAGGGGATTTCAGCGAAAGGTTGTCGACCAGTGACAAAGAAGGCGTGCTGGCTGAAATCTGTCTTGGCGTTAACAAGATTGGCGAGGTTGCGAATCATGGCCTCGACCAGATTAAAATAGCGCTTCAGGCTTTGTCGGATGGCAATCTCAACCACAAAATGCAGGGAGAGTTTGACGGCGTTTTTAATGAAATCCGCAACGTTATGAACGACACCAGTCAAAGCTTGGCACAAAGCGTCGGCCAGATTGGTCAAAGCAGCTCACTAATAGGTGCGTCGACCCGCGAATTGGCGGATGCAGCCGGCCATCTTGCGACCCGAACCGAACATTCCGCTGCAACCTTAGAACAGACGGCCGCTGCGATTGAAGTTTTGTCGGGGCTTGTGACAACCACAGCCGGGTTGACGGTGCAGGCCGACAAAGAAGCGGCTGATATCCGCCGCCGGGCCGAAGAAAGCAACGAGGTTGTGCGCCTTACCATCGCGGCAATGGGCGAAATTCAGTCATCAACTGCTGCGATTGGCAAAACAATCACTCTGATCGACGATATTACGTTTCAGACCAACCTTTTGGCCCTGAATGCCGGTGTGGAAGCCGCGCGGGCTGGCGACGCCGGCCGTGGTTTCGCAGTCGTTGCCTCAGAAGTCCGCGATCTGGCTGCAAGGTCCTCAGAGTCTGCGCGTGAAATTTCATCGCTGATCGGAATCAGTGAACAACAGGTCAACAAGGGTGTTTCCATGGTTGACCAAACCGGTGCCGCCCTTCAGTCGATTCTTGACAGAGTGTCAGGTATCGCGGAACAAATCGCCGACATTTCCATGTCAGCATCTGAGCAATCCAACAGCATATCCGAGATTAACTTGGCGGCGCGCCAATTGGATAAAACCACGCAGCAAAATGCAGCAATGTTCGAGGAAACAACTGCCACAAGTCTTGCACTGCAACAAGAGACCGATAATTTGGCCCGCGTTATTTCCGCCTTTGATTTTGAAGGCGGTGGTGACATCAAGAAGCGCGCCGATGGCAGCGTTCCAACATTTCAACGCTCCCAAAACCATGCGGTCGTGCAACAACGCGCAAGCGGCAATCTGGCGGCGGAACCGCTTTTTGCAGATGAAGATGAATGGAAAGATTTCTAGCAATGTGCACCTGTAAAAATAACCCTCGTTGCAAGTCACTATCTTTCTTCTCGCGTTTTTACATCTAATCCGTCTCAAAGCAGTCGTCCCGGCAAATCGGGCGAAAGCCGAAAAAAGATAGTCCCGCACGCCGAAACCACCATCGCTCTGCCAATGCAACCCAATGCCCTAGCCGAGCTTTGAGCGAAATTGCAAAAACGACTCAAATTCGCTGGAGCGCGATGCCTATTCTTGCTATTGTCGAGCTTGCGGTTCGGTAATAATTCGTTGTGTCGATAATCCACGGAAGCAAGAAAAAGGGCGTAATGTGCATGGATGGCGTCCACAAAAATGATGTAAACGCTGGTCATAAGGCAGCCGAACCCAGCGGTGTGAATGCCTCGGCGGAATTGCGCGATCAATGCCTGCACCTCAGACGCGCGGGGCAGGCAGGGCAGGCTTTGGATCTGGCAAATGCGGCGATTGCCAAGCACCCCAAAGCGATGCGGCCACATCTGGAAAAGGCACTGTCTTTGTCGGCGTTGGGTCAGGACACAGCAGAGGAGATAAAGGCGTGGTGGGATTGTATCGAAAAATTCCCAAATCAGACCTGGCCGAAATGGTTTGAGAACCTGCGCGCCGCTGTTGAAAAACAACAAGGAAACCTGAGGTTTAGCACCAATTCAGAAGCGGCCCTTGCTGAAATCGAACGCATTCACACCGCCGCAAGTAAAGCCTGGCCGAATACTGAAGGCACAGAATTACCGACAGAGAATCTATCCCCAGACCAAGCCAAAGCCAACAGGGTGCACGAATGGATTCTGGCGGGGCGGGCAAATCTGCGCAGCCAATTGCCAATCGAAACCGGCGCGCTGGATGCTTGGGATGCGTATTTTGAGCATTATCAGGGCAAGGCGCCGTTCACCTATTATCTGCGATATATTCGGGTGATCGAGCGTTTTGATCCGCAGAATGCAAAAGACCGGGTTGAAAGGTTGTTCACGCGATCGCAGGAAATCTGGCCGATCGAATTGTTATCAAGCGAACCAAATGACCGACATGAAAAACATAACTTGCAAATGGCCAAGTTGCTTTATTTTGAATTGGCACAACGCCTGCTTGCCGATCGACATTTCGACCAGGCGAAAGAGCTATTGGCAAAATTCACCGGTCAGGACAATCTGAGCCCAATGGCACGCGAGCTTGAACAAATCGCAGATTCACTGGCGCTTTGGACCACTTATAAAGATTTGGCGGCAGCGGACCCACGGTTCAACGATTACGGCTCGATCATGCCTTGGCGCAGCGAAAACGCCTCGGAAAAAGTGGTGTTTGTTTTTTCTGGCGTCTGTGGAAGGATGAGCCTGACACAGTCGTCAATTCATTTGGTGCTGCAAAAACTCGGATGCCACATCGTCTATATCTCGGATCAGAACAACAGCTTTTTTCTGAATGGCACAGACTGGGAAACCGTGGATCAGTTGTGTCAGAAATTGCGGATAATTGCGCATGAAATGGGGGCCACACGGTTTTTTACACTCGGGAATTCGTCCGGCGGTTACGCGGCCTTACTTTACGGTGAAAAACTGGGCGCTGAAAAGGTGCTTGCCGTCAGCCCAATCACCACACCTTTGAAAACCTCATGGCCTTCAACGCAGGAATTTTTTGAGGATATGAAGCGACGTCAGCCGGATCTTGTTGCTGATCTTGATGACTATTATGTCAACAGCCCGCAACGGCCAAAGGTCACGATTGCTTTTGGTGAGAAGAGCATACGTGACCGCAAAGCCGCCGAAGCAATGCTTGTCGTGCCAGACGTCAAGCACGTGATGGCACCGGGGTATTCGCGACATGCCAGTTTGACTTGGTTTGTGGCGCATAACAAATTTTTACCTTTGCTTCAGGATTTGTTGGACGAACCAAGTGAAGATTGAATTTCGCGGCGTTTCCTTTGGTTATCAAGGGCAGGGCGGTCCGCAAGTCGTTGACGATTTGAACCTAGAGGTTCCGTCGGGCCAAATGCTGGGCGTCGTCGGGCCCAGCGGATGCGGCAAAACCAGCTTGCTGCGAATGGTCGCCGGGTTGCAGATGCCGACGACTGGTGAAATTCACTTCACAAATCCAAATGTCGTGGCCCAACCTAAAAGCTTTATGGCATTTCAGGACAGCGGCCTGTTTCCCTGGCTTTCTGTCCTGGATAACGCCTGTATCGGTCTAGAGGCGCAGGGTGTGGCCAAAACGGTGCGCCAGGGTCAGGTGCTGGACATGCTTAAACGCATTGATCTGGCCGATGTGGCCGATAAAAAACCCCATGAGTTGTCCGGCGGAATGCGCCAGCGGATTGCTTTGGTCCGACTGCTGGTCAGCGGTGGTGACATATTGCTGCTGGACGAACCACTTTCAGCGGTCGACGCCCAAACCCGTCGGTTTTTGCAACAAGAACTGCTCGATCTATGGTCCGCTCAGCCAAAAACCACGATCTATGTCACCCATGATATTGAAGAGGCCTTGACCCTATCGGATCGGGTCGTCGTGTTGTCACGCAATGGTGCGCGCATTTTGGCCGATATCACGGTCCCAACCCCCAGACCGCGCGTCGCTACGGCCCGCCCGACGCCAGACATTGAACGGCTTCGTTGGGAAATCTGGGCTATGCTGGCTGAAACTGATCCAAAAAGGGATGGGTCGCAAAATGCGTAAGCTGGCCTGGCAGAACCGCCTTATCGGTGCAATTGTCCCACTTACGCTGGTTATTCTATGGGAACTGATGTCGCGCAACGGCATGATATCCCAGCTTTTCTTCCCACCGCCCAGCATGATCCTTGCGCGACTTTGGCAATTATCCCTGGACGGTACATTGCCCGCAAATGTCGGGGCTACCGTTGGGCGTGTCATCGTCGGGGTGCTGATCGGCGGCGGGTTTGGCTTGTTGCTGGGTCTGACCATGGGCATGTCGGCGCGGATCAATGCCGCCGCCGATGGCCTTGTATCGGTCACGCATCCTTTGCCTAAGATCGCGCTACTGCCGCTGTTTTTGGTGTTTTTTGGCTATGGCGAAACGGCGCGACTGGTGCTGGTTGGGCTAAGTGCTGCCTTCCCGATGGTCATTGCGGCGCGTACGGCGGTGCACGGCATCGACCCTTTGTTGATCGACGTCTGCCAGTCCTACCGCATAACGGGTTTTTTGCGGCTGCGACGCCTGATTTTGCCCGCTTGCCGTCCAGTTGTCCTTGCAGGTCTGCGGTTGGCGATCAATACTGCTTTGATTGTGGCGATTTCGGTTGAGATGCTTGCCGCTAACAATGGGCTGGGCGCTATTTTGTGGTTCGGGTGGCAGACGATGCGACTTGAAGACATTTATGGCGCCCTGTTTGTCATCGGCCTGCTCGGCTATATCGTGAGCAAGGTTATTTCCTGGGCCGAAACGCCCGTCAACAAAAGGACTATCAAGTGAATTCTGTGACCATATCCGGCCTGTTCTCCCTCGCGGTATTGGCCCTGACTGCGGCCCCGGCAGCAAGTGAAGAGGTAAGTGTTGTTGTGCTGCCGTATCTGTCGCAAGCGCCGATCTTTATCGCCATCGAAGAGGGGATGTTTGAACGCGAAGGCATTACCGTCAACCGCGTTGACATGAAAAGCAGCCGCCCGGTGGTTCCCGGGATCATGTCAGGTGAATTTGACATGGCAATGGCGGTGCCGACAGCCGGGTTTTACAACGCAATCGACCGGGGCGGTAAGGGTCGCATCGTCGGTCCGGGGGTTACGTTTACCGCCGGTTCCTGTGAATATCTGGCCTATTACGGACGCCAGGGATTTGACCGTGACAGCTTTACCACCGGGCAGGAAATGAAGGTCAATCTCAGTGCTGATGCGATCACGTTTGAAGGTTATCTAAGTGGCCTGATGAACAAAATGCCCGGTGCTGAAAAGCTGAGTTTCGAGTTTCTGGAGATGCCAGCCTACACCCAAGGCGACGCGCTGACGGCCGGCAGCATTGATGTGGCTTTCACAGCGGAACCATGGGTCACGCGGTTCAACGATGCCGGTTTAGGGCAGGTCACGATGGGGGCGTCAGAAATTCTGCCGGACGGGCAATACGGCACCTTAATGTTTTCCGCCCGACTGGCTGACAGTGATCCAGCCCTCGGGGCGCGGGTGAAACGGGCGATGGATGCTGCGATAAGCCAGTATAACGAGGGGAAAACCGCGCGAAATCTGGACATTTTGGCAAAGTATACCGGCCTGTCGATTGACGTTATTAACCGGGCCTGTTGGGCCTCTGTGCCAAGCGACGGCGTGGTGCGCGTTGACAGCCTGATGGCGTATCAGGGCTGGTTGCAGGCCAATGACATCATTGATCGCGTCATACCCGTCGACGAAATGATTGTTGAGATTGCCAAATAATGATCCCGTTTGACTATTCCGAGGTCGACGGCACCATTGGTGAACGGTTTGTGCGTGTGGCCAAATCACAGCCAAACGCAATCGCGATTGCGGATGGCGATCGAAGCTGGACCTATCAGGACGTTCTTGATGCATCCGACGCTTATGCAAGCGGCTTTTCCCGTCTGGCGCAGGGCAAGGCCGCAGCCCTGATCTTCAGCCATAATGCTGAGGCGATCATCGCACTGATGGGGGCGATACGGGCAGGGGTGCCTGCCATTCCGATTGATCCACAGGCCCCTCCGGCCTCGATTTCCGATTGTCTGGTCGAATGTCAGGTTGTCGTCACCGAAGCGGGTCATGCCGAATGGTGCCGGGAACAGATCACTGATGTGCCCGTGGCCGTCGGCCCGGATGGGCTTGCGCAGTCCGCTGCAACTCAACATGACGGCCCGTGGCCCGAGGCCACGCCCTATGGTGCATGCGTCATTTACCTGACTTCTGGAACCACTGGTGGATCAAAAGGCGCCATGCGAACAAACCGGGCTTTGTGCCGCCACGTTTGGCAATTGCCCCAATATCATGGCTATGGGCCGAATGACCGTCAGGCGCATATGTCCTCGTTCGCGTTTGGTGGGTCGGTTCCCGTGGTTTTTGGGGGCTTACTGACCGGTGGTACGATCGACATTTTCGATATGCGCAAAACTGACGCCGTTGGATTTGCCCGGGCCATCAGGCAAAGGGGCGTCACGATTTTGCAATTAACCCCGTCTTTGATGCGCGAACTGGTGGACATTCTGGCCGCGCAAAAGGACGATTGGCAACCGCGATTGATCGTGGTTGGTGGTGAAAAGTTGCATGGGGCCGATTTGCTCGCCCTGCGCGACAAGCTGGGCTGGAGCTGCCCTGTTGTTCACCGATTGGCCAGCAGCGAGGCCGGGATCATTGCGGAATGGCAGGTTGATTTGAAGGGTCTGGCGGCTGAAGCCGCCGTTCCCGTGGGCTTTGCCGTCAGAAACCGCGAACTGACCATTGTTGATGATGCAAACCAACCCGTCGCGCCGGGTGAAAACGGTGAGATCGTGATAACCGGCGACTATTTGGCAAGCGGATACTGGCAACGCCCCGACCTGACCGAAAGTAAGTTCTTTCCTGAACCCCTGCCGGATGCGCCGGATCGGCAACGCCTGAAAACCGGGGATTTGGGGCGCCTAAGGGACAATGGACTGCTCGAATTCCTTGGTCGCATGGACAGCCTCGTCAAAATCCGGGGGTACCGTGTGGAACTTGGCGCGGTCGAAACCGGCCTGCGCCAGTTGACCGGGGTTTCAGATGCGGCCGTGGTGGTGCAATCCAGTCAGCGCGGGGCCGACTATCTGGTGGCTTACGTTCAGCGTGGCCGCAATGCGCGTGTAAATGGGTTGGATCTGCGGACGGAACTGCAAAGCCTGATGCCGGAATATATGGTGCCGCGCCGGGTTGTTGTGCTGGATGAGTTTCCCCTGACCTCGGGCGGCAAACTTGCCCGCAACCGATTGCCAGCCGTTGGCCGGGATCGCCCTGAAGGATTGCCCGAAACTGTGGCACCGAAAGGGGACATGCAGTGTCGATTGGCCAAGATTTGGTCCGAGGTGCTCGAGCTTGATGAGATCAGCCAAAGGGATGACTTTTACGACCTTGGCGGCGACTCGCTTGATGCGCTTCAGGTGGCGATGACCCTGCAAAAACAGTTGGATGTCGAGTTTTTTGAAACGGATTTATTCCTGCATTCCGATCTGTCGGGTATGGCCGAAACGGCCGAGCACCTGTGCAAGGTGCCGGATAGCGCGCAGCACGACAGTACTACGCTTGGTATTTAACACGCCACAGGTGACCGCGCTGTCTTTCAGCAGTGCTGTTCAGCTCGGCGCACTACTTCTTTTCAGTACAGTTAATCGAGCTTGAATCGGTTTCATAAATCACGACGGTGTGGCCCTTATTATAGGACTTAACCATCATTTCCCGGGTGCGCGGAAGGGACCATCGGGTGATGTTACACCACTGTTCTGACGAGCAACTGGCGTTGTAATTCGACTGGCACCGCGACTGGCTGGTGTACAAAGCCCTGCGCCCATTATCGCCCTGAACCTGCCAATCCGGCGTCAGTGCTAGTGCGGCACTGCCATAGAAAAAGGTTGAGCCGAGCACAGTCAAAGCAAGGAACCTGGATAAATTCATATCAATTCTCCTAAATTTTTCGTATTTTCACCCTTGAAGATACCAAAACCACGAAAATTCGCAAGTTTGCGGCCGGGTTGCCATTTGACCCATCTCAAAACGAGGTAATGCTCAACCGCTAAGGCGTGCTGGGAACAAGGGACAAGGCCCGGCTTATAATGGGGGTGAAACCAGTGTAAAACTATACCTTTTGGAGTACTGTGGGCTATCAACAATGTGTGGAGCGTAAAACGTGGACATCAAGAAATGCGGCTCTAGGCCGTCGGCAGCCGGGCCAGAAGAATTTTTTACGGGACAAGTTCGTATGGACCCAGTCATCACGGCACCTGACCCTGCCAGAGTCCAATCTGTAGTTGTAACGTTCGAACCTTTGGCCCGAACAGCATGGCACACCCATCCGTTAGGTCAAACGCTGGTCGTTCTTTCAGGTCTCGGACTGGTGCAAACGTGGAATGGCCCGATCCAGGAAATCCGTCCCGGAGATACCGTCTGGTTCGAGCCGGGTGAAAAGCACTGGCATGGTGCATCGCCCAGTGTTGCGATGTCACATCTTGCGATTCAAGAAGCCCAGGACGGCTCGCCAGTAACGTGGTTGGAGAAAGTGACGGATGAACAATATGGTGGATCGCTAAGTTCCTGAACCAGTTGGAAACGGGTAAATCCAGGGTTTACGCGTTCTTGCCCGCAGTAGCCTAGAACCGCCGACTGCCAATTTGTACTGTCGACACAACGCGGACTCAAACGCCCAAAATGGCATTTCTAAGGCTATTATTCCTCTGGACGTTTCGCGGTTCTTGCGCATGGTGAAATGCTTGTTGAGATCGCGAATATGTAGAGGCAAAGGTATTTCGGGGGCGCATTCTCTGAGCGCGCACCGTTCTGTCGCGCTATTGGTGATTTCGGTCGATGAACTGATATATCCAGACTCGGTAATCGTTGCGGTGGGGCACAAATAGCGTGACTGGATTGAGGCAGCTCGGGCAACCGAATGCCCGAAATGAACTAAGCTGCGGTTTTCTCGTTAGAGAAGAGGTCTTGCCAAAACTCATAAGTTTTAGTCACCGGCGAAAACTATCGTCTTTGTCCGCCGAGGACCAAGAGCGGCCATTGGTGCAGCCGCAGAGCCTTTAGATGATGAGATAACTGTAGCTGAAGCGTAAGGGTGGTGACAGGCATGCTCGGACCCGGCGAGATGCCCGCATCCATCGCTAAATCGAGCGCTTTAGTATGAATCGCGGGACCAGTCGTCGCCGAAGGATATGATAAGTAATCTTGTGCCAAAGTCCCGGCACGCAGATCAATTTTCCGGTCCCAAGCTGGCGGAGCGAAGTCGTGGTCACCGTATCAACATTCATCCAGTAAAAGGATGGGATCTTTGATACCGCCGCTAGTTTGTAAAACTCAGTGTCGTGAAAGGATGTCCGGATATAGGCCGGGACCAGCAGTTGCAGCTTGATCCCGACAGGCGCATATTCAGCCTCTAGATTTCGCGTGAAGGCCTCCACAAAGCACTTGGTTGACCCATACATGGCGTTGCCAGCGCTGTACAGGTACGCAGCCTGGCCCGAGATATTGATGATTGCACCTTTCTTGCATTCCCGCATCTGTGGCAGGACCGCCCGGCAACATCGTATCATGCTCGCGACGTGCACGTTCAACATGTCGATATGGGCATCCGCATCGAGTCCATGAAATTCTACCGGAGCGCCATACCCGGCGGAATTGATCAAAAGGTCCACGTTTTTCAGCGCGCTCAGCCGGTCGGCAACACGAACCTGATCCTTGACCTTCGACAGATCCGCAACCACAGCTTCGACCTCGATGCCATACTGGGCCGATAGTTCATCCGCTAGGGCTTCAAGCTTTTTGCGCTTGATGTCGATCAGGACCAGTCGGGCCCCCCGGGCGGCAAGATTGATGGCGAAGGATTTGCCGATACCATTAGCACCGCCTGTGATCACCGCCAGTTCAGCCATCCGGACGCGCCAGTTTTTTGCGAATGGCCGCAAGGTTCAGATGCCGGTCTACAAAGAAATCGAACACCCGGTCTGGCAGAAGTCTTGGCGCGATCCAGAATCGGATCCAGTCATCCGGTATGACATAACGCGCCCTTGGTCTTCGTTTTGTCAGTGCCTTGATAATACGGTCGGTGGTCTTGGAGACCGGGAGCGCGTGCTTGCCTATGGTGACCGTATCGATATGTTTCAGGATCGGGGCGTAATCGGTATGCGAATAATCGGTGCTGATCCCCCGGCTCTTTTCCCACATCGGTGTCGCGATATTGCCGGGCTGGATCACGATGACATCCACACCGTAGATAAGAAGTTCACGCCGCAGCGAATCCGACAGGGCCTCAAGCGCATGTTTCGAGGCAGCGTAGGGGCCCATGAAGGGATAGGCGTTTCGCCCACTCAGGGCGCTGATATTCACAATTCTGCCCGGTTTCCCCCAACGATCGCGGGATATTTTGAGAAGTGGTAGAAAAGCCTGAACAGTATGTAGCACGCCCATGACGTTCACATTAAAATGCCGCTGCATCAATTCCGCCTTGATATCCGCAAGGGGGCCGGAAATCGAGATGCCTGCTGAATTGACAAGGCCGAGTATCCCCTGTTCACCAACGGCTGCCAAGACATCCTTGGCTGCTTGGGCTGCGCCGGCCTCATCGGTCACGTCAAACCTCAGTGGGATGAGGTTGTCGCCCAGATTGGCTATTAGGCGTGCGCCATCCTCTGCCTTGCGAACACAAGCAAACACCCTGAATCCCTGCTCTACAAGAGCCGTGGTTGCTGCAAGCCCAATGCCGGACGACGCGCCAGTAACCACGTAATTCCCGGTCGGACGTCCAAGCCCAGCTTCAAGTTGTTGATGCATGCTCGTGCCTCGGTGAACGGAAATTGACAACGGTCACCGTCACTATCGGTGCAGGGCCGTAAATTGTAAACTGGTCTTCGAGACTTGATTCTTCTCCGGCCCGTCGCAAGCCAAACGCGCGTACGCGGTTGTGTTTCTGGCCTCTGACGACGCCAGCTTTGTGAACGGAACAGCGACCTATTTGGACAACGGTTGGCACGCCAAGAGGTAATGTCGGCAAGGTAAGTGTCGCCCTCCTTTCGCAATGCTGCAAACGCAACATAATGACAGCCGCCATTAGAGCAGGCGCAGCTAAAACCCGCGTTGTCTCCAATAGCAGACCTTGGTGCAAGACGCAGCTAATGTCCGGTTCGAGCCAACTTCGACGGATGCTGCGTAGAACACGAACGGCTCCTTTCAGGCTCTTGAGACGCTGCGGCATCGTCAAGGGTGGATTTATAGTTTTGAAAAAGTGCGTCAATGATGGGATCAAGTGGCCCAAGCCTCGATTTCAGCCCTGTGATTTCTAGGGGTTCGGTTCGAGGTTTGGCGATACTATTGGCGTTCTCGAACGTCTTTTTATCGTAGTCATCGAGCCAGTCTGCTCCTAGACCATAGATATCGTTGTTTCGGTAGATTCCCATTTCAGTGTCCAACAACCACCATTCATGTTCGCCATTGCAGGTCGGACATTGGAAGCCACCATTCTCTCCATGTGTGAGCCACTCTGCGAAGTCGATTTCGCCTTCGGCGGCAGCCAGACCAGATGCGAAGTAGGACGATTGATCCTCTCTAAAGGCTTCAATGGATAAAGCACCGATTTGCGGAAGGCTGTTTTTGAATTCTGTGGCTGCCGCTTGGCCAATGGGTGTTCTAACCCATTTATTGTCTGAGGCGCAGGAAACGCCACCGCACGAGATATGTGCAGGTTGCTGACCCGCCAAGGCCAGGCCGCCCAATAGATTTGTGATCATAAGGCGCGCTTCGCCTGGCGTGTTCTCGGCAAGACGCAACAGATGTGGGATCGCGAGATAACTGGCGGGGTAGGTCGTGCCTTGGTGGAGTAGCGCCGAGAAAAAGAGGTAATCGGCAGCGTCCTCGTTCCATTCTTTTTCAAGTTCCGCCAAAAGCACATTTGCACCGATCCCATAAGCGTGTGTGGCGTCGTTCCAAATGGGGTCATCGTAGGGAAATGTGATCATTAACACGTCGCTCGCCTGAAAAGCCAATTACTCAGAAGCAGACATTGGCGTAGCCGCAGCAAAAGTCAACTTAGTCCCCAATAGCAGACCCTGGTGCATCGCGCCGCGAATGTTGGCTCTCCACCAATTGTGTTGAAAACTCCGAAATCCGAAAGTAGCAATTTATTGGAAAAACGCGTAAAATGCAGAAGTCAGATGAGATTGTTTACCTGCGCGCCCGGGTGGTCGAGCGGCGGCATATGTTGAATTTTGCGCCCCCGTCACCAAAAATAACTGATCGACCTGAACAGCGAAAATCTTCACTGATCGGGCTGGAAATTGGGGTTTTTCAACAGAATACGCCATTCATGAACAGTGGTCCGTCGAGGACTTAAAAGGCAGTGTAGTTGCTGCGAACGAGAGGATTGCCCAAGTCGAACTTCATTTGGCTCGTCATCGAAAAGATTGAACGGATCGACTCATTCCTCTCAAAAGTAACGAACATGAAACGGACTGGAAAAATTCAAAAAGTTTGGCGAGGGGTCGGATACAGAAAATAGCGGTGAACAGCGGCATACCGCGGGGGGTAGAGGGTAGCTTTCGTGATAGGATACTCTAGAATTGATACGATCGCTAAACCTGCTCTCTTCTGGCATCCTAAATTTAACAGGTTTCAGCTGTTGTATGGGCAAATATATGGCAAGATGAGGCGGACATAGTATTTAATCGTTCCTTATCAGTGTGATAAAGAAGTTATATGGCGGAGAGACAGGGATTCGAACCCTGGGAACCCGCAAAGGCTCAACTGTTTTCGAGACCGCCCCATTCGACCACTCTGGCACCTCTCCGCGAAGTGTTCAGGTCAGAACGAGGGGTGTGTATGCCGGGGCGGCTCCAGATACAAGTGGTTGATGAAAAAAAGCCTTTGACGCCGGGAAAGTCGCTGGCGTGGCAATTGCGGGCTTGATAGGGTCGCGCAAATTCCTGTCTGGAAGGTCTGACATGACGCCGAAAGAGGCCCTGAAAAAAGCCGACGCCGCCTTTAAAGCCGGTGATCCGATGCTGGCGCTGAAATATTATCGTGCGGTTCTTGCGCGTGTTCCGCGCCATTCTGCCGCCCTGAAAGGCGTGCGGAAAATCGAGAAACGGTTTGAGCTGCCACCTGTTTCACAACAGGATTTTGATGCGGCCGTGCAAATGCTGCAACAACAGAATTTTGCCGGGACTGAAACTTTTGTTAACAGTCTGATCCTGCGCAATCCGGCCTTGCATGGCCTTTATAATGTGCGCGGATTGGCCGAGGCCAGTCAGGGCAAAGACACCGCCGCCATCGCCAGTTTTCGCAAAGCGCTGGATGTGGATCCGACCAGTGCCGAGGCGGCCAATAATCTGGGCCTGAAGCTGAAAGAAACCGGCGATCTGGACGAGGCTGAAAAAGTTCTGCGTCTGGTTGTTTCGCAGCAACCGCGATATGTTCAGGCGCGTTACAATCTGGCGACAGTTCTGGAGCAAAAAGATCTGCTGGACGAGGCCGGGCAGGGCTACAGCAAAGTGCTGGAACAATCGCCAAGCATGGCGTTAGCATGGTTGGCCCAGGGCAAATTACAGGCCGTAAGGGGCGACAATGAGCAGGCGCTTGTCAGTCTAGAGGCAGCAATCAAGCACGACCCGAATGGGTTTGAGGCTTATGTTCTGCGCACCCGCCTAAAGAAATTCGACGAAGCGGATGGGTTTGCTGACAAGATGGCGGCGATGGCGGTTGAGGTCGCGCGTCCCGTGTTGGAACGCGCGCAGTTGCATTTCGGTCTTGGCAAGATGTTTGAAGATTTGGCGGATTACGCCACCTCGTTCACCCATTACGAGGCGGCGAACATCCTGCAAAAAGGCTTGGTGCCGTATTCCGAACGCGAAACCCAAGCGGCGTTTGCATCCATAAAGGCGGCCTATGCCAAACCTGCGGCAATTGCGCCACTAACCGAAGCACAAAGACCAGTTTTTATCGTCGGCATGAACCGTTCCGGCACCTCGTTGGTGGAACAGATGCTGGCGGCACATCCAATGGTGCATGGCTGTGGAGAGCTTGAGGCGATCGGGGACTTTGCTGAACAATTGGGCGCGAACCACGCGGCGGCGGACCCGCAAAAACTGGCGGGCTTTGCCGCCAGCTATCGCGCCTTGCTGGCCAGCAAAACCGACTTGCCGGTGGTCACGGATAAGATGCCCATTAATTTTAAATGGATCGGCCTGATCCGAACGCTGTTTGCTGATGCCAAGATTATCTATCTTGACCGCGAGGCGCGTGACGTCTGTTTTTCAAACTTCAAGGCGTCGTTTGAAAGTGTCGGGCATATGTATTGTTACGATCAACGCGATCTTGCCCGGTATTTCGGCCTGCATAAAAACCTGATGTTGCATTGGTCCGAAATTTACCCGGATGGATTTTTTAACCTGAATTATCAGGATCTTATCGCGCAACCTGAAACCACGGCGCGGGCGTTGCTGGAATATGTCGGATTGCCCTGGGATGACGCGGTGCTTGATTTCCACAAGTCAAAGCGCGCCGTCAAAACCCTGAGCCAAGCCCAGGTGCGCAGCCAGATTTACGCCACCTCGGTCGGTGCGTGGCAAAATTACGAACCCTATCTGGGGCCTATGCTTGCGGAACTGACGCCGGAATAGGCGACCGAACCTTTAACGGTGCTTGTGGTTGGCCTCGGCGTAGGGCAACTTGTGGTTGAAAGCGATTATTAGCCAAAAGGAGCAGCCATGTTTCGCGCCATTATAATGCCTATCCTGTTTGTGATATTTTCGGTCAATCATGCGGCCGGGCAAACCCATTTGCAAAAAGCCGGCGCTTTGCTTGATCTGATTGAATACCCGTCGACGCTTATGTCTCTCCAATCCGAGATCGCCGGAATGGTGAAAAACGGCCAAATCCCTGAAGGCAGTTCAATGGCCCTGCGCTGGAACGCCGCC
The DNA here is from genome assembly GCA_021775315.1 of Paracoccaceae bacterium. GTDB lineage: Bacteria > Pseudomonadota > Alphaproteobacteria > Rhodobacterales > Rhodobacteraceae > UBA5972. Next base: position 20,951 of record JAJFIC010000046.1, read on the forward strand.
GCCGAACAGCATTTTGACGGCAAAAGAATGGTTTTGAAGGTGACGGCCGGTTTGGCGGCTTCAATGTCAGAGGCTGATTTGGACGGTTTGATTGAGCTATACTCAACTGATTTTGCAAAAAAAATCTCGGCCCTTGAATTTAAGATGCAAAACGAAGGCAGCAGCGCGGATCAAGAACAGAAGGGCAAAGAGCTGGTCGCCAGCCTGTCGGAAACCAACCCTGAACGCCTGCGGCAGTATATTGCCATGATTGAAACGATTGGTGGCCTTGATTCATATGTTGCATTGGCGTTAAATATTCAGCAAGCGATCCTGATCGGCGCATCGCTTAACGGCCTGATAAATCCACCGCTGAGCGAAGCCCAGATTTCAGATATTATCACCGCCAGCTATGAGGAGATCAGACGGGAGGTTTCCATCGGCTTTTTGTCAACTTCGGCCTATACCTATCAATCGCTTTCCGACGAAGAAATAGCGGCCTATCTTGACTTAGCGGCCGAACCGCTGATCGTTCGCCTTTACAGTTTGTTAGTGCGGTATGAGAGCGAAGTGATCACAGCGGAATTCGCGGCCTTTACGGCAAAGCTTGGCGAAACGCCCGAGCAGCAGGAACTTTGATCTTTCCGGGCGGCGCGGCCTTGACAATCCACCCAACCTGAACGATACACCGCGAACCTTACAGGCGATGTCTGTTTGGAATGTAATCTCGTCCCGAAACGGGGCGCGCTGTCCGAGGCGCTGAAAACCAGCACGAACACCCGCAAGGGGGCCAAAGAGACGCGTAAGTAAAAAGGAAACCTGCGTATGTTCGCAGTGCTGAAAACTGGCGGCAAACAGTATAAAGTTGCAAGTGGCGACGTCCTCAAGGTTGAGAAACTTGTGGGCGAAGCGGGCGAAAAGATCCAGTTTAACGATATCCTGATGCTCGGTGGTGACACCGTGACAGTTGGCGCGCCTTTGGTTGCGGATGCTGGCGTTCAGGCGGAAATTCTGGAGCAGGCCAAAGGGCCAAAACTTATTCACTTTGTAAAGCGTCGCCGCAAACACTCGTCGCAGCGCAAAAAAGGCCACCGTCAGCAACTGACAGTTCTGCGCATCACTGATATTCTGGCCAAAGGTGCCGCAAAATCAGGTGTTGCCGCTGCAATCGGTTCGGGGTCGGCTCCAAAAAGCGCGGTTGTCGCAGAAGCCTCAGCACCTGCCAAAAAGGCGCCAGCCAAAAAGGCTGCACCGAAAAAGGCCGCCGCTAAGGTTGAAGCCGCTGCCGGTGCTGACGATCTGAAGGCCCTGTCGGGCGTCGGTCCGGCACTTGAGAAAAAGCTGCTGGCCGCTGGCGTGACCTCGTTTGCGCAGGTCGCTGCATGGACCGCCGATGATATTGCTGCTATGGACGAGCAACTGTCGTTCAAAGGCCGGATCGAGCGTGAAGGCTGGGTCGATCAAGCCAAAGAACTGGCTAAAGGTTAAAAGGAGAAAGCGATATGGCACATAAAAAAGCAGGCGGCTCATCCCGCAACGGTCGCGACTCCGCTGGACGTCGCCTTGGTGTTAAGAAGTTTGGTGGCGAAGTCGTCAAATCCGGCAACATTCTGGTACGCCAACGCGGCACCAAGTGGTGGCCGGGCCAAAACGTCGGCCTTGGCCGCGACCACACGATTTTTGCAACCGCTCCGGGCGCTGTGAAATTCCACAAAGGCCTTAAGGGCCGCACATTTATTTCGGTTCTCCCGGTTGCGGAGGCCGCTGAGTAAACCGAACCCTCGCATTTAGCGACGATATATTAAGGGGATCGGCGTTTAGTTCGCCGGTCCCTTTTGTTTTTCATGAGCGCGGGGAGGCACTCATGGCTGTTGAAGTATTCGGGTTTCTGGTTTTCGCCGCCTCGCAGGTTGGCACGCCGGGCCCGGCAAACATGGTTTTGATGGCGACCGGTGCGCGGTTTGGTCTGCGTCCGGCATTGCCGTTCGTTGCTGGTGTGGCGCTTGGCAAGCAGTTGATCATCTGGCCGATCGGGTTTGGCCTGATGGGTCTGGCGCAAAGCGTGCCGATGCTGTTTGTCGCGCTGAAATGGCTTTCGGTTGCCTATATTTTCTGGCTCGCTTCAAAAGTGGCGCTATCCAAGCTGAGGCCGGGCCATGCAGGCGACAACGCGCCGGGCTTTGCCGCCGGTTTGGTGGTGCATCCGCTGAACCCAAAAGCCTGGGCAATGATATTGACGGGGTTCACAAGTTTCGTTGATCCCGGAACCCCAGCCTTGATGGCAACCGCCATCATCGCCATCTGTTTACTGGCCTGTCAGGTGGTTTTGCACCCGTTATGGTGCTGGGGCGGCTCTTGGCTGGCGCAGCATGTTGCGGGTGGGCGGTATGAACGCGCGCTGATGATTTCGCTTGCCGTTTTGACCGTCGCAAGCGTGATTTATGTATTGGTATTAGGAGGTTGAGCATGAAACCTGAAGTGATCTTAAGGCAATCAAACATCATTGGCGACCGGCTTGAATTGCGCCCGTTTCGCGCCGATGACGCCGAATTGGTAGCCCAGCACGCCAATGACCAGCGGATCGCCCAGATGACAACCTCGATCCCGTTTCCGCTGTCGCTTGAAGCGGCCGAAGATTTCGTCGCACGGTCTGTTTCGGCTGACCGGCTGGAAGATGTGTGGGTCATTGATGGCAGCAAATCCGACATGGCGGCCCTGCTTGGGGTGATTTCGCTGAAATACATGGATCGCGACCAGTCCGAAGTCGGCTATTGGGTTGCGCCCGCGTTTTGGAACCGTGGTTTCGCCTCAGAAGCGGTGACAACCTTGCTGGCGGCCAACCCGCATGCCAACCGGTCGGTCGTGGCATCGGTGTTTCAGGACAATCCGGCCTCGGCCCGTGTGCTGTCAAGCACCGGGTTTGTCTGGCTGGGCGAGGCCGAGGCATTTTCGCTGTCGCGCGCAGCCCATGTACCGACCTGGACTTACTTAAAGACATTGTAATCCGCGTGTAATCATTGTCAGGGCGCGTCGCAGCCCTTAGACAGGCCGAAAAAGGCGTAAACCACATGAAATTCCTTGATCTGGCGAAAGTCACAATACGCTCTGGTGCCGGTGGCAACGGCTGCATCAGCTTTCGCCGCGAGGCGCATGTTGAATATGGCGGCCCGGACGGCGGCGATGGCGGTCGTGGTGGTGATATCTGGGTCGAGGCGGTTGACGGCCTGAACACGCTGATCGATTTTCGATATCAGCAGCATTTTTTCGCGGCCAACGGCAAATCCGGCATGGGCAAGGCGCGCTCGGGCAGGGATGGCGATTCAATAACATTGCACGTCCCGGTCGGCACCGAAGTGCTGGACGAGGACGAGGAAACGGTGATCGCCGATCTGACTCGTCTTGGCCAGCGCGTTTTGCTGCTGCAGGGTGGCAATGGTGGGTTTGGAAATCTGCATTTCAAATCATCCACCAACCGCGCACCACGCCGGGCCAATTCCGGTCAGCCGATAATCGAACGCGACGTCTGGCTGCGCCTGAAACTGATCGCTGATGCCGGCCTGCTGGGTCTGCCAAATGCCGGGAAATCGACTTTTCTTGCAGCAACATCAAACGCGCGGCCTAAAATCGCCGATTATCCATTCACCACGCTGCATCCCAATCTGGGCGTGGTTGGGGTTGATGGCGCGGAATTCGTTGTCGCCGACATTCCCGGTCTGATTGCCGGAGCACACGAAGGCAAAGGGATCGGGGATCGCTTTTTGGGCCATGTCGAACGCTGCGCCGTTCTGTTGCATCTGGTCGATGCCACGTCCGAAACCGTGGCCGAGGATTATCATACGATCATCCACGAACTGGTTGAATATGGTGGTGCCCTTGCGGATAAGCCAAGGGTCACGGTGTTAAACAAGGTTGATGCCCTGACGGATGATGAACGCGTCGCCAAACTGGCAGAATTGCAGGCGGCTTGCAGCGATAAGGTTCTGGAAATGTCGGGGGTTTCGCATGAAGGCGTGGTCGATGTTTTGCGCATTCTGCGCCGTGAAATCACCGCCCGCAACGAGGCCGAGGTCTTGGCTGAGTCTGATCAGGGGATCGAGAAGTGGCAGCCCTGACCTCATATGACAATGCGCGTCGGTTGGTGATTAAAATCGGCTCGGCTTTGTTGGTTGACGCGGACAGCGGCGCGCTCAGGCTGGACTGGTTGCACGAATTGGCGGCAGATGTGGCCGCGGCCAAAGCTGCCGGACGCGATGTGGTGATTGTGTCATCCGGCTCAATCGCGCTTGGTCGCCGGGTGCTTGATCTGCCGCATGGCGCGTTGCCGCTGGAACAAAGTCAGGCCGCCGCCGCCGTTGGCCAAATCCGGCTGGCCCGCGCCTATGAAGAGGCGTTGACCCCACACGGGATCACCACCGCGCAGGTTCTGGTAACGCTTGAGGACAGCCTGAACCGGCGGCGTTACCTCAACAGCCGCGCCACCCTTGGCACGCTGTTGTCGCTGGGTGTTGTGCCAATCGTTAACGAAAACGACACCGTGGCAACGGACGAAATTCGTTTTGGCGACAATGACCGGTTGGCGGCACAGGTTGCTGGTCTTGCCGGGGCTGATCTGTTGGTTTTGCTGTCTGACGTCGACGGGCTTTATTCCGCCAATCCAATGACGGACCTGACGGCCAAACACATCCCCTATGTCGCCGAAATCACGCCTGAGATCGAGGCTATGGGTACCGCTGCGATCAGCGAAACATCTAATGGCGGCATGACCACGAAACTGCTGGCGGCAAAAACTGCAACCGCCGCAGGCTGCGCCATGGTGATTATGGAGGGCAATGTTTCAAGCCCCATGCGCGCCTTGGAAAACGGTGCACGCCACACTTGGTTTGCCAGCAAGGGCGATCCGCAAGTGGCCCGCAAGCAGTGGATTGCCGCGATGAAACCCAAGGGTGAAATGCACGTCGATGATGGGGCAGCGCGGGCTTTGGCGCGCGGAAATTCCCTGCTACCGGCAGGTGTTACGCACGTATCCGGCGACTTTTTGCGCGGTGATCCGATTGCCATTGTCGGGCCGGATGGCGCGGTTCTGGGCAAAGGCCTGTCTGGTTATGAAAGCCGCGAAGCACAGGCAATCAAAGGGCGGCACAGCCGCCAAATCGCGGAAATTCTGGGCTATGCTGGTCGGGCCGCCCTTATTCACAGGGATGATATGGTGTTATGAACGATGTGACGGATATTGCGGCCATGATGGCTGAAATTGGCGCCAACGCCCGCGCGGCGTCGCTTGAACTGGCCCATGCCAGCGCCGAACGCAAACACGCCGCCCTAATTGGTGCAGCGGACGCGGTCTGGAACCAGCGGGCGCGGATCATTGCCGCCAACGCCATGGACATGGATTATGGCCGCGAAAAGGGCCTGAGCCCGGCGATGCTGGATCGTCTGATGCTGGACGAGGATCGTATCCGCGGCATCGTTGACAGCCTGCGCGCCGTTGCCGAACAGGCCGATCCTGTGGGCGAGGTGATTGCGGAATGGGACATGGCCTCGGGTCTGCATATCCGCCGGGTGCGCACACCGCTGGGCGTGATTGGCGTCATCTATGAAAGCCGCCCAAACGTCACCGCTGATGCGGGGGCTTTGTGCCTGAAGGCTGGCAATGCCGTGATTTTGCGCGGTGGGTCGGAAAGTTTTCATTCCTCGTCCATGATCCATGAATGTCTGGTGGATGGGTTGGTTAAGGCGAACCTGCCAGCCACCGCCATTCAACTGGTGCCAACGCGCGACCGGGCGGCGGTGGGTGCAATGCTAACGGCGACGGATTATATCGACGTGATTGTACCGCGCGGCGGCAAGGGTCTGGTCGGGCGGGTTCAGGCCGAGGCGCGCGTGCCGGTTTTTGCCCATCTGGAAGGGATCTGCCACATCTATGTGGACAAGGCGGCGGATATCGAAAAGGCCCGCAAGGTTATCGTCAATGCCAAAACCCGGCGCACGGGGATTTGCGGCTCGGCTGAATGCATTCTGGTCGACCGGGCGTTTTTTGACGCCCAAGGCGCGCCTTTTCTGGCCGATCTGATTGATGCCGGGGTCGAAGTGCGTGCCGATGGCAATTTGTTGGCCGTCCCCGGCACAGTTCAGGCCAGCGATCAGGATTTCGGGCACGAGTTTCTGGACATGATCATAGCCGCAAAGATCGTGGATGGCGTTGCGGGCGCGATTGACCATATCCGCAACTTTGGCAGCCAGCACACAGACGCGATTTTGACCGAGGATGATGCCACGGCCGATGTTTTCTTTCAACGGCTCGACAGCGCGATCTTGATGCGAAATGCCTCGACCCAATTTGCCGATGGCGGTGAATTTGGCATGGGGGCCGAGATCGGCATTGCAACCGGCAAGATGCATGCGCGCGGGCCGGTCGGTGCGGCGCAGTTGACATCGTTCAAATACCTGGTCGACGGCGACGGGACGATCCGGGCCTGACCCCAGGGATGTGTCCATAAAAAACCCGCCAAAATCCGGCGGGTCAAAAAGTCAGTTGTGGGTCGTAAGAGGTAACTACCGACCCCAGGTCCGGATAGCCCCACAATCCATGTGGACAAAGTTGGAGCGGGAGTATCTGCCAACGCCGCCAGAATTGCACGCCACACCGGCGCGGGCCACTTGACCGACGGATCGCGAGTTCAAACGCAGATCAGCCGCCATTCCTTGCATATGCAGGGAATTCTTTGCAACGCCCCGGCTGCGCGATCGCAACAGGGCATTTGTGCGCGGGCTACGATAGCCCGACAGCATTTGGTAAGGTTCAGTCGTATCTAACAACCGATGCGAGGCCGCAATGATATCGATATTCCGCTGGTCCATCTGCAAGACGGAATCTTCCCGCCAGTCGCGCATGAAATGGTTAATTTGCTTGAGGGCTTCTTTGACGTATTTGCCTTCGATCCAATAGATCATCTCGATCGTTTCGCCGGTCCGGCCAGACGCCATAGAGACCTTGCGAATATCGCCAGCGCCTTTAAGCAGTCCGAATGTTTTTGAATATACAGGCGCAGCGGTAACCGCCATGCTTGCAAATGCGCCAAGGATAGCGCGCCGAGAGATGTCTCCGCCGATCAATTTCGTCATGGCTTACGCCTGTCCCATCCAGTTGTGCCGCTTGTTACGGCTATTTGTTAACTCATCCCCCCAGACGACACATTTATGCCATAAAACGAATCACTGGCCAAGACTAAACTTGGAAACAATGCGTATCGTGCGATCAATTGGCGATTTTCCGCCAACCCGCCGAATTCCCGCCCGAAACTGAAACAGTCATGGTTTGAGAAGCACAACTTGGGGCGAAAATGCGGCTAGCGGGATCGTGAATAGACTTGGGAATTGCGCCGACGCAATATATAGTATCAGGAATCTAGCGCATTGATGAGTTTGTGAGGCAGGAAATGATAGTCGCAAAGAAGAGTTTATTTTTCACGGTATTGCGCGCAAGCGTCATGCTCGGCGTGTTTTTGACCGTATTCTCGCCGCTATTCACATCGACAGCCGTCGCACAAAGTACTGCGTTCAAGCAAGCGGTCGCATTGGCCGCCGCCAACGATCCTGCGGTTCTGGAATTTTACAAAGAACGGAATTTCAAACCGATCTGGACCGGAAACTCGGATCGCCAGCGTCGCCGCGCATTTCTTGATGCGGCTTCCAAGGCCTGGGTGCACGGTTTGCCTGCCGGACGTTATGATGCGGCCCAACTGAAAAAAGACTTTGGCGCGATCAAATCGGCCAAGGCGCGCGGGACTCTGGAAGTCGAAACCTCAAAGAAATTCCTGCAATATGCGCAGGACATTCAGTCAGGTATTCTTGAGCCTCTGAAGATCGACAAAGAGCTTTACGTCAAGCCACCGCGCCGGGATCGTCTGAAAACTCTGATTGCTTTCACCAAAAGCTCGCCTCAATCCTTTATCAAATCCCTGCCGCCCAAGCATCTGGATTACCAGCGCTTGCTGAAAGAAAAGGCCCGGCTTGAAAAGATCGTTGGCCGGGGAGGCTGGGGTCCAAAGGTTGGTGGCAAAGCCCTGAAACCGGGTCAGAACAACAAGCGTGTGGTCGAGTTGCGCCGCCGTCTGACCGCACTTGGCTATAAAAAGCTGGGCACATCACCGGAATACAACGAGACGTTGCAGAAATCGGTACAAGTTTTTCAGGTTGATCATGGTCTGAACCCTGATGGGGTTGCAGGCGGCACGACGCTGAAGGCGCTGAACGTATCGGCGCAAACGCGGCTGCAACAGGTCATCGTCGGGCTGGAGCGTCAGCGCTGGTTGAACAAACCGCGCGGCAAGCGACATATTTTCGTCAATCAGGCCGATTTCCGGGCGCATGTCATGGATAACGGCAAGCCAACGCTGACCACACGGGTGGTCGTTGGTAAAGCCGGCAAATTCCGCACCCCGGAATTTTCCGATGAGATGACGCATATGGTTATCAACCCAACATGGCATGTGCCAAAATCCATCGCGCGCAAAGAATACCTGCCGATGTTGCAGAAAGATCCGAACGCATTGGCGCGTCAGGGGTTAAGAATGACTGATGTCAACGGTCAGCGGGTCGATCCGTCGACACTTGATTATTCGCAATATGACGTCACAAACTTTCCATTCGATTTGAAACAACCGCCAAGCCGTGGCAATGCGCTGGGTCTGGTCAAGTTCATGTTCCCGAATAAATTCAACATCTACTTGCATGACACACCATCCAAATCGCTGTTTGCCCGTGACACGCGCGCCTATAGTCATGGGTGTGTGCGGGTGCAGAAACCGTTTGAGCTGGCCTATACTTTGCTGAAGCCACTAACCAACGACCCAAAGGGCCTGTTTCATGGCCATCTGGATACCGGACGTGAATCGGTGGTCGACCTTAAGGCACCGATCCCGGTGCATCTGGTTTACCACTCGGCTTGGGTGACCTCTGGTGGTCGTCCAAATTACCGGGCGGATACCTATGGCCGCGACCGGAAAATTTTTGGCGCCCTGCAAAAGGCCGGGGTGGTCTTGCACGCGGTTCGCAGCTAAAACTTCCCTAACGGGATGAACGGGCGATCGGGCATTCCCCGGTCGCCCTTTTTCGTGGGCCGGTCATTATTCCTTTGGGATCGGATCTGATGGTTTTGATTTTACGCGATATTGCCCAAGCCCTTGGCGCGGAGTGCGTTGGGCAAACCGATATGGCCGTGGCGCGTGCGTCAGAACCGGGCAATGCTGGGCCGGATGATCTGGCGCTGGCCATGGATAAATCTTATGCCGATGCGCTGGCACAAGGCCAAGCCCGCGCCGCAGTTTTGTGGCAGGGTGCAGACTGGCAGGCGATGGGGCTACAAGCTGCGATTTTCGTCACACGCCCGCGTTATGCCATGGCAGGCATCACCGCAGCCTTCGATCGCCCGCCGGAACTGTCTGTGGGCATTCATTCGACGGCCATTATTGATCCAACCGCCAGCATCGGCGCCAATGCCGCCATTGGGCCCTATGTGGTGATCGGGCCGCGCGCTGAAATCGGCGAGGGTGCGCGCCTGATGGCGAATGTCACGATTGCTGAGGATGCAAAGATCGGCCCGGATGCTTTGATCTATTCCGGCACAAGGATCGGCTCGCGTGTCTCTATTGGCGCGCGTTTTATCGCCCATTACAATGCGGTTGTCGGCAGTGACGGGTTTTCCTTTGTCACGCTCGAACCCCACGCCACAGAAGAGGCGCGGCGCGATTTTACGGCCAGCGGCACCACCAAGCCGCAAGCCTATAGCAGGATCTGCTCTAACGCGTCGGTGGTGATTGGCGACGATGTGGAACTTGGCGCGTGCTCAACCATTGATAAAGGCACGGTTGCCGATACAATTATCGGAACGGGCAGCAAGATAGATAACCACGTGCAAATCGGCCATAATGTGCGTATCGGCCAGCATTGCCTGTTATGTGCCCACGCCGCCGTCGCAGGCTCGACCGTGTTGGGTGACCGGGTTGTTCTGGGTGGCCAGGCCGGGGTTGGCGATCACCTGATCCTTGGCGATGACGTCATTGCGGCTGGTGCCAGCGCCATTCTGTCAAATGTCCCGGCGGGGCGGGTTATGATGGGCTATCCGGCGATGAAAATGGATCAGAATATCGCGGCCTATAAGGCGCTGCGCCGTTTGCCGCGTTTGGTTGCCAAGCTCGACGCGCTGCAAGCGAAGGTTTCAAAGCTGGATGACAAGCCCTAAGCGGTAGCGGCGCAAACTGAAAAGGACCTTTTTGGTGTCTGTGAAAGATCAAGTTCTTACAATCATTGCCCGGCAAGCGCTGGTTGATGTCTCGGACCTCAAGCCCGAAACAACGCTTGATGCGCTTGGCATCGACTCGTTAGGTCTTGTTGAGGCCGTCTTTGCGATTGAGGAAACATTTGACATTTCTGTGCCTTATAACGCCAACCAAACCCGCGACGATGTGGTAGAGGGCGAGTTTAACATCACCAATATCGCAGCGATCGTGGCAGCCGTCGAAGGACTGGTAGCCAACGCATGAAACGTGTGGTCATCACCGGGCAGGGCACAATCAACGCCCTTGGTCGGAACGTGGCCCAGACACATGCCAGCCTAAGCGAAGGCCGCCTTGGCATCGGGCCAATGCAGTTTCAGGATATCGACCGCCTGTCGATCAAGATCGGTGGGCAGGTTCAGGATTTCCAGCCCGAGGATCATTTCAACCGGCAGGAAATCTCGCTTTACGACCGGTTCACGCAATTTGCGCTTTATGCAGCGCGCGAGGCGATTGCCCAATCAGGGCTTTCGTTCACCGATGAACTGGCGGCGCAGTCCGGCGTGGTTCTTGGCACTGCTGGTGGTGGTTTACAGACGCAGGATGAAAACTATCGCTCGGTCTATGAGGCAGGCAAAAACCGCGTGCATCCCTTTGTCGTGCCACGCCTGATGAACAATGCCGCCGCCAGCCATGTGTCGATGGTGCATAATCTGCAAGGCCCCAGTTTCACCGTCGCCACCGCCTGTGCGTCCAGCAATCACGCGATGGGCCAGGCGTTCAATCTGATCCGATCCGGCATGTCCAAGGTGATGGTCACCGGCGGGTCCGAGGCGATGTTGTGTTTTGGCGGTATCAAAGCGTGGGAGGGGCTGCGCGTGATGTCCCCTGATGCGTGTCGTCCGTTTTCCGCTGATCGAAATGGCATGGTGCAGGGCGAAGGGGCCGCGATATTCGTGTTTGAGGAATATGAACACGCCCGCGCCCGCGGGGCCGAAATACTGGCCGAACTGGCCGGTTTTGCCATGACCTCGGACGCCAGTGACATTGTGATGCCATCGCGCTTAGGGGCTGCGCGCGCGATGCGTGGCGCGTTACGTGACGCGGGGCTTGCGGCAGATCAGATCGGTTATATCAACGCGCATGGCACGGGCACCGCTGCCAATGACAAAACCGAATGCGCCGCTGTGTCCGATGTTTTTGGCGCACATGCTGATCGGGTGATGATTTCGTCGACCAAATCCATGCACGGCCATCTGATCGGCGCGACTGGCGCGGTGGAATTGCTGGCTTGCATACTGGCGCTGAAAAACGGAATTATCGCCCCGACAATCAGCTACCGCGAACCTGACCCGGAATGCGCCCTTGACGTGGTCCCGAACGAGGCGCGCGAAGCGAAAGTCAGTGCCGTTCTGACCAATGCATTTGCATTTGGCGGGCTGAACGCGGTGCTTGCCCTAAGGGCGGTATAAGCCGCTCCGCATCCTTCAGGCAAAGGCCCAACTGATGCGGAACGGATTTTCGTCACTTAGTTTTGCTGTTCAAGTTTGAGCTTGTTCAAAGCGCCATAAGCCGAGGCGAACCCTTTGAGCGAGATATCAAAATTAATCACCTGTTCCGAGTTGGTGATCATCCGAAACGCAATTTTACCCATTTCGCCTTTGCGCATCGCCTGCAATTCAAGCGGGGCCAGGCCAAGACGGGCCACACAGCCAATCGTGTTGCAGAACTGAAACGGGTACTGCTTGGGATCTTTGTCATCGACTGCAAAGACCAGACCGCTCTGCAAGACTACACCCAGTGGAATAACAAAGGTAACACCAGCAATCGCAGCACCACCGGGCGGCAGCGGATTGACGCGAACGTCAGCAACGGGATTGCCTTGGTCGTCAAGGATCAACTGGCCAATCTCGCAAGGTTCAGCGCCTTCGGCGACTTTCACACATAACAATTCCCAATCGCCGAAAGTATCCAGCGCATAGGGCTGACCGGGCTGCAATTCAGGGTCTGTGCCAATGGGGAATTCTTCAGTTTTGGGCGCGGTGGTGTCTTGGGCATATGCCGCCGACGCCAATGTCGCGGTCAAAGCCAGAAGGCTCCATTTCAAAAAGGTTTTCATTCGGACTCCTGTTTCTTTCTGTTTGCGCAGGGTTTAGCGATGTTCCGCCCCGCTGTCAGTTCCTAAATCGGGAACCGCCCCGAATTAGGCATGATTGCGCCAAAAAAACCTAGGAACGAACAAGACCCTGCACGACCATGAAAGCTGGTCACGAAAAAGGGGCACCAGTTGGTGCCCCGCTTCCCGCATTCGCGGTTCTCCCCGTCGGACCGGCCGACTAATCATTGCCTGCGACATTAAGGTGGCAGGCCTGCCCGGTCAACAGGGTAAAAATCGGATTTTCAGGAAAAAACATCAGCATTGTTGCGGGTTTGGAAACAATCGCACGGCAGGGCAAGATTGTTAGCCAAGCAAAAAAAGACCGCACAATGGGCGTGCGGCCAGTCAACAGGGAGGAAGTATTCCGCCAGCGAGAAAATATTCTGAACCCGGCGCAATTCCAGCATGGCAGAAAAGTCTTAAGATTGTATGTTAAGCGGCAACAGACAAAAGGCGGGGCAAGGAATGAGCGAACAGGACCGGATTTTTATTGGCGGCGGTGGGCTGGATTATGCGGTTTCGCAAGACCTGAAACTGAAATATGCCAACCGTCACGGCCTGATCACCGGCGCCACCGGAACCGGCAAAACCGTCACACTGCAAATTCTGGCCGAAAGCTTTTCAACCCAGGGCGTGCCGGTGTTTCTGGCGGATGTGAAAGGCGATCTGTCAGGACTTGCCAAAGCCGGTTCTGCTGATTTCAAATTGCACGAGGCGTTCACATCGCGCGCCAAAACCATCGGCTTTGACGATTACGGCTATGATGCCTTTCCGGTCACGTTTTGGGATTTGTTCGGTGAACAAGGCCATCCCGTGCGCACGACTGTTGCGGAAATGGGTCCACTGCTGGTGTCGCGCCTGTTAGAACTGACCGAGGCGCAGGAAGGTGTGGTCAACATCGCTTTTCGCATCGCTGACGAGCAGGGATTGCCGCTGCTTGACATGAAAGACCTGCAATCCATGCTGGTCTGGCTGGGCGAAAACTCTAAAGGTTTGTCGCTCAGGTATGGCAATATCTCGCGGGCCTCGATCGGGGCCATTCAACGCCGATTGCTGGTGCTTGAAAATCAGGGCGGGGCTGAATTTTTTGGCGAACCGGCGTTGCAGCTTGCAGATATAATGCGCCTGACACCGGGCGGGCGGGGGCAGATCAACATCCTTGCGGCTGATAAACTGATGGCCGCACCGCGATTATATGCAACCTTTTTGCTATGGTTATTGTCAGAACTGTTTGAAACCCTGCCCGAGATTGGCGACCCAGATAAGCCCAAACTGGTGTTCTTTTTTGACGAGGCGCATTTGTTGTTTGACGATGCGCCCAAGGCGCTGATCGACAAGGTTGAACAAGTGGCGCGCCTGATCCGATCCAAAGGTGTTTCGGTGTTTTTCATCACACAAAACCCGGCAGATGTGCCCGAGGATATCCTTGGCCAGATGGGCAATCGCATCCAACACGCGCTGCGCGCCTATACACCGCGCGACCAGCGGGCGTTGCGTGCGGCGGCTGAAACCTTTCGGCCCAATCCGGCTTTTGATACGGCGGATGCGATCCGGGATGTCGGTGTGGGCGAGGCGCTGGTGTCCACTTTGCAAAAGAAAGGCGTGCCGTCCGTGGTCGAGCGGGTGCTGATCCGCCCGCCATCGTCACAGCTTGGCCCGCTCAGCGTTGCGGAAAGAAAAGCAGTGATAGCGCAATCCCCGGTAAGCGGCCTTTATGACAAAACGATAGATCGCGACTCGGCTTATGAGGCGCTGGCGCGGCGCGCAACTGAGGCGGCCAGTGCCGCAGCGGTCGCCGAAGAGGCCGAAGATGAGCAACCCATGGCAGTGCGTGAATACAGCGCCGGGCGGCGGTATTCCGGCACACGGGTCAGCCGATCAACCTCAAAGTCGCGCAGCGACAGCGTCGGCAAGGCGTTTTCAAAATCCCTGGCGCGGTCCCTTGGCACGCGCACGGGTTCAGCCATTGTGCGTGGCGTGCTGGGTGGGTTTTTCAAAGCACTGTAAGGTAAATCCCACCCGTTTGAGCCGTTAAAAGCCCTATCACAAACGGCGGATTTTCAGCCGGGTGATGCGGTTGTCTTCGCGTTCCAACACTTCAAACCGGAACCGGTGAAAACTGAACACCTGCCCGACATTCGGGATGCTTTGGCTTTCATGGATCACCAACCCGGCGATGGTGTTGGCGTCCTCATCCGGCAATTGCCAATCGGTCGCCCGGTTCAGGTCGCGAATTGTCATCGCACCGTCAACTAACAGGTCGCCATCCTCGGACTGCTCAGGCGGGGTGTCAATATCTGTGTCGTGTTCATCCGTGATTTCGCCGACGATCTCTTCCAGAATATCTTCGAGCGTGATCAGGCCCTGCAACGCGCCGTATTCATCGACCACCAGCGCAAAATGCGCCCGTCGGCGCAGAAATTCACGCATCTGGTCATCAAGCGTGGTGGTTTCCGGCACGAAATACGGCTCCATCGCCACATCCAGAACCTTGAAGCCCTTGATGGCAACCTTGCCGCTAAGCTTGTGCACCGCGCGCAGCAGGTCTTTGGCGTGCACCACACCGACGATGTTTTCCTGCTCGCCCTGAAACACCGGCAGGCGGGTAAAGCTCGATTGCAGACACTGGGTCAGGATTTCTTCGGGGTCGGCATCAGCATCAATCATTTCGATGTCTTGGCGATGTAGCATGATTTCTTCAACCTCGCGGTCTTTCAGATCAAGCGCGCCCAGCAACCGGTCACGGTCGTCTTTCAGCACCGCACCGCTGGAATGGCCCAGCGCGATGGTCCCGGCGATTTCATCATGCACCGCCAGCACCGCACTTTCAGGGTCGGTCTGCACCCCAAATGCCCGCAATGTCAGGCGCACATACCAGCGGATGGCTGTGACGATTGGCGAAAAGACCATGACCAAAATCGAAATGGCTGGCGACACCCGGCGTGCTGCGTATTCCGGGTTAGTGATCGCATAGGTTTTCGGCATCACTTCGGCAAAGACCAGCACAAGCAGCGTCATCACCAACGTGGCCACAGCAACGCCGCTATCACCATAAAGCCGGGTGAACAAAGATGTCGCCAACGCCGCCGCCAGGATATTAACCAGATTATTGCCCAGCAAAACCGCGCCGATCAGGCGTTCGGTATCACCGGTCAGCCGCAAAGCCCGCCCAGCGCCGTGTTCGCCTTTATCAGCAAGTGCCCGCAATTTACCCCGGCTTGCTGCCGTCAGCGCAGTTTCTGAGCCGGAAAAAAAGGCTGAAAGTACGAGCAAGGCAAGGATCGCGGCAACACTCAGCCAAAAGCCGCTGCCAAGGTTCACAATCTCGCTTATTGGGCTTTCCATGGCCGCGTTAGTCCTTAAGTTGTTTTCAAGATAGAATTGTTATGGGGGCAAACCCTGTTGGCTGCAAGGGACGTGCCGATGCCAATCGTTAAGGATCTGGGATGTCTTGAAGGGCCGGTTCTGCTGTTTGGCGGGCCGTATTCGAATTTGCACGCACTTGAGGCCATGATGAACTGGGCCGACAAGGCCGGGATTGCGCAAGACCAGCGTATTTGCACCGGTGACGTCGTGGCCTATTGTGCCGAACCTGCGGCCTGCATCGACCTGATGGCGCAAAAAAGCGGCCCGGTGGTTGCCGGAAATTGCGAAATCCAATTGGCGCAGAATGCTGATGATTGCGGCTGCGGCTTTGCTGAAGGCACAGAATGTTCAACCCTGTCAATCGGGTGGTACGCCTATGCCAGTCAAAGACTGTCCGAGGCCAACCGGCAATGGTGCGGGGCCTGCCCGGATCGGCTTTTGTTTCGCCACAAGGATAAACGCTATGTGGTCATCCATGGTGGCGCAGGTGACGTCAGCCGCTTTCTGTGGCCAATCACATCAGAAGATGATTATTGGCATGAAATCAGTCTGTTACAAGAAGAAATAGGAGCCTTTGATGGCGTCATCGCCGGACATTCGGGCATCGCTTTTGAACGCCATATCGACGGCGTTCACTGGATCAATGCCGGCGTCATCGGCATGCCACCAAATGATGGGCAGGCAGACACCTGTTTTGCCGTGCTGAACAATGGCGATATCCGTTTTGAACGGTTGCAATATGATGTATCCGGGGCAGTTGCGGCGATGGATAGCAGCGGGTTGACCCAAGGCTATCACGAGGCCCTGCAATCTGGCTATTGGCCCAGTCAGGACGTGCTGCCAAAGGCGATGCGGCGCTAATTGTCAGTTTTAATCCCCGGCCAGCGGGTGATGGGTCAGGACCAACGATTTCAGACGTTCTTCTAAAACATGCGTATAAATCTCAGTGGTAGAGATATCCGCATGGCCCAGCAGCGTTTGGATGACCCGCAGATCGGCACCGCCTGCCAGCAGATGCGTGGCAAAGGCGTGGCGCAATGTGTGGGGCGTGATGTCATGCGCTGGCAATCCCGCCGCCAGTGCCACGTCCTTGACCAAGGTATAAAACCGAACGCGGCTAAGATGGCCAAGCTTGCCGCGACTGGGGAACAGAAACCGCGACACCGGGCGTGCGGTTTTGTGCTTTTCCGCCTCACTTGCGTCCCAACAGTCCAGCCAGATCGTCAAGGCCGCGCGCGCTGGTGGCGACAGCGGCACCATGCGTTCCTTGCCGCCTTTGCCCTTAACCAGCAACATTTGCGGATCGCCCCGCGCGGCACTGACGGGCAATGACACCAGTTCAGTCACCCGCATCCCGGTGGCGTACAGGATCTGAAACAAACAGCTGTTGCGCGCGATTTCGCCCGATGATTTGCCAAAACCCGCAGCCGCGATCAGCAAATCGTCAACCTGTTGTTCCGACAGAGTTTTTGGCAAAGACTTTACCCGCCTTGGCCCCTTGATCTGGGCCGCTGGGTTGTCAGTTCGCCAGCCTTCTTCATAGGCAAAGCGAAAGAACTGGCGAACAGCGGACAGACGACGGGCGCGGGTGGAAACTGAAAATCCTGCCTTATCAAGCCCGATCAGATACTGCTCGATACCGGCGCGGGAAACGTCCTTGAAATCGGTTTTCTTGCGGCTCAGGTGGCTGGAAAAATCGAGCAGGTCGCGCGCATAGGCCAGGATCGTGTTGTCGGCGCTATCAAGCTCTGCCCGCGCGGCCTCCAGAAAAATCTGGATTTCACGCTCCATCACCCACGTCTTTCCAGCAGGATCAGCTGAATAGCGGTGCGACGCGCTTCTTCTTCCAGACCAACAGCGCGAAACGTCGACAGTGCCGCCTGAATATCGCCGGGGTCGGCAAACGCTTCGTCTTTTAACAACAGCATGGCGCGCAATATCGCCTCGCCAAGTTTGTTTTCAGCCAGCAAATCCATCAGCGGCCCGGCGGGCATCGGTTTCAAAAACGCATCAGCAATCGCAGTACCAAGCGTGCCGGGCGGGGCAAGGCCGACCACATCGCCGGCGGCTAAACCTTTTAGAAACATTTCCCGGGCATCATTGGTTTCATAAGCCCGCGCCGCCGCCTCGTAGCCATCTGACAGCAAAGCCAGTTCAAAACCGACCTTAGCCGCAATGCCGCTTAGCCGCAGCGCATTCAGGCGATCACCGTAATGTCGTGCAAACGGCACCTCGATCGCGATTTCCTTCAGCGCCTTATAGGCCGCTGGCAAACTGTCGCCGATCATTGCCTGATCCCCGGAAAGCAGGGCCACATCAAAGGCTTGAACGGTTTCAACCCGTTTCCAAATTCCTCCCGATGCAGCAGGCTGGCGTTCGGTATAAAGGTCGATCAAATGGTTTGGCGCCAATGCTTGTGAACGTACCAATCTTTCCGCTGCTTCCATTTTGTTGCGCCACGGCGCCGCTGGCCTAAGGTCGGCATTCACAAACGCCAACGGCAGCGCACCACTGGGCCGAGGCTGGGCAATCGCCTCGCGCATGGTGAACACAAGCGGCGTCAGAC
>JAJFIC010000047.1 GCA_021775315.1 Paracoccaceae bacterium
ATGGTTTCGGCCACGCCGCTGACACGGTCGAGTTATCACGCTGGTGATGATTTTGCCCGCTTGCGCGCGGCGCGTCTGAAAACCTTAGGTCGCTAGCGTAGCACGCGCCCCCGGCGTTCCGGTGTCAGCCATTCCGGCCAACCCCAGAAATATTCAATGCCGTAAAGGCCAAGGCAGATAGCGGCGACAATCGCAATCAGCGCCAGCCGTTTGGCGCTTGGCGGGTTGCGCGCCCAATTGCTTGCCCGTAGGAGCCAGATAAACCTCATATTTCAGGTATAGGGTTTGCATCGCGCGGGCGTAACCCCGTTTGTGTTGCGTTTGGCGTGGCCGTCGCCTTTTGAGTATTTTTGGAACAATGATGCACTAAGGCGTGTTCAGAGCCTTGATGTAGGCCGCAATTGCTGCCCGGTCCTTGTCGGACAATTGCGCGGTGTTTTCAATCACTTCGACCATGGCACCGCCTGCCGTGTCAAAATCCGGTGTGAAGCCGGATTTCAAGTATTCGGCGATGTCATCCGCGCTCCACTTAAGGCCCGCCAGCGGTGGTATGCGGCCTTTGCCGTCCGGGTTCGGCGCGCCGGTCAGCCAAGCGTTGTGCTGCGGATTGCCCAGCATGCCACGCGGCGTATGACATTCGGCGCAATGACCCAAGCCTTCGACAAGGTTGCGACCTTGTTTGGCGGTTTCTGACAGGTTTGGGTCATCAATCACCCAATCAGAGTTCAGGAAAAGGAGTTTCCACAAGCCAAGTGTGCGGCGAATGTTGAAGGGAAACGGGATTTCGTGGGGTGTGTTTGGCTGGGATGTTGCTGGCAAGCTGTCAAGAAAGCCTTTGAGATCAATAAGATCAGACATGCTTGCCCGCGCATAGGACGTATAGGGAAAGGCTGGGTAGTAGTGTTGCCCATCCGGGGCGGTGCCGTATCGCATGGCGTTGATCAGGTCGGTATTTGACCAGCCACCAATGCCGTTTTGCGTGTCTGGTGAGATATTGGGCGCAAAGAATGTGCCAAACGGCGAGGCAAAGCTTTTGCCCCCCGACAGGATCAGACGCGCCGGACCCTCAGCCCCCGGTGCGCTGTGACAAGAGGCGCAGCCGCCAAGGCTAAAGATCCGTGCGCCACGCACAGCATCGCCGCGAATTTGGTCAAAATCCGCCGGATTGGCGCGTTCAGGTTGGGTCAGCCAGCAAGAAGCCAGCAAGCCGACGCCAGCCAGAACCGCCAGGAATAAAACTGTTTTGCGCATGTTGCGTGCCGAAATGCTCCTAGTTTTTCGGTGCGCGATACACCTTGTGACAGGCCCCACAGGCACCACCAAGACCACCGATTGCCCCGCGCAGCGCGTCTAACCCTTCGCCCGACGCTGCCTCCATTGCCACCGTCGCGCCCCGAAGGTCAGAGAATTTCGCGCCAAAATCGGCAAAATTATTCCAAATCTCAGATTTGGCCCGGGTGTTGTCGGCAGACATTTCGTCAGAGTCCGCGACCCACATCGACCGGCCATCTATGGCGGTCAAGCTGACCAGATTGCCGGCAGCGGCGCGGGCGGCATCCGCGTCATAGGCAATCGCGCCTTTTGCCATGCCGCCAAGCTGGCCCAGATTATAGCCAAACAGCGCCATTTGCGCCTGTCGTGCCTTGACTGCTTGGGAAACCGCATCCTGTGCGAAAACTGTGGTGGCGCTGAGGCCAAGGGTCAGAGCCAGTAAAGTGGCGATTTTTGCGGGTTTCATTCGTAATCTCCTGTAAGGCGAATAAGGTACGTCACAGGTAATTATGCACAGAGCAGCCATTCAGAAGAATCACAAAGAGGTGATCGGCCTCAGACCGCCGGTCGATCACGCGTCTTCCGGATCCGTGAAACGCACCGCACCAATGTGATCGAGGTTGCGGTTTCTTTGGGCGTAATCAATACCATAGCCGACGACAAACTTGTCAGGAATTTCAAAACCTACCCAAGTTGCGCTGACCGCCACTTCGCGTCGCGAGGGTTTATCAAGCAGGGCGCAGACCTCCATTCGTTTGGGTTTGCGCGATTGCAGAAGGTTCAGCACGTGGTGCAGCGTGTGGCCGGTGTCGACGATATCTTCTACCACCAGAATATCCCGGCCTTCGATCTCGCCGCGCAAATCCTTGAGAATACGCACCTCGCGCGAGGATTCCATGCCATCGCCATAAGACGAGGTTTCCAGAAAATCGACCTCAACCGGCAGGTCAAGTTCGCGCACAAGATCGGAAATAAAGATGAAAGAGCCCCGCAAAAGACCGATCACAACCAACTTGTCCGTGCCCTCAAAATGCTCCTGAATTTCCCGCGCCAGCGTTTCAACCCGCGCCGCGATCGACTTGGCCGAGATCATTTCATCGATCACATAGTTGGAATGGTCCATTTTGCCCCCTTGAATTTCGCGCCAGAATAGGAAATGACGCCCACGCCCGATAATCTTTATACCGTGCCTGAACTGAAAGGCCACCGCCCAGATGCCCACCCATGCTGAAAAACGCGTCGTCCCCTATTCGGCGGATCAGATGTATGCTTTGGTGGCGGATGTGGCGGCGTATCCCGAGTTTTTGCCGTGGTGTGCGGCGGCACGCATTCGCAAGCGGGTGCCGACAGAAACCGGCGAGGTGATTGACGCTGATCTGGTGATTTCATTCAAGCTGTTTCGGGAAAGGTTCGGCTCGCGCGTGACGCTGTTTCCCAGCGAAAACAAGATTGACGTTGAATATCTGAACGGCCCGTTTCGCTATCTGAACAACCATTGGCAGTTCACGCCGGTTGAGGGTGGCGGCTGCGAAGTCGATTTCTTTGTCGATTTTGAGTTCAAATCCGCCATTCTGCAAGCGGTGATCGGGGTGGTTTTTACCGAAGCGATGCACCGCATCGTGCGCGCGTTTGATAGCCGCGCGCACGCTTTGTACGGTCAGGAATTGAACTCGTAGGCTCTCTCACCGTGGCTGGCCAGATCCAGCCCGGTATATTCATCCTCGTCGTTAACCCGGATCGGTGTGACCAGCGCCACTGCGCGCACGATGACATAGGTGACGACAAGGGTGAACACGCCGACGATGGCCAATGCGCCAAATTGTGCGCCAAAATTGCCAGCACCAAAAACCGCGATCATGATCGTGCCGAAAATGCCGCCGATACCATGCACTGCAAACACATCAAGCGTGTCGTCGATCTTGAGCTTGTTTTTGATCACCCCGCAAGCCTCTTGACACAGAACACCGGCCACGCCGCCGATAATCAATGCCTCGACCGGGCCAACATAACCCGATGCTGGCGTGATAGAGGCAAGCCCGGCAATCGTGCCGGTAACCAGACCGATCAGCGAGGATTTGCCGTATTTGATCCGCTCCCACGCGGCCCAGCTTAGCGATGCGGCCGCGGCTGAAATATGCGTCACGGTCAGGGCCATCGCGGCCCCGCCATCAGCGGCCAGTTGCGAGCCACCATTAAAGCCAAACCAGCCGACCCACAGCATCGCGGCCCCGATCATCACAAAACCCGGATTATGCGGCGGTTTTGATTTGTCTTTGCGTGGTCCCAGAACAACGGCAACCACAAGCGCGGCAAGCCCGGCGGTTTCATGCACAACGATGCCGCCTGCGAAATCCTTGACACCGGTCGCGCCGAAAATGCCGCCATCGGCCAACATGCCACCGCCCCAGACCCAATGGGCCACCGGGGCATAGCAAATCAGCATCCAAAGGGCGGAAAATACCATGACAAAGCCAAAGCCCACACGCTCAACATAAGCGCCGACGATCAACGCCGGGGTGATGATGGCAAATGTCATCTGAAAGGCGAAAAACAGGACTTCGGGAATTGTGCCGTGCAGGCTGTCGGCATCGACACCGTTCAGGAAAGCTTTGCCCAATCCGCCCCAATAGGCACCGTCGCCGCCAAAAGCGATGGAGTATCCGGCGACCAGCCAAAGCACGCTCATCAACGCGGCGATTGCGAAACATTGCATGAAAACCGACAACACATTGCGCGCCCGTACCAGCCCGCCGTAAAACAGGGCGAGCCCCGGCAAGGTCATGAATAACACCAAGGCCGTGGCCGTAATGATAAAGGCTGTGTCTGCACCGTTCATAAGAAGTCCCGCTATTTGTCCCGTTTCGTGGCTTAAAAGCGGGAAGGCGGTGATTATGAAAGGGGCGGGGCCCGAATGTCGGAGCTTTAAATTGGTTTTGCCGCGTGATTGATCAAATCTGGCGTGATTTGCCTAAATTAGTGGCGGCATGTGAATTCGTATTGCGCCATTGTTTTGGGCAGGGCGTTTATCATGTCGTGCGTAAAGCGTGCAAAATAAGATCAAGCGCATGGCGCACGGAACGCTGACGAACCACCGCGCGGCCAACGGCACCAAACTCCACAGTCTGGGAAAAATCCGCCGCATCTTTTTGCGAAACACCGAAACAAACCCGGCCTTCAGGTTTGAACTCAGACCCGCCCGGCCCGGCGATACCGGTGATCGAAAGTCCCAGATCAGCGCCCGCGTTTTGCAGCGCCCCTTGTGCCATTTCACGCGCGACTTGTTGGGAAACCGCACCAAAATCGTGCAAACTTTGCGTGCTGACCCCCAACATTTGCTGCTTGGCCTGATTTGAATAGGTGACAAAGCCACGGTCAAAGACATCGGACGCGCCTGCAATCTCGGTCAATGCCGCTGCCAGCAGGCCGCCGGTGCAGCTTTCAGCCGTGGTGATTTTCCAGCCACGGGCGCGCGCCAGATCAAGGATTTCGATTGTAAGCGTGGCAATATCAGTCGAATTATGCATGGGCATAAACCGCCAAAAGGGCCACGCAAATGGCCGCCATGATCCCGGCCAACACGTCGTCCAACATCACACCAAACGCGGTTTCCTTGTTGTCCGCCCAGCTGATCGGCCAGGGCTTCCAGATGTCAAACAGGCGAAAAAACACAAAACCCGCGATCCAGCCGGGATAGGGCCAGATGGCGGGATCGACCCCGGCATGCCACAAACCAAAAGACAGCGGCCAAAGCGCGATCCATTGGCCAACGACCTCATCTATCACCACTTCGCCGGGATCATGGTCGTCTTGGCCGGATGTGTGGACGCTGGTGGCCCACCAGCCGATGACAAACACCAGCACCGTGACGGCGGCAAAGATCGGAAAGCCGGTAAATCGGTGGAGCAGATAGGCCAACGGTAACGCCGCGAGTGAGCCGAATGTGCCGGGCGCCTTGGGAGCGCGTCCGACATAGAAAAACGTGGCAATCAGCGCGCTCATGACTTCACCAAAGTGGCCGTGGCGCTGGCCGCGATACCTTCGCCGCGCCCGGTAAAGCCAAGCTGTTCTGACGTTGTTGCCTTGATCGACACTCGCTCAATGTCGATTTCCATGATCCGCGCCATATTTTCGCGCATCTGTCTGGCATGCGGGCCAATCTTGGGGTGTTCGCAAATAATCGTGCAATCCGCGTGGGTTATGGTGAATCCCTTATCCCTTGCAAGCGTGACCGCATGGCGCAAGAACACCTCGGACGCGGCACCTTTCCAGCGCGGATCACTTGGTGGGAACCATTGGCCTATGTCGCCTTCGGCCAGCGCGCCGTAAATGGCATCGGTCACCGCATGCATGGCCACATCGGCGTCAGAATGTCCCTTAAGCGCGAATTCATGGCCAATCTCGATGCCACACAGCGTGACATGATCGCCCGCCTCAAACGCATGAACGTCAAAGCCATTGCCCGTGCGAATATCCATATGCCCTCGTAAAATTCGATCTGCCCGGGCGAAATCGCCGGGCGTGGTGATTTTCAGATTGTCCTCGTCGCCGGGTACAATTGCAACGGTCATTCCAGCCGCACGCGCCACTGCAACATCATCGGCAGCGGGTCCTTGATAGGTTTGATGTGCCGCCAAAATCTTTGCAAAATGAAACCCTTGCGGTGTTTGCGCCCGGAAAAGATCATCGCGCGGCTTGATGTCCGCAACCAGACCATCCGTCCCTTGCCACAGCGCATCAGACAGCGCCAAACCGGGTGCTGCACCCTGATGATCGTCAAGGGCCGCAATAACGTTGCTAATCGTCTGCGCGGAAACACAGGGGCGCGCAACGTCATGGATCAGGACCTTTGCTGGCGACAAAGCCGCCGCCGCCTGCAATCCAAACAGAACCGAAGCGGCGCGATCTGCCCCGCCTTTGGTCACAATAATGTCGCTGTAACCTGCCGCCAGAGCCAGATCGTGGGGATGCAGAACCAGAACGATTGCGTCAATGTCGGCATGATCCTGAAAGGCCTGCAAACTCCACGCCACTGCATTGCGACCCGTCAGATCACGCCATTGTTTGGCAATACTGCCGCCCGCCCGAACGCCGCGCCCTGCCGCCACGATCACGGCAATTGTCTGACTGGGTTTGGTCACGAAGTTTACGCCTTTTGTTGACTTGCTTGCCGCATATCTAGGCCTGATAACGGCGGGGCGCAACGCAAAGCCGCATTGTGTTTTCCTGCGAAAACGCTTAGGACACGGGCAAACCGCACAAGGATTAAGCAGATGACCATCAAATTGGCGGATGTGACGCTTGATCCGCCTGTTTTTCTTGCACCTCTGGCGGGGATCACCGATTTGCCTTTCAGGAACTTGGTTTCTGAATTTGGGGCAGGGCTGGTGGTGTCGGAAATGGTTGCGAGTCAGGAAATGGTTCAGGCAAGGCCATCAGCCAAGCCACAATCGCGTATGCGGGCGGAACTCGGTTTAAAATCCGCCAATACAGCCGTGCAAATCGCAGGTCGCGAGGCCTATTGGATGTCAGAATGTGCGCGTATCTGTGCTGATGGTGGCGCGAGTATTATCGACATCAACTTGGGTTGCCCGGCGAAAAAGGTCACCAGCGGCTATTCCGGTTCTGCCTTGATGAAAGATCTGGATCACGCGTTAAGTCTGATCGAGGCTGTGGTTGCCGCCGTCGATGTTCCGGTGACCCTGAAAACCCGCCTCGGCTGGGACCACGCAACGCTGAATGCTGCAGAGCTTGGCAAACGGGCCGAAGATGCAGGCGTGCAAATGCTGACAATCCATGGCCGCACTCGGTGCCAGTTTTACAAAGGGCAGGCCGATTGGGATGGTATTGGCGCAATTGTCGACGCGGTGAACATTCCTGTCATCGCCAATGGCGATATCATCGACGTCACAACTGCGCGTCAGGCCCTGAAAGCGTCTGGTGCTACGGGTGTGATGGTTGGCCGTGGGGCGCAGGGCGCGCCGTGGCGACTGGCCCAGATCGCGGCTGAACTGGACGGCCGCCCGGCGCCTTATATTCCCACAGGGGCCGTGCTGGCCGATCTGATTGAGCGGCATCATCAGGCGATGCTGGCCTTTTACGGGGCTGAATTGGGCCTAAAGGCCGCGCGCAAGCATTTGGGGTGGTATATGGACGGGCTGGCCTTGAGCGTATCCGTGCCGAAACCCCAACGTCGCGCCGTATTGACCGCGACCGAGCCTGCGCAAATCTATCAAATCATCCGTCAATTGTGCAGCAGCGATCCGATCGAGGCTGCGGCATGAGCAAAACACCACCAGACGCCACATGGCTGGCCCTGCCGATACCGGGTTTTCTAGTCGGGCCGCAGAACCGTATTCAAAGCATCAATCCAGCCGCCGAGGTGTTCCTTAATCTGGCGCAGAAATCCCTGACGGGTCGTGATCTTGCCCAATGCCTGAAGGTGGATGGTGACCTAAACGTCAATCTTGATCGGGCGCGCGCCGGACAATCTGTGCTGTTTCACCACGATGTCAGCATCTCTCGTGGTAACGGTGAACTGGCGCTGTGTGACATGCAAATCGCCCCGCTTGGGGATACGCCGGAAACCATGATGGTGCTGCTGCATCCGCGCCAGATCAAAGGCCGCCTTGGCCGCGCCTTGCAAGGCAATTCTGCCGCCAAAACCGCCATTGGGCTGGCCGATATGCTGGCGCATGAGATCAAGAACCCGTTGGCTGGCATTTCAGGCGCGGCGCAATTGCTGTCGATGAGCCTTGGCAAAGAAGATCAGGAAATGACTGACCTGATCCTACAGGAAACCCGGCGCGTTGTTGATTTGTTAAAGCAAGTCGAACAATTTGGCGATCTGCGTCCGCCGAACCTTAAGCCCTTGAATATCCACGATCTGTTGGAACGCGCCCGGATGTCTGCAGCCCTTGGCGCCGCGGCAAATATGACGTTTCTTGACCAATACGACCCCTCATTGCCACTAACGTCAGGCGACTCGGATCAATTGTTGCAGGTCTTTGCCAACCTGTTTGCTAACGCGGCTGAGGCGGCGGGAAAATCCGGTGGCACCATCACGATCCGCACGTATTACGAGCTTGGCCTGCGTTTGCGTTCGGAAAACGGCGGGCGTGCCGTGCCGTTGCAAATTGAAATCATTGATGACGGGCCGGGTATTGCCGAGGCAATGTTGGAATTCGTGTTTGACCCGTTCATTTCAAGCCGCGAAAACGGCACGGGATTAGGGCTGGCACTTGTGTCCAAAATCATCGCCGATCACCAAGGCGCCATCGTGGTCACCTCGCGCCCCGCACGTACGGTGTTTCGCATTTCCTTACCCGTCGCTTTGACCCCCAATGAACCCAACCCAAGGACAAGCTGATGGATGGCACCGTTTTAATTGCCGATGACGACCGCACGATCCGCACGGTTCTGACGCAGGCCTTTACCCGCGCGGGCTGCAAGGTCCACGCCACCTCGTCCCTTGTCACGCTGATGCGTTGGGTGGATGAAGGGCGCGGTGATCTGGTGATTTCTGACGTTGTTATGCCTGATGGCAACGGGCTTGAGACATTGCCAAAAATCAGCAAGGCGCGGCCCGATCTGCCGGTGATCGTCATTTCAGCGCAAAACACCATCATGACGGCGATCCAAGCGACCGAGGCTGAGGCGTATGACTATCTGCCCAAACCGTTTGATTTGCCGGATCTGATGAAACGCTCGGCCCGCGCGTTAGAACGCAAAAGCCAAAAACGCAAAGACACCGCCCGCAGTTCGGACAAAGACGACTTGCCATTGGTTGGCCGCACGTCGTCAATGCAGGAACTTTACCGGGTGGTGGCCCGTGTGCTGAACACCGATTTGCCGGTGATGATTGCAGGGGAAAGCGGCACTGGAAAATCCCTGATTGCCCAGGCGATACATGATTATTCCGACCGGCGTACATTGCCGTATGTGATTGCAAACGCGGCTGCGCTTGAAAATCTGGACGCGGTGCATGATCTGCTGGCGCGCGCCAAGGCAGGGTCGATCCTGTTTGATGAAGTTGGCGACCTGTCCATGCAAGCCCAGTCGCGGTTGGTGCGAAATCTGGATAGCTTGGGTGAAAACGCGCCGCGCCTGATGTCGACAACGCAACAGGATCTGGCCAAGGCCGTTGAAAGCGGCGAATTTCGCAGCGATCTTTTCTATCGCCTAAGCGCTGTGTCGCTTGATGTGCCGCCTCTGCGCGCCCGGATTGACGATATTCCATTGCTGGCGGATTATTTCCTAACAAAACTTGATCGCGACAGCGGCCAGGCTAAAACCCTTGGTGCCGAAGCGCTGGATCAGATGCGAAAATATGGCTGGCCCGGTAATGTGCGCCAACTGGAAAACAGTGTGCGTCGGCTGGCCGTGACCTGTCCCGAAGACGTCATCGGGGCCGCCGATGTGGTTCAGGCCCTCGGGCCAGCCAGTGAATCCGCCCAAATTCGCGGCAATATCGGCAACGAGCGTTTGTCCGATTCGGTCGGGGCGCATCTGCGGCGATATTTCGATTTGCATGGCGATGTTTTGCCGCCTGCCGGGCTTTATGGCCGGATTCTCAGGGAAATGGAGCTGCCTTTGCTGGAAATTGCGCTTGATGCATCCGGTGGCAATCAGGCGAAATGTGCTGATCTGTTGGGAATTAATCGAAATACACTCAGAAAAAAGATAACAGAGCTGGATATTCGCGTGACTCGGCGGCGCAAATTGATGTAAGAATACCACAGTGTGTGTGATATAAAGCGAGTATGCTGTGAGGTTTACGCCAGAATGTGACCTTTTTTCCGTCTTTTGTGCGTGGCTGAGCCATTCCTGCATCACCACTGCGCCAATCTGCCGGACCTGCCAATGAAAGCGCTAAGTCTTAACACGACTTGGGAGTCGCTGAACCGATTGCGCAAGCAGCGTCGGGTGCGCAACCTTGGCACGCTTAGCCTTGTTATTCTTGGCCCGGTTCTGGCCTTTATGACGTTTGCCGCACTCAGTCTGTTTGAACAGGGTGCCGCCTCACGCTCGTTGCGGTTTATCCTGTTGGCCGATTTCGTTTACGTCCTGATGGTTGCGGCCTTGGTGTTGCAGCGCGTGGCGCGGATGATTGCGGACCGTCGGGCGCAATCGGCAGGCTCAAGGTTGCACTTGCGCCTTACCGGCGTGTTCACCATCATTGCTTTGCTGCCGACGATTTTGGTGGCGGTGTTTGCCACGGCGACGCTGAATTTCGGGCTTGAGGGCTGGTTTTCGGACCGGGTCCGCCAAGTTGTCGGCTCGTCGTTAGAAGCAGCACAGGCTTATGAGCAGGAACACCAGACCGCGCTGACCCGAGATTCTGAAATTCTGGCGGCATTTCTTAATCGTAACAAGCGCTTGACCCCGCTGCTTACCGAAGGCGACTTGCGCCAGTTGCTAACGCAGGGTCAGCAGCAAATCCAACGTGGCCTGCGTGAAGCCTTTGTTATTGATGGCACGTCCGGGTTGATCGCGCGCGGTGAACGCAGCTATCTGTTTGATTTTGAACCACCTTTAGCCTCGGAACTTGACCGCGCTGCGGGTGGCGAAACCATCGTTATTCGCGACTGGAACAATAATGAGTTTCGCGCCCTAACAAAACTGACGGCGTTTTCAGACCGGTACTTGTACATTTCGCGCAATGTGGATGGCGCCATTCTTAGCCTGCTGGACGAAACCAAAGAAACAATTGCGCTTTATCAACAGCTTGAAAGTGAACGCGGCCGGTTGCTGTTTGAATTTGGCCTGATCTATCTGGGCTTTGCCGTCATCGTCATTCTGGCGGCGATCTGGCTGGGCCTTTGGTTTGCTGAACGCCTGTCGCGCCCGGTGGGTCGGTTGGCGGGTGCTGTGCAGCGGGTTGGTGCCGGTGATTTTGACGTGCGTGTGCTGGAAGAAGAGGGCGATGACGAGATTGCCATGCTCAGCCGGGTTTTCAACCAGATGACCAAACAGCTCAAGGCGCAACGCGATTCTCTGGTCGACACCAATCGGCTGTCTGAGCGTCGTCGCAGGCTGTTTGATAGCGTTCTGACAGGCGTGACAACCGGTGTGATTGGCCTGAATTCCAAAGGCGAAATTGACATCATGAACGCGGCTGCGGCGCGTCTGCTGGGGCTGAACATTGAAAAGGACTCAGGCAGCGCGCTAAAGGATGTGGTGCCAGAGTTTTCATATCTTTTCAATGAGTTGACAGAAAGCAGCGGGCAAGTTGCGCAAGAAGAAGTGCAACTTACCCGCGCCGGAACCGGTGAAAACCTGCTGGTCCGCATTGCCAGTCGGTCAAACGACAACAACCGTCTGGAAGGCTTTGTTGTCACTTTTGACGACGTGACAGACCTGGTGTCAGCGCAACGCATGGCGGCCTGGGGTGATGTTGCCAGACGGATTGCCCATGAGATCAAAAACCCGCTGACGCCGATCCAGTTGTCGGCTGAACGGTTGATGCGAAAATTCTCGAAGGTGCCGGGCATTGATGTTGAGACGCTGCAACAATACACCGATGTGATCGTGCGCCAGACCACCGATTTGCGCCGTATTGTCGACGAGTTTTCCAAATTCGCCCGGATGCCGGAACCTGAACGTCGGCAGGCTGATCTGCTGAAACTGATCCGCGATGCAGTGGTGTTGCAGGAAAATGCTTTGGAACGGGTTAAACTGTCGCTGATTTGTGATCACGACATGATCTGGGGCCATATTGACGCCACGATGATTTCGCAAGCTCTGATAAACCTTATTAAGAACGCCGGTGAAGCCATTGAAACCTTTGAAAAATCCAAGCCTGAAAACTTCAAGCCGGAAATCCGGGTTTTGGTTGAACAGCAAGGACCAAATACCGAAATCCGGGTGATTGATAATGGCGCCGGCCTGCCGGAAAACCGGGCGCGTCTGTTTGAACCCTATGTGACCAACCGCGAAAAAGGCACGGGTCTGGGCCTGTCGATCGTCAAGAAAATCATTGAAGAACATGGCGGCACCCTTGAATTGATGGACGCCGAAGTTTTCGAGGGCGGCGACCACGCGGGGGCAATGGCACGGGTTGTCCTGCCAATGACGGCTTTGGAAAAACCTAAAGTATTAAGAAAGAACGTGGCCTGATGGCCGGAAATAAGAAAGCGTAATGTAATGGGCGATATTCTAGTAATTGATGACGAACGCGACATCCGCGAGCTGATCTCGGATATTCTTGTGGACGAGGGGTATACAACCCGGCTTGCGGGCGACAGTGATGCCTGTATGCGCGAGATCAACAATGATCCGCCGGACCTGATGATCCTTGATATCTGGCTCAAAGACAGTCGGATGGACGGCATCGACATCCTCAAGGCGACCCGACGGGACAATCCGGATATCCCGGTGGTGATCATTTCAGGCCACGGCAATATCGAAATCGCCGTCGCAGCGGTGAAACAGGGTGCGTATGATTTCATCGAAAAGCCGTTCAATATTGACCAGTTGATGGTGGTGATTTCCCGCGCGATGGAGGCGTCACGCCTGCGCCGCGAAAATGCCAATCTAAAGGTAACCGACGCGACCTCGTCCGTCATGTTTGGTTCAAGTTCGTCCTTTAAGACGCTGAAATCACAGCTTGATAAAGTGACCCGCACCAATGGCCGGATCATGCTGACAGGCCCCGCTGGCAGCGGAAAAGAAGTTGCCGCGCGCTACATCCACGCCAATTCCGACCGGGCAGCCGATCCGTTTGTGACGGTCAATTCTGCCTCGATCGAACCCGAACGCATGGAAGAGGTGCTGTTTGGTCGCGAGACACTGGAACGCGGTCACGAGCCGGGTCTGCTGGAACAAGCCCATGGCGGCATTCTGTTTTTCGACGAGATTGCCGATATGCCCCTTGGCACCCAGTCAAAAATCCTGCGCGTGCTGGTGGATCAGCAGTTTCAAAGGGTTGGCGGGGCAGATAAAGTCCGGGTCGATCTTCGGGTTATTTCCAGCACAAACAAAGACTTGCAACAAGAAATTGAAGAAGGCCGGTTTCGCGAAGAACTGTATCACCGCCTGAACGTTGTGCCGATTTCTGTGCCGTCGCTTGAAACCCGCCGCGAAGATATACCGGAGCTTGCCCTGCATTTCATTGCCGACTTTAACAAATCGCAAGGCTTGCCGCTGCGTGCATTATCTGATGAATCCGTGGCTTTGTTGCAAACGATGCGCTGGCCCGGAAACGTGCGGCAGTTGAAAAATGTGATTGAACGGATCCTGATCCTTGGCCCGGAAAACGGCGCCGTTGAGGCGGCTGAATTGCCCAGCAACGAAGGCAGCAGCAGCGATGATGGTGGCATTGGTCTGTCCAGCAATCTGGCGACACTGCCGCTGCGCGAGGCGCGGGAATTGTTTGAACGCGAATACCTGATGACCCAGATCAATCGTTTTGGCGGCAATATTTCCAGAACCGCCAATTTTGTTGGCATGGAACGCTCGGCCCTGCATCGCAAGCTTAAATCCCTCAATGTTGTGACCTCCAGCAAATCAGGGGCGCGGGTTGCGGAAATTGACGAAGGCGATGAAATCTGATCTTGAATTGACGCGGGGGGCGGTATTTGCAATTGATGCCACCGTCTAGGAGGACCACATGAAGGTCATCATTTGTGGCGCGGGTCAGGTTGGCTGGCAAATCGCCCGTCATCTTGCCAGTGAGAAAAACGACGTAACCGTGGTGGATAACAACGCCGAACTGGTGCGTCGGGCGACGGAATCGCTGGATGTGTCCGGCATCACCGGGTTTGCCAGTTATCCCGACATTCTGGATCGGGCAGGCGCGCGCGATGCTGACATGATCATCGCCGCGACGTTTTCTGACGAGGTTAACATGGTCACTTGTCAGGTGGCCCATTCGGTATTTTCGGTTCCACGCAAGATCGCGCGCCTTCGGTCGCAATCTTATCTTGATGCGATTTATTCTGATCTTTACCGGCGTGATCACATGCCAATTGACGTGGTGATTTCACCCGAACGCGAGGTGGCCGAGGCCGCGATTCAGCGCCTTCAGGCACCTGCCACGTTTGACACGGAATTATTTCTGGACGGTAAGGCCCAATTGATCGGTGTCACGCTGGAAGATGCCTGCGCCGTGCTTGACACGCCATTGCGCCAATTGACCGAACTGTTTTCTACCTTGCGGGCCATTGTTGTGGCAATTCGGCGTAAGGGAACCTTGTTTGCGCCGGAACCCGGCGATCAGTTGTTTGCCGGTGATCAGGTTTATATTTTCACCCATACCGAAGATCTGGGCCGCACATTGGAAATCTTTGGCAAGTCCGCCAAGAAACGCGAGCGGGTGATTATCATCGGGGGCGGCAATGTCGGCTTGGCCGTGGCCAAAAGTCTGGAAGAACGCAGTGATCGCATCCGCGCCAAAGTGATCGAACGCGATCGCGACACGGCCGAAGCGGCCGCAGATGTTCTGGAACGCACGATTGTGCTGCATGGTGATGGTCTGGATCTTGAACTGCTGGCCGAGGCGAATATCGACAAGGCGGATGCGGTTCTGGCGGTTACGGATGACGACAAGACCAACCTTTTGGCCTCGGCCCGGGCCAAGGCGGCGGGCTGTCCGATGGCGATTGCGTTGGTTAATGATCCCACACTTAGCTCATTGATGGCACCGCTGAACATTGACGCTTTCGTTAATCCACGCGCCACCACGGTGTCGTCGATCCTGCGCCATATCCGGCATGGCAGGGTGCGCACCGTCTATTCCATCGGCGACGCTGAGGCCGAGGT
The DNA here is from genome assembly GCA_021775315.1 of Paracoccaceae bacterium. Classification (GTDB taxonomy): domain Bacteria; phylum Pseudomonadota; class Alphaproteobacteria; order Rhodobacterales; family Rhodobacteraceae; genus UBA5972. The sequence continues at coordinate 15,031 of JAJFIC010000047.1, forward strand.
GATCGAGGCTCAGGTCATGGCCCCATCGCCAATTGCCAACCATCGCATCCGCGACATTGCCTTTCCCGAAGGCGTTCTGGTGGGGGCGGTCAAAAAGGGCAATTCCGTCATCCGACCCACCGCATCAACCAAAATTGAAGAGGGCGACGTGATCGCGCTTTTCTGCATGGCGCAGGATGTGCCCGAGGTCGAGCGCCTGCTTCAGGTCGGCATCGACTTTTTCTGAGCCATGTTAACCTGGTTCTTCAAACTTCCGTTTCTGGTCATCCTGATGGGCATGTCCGGCGTTGCTATGCTGTTGCCTATGGGGCACGCGTTTCGGATCAGCGATTTTTTGACGGCGCGGGTGTTTTTTCAAACTGGTTTGATGATCGTGCTGCTCACCGTCCTGATCGGGGTTGCCACGGTCAATTATGCGCCGCGCAATTCCGCCCGCAGTCATCTGATTGCCCTGCTTGGTGCCTATATTTTTCTGCCCGTGGTGCTGGCCTATCCGCTGAGCTTGCTGATCCCGACCTCAAGCTATTTCGCCCTTTATTTTGAGATGTTGTCCTCGCTGACAACCACTGGGGCCACGGTTTTTGAAAACCCGGCCAGCGTCAGCGAACCTGTGCATCTGTGGCGCGCCTTTGTCGGCTGGCTTGGCGGTTTTCTGATGCTGGTCAGCGCGGTTGCGATCCTTGCGCCGCTAAACCTTGGCGGGTTTGAGGTGTATGGCGACGGGCCAAGCGGGACACGCACGCAAGGCCAGGCCCAGATCAAAGCAGCTGACGCCACAGAACGCCTGATCAAATTCACCCTGCGCTTTGGCCCGATCTATCTTGGGGCGACACTGGTTCTGGCCCTTGCGCTGTTGATCAGTGGCGAGCGGGCGTTTGTGGCGCTGGTTCATGCCATGTCGACCCTGTCAACCAGCGGTATTACCAGCGGTGACAGCCTTGACTCAGGGTTTCGCAGCGAATTGCTGATCTTTGTGTTTCTAATCTTTGCAGTATCGCGCCTGACGTTTACTTTCGAGGGCAGTTTCCCCTCGATAAAAGCAATCTTCAAAGACCATGAATTTCGTCTGGCGATGGCGCTTGTTGCCATTCTGCCGGTTTTTCTGTTTCTGCGCCATTGGTTGGGCGCTTTTGAAGTCAACGAACAGGAAAACGCCACGGCGGCTTTTCAGGCGCTTTGGGGGGCGGTGTTTACCACGCTTTCTTTTCTGACCACCGCCGGATTTGAAAGCGAAAGCTGGCACGCTGCGCGCGATTGGTCGGGGCTGCACACATCCGGGATTATTCTGGTGGGTCTGGCGGTTATGGGCGGCGGTGTCGCCACGACCGCTGGCGGGATCAAGCTGCTGCGGGTTTATGCGCTTTACAAACATGGCGTTCGCGAGATGCAAAAACTGACTTTTCCGTCCTCGGTTGGCGGCTCTGGCAAGGCAGCGCGCCATATCCGCCGCGAAGGCGCTTATGTGGCGTGGCTTTTTTTTATGTTGTTTACCATCTCAATCGCGTTGACATTTCTGGCCCTAAGCCTGACCGGGTTAAGCTTTGCCTCAAGCCTTGCATTTGCTGTATCTGCCCTGTCGACAACCGGGCCTTTGGCGGGTGCTGTGCTGGAAAACGGCGTGGCTTACAGCGATCTTGGCGGTGCCGCACGATCTATTCTGGCGGGTGCCATGGTTCTTGGACGGCTTGAAACTTTGGCGATCATTGCGCTATTGAACCCTGATTTCTGGCGTCCATAACAAAAAGTGACTGAAAAACCACGATATTTTCTGTTTTCGACTGGAAATTACACATATTCGCCGCCATATTCGCCGGGTAACGACAACAATTGCTCCCGACAACCGGGGCGTGAACAAAACTGAAGGCTGAAAAAAATGGCTGCCGATAAACAAAATTTGCAAGATGCATTTCTGAACAATGTCCGAAAATCAAAAATCTCAGTGACAATTTTCCTGATCAACGGGGTCAAGTTGCAGGGTGTTATTACCTGGTTTGACTCGTTTTGTGTGTTGTTGCGCCGGGACGGGCAATCGCAGCTGGTTTATAAAAGCGCGATCTCAACCATCATGCCATCCCAACCGGTCAGCCTATACGAAGGCGATGACGGCACTTGATAGGCGCGCTTTTTCTGGCTGAGGCGCTGTGGTGACAAACTGCCTCGTCCTGCATCCTGATATTTACAGTCGCGACACAAGACGCAGCGCTGAAAATGCGCTGGCTGAGGCCGTGTCGCTGGCCCATGCGCTAAATCTGAACGTCGTTGACACAGATGTTGTCCGGCTGCCCAAAGCCCATGCCGGATTGCTGTTTGGCAAAGGCAAAATCGCCGAGATTGAAAGCCGTATCCAAGAGGCGGAAATCGACCTTGTGCTGATTGACGGGCCGGTCACGCCGATCCAGCAACGCAATCTGGAAAAGCGCTGGAACGTTAAAATTCTGGACCGCACCGGCCTGATCCTTGAGATTTTCGGTGATCGCGCCGCCACTCGTGAAGGGGTGTTGCAGGTCGATTTGGCAGCACTTGCCTATCAACGCTCGCGGCTGGTGCGCAGCTGGACCCATCTTGAACGCCAGCGTGGTGGCTTGTCGTTTGTCGGCGGTGCCGGTGAAACCCAGATCGAGTCTGACCGCCGCGCCATTGACGACGCAATCGTGCGGCTTAAGCGGCAATTGTCAAAAGTCGCCAAAACCCGTGGGTTGCACCGGGCGGCGCGTGCAAAGGTGCCTTTTCCGATCGTGGCATTGGTCGGCTATACCAATGCCGGGAAATCGACGATTTTCAACCGCATGACCGGGGCGTCGGTGTTGGCCAAGGACATGTTGTTTGCAACGCTTGATCCCACCATGCGCGCCGTCACCTTGCCGTCGGGGCGCAATGTTATCCTGTCTGACACGGTTGGTTTCATCTCGGATCTGCCGACACAGCTAGTGGCGGCGTTTCGCGCCACACTGGAAGAGGTGCTTGATGCCGATCTGATCCTGCATGTGCGTGACATTACGCATCCCGAAACCCGCGAGCAGGCCGAGGACGTGCGTGATATTCTGGAGGCCCTTGGCATCAAGGACAGCCAGCGCGAGGATATGATCGAGATTTGGAACAAGATCGACACGGCCGAGCCTAAGGATCGCGCCGCGTTGCTGGTCGCCGCAGATCGCGACGACATGATTGCCGCCACCTCGGCCATTAGCGGCGAAGGTATGGACCGGCTTTACGGGATTATTGACACTGCCCTTACCGAACCGAACCGCACAGAAACGCTGCATCTGGCCTTTGCTGACGGGCGCAAACGGGCGTGGCTGTTTGACCAGAATGTCGTGGATAACGAGGCCCAGACCGAGACCGGTTTTGATCTGACGGTCACTTGGACCGAAAAACAGGCGCGACGCTTTCAGCTATTGTAGGCAACGGCGATGGCCTTGTTCCCGATCACTTATGTTTTGGCAACAGATACGACACGCCAACCGCGGCTGCACGGGCCAGTGCCGGATCAAGTGACATCGGGATGTAATCACCACGCCGCCAAAGCTGTGCCAGATCGTCGTAATGGCGCGACATGAAATGCCCGCTTTGACCCGTTGATATGATGAACAGTGACGCATTTGGATCGGCAAAATCATAAACGCCGCGATATCCAGCCCCATGCACGTTCAGGTATGGATTATCGCCAACACCGCTGGTTTTGCCGCGCATCAATGTATTATCCCCGCCCGAGGTTGATTGCCGGATATTCACGAACCACGACAATAACGGAATGTCGCCCAACGTTTCATGATCATGGGTGGCTTGATGGGCATCGCCCCAACGCCAGCTTTCGATCCGGTTGCCATAGGTTTTTGATAAAGACAGCAATGCGGTATCAAGGGCGACGCGCGCAATCTCGGTGCAGGTTTCAACCGGGGTCGATTGCACCACGTCACACCATTGCGCCGCACCATTCAGATCACGAAACACACGTTCCAGAAACACCGGGTCGGCATGGGTGAATTCCTGTGTCAGCGCCCCAAGCTCGTCCTGCACCAGCCGTTTTTGCAAGCTGCGCATCCAAGCCGCGAAAATCAGCGGCTCGGGCATATGCTCGTTCATCTCGCCATTCCATTCCGCCAGCAGGGCCAGTGCCGATTGCCGCATCGTGGCGGGCGTATCGCCGATCGCTGCATCCGCGCCAAACCACAGATCGCGCGCAATCAATGGCAGCAGGGCGCGGGCAGAAAACGACACCTGATCCAGTTGTGCCTCGACAAAACTGGCGCGGGTGTGGACCTCGCGATTGCCCATCAGCTTTTGCAGTCGTTCAATCCGCTGGGTGTCGCCCCAGGAATACGAGACGTGGTTCGGGAAAGGGCGATCAACTGATTTGTTGTTGGTGTTCGCCACGATGCCGCTGAACGGGTCGATGATGCGCGGATTGTTTTCGTAGGGCAGGAACCCCAGCCACCGGTTTTCCGCCAGCCATCCCGGTGTTGGCAACCGACCGCGACTTTGATGCCGGGCCTGCCGGTTTGGCATTTTACCGATCATCTGAAACGCGATAGATGCCTGATCGACCAGAACCAGATTTTGCGAAGGTGCCGTGTATAACCGTCCAACCTCGACCGCCTCTTGTACCGTGCTGGCCTGCATCAAACGCAGGGCCGCCGTCATTGATTGATCCACCGGATCAAGCGCTGTCCAGTTCAGCGACGTCACATGCCCTGTCGGGGTGATCGAGGCCAGATCATAGCGTGAACCGGGAATGATAGGGCCGTTTTCCGACCAGCGCAGAACCCGTGTGACCGGATCGCTGTCCTTTATTTTGATCGTGGTCTGCCTTGTCTTGAACGGCTTATACCCTTCAGGCGTCAGGTATTGTTCGGGGTTTTCCGGGTTCAGCTTTTCAATATGCACATCCTGATCGTCCAGATAAGATGAGGTGACCCCCCAACCCAACCGATCAGACCGCCCGGCCAGCACCACGGGCATGCCCGGAATGGTGCCACCGATCACGTCACCTGCGGCCAGTTGCAGGCGCGCCAGCATCCACATCGACGGGGCTGAAAACCCAAGATGCGGGTCATTTGCCAGCAAACTGCCCTGTGCCGCTGATCGCGACGGTGCCGCCGCCCAAGCGTTTGATGCCCCGGCAAAGGCAAATTCGGGCACTGGGTCCAGCGGGTCACGCGGGGTTTGCGGGCGCAAATCCGCCGCAAGGTGCATCAGTCCCGGCATCAGCGCGCCATATTCCGGCAACGCCGCCGAACCGGGGCCGGGGGCGTCTGGCAAAACGTCCAACAAACGCTCTTGTGCGTCGCCCAATGCGAGCGAGGTTCGGGCGCGCAACACCTCAGCCGACAAATGCCCGCTGAGCTTGAGCGACATAAGCCGCAGGATCGCCAGAGAATCCGCTGGACGCCAAGACTGAATTTGCGGGCTGAACAAGAAAAATTCCGGCGCGCCGCGGCCCAAAGCCTCGACCCGGACGGTTTCAATCCATGCATTTACCCCGGCGGCGTAGGCTTCAAGTGCGGCCCTTTCTGCGGCACCCTGATACTGAAACGACGCTTCGGCCAGACCGTATAGATCAAGCCTTCGCAGAAAATCGTCAATCTCAAGCGTGCGGATGCCAAACAATTCGCTTAGCCGTCCCTGCGCCGTGCGCCGGAACATGGTCATCTGCCACAGGCGGTCCTGCGCGTGGACAAAGCCCAGCCCAAAATAGGTGTCGTGGTCATATTGGGCAAAAATATGCGGCACGTTATGGGTGTCGCGCACAATCTCGACCGTATCAAACGGGCCTTCGACCTCAAAATCACGGCTGTAATCCGGCAATGAGCGTGACGCCAGGTAATATGTCAACACGATTGCCGCCACGCTTAGCACCGCGAGCGTCAGGAAAAGGCGCATAAGCCAGCGGAATGTAACAGCCATGGTGAGTGATCCAATATTGACCCCGGCGTTTTAGCAGGCCATGAAACGTAAAACAAACGGTTAACAGGAGTGGATCATGGCAAAAACAGCATTTATCGGACTTGGCGTAATGGGGTTTCCAATGGCGGGTCATCTGGCTGCTGCTGGCCATGACGTCACCGTTTATAACCGCAACGCCGCCAAATCGGCGGACTGGGTCAAACGACATGGCGGGCAGGCGGCATCAACCCCGCGCGCAGCCGCTGATGGGGCCGAGTTTGTTTTCAGTTGCGTCGGCAATGACGACGATTTGCGCGCGGTAATATTAGGCGAAGACGGCGCGTTTGCCGGAATGGCGCGCGACGCGGTATTTGTCGATCACACCACGGTTTCCGCCGATGTGACCCGTGAATTATCGGCAATCGCCACGAAAGCCGGCTTTGCCTTTGTCGATGCACCTGTGTCTGGCGGGCAGGCAGGGGCCGAAAACGGTGCCCTTGGGGTGATGTGTGGTGGCGAACAGGCCGCGTATGATCGCGCCGCCCCGGTGATTGATGCATACGCCAAGGCCTGCGCTTTGCTGGGTGCATCCGGGGCCGGGCAATTGACCAAAATGGTCAACCAGATATGCATCGCGGGTTTGTTGCAGGGCCTGAGCGAGGGGCTGCATTTCGCCCAGAAGGCCGGGCTTGATGGCCGCGCCGTGATCGACGTCATTGCCCATGGGGCTGCGGGATCGTGGCAGATGTCCAACCGTTATGAAACCATGCTGGATGACAAATTCGACCACGGTTTTGCGGTTGACTGGATGCGCAAAGATTTGGGGATTTGTCTGGACGAGGCGGACAATAACGGCGCCAGCCTGCCGGTTACCGCCATTGTCGATCAGTTTTACAAAGATGTGCAAAAGCTTGGCGGGGCGCGTTGGGACACGTCTAGCCTGATCAGGCGACTGGGGTAATCGCGCACAGCATTTGGGCCAACCCTTTATCCGCGGTTGGCCGCAATGTTATCCGTCAGCGAATGACCCGCGAATATTTGGTGCCTTCCAAGGTCGCGCCAACGATCAGACCCGCCCGGCCATAAATCGCCGCGACAACTGGCGAGCGCAGTTCGGTTGTGTCCACGCTTAGATTGTCGCCCTGGTTCTTGAACACATATTCTGCATCCGCACCCAATTGCCAGCCTGATGAAGACCGGAAATCCGACAGGGCATCCTGATTCATGAAAAACAGCGTGTGGGCATATTGTTGCAGACCGAGCTGAAAACCATAGCTGCCTTGCGCGATGGAGTAATACTCAACCGGCGCGCCGCCAATCAACAAAGCCCCTTCGCCATAGGCGCCACCCCAGCCGAAACCGGCCTTGGTGATCGTCGGCATGACCAGCATGCCAGCCGCCCGATCCGCCAGATCGCGGGTGCCGGGGATTTCATCAAACATCTGTTGCATGGCCAATTCGACGCGGTAATCTATCTTTGCGCCTCTGGTGTTTCCGATGCCGTTGCCACAAGCGGCCACGCTTGACACGGTGCCTGCCAAAAAGGCGCGGCGGGTCCATATAGTCATGGGATTTTCCTCAATCACTGCTCTATCTCGGTCTTTGGTGCCGGATCACCTCAAGGTATAGATGATTCACCGGGATATGTCACGCTGAACGCAATGGCTCGGCGGGTGTTTGCCAGTTTGCGCTTTTGAATGCATTTTGCTTCAAAACTGGCGAGGGTTGGGGCAAGGTAAAGACAGGTTTGGCGCGGTATGACGGAGTGTTAGGACAATGTTGAATTTCAAAGCGGCGGTGTTGAAAACCACGACCCAAGAACGGCCCTTTTCGTCAAGCGCACCGCTTGAAATTCTTGAGGTCACGGCCCAAGCGCCGCAAACGGGCGAGGTGTTGGTCGAGATCAAGGCCGCCAGCCTGTGTCGGTCGGATCTTTCCGTCGTAACCGGCGTGCGCGCCTGGCCGATGCCGATCGTTCCGGGGCACGAGGCGGCGGGGATCATCGCCGAGATTGGCCCGGGGGTCAGTGATCTGGCCGTTGGGGATCAGGTGGTTCTGGTTTATCAGCCAACATGCGGGACATGCCCGTGCTGCATGGCAGGAGAGGTGCATTTATGTGAACCGGGGCTGGCGGCAAATCGCGCTGGTGCCCTGTTGTCAGGTGGGCCGCGACTGTCTGTTGATGGCGGTGTTTTGCATCATCACATGGGTCTGTCGGCTTTTGCCGAAATGGCCGTGGTGTCGCAACATTCCGTGGTCAAGGTTCCCAAAGACCTGCCCGCAGAAATCGCCGCACTGTTTGGCTGTGCTGTGATGTGCGGGGCCGGCACCGTTCTGAACACAAGCGCGCTGAAACAGGGCGAAACCATTGCTATCATCGGTGTTGGCGGAGTCGGGGCCAGTGCTATCTTAGGCGCAAAGTTGGCGGGGGCGTCCCGGATCATTGCGGTTGATATCGACGACCAAAAACGTGATCAGGCCTTTGGCCTTGGGGCTACGGATTTCCTGACAGGGGGGCCTGAGGCGGCAGATCAACTGCTTGAGATGATCAAAGGTGGCGTTGATTGCGCGGTTGAGGCGACGGGTCTGTTGTCTGGTTTTGAAACCGCGTTTGGCGCGGTCAGGCGGGGCGGGCGCGTTAGCACCGTCGGCTTGGTCAGCCCGACAACGCCGTTTTCGCTGGATATCGCCGCCCTTGTCACCAGCGCCAAAACCTTGCGCGGCTCATATATGGGCAGTTGCAATCCTATGACGGACATTCCCAAACTGGTTGAAGCGTACCGCCGTGGCGATTTCCCGGTTGATCAGTTGATCACCCACCGCTTGGCCCTGTCAGACGTCAATATCGCGCTTGAACGTATGGCCGCCAGCAAGGCCTTGCGCCAGATTATGACGCCCTAGAGCCGCGTCCGTTTTATCAGATTCAATTGCGCGGCTCTATCTATTTGTTTTGGCGCGCAATCTATTCCGAAAACCGGTTCTTACTTTTCGGATTGCGCTTTAGCCGGCTATTCCTGCAAAAGCCGCGCCACCTCGGGTGCGAAATAGGTCAAAACTCCGGCACAGCCCGCACGTTTAAAGGCCAGCAGGCTTTCCATCATCGCCTTTTCAAGGTCGATCCATCCGTTTTGACCGGCGGCCGAGATCATCGCGTATTCGCCCGACACCTGATAGGCAAATGTCGGCACGCCAAATTCCGCGCTGACCCGCTGGCAGACATCAAGATACGGCATGCCGGGCTTGACCATCACCATGTCAGCGCCTTCGCGGATATCGCGCGCCACTTCGCGCAAGGCCTCGTCGCTGTTGCCGCTGTCCATCTGATAGGTTTTCTTGTCGCCGATCAACGCCCCGGTTGCCCCGACGGCATCGCGAAACGGGCCATAAAAGGCCGAGGCGTATTTTGCCGAATAGGCCATAATCAACGTATCGGGAAAATCATTTTGTTCCAGCGCTTGACGAATATACCCGATACGCCCGTCCATCATATCGCTGGGGCCAAGAATATCTGCGCCTGCATCAGCCTGCACCAGCGCTTGGCGTTCCAGTGCCACCAGCGTTTCGTCGTTCAGAATGATACCGTCGCGCACAATGCCGTCATGCCCATCGGCATTGTAGGGATCTAGTGCGACATCCAGCATGATCGACACATCGGGCACCGCGGCCTTGATCGCCCGTGTGGCCCGGTTCACCAGATTGTCGGGGTTCCATGCCTCTTGGCAGTCCGAGGTTTTCAGCGCGTCGTCGGTGTAGGGAAACAGCGCAATCGCCGGAATGTCCAGATTGGCGGCATCTTCAACGGCGCGCACCGCGTTATCAACGCTTAGCCTTTCAACGCCGGGCATCGAGGCCACAGGTTCGCGCATATTCTCACCGTCACGCACGAAAATCGGCCAGATCAGATCATTTGCGCTGAGGGATTGTTCGCGCACCAGATCGCGGATCGCCGGATTGCGGCGCAAACGGCGCGAACGCGCCATCGGAAAGGGGGCAATAGTGGGTCGCATTGGGGCTTCCTTTGTCGATAATGCATCAAATTACGCGCCGCGTCGCGCAATAGCAAAAGTTTAGCGGATTTGCTATGGAAATTCCTGCATCAATCGCTAGTGTGCGGCGAATTGCCGAAAAACAAAAGGCCCAGCTCAAAAGGGATAAACCTTGGATTGGTACGCAGGCGTAATTGAAGTGATCGATATGCGGTCCTTTACCTCTATCTGGTATTGGATCATCATTGCTGTTGTCTGGTCCTCAACCGCGCATTGGACAATGGGCGTGCCGTTTGACGCGGTGACGCGGGCGCGCAAGGCCGACACTGACGACAGCGGCGGTGCAGCGCAGGAAGACCTTGAAACCATCGTCCGGGTCAATTGCAATCGTATCGTTCATATCATGGATGTGTCTGGCGCATGGATCGTGGCATTTGCCTTTTTTATGCTGACCATTCTGGCGCTTTTGGGATTTTGGTATAAAATCGAGATCGCACAGGCAATTTTTCTGATTGCGGGTCCGATGACGTTGGTGGCCCTGATTTCCGTGCGCAATGCGCGGCTGATCCGGGCGCGCGGCACCTTTGGTCAGGCGTTGCGCGCACATCTGGCGCGGCAGCGGTTTTTCAATCAGGTGATCGGCATGGTGTCGATTTTTATCACGGCCTTCTGGGGCATGTGGCACAATTTAAGCGCGACCGTTCTTTAGACCTGCCAGCGCTGGCTTGCAGCCCGCATTCAAATTGGTATAGCTGACCGCCTTATGTCAAAAACCCCTGCCCATAAAAAGATAATCGTCGGAGGCGCGCCCGAAGGTTTTGATGGCCGTCTGCTGGCGCAATTGGTGCGCGAACGGGCAGGACCGGTCGTGCACATCGCACGTGATGATAAACGGCTGGAAGAAACCCGCAAAGCGGTTGAGTTTTTTGCACCTGATCTGCCTGTTTTCGTGTTTCCCGCCTGGGATTGCCTGCCTTACGACCGGGTTTCACCCAACCATGACGTATCTGCCGCGCGCATGGCGACACTGGCGGCCCTTGCGCAGGGGTTTGACCGCCCGTTTTTGTTGCTGACCACGATCAACGCCGCCACGCAACGGGTTCCGGCGCGCTCAGTTTTGCAAACCTCAAGCTTCACAGCAACCGTCGGCAAACAGATCGACGAGGCGGCATTGCGCGAATTTCTGGTGCGCATGGGCTTCAATCAGGCCCCAACCGTGATGGAGCCCGGGGATTACGCCATTCGCGGCGGTCTGATTGATCTGTTTCCGCCGGGTGAAAGCGGCCCGGTGCGGCTTGATCTGTTTGGCGACGTGCTGGATGCCGCACGCCGGTTTGATCCGGAAAGCCAGCGCACGATTGAAAAGCTTGATCGGATCGAGCTGGCACCGGTATCAGAAATCATACTGGACGAGGCCGCGATCCAGCGGTTCCGCCAGAATTACCGCCATGAATTTGGCGCGGCAGGCACCGATGATCCGCTTTATGAAGCGGTAAGTGCAGGGCGCAAACATCAGGGTATTGAGCATTGGGCGCCGTTCTTTCATGAAAGCATGGAAAGCCTGTTTGACTATTTGCCGGGTGCTGTTGTCTGTCTTGACGATCAGACAACGCCTTACCGTCTGGAACGTTGGGACGGCATTGCGGATCAGTACGATGCCCGCAAGGAGGCGCTGAACGCCAAAGCCCGGCTTGATACGGTTTACAAACCTTGCCCGCCTGAATTGTTGTATCTTGACGATGCCGCGTTTGAGGCAACCCTTGCCAATTTTGAAGTTCGCCAGTTTGCGGCCCTTCCGCAAGGTTTTGGGCCGGGTGTGATTGATGCCGGTGGCCGGATCGGGCGGAATTTCGCTCCGGAACGCCAGGTCGAAGATGTCAGACTGTTTGGCGCGTTGGCCGATCACATTGCCGCCCGCAAGGCCGAGGATCAGGTGATCCTTGCCTCGTATTCCGAAGGCGCGCGCGAACGCCTGTCGCATCTGCTGCGCGATGAGGATGTTGACGAAGGCAAAGGCGAAGGCACCCCGATTGCCCATTGGGGCGACGTGCCGGACGGCAAAGGTGGGCTGTTTTTGGCGGTCTGGGCATTGGAACATGGGTTCTCTGCACCCGGCCTGACTGTGATTTCCGAACAGGACGTGCTGGGTGATCGCCTGATCCGCGCGCCAAAACGCAAGCGCCGGGCCGAAAATTTCCTGACCGAGGCAACGTCTATTTCCCCCGGTGATCTGATCGTACACGTGGATCATGGCGTCGGGCGGTATAACGGGCTGGAAACCATCACCGCCGCCGGTGCGCCGCATGAATGTATTGCGCTGGAATATGCCGGTGGTGATCGTCTGTTCCTGCCGGTTGAAAATATCGAACTGCTGTCGCGCTATGGCCACGAAGAAGGCATGCTTGACCGGTTGGGCGGCGGCGCGTGGCAGGCCAAGAAATCCAAGCTCAAAGAACGCATCCGCGAAATGGCGGATCGCCTGATCCGGGTGGCCGCTGAACGCGCGCTGCGCACAGCGCCTTTGCTAACGGTGCCGGAACATGACCTTGACCGGTTTTGCGCGCGTTTTCCCTACACCGAAACCGATGATCAGTTGCACGCTATAACCGATGTTCTGGATGACATAAGTGCCGGTCGCCCGATGGATCGCCTGATTTGTGGCGATGTGGGTTTCGGCAAAACCGAAGTTGCCCTGCGCGCTGCCTTTGTCGCCGCGATGAGCGGCAAACAAGTGGCGGTGATCGCCCCGACCACGCTGCTGGCGCGTCAGCATTTCAAATCGTTTGAGGAACGTTTTCGCGGCCTGCCGATCACGGTGCGCACGCTGTCGCGCTTTGTGTCCACCAAGGACGCGGCAGAAACGCGCGAAGGGTTGGAAAAAGGCTCGGTCGATATTGTGGTTGGAACCCATGCGGTACTGGCCAAAGGCATGAAATTCCACGACCTTGGCATGATTGTGATTGATGAAGAGCAGAAATTTGGCGTCACCCACAAGGAACGCCTGAAACAATTGCGCAGCGATGTGCATGTGCTGACCCTGACCGCAACGCCGATCCCGCGCACCCTGCAATTGTCGCTGTCAGGCGTGCGTGATTTGTCGATCATCGGCACGCCGCCGGTCGACCGTTTGGCCATCCGCACCTATGTCAGCGAGTTTGACACGGTTACAATCCGCGAGGCCTTGCTGCGTGAACATTACCGGGGTGGCCATTCATTTTACGTGGTGCCACGCATTTCCGATCTGGCCCAGATCAAAGAATTCCTGACCGATCATGTACCCGAAGTCAGCTTTGTCGTCGCCCATGGCCAGATGGCGGCAGGGCAGCTTGATGACCGGATGAATGCGTTTTATGACGGCAAATATGACGTGCTGCTGGCGACCACGATCGTCGAAAGTGGCCTCGACATTCCGACCGCCAACACCATGATTATTCACCGCGCTGACATGTTTGGCCTCGCGCAACTCTACCAGATCCGGGGCAGGGTTGGGCGCTCAAAAACCCGCGCCTATGCCTATCTGACCACCAAGCCGCGCCAAAAGCTGACGAAAACCGCCCAAAAACGTCTGCGGGTGTTGGGCTCGCTTGACAGTTTGGGGGCTGGTTTCACGCTGGCGTCGCAAGATCTGGATATTCGCGGTGCGGGTAATATTCTGGGCGACGAACAATCGGGGCAGGTGCGCGAGGTCGGTTACGAGCTTTACCAATCCATGCTGGAAGAAGCCATCGCTAAGATGAAGGCGGGCGAGATGGAAGGCCTGTCAGAGGCGGACGACAGCTGGGCCCCACAGATCAACCTTGGTGTGCCGGTGCTGATACCCGAGGCCTTTGTGCCCGATCTTGACGTACGGCTGGGCCTGTATCGGCGCCTGTCCGGTCTGCATGAAAAGGTCGAACTTGAAGGCTTTGCCGCGGAATTGATCGACCGGTTCGGCAAGCTACCGCGCGAGGTCAATATGCTGCTTAACATCGTGCGGATCAAATCCATGTGCAAACGGGCAGGCATCGCCCGTCTTGATGGCGGGCCAAAAGGTGCCACCATCCAGTTTCACAACGACAAATTCGCCGATCCCGGCGGGCTGGTAAAATTCATCGAGGATCAGCGCGGCCTTGCCAAAGTGCGCGACAACAAGATCGTCGTGCGGCGCGATTGGTCCAAGGCCAGTGACAAAGTCAAAGGGGCCTATGGAATTGCCCGTGATCTGGCCAGTCTGGCTGCGGCATCGCGTCCCAAATCCTGACTTGTTATATTAGTGTTTACGAATATATGGAGTGAACAATCCGACCAGTGCCTTGGAAAGGGACCCCATGCAACAGATCCTCCTCGTCGTTTCCGCAATTGCCCTTGGCCTGATATTTGGGGCCACGACCGGTGGTTTGGTGTTTTCCTCGCTGGTTTGTGTGGTGGCAGGGGTGTTTTTGGTCACGCCGTCGCTGTTTAAGTTTCAGCTTTCTGATCTGGCGTTGATTGGCAAGAATATGCCCAGCATCTGGCGAAACTTGTGGATCAATTACCTGCTGCTGACCTCCGCAGCCCTGATCATCGGTTATGCCAGCCAGGACATCGGCATTGCAGGCGCGTTGCTGCTGCTGGCCTTGTTGCCGGGTGGTGGCATGGTGATGATGTGGATCCGTACCAGTGGCGCCAATGTCAAACTCGGCTTTATAATCTTTATGCTCAATCTGGCACTTTTGCTGCCGATCACCTTGATTTTCGGGGCTTTTTTCGATTTTGCCCAAGGCTGGTTTCCGGCCCCGGATCTTGGCAACGCCACAGGTGTTGCCGGTGGGCGGCAGATCATGCCCTTTGCGCCGTTCATGATCCTGATCGTTATTCCCTTCGTGCTCAGCCGGATTGTACGCGCGGTGTTTCCCGGCGTGATCGACTTTACCGCCAAACATCAGCAGCTGATTTCAAAGGCGACAATGTTTGGCATCGTGTTCTATTTGTTCAGCCTGTCGACATCGCAATTGCTGTTTGCGGTGTCCTTAAGCGACCTGATCACCGCCATCATCGCAACCGGGGCGTTTTACGGCGTCGCCTTTCTGGCAGCCCGCTATCTGACCGATAGCACGGCCGAAGGACGCGCGGTTTATTGGCATGTGGCAACGCGCTATATCACGCTGGCATTGATTTTGGCAGTGTTCAGCATCGACACTTATGGCGCCAGTTTTATCCTGCCGGTGATGATCGCCTATTTCATTCAGATCGGCGCGGCAGGCGCGCTTAGCCGTCGAATGCAGGCGCGCTGACTTTTTGTTTGGGGTCGGTCAGCATCAAGCCAAACGAGGCGAGCGAACATAACAGCGTGCCGATCACTAGCGGCATAGCGGTGCCGTCAAAGGCCAGCCCGATTGGAATGGCAATTGCCACGCCCAAAAACGTTGACGCCGCCCCGATGATGGCCGCAGCCATGCCCGCGATATGGCCCATCGGTTCCATTGACAACGAGTTGAGATTGCCAAATGTCAGCCCTGGCACAAAGAACGAAATTACTGACCAGATCAGAAATATCGGGAACAGGCTGGCATTTGACAGATCGCCAAACCCCAGCAAAATCGCGAATAATGTTGTGATCACAAGCATGATGCCCATAGACGTAATGGCAATGGCGCGCATGCCAAACCGCACCACAAGCCCAGCATTCAGAAAACCGGATGCGCCGGATAATACCGCGATTCCAGCGAAGTACAGTGGAAAGTTAACGCCTGCACCAAAGGTATCGACGAACACTTGCTGGGCTGAACTAAGATAGCCAAACAATGCCCCATAGCCAAAAGCCAAAACCACGGTATAGGTGACGACCACACGCGACGAGCAAACCTCGACCAAGGCAGCAGCATAAGGTTTCAACGCGATTGCGCGGCGTTTTTCGGGCGGATGGGTTTCCGGTTGGCGCAGATGCAGCCAAAGTGCGCCGATCATCGCAAACACGATGAAAGCCCCGAAAATGCTGCGCCAGCCAAAGGCGTTCGCCAACGTCTGGCCGATCAGCGGCGCGACCGCTGGTACCAGCACGAACAACACCATCGCCAGTGACATCACCCGCGCCATAGGGCGGCCTTGGTACAGATCGCGGATCATCGCAATGGTCACGGTGCGCGGCGCTGATACACCCACGCCTTGAATAAACCGGGCAATCAACAGCATCTCAAGCGTCTGGGCATAAATCGCCATGACACAAGCCGCCATATAAACCAGCAAGCCGCCCAGAATGACCGGCTTGCGCCCCACCGAATCTGACAATGGCCCGGTGAATAACTGGCCAAGCCCGGTACCCATGACGAAAACCGTGATGACAAGCTGGGCGCGGTTTATATCGCTCAGGCCCAGATCCCGACCGATTTCCGGAAAGGCTGGCAACATTGCATCCGAGCCAAAGGCGATCATCGCGAACATGATCGCCACCAACAAGATGAACTCAAAAAAGGGCAGGGGTGTTTTGTTCACGCGGGGGTTGGTCCGTTTTGTTCGTCTTGTGCAGCCTTCGCAGCAATCTCGTTTATCACGTTGTCCCACATCTCGGGCGGTTGTGCGCCCTGAACCACATAATGGTCATCAACGATAAAGCATGGCACACCGCGCACACCTTTTTCACGCGCATATTTATCGCGACCGCGAATGCCGTCTTTATCAACATCCTGCGCCAGAAGCTTGGCAATCATGTCCGGATCAATGCCAACCGATTTGGCGACATCAATCAAAACCCCGTGGTCGGATATATCCCGGCCATTTTGGAAATAGGCCCTGAACAATTCGGTGACCAGTTCAGTTTGCACACCTTCCAGACCGGCCCAATGGATCAGGCGATGGGCGTCTATGGTGTTTGGGGTGCGCTCAATCGCTTCAAAATTGACTTCGACCCCGGACTCGGTCGCGGCTTTTGCAATTTGGCCATAAACATCAATCGCGCCAGACTTGCCGCCAAATTTATGCTCAAGATATTCGCGTCGCCCCATACCCTCTGGCGGCATATCCGGGTTTAGCTGGAACGGATGCCATTCGATCTGAAACTCATGGTCGGGGTGTTTTTCCAAAGCCCGATCAAGCCGGGCTTTGCCGATAAAGCACCACGGGCAGATCGGGTCAGAGATAATATCAAGCTTGATCACGGTAACCTCTTGAATTGAGCGCGCAAATCACCGCGCCTGAGTTTATTGTTGACGCCCTTGGGCAATTCATCCATAGCCACAAAAACCCGCGGGCATTTATAACGCGCCAATCGATCGCCGCACCAGTCGGCAAGCACCTTATCGGGCAATTCTACGACCGAATGATAGAAGGCCGCAATCACGAATACGTCAGGCTTGATCTCGACCATGGCGGCGGCGGATTCGGTGATCTGGGGATGGGCGGTTAGCGCAGTTTCCACTTCGATTGGCGACACGCGATAACCGCCTGCATTCATCATGTCGTCGTCGCGCCCCAGATAGGTAATCGCGCCACCTTGGCCCATTTGCACCATGTCACCGGTCAGAAACCATTCACCGTGAAAT
Organism: Paracoccaceae bacterium; assembly: GCA_021775315.1. Lineage (GTDB taxonomy): Bacteria > Pseudomonadota > Alphaproteobacteria > Rhodobacterales > Rhodobacteraceae > UBA5972. The sequence goes on from JAJFIC010000047.1 coordinate 32,396, forward strand.
TTCGCCCGGGTTTCATCAGGTGCATTCAGATAGCCCAGCATCAGCCCCGGATCGCGATTTGAAACCGCCAGAATACCCGGCTTGCCCATTGGCACGATGGCATTGCTGACCTCGTCAAGAACCGCGATACGGCGGCCCTTTTGCGCAAACCCCGACACGCCGTCACGCGCCGGACTGAATGGGCTGGCAGAGACAAAGGTTGAAACCTCGCTCATGCCCAAGGCCTCAAAAACAGGGCGACCGGTGGCTTGCGTCCAGGCCTGTTTCTGACTGGCTGGCAGCTTTTCCCCGGCAGACAATCCATGACGCAGATCGGGCAGGGTAAGATCGCTGCCTGACTTTAACAATTGGCGGTAAACCCCCGGTGCGGCTGCAAAAATGCTGGCCTTGTGGTCGAGCAACAAAAGCGCAAGATCAGGGCGCGCCGTGTCATGCCGTGGAATAAGGGCCGTCGCACCAATCGCCCAAGGGTCCATCAACCCGGTGCCAAGCGTGTAAGTCCAGTTAAACGCCCCGGCATGCAATAGGCGATCACTGGATTTGAGGCCATACCAGCCGTCCCACATCATCCGTCGCGCCCAGATGGCGCGATGCGCATGCACCACCCCGCGTGGCCGCCCTGAGGTACCAGAGGTATAAATGATATAGGCCGGGCGATCAGCGTCGCCCATTTGGTACGGACCCGGCGCATGCTGGCGCAGGGCCTTGATGTCGTCAGGACCCAAGGCCGGGCAGGCAAGGTCAGGCGGCTTAGCGGCGTCGGTGTCATAAACGACAAGGGCGGGTTTCAGATCGTCGATCAGGGATTGAATTTCGCCGGGCGTCAATTGGGTCGAGGTTGGTACCGGCACAAACCCCGCAGCAATCGCCGCCAGAAACAGGATCGGAAAATTGACGTTGTTGCCAAGGCGCAGCAATACCCGACTGCCGGGTTTCAGACCCAGCGCTTGCAATCCGCCAGCGGTTGCCAGAATTGTCGCCTCAAGCGCTTGGTACCGCCAAACCTCAACCTTGTCGGGCGACAGGATCTCAAGCGCGGGTTTGTCGCCATTGGCTCCGGCCTGCGCCATTACATACGCCGCCATGTTAAACGGCTGCGGGCAGGGGGGCATCGGGCCTTGGTCAAAAAGAGACAGCGACATATACCGGCTTTAGCGTTTTGGCCAAGCCGCTGCCAGAGGCTATTGTGGTCTTACGGCGGTTCACTTGGCTTGCCAGAGGGTCCGTGTGACCCTATTTAGGATGGATAAGATCGAGGAAAACATGAGCAAATCCAGCGAACCCAGCCTGATCCGCATGGCCCGCGCCGACGGGCGTGACGCTATGATAACGCCCCTGGTGCTTGGCGCGCGGGTGCGTGAATTGCGAAAAGCCCGCAACTGGACCTTAGAGCAAGCGGCGCAACAGGCCGGGCTTGCCCGCTCGACCCTGTCAAAGATCGAAAACGATCAGATGTCGCCGACTTTTGATGCGGTCAAAAAGCTGGCCGATGGGCTTGGGATCTCCATTCCGCAGCTGTTCACGGCACCGCGCGGCGATCAGGTCATGGGGCGGATGGCGGTGACCAAATCAGGGCAGGGCAAGGCCCATCTGACGGCGACCTATGAGCATGAATTGCTGGCCCCCAATCTGACCCGCAAACAAATGCTGCCTTACCGCGCCCGGATCAGAGCGCGGGATGTGGCAGAGTTCAATGGCTGGGTGCGCCATGACGGCGAAGAGTTTTTGTACGTTCTGTCCGGCGTTATCGAACTTTACAGCGAATTTTATGAACCAGTGGAAATGCGGCGCGGTGACAGTGCCTATTATGACGCAGCAATGGGTCATAATGTGATTTCAACCAGTCAGGAAGACGCGGTTATTCTTTGGGTAACTTCGCTGGGGTGAGCCAAAGTAAGTTCACGGCCGAAATACTGGATGAAATGATCCGGATAGTGGCCTGATTATAAGGTGTTATACCCACAGTTTAATGCATTTGCAGGACAAAAAAAACGCCCTCACAAGGAGGGCGTTAAGTTATTGAGGCAGGTTTCATACAGGCAAGAAACCTATCGAGCAGTGATGTCGTTATACGAAATACCCGCCTGTCCGCCAAGTTAAAATTTGAAAATTTTGTGGCAGGTCAGTAGGCTGGGCGTCTGAACTCACCTTTAGGGACCTTTTTGTTGCTCAGATGACACGCTTGACCCCCACCACACTCCGACATCTTCTGGTTGTTCTTGTGATCACAGCCTTTCCTGCAACGGCTATAGGCCAACCACAGCATGGCATAGCTATGTATGGGGACCCTGTCTTACCACCTGATTTTGTGTCCTTACCCTACGCCAACCCCGCCGCACCCAAGGGTGGGCGAATCGCTTTTGGGGAAAACGGCGGCTTTGACAGCTTCAATCCCTATATCCGCAAAGGACGTGCTCCTTGGGGGGTCCGCGTGCATGTTTACGAGACCCTAATGGGGCGAAATTGGGACGAGCCATTTTCGCTTTACGGGCTTTTAGCCGAATCGATAGAGACCGGGGCGAATCGCGAATGGGTTGAATTCACCTTGCGGCCTGAGGCGCGGTTTTCAGACGGCGCGCCAGTGACAGTCGCGGACGTGATCTGGTCGTTTGAAACGCTGGCCAAGCAAGGCGTGCCGCGTTACGCCAATTCTTGGAGCAAAGTCGCGAAATCTGAACAAACCGGGCCGCGTTCTGTGCGGTTCACATTCAGCCAGATTGACCGCGAATTGCCGCTGATTATCGGCCTGCGCCCAGTGCTGCAAAAATCCAGTTGGGAAGACCGGGAATTTTCTGACAGCAGTCTTGATCTGCCGATTGGCAGCGGCCCTTACGTAGTGGGTGAGTATGAGGCCAACCGCTTTGTTACCTTCCGCCGCAACCCCGACTATTGGGGCAACAAGCTGGGCTATAACCAAGGCCTGCACAATCTTAACCAGATCAAATACGAATATTTCCGCGACGCGTCCGTGACGTTTGAGGCCTTTGTGGCCGGCGAAACCTCGGTCTATCGCGAACTCAACGCCCAGAAATGGGAGGATCAGTTTAACTTTCCCGCCATTGCGAAGGGCGAGGTCGTCAAATCCGTCATCCCGCATGGTCGCCCGTCAGGTATGCGGGGTTTCGTTTTCAACACGCGCCGCGCGATCTTTGCCGATTGGCGGGTGCGTGATGCTTTGATCCACGCCTTTAACTTTGAATTCATCAATCATGTGGTTAACAAGGGCCGTGCGCCCCGGGCAGCCAGTTATTTCTCAAACTCTGAACTTGGCATGCGGCCCGGACCCGCCGAGGGGCAGGTAAAGGCCTTTCTGGCCCCCTTTGCCGACAGCCTGCCACCGGGTGCGCTTGATGGATACGCTTTGCCGCAATCAAACGGTAAGGAACGCAATCGCGCGAACCTGAAACTTGCGGCTAAGCAATTGGCGGCGGCGGGCTGGAAGGTCGGCACCGACGGCGTTTTACGCGATGACAAGGGCGAGGTGTTTACCTTTGAAATCATGCTGCGATCCAGCGCAAACGAGGCGATTGCCAATCTGTTCAGTGATGCGCTCAAACGCTTGGGGATTTCGGTGACCTTGACGATTATCGACTCGGCTCAACACAAATCACGCCGCGATTCCTATGATTTTGATATGATGTTCAATGTCTGGAGCCTGTCGCTGTCGCCCGGAAATGAACAGCGGCTTTATTTCGGCTCGGCCGGGGTGGAAAATATCGGCACGCGCAATTTTATGGGGGTGAATTCCCCGGCGGCAGACGCGATGATCGAACGCATTCTGACCTCGGACAGCCGTGATGATTTCGTTGCTGCGACCCGCGCGCTTGATCGGGTTTTGACCTCGGGGCGCTATGTGATCCCGGTTTGGTACAACAATGTCAGTCGGTTGGCCCATCGGGCTGAGCTGAAGTTTCCGCAAAACCTGCCGGTCTATGGCGATTGGCTGGGCTTTTTGCCTGAAGTGTGGTGGTGGCAGGAGTAAACGGGTTCTACGGATCAAAAAACCGAGGTGACAAGCCCAAAAGCGATCACCAACATGACCCCGCCGACCAAAACATCCAGCACCTGCCAGGCCCGCGCTGTTTGCATCAACGGCGACAAAAACCGCGCGCCATAGCCAAGCGAGAAAAAGAAAACAAAGGACGAGGCGGCTGCGGCCAAGCCAAAAACCAACCGATCACCCGCTGCCTGATATTGCGACGACACCGCACCAATCAGACCCAATGTGTCAAGATAGACATGCGGGTTGAGCCAGGTCAGCGCCAGCCCCATCAACAGCGTTGACCAAAGACTGGTAACGCGGTCGCCGGTTTGCGGGGTGTCATATATTCCCCTATTAGCGGCGCGAAACCGGGTGATGGCGTAGACAATCAAAAACGCAGCACCCGCCAAGGCCATAACATCCGGAAACCGCGGGCTAAGCTTCACCAACCAGCCAAAACCGGCCACACCAAGCGCGATTAGTATCGCGTCAGACGCCGCACATAACAGACAAAGCGCAAACACGTTCTGGCGCAGCAAACCTTGCCGCAACACAAAAGCGTTTTGCGCACCAATCGCCAGAATAAGGGAAAAGCCGGTGAAAAAACCGGTCAACGCGACGGAAATCATTCAGAGGTCACTTATCCGGGTCAACCTTGTCCGCTTCATCCGCCAACGCAGGTGCAGAACGGCCGGGGGGGTTGATCAATCCAGCCGAGATCACCAGCTTGGCGGCCATTTCAACGTCCATGTCCAGAATGATCACGTCCCTTTTGGGCACGAACAGTAAGAAGCCAGAGGTCGGGTTGGGCGTTGTCGGTAAAAACACACTCACAAACGGCTCATCCCCCGGCAGTTTATCCAGCACTTCGCCTTTGGTGTCGGTTGAAACAAACGCAACCGCCCAAATGCCTTTGCGCGGATATTCCACCAGACAAGCCTGCTCAAACGATGAACTGGACTGGCTGAGCACGGTTTCGATGATTTGCTTAAGCGCATTATAAACCGACCGCACAATCGGCATCCGGTCGACAATGCGTTCCGCCCATTGCAAAACCGCGCGCCCCAGAAACCCTTTTGCCAGTGAACCGACAAAAACCGTGAAGATCAGAAAAACGATGACGCCGTAACCTTTGACATCAATGCCAAGATAAGGCTGCGGCTGATAGCGCGCTGGCACCAGCGGCAGCACGAAACTGTCGATCAGTCCGACAAACCACCACATCAGGTAGGCCGTAAAAAACACCGGCGCGACCACGATCATCCCGGTCAGGAAATTGGCCCGCAAATTGGACAAGAAACTGGCGCGGCGAACCTCGCGTCGTTGTTTGCGTTCATGTTTGCGGTTCGGGGTCATGCGCTTTCTCGATGGAACAATCAGGTATATTTAAGTTGGCTTTGGCCCAAACACAATGGGGCAGACGGGCGGATCAACAGAATGTCAGGTGTGTTTGTCCTGCTCAAGCAGGGCGCGGGCTATGTCGCTGGCAAGCCGCGCGTTGTTCAGAACCAGTGAAATATTCGCTGTCAGGGACCGGCCTTCGGTCAGTTCAAATATCCGGCCTAACAGGAACGGCGTAACGTGTTTTTGTCCGATATTTTCAGCCGCAGCCTCGCGCAGCGCGCGTTCGATCATCGGCCCGATCTCAGCCAAAGGGATTTCATCCTGCTGGCTGATCGGATTGGCAATCAACTGGCCACCGGGCAGGCTTAACAAGCCGCGCATCCGGTGCGCCGACGCAATTTCAGTGGCATTTTCAAGCCGCAAAGGCGATTGCAAACCTGATGAGCGCGCCCAAAAGCCCGGAAAATCGGCTTGTCCCAGCGTGATCACCGGCACGCCCAATGTTTCCAGCACTTCCAGCGTTTTGGGGATGTCCAGAATGGCCTTAGCCCCGGCGCAGACCACGCTGACCGGGGTTTGGGCCAGTTCATTCAGGTCAGCGGAAATATCAAAGCTTTGATCGGCACCACGATGCACACCACCAATGCCGCCGGTTGCGAATACTTCTATCCCCGCAAGATCGGCAATGATCATGGTCGCCGCAACCGTAGTTGCCCCGGTTGCCCTTGTCGCAAGACATACCGCCAGATCGGCCCGGCTGAGCTTTTGGACGTCGCGTGCGCGGGCCAAACTTTCCAGCGCCGCAAGTTCCAGCCCGACATGGATGTGACCGTCAAGCACCGCAATTGTTGCAGGCACGGCACCCACATTTCGCACCTCGGCCTCGACCAATCGCGCGGTTTCCAGATTTTGCGGATAGGGCATGCCATGGGTGATGATCGTGCTTTCAAGCGCAACCACGGCCCGCCCGTCAGCCAGTGCCTCAGCAACCTCGCCTGAACAACTAAGAGGCAATTTCATAACGGTTTCTCACTTGATATATAACTCGCCGCCATCTCAAGGGCAGAATTCAGCGCCGCCGCCGGTGCCTCGCCCTTCAGATCAGCCGCCATATGGGCCGCCATGAAAACATCCCCAGCCCCGGTGATGCGGCTTACCATAACATTTGGCGGCATCTGGCTGATCACACCTGATTTGTCTGCCATCGTCGCCGGATGCGGCCCATTGGTGACCAGCACCCGCGCCAACCCGCGATCAAGTAGGGCGCGCGCCGCCTGATCGGAACGCTCAAACTGGTCATGGGTCAACAGGTTCGCCTCTTGCAGGTTCACATAAAGGGTCGCGTTGTTTTGCCCCAAAAACGCCTGCAAACGTTCGGCCTTGCCGGGCGAGGCCGGGGCCACGCGCAAATCAGCCGCGCGAAACATTTCACCTTGGGCAATTTCGATCAACATCTCTGCAGTCAGATTGCCGTCTAGCGCCACCATGCCTGTCCAGGGGTTTTGCTGGTCTGCAAGGCGACCATCCTCAAGTGGTTGCAGAATTTTCCGCCCGGCCGCTTCCAGCGAATGCGCATCTGCAATCGCTGCGATCAAGCCATTCGCACCTTCAACCGCCATATACCGATCCGTCGGCAGATCGTCAGACAGATAGGTGAATTCAGTTAACAACCCCTTATTGCGGGCCAGTTTCAGCAACTCGCCCCCCTCATCATCACGCCCAATGGCCGACAACAGGGCCGTACGAATACCAAACCCGTTCAAAGCCATAGCAATATTCATCGCAACACCACCGGGCAGGCGGCTGATGCGGCCCGGCACATCTGAGCCTTGCTTCATATGGGACGCACTGCGCCCGATAATGTCCCAAAGCACGGACCCGATGCATAAAACCTGTGGCAATTCTTTCATGCGTCTATATGGCCGAGCATCGCACCGCCTTGCAATAGGCCCGCCCGGCTTCTTCTTTTCAAAAATATCCAAAAAGCCCGCTCGA
>JAJFIC010000048.1 GCA_021775315.1 Paracoccaceae bacterium
CCCGAGGTCGAATCCGCCTTGCTGGCCCATCCTTATGTGGTCGAATGTGGTGTCGTCAGCGCCCCCGACGAGGCGCGCGGTGCCATCGTTCAGGCGCATGTGGTGCTTGAGGATGGCATCGCCCCGGACGCCCTGACCATCAAGACCCTGCAAGACCACGTAAAGTCGCTGATCGCGCCTTACAAATACCCGCGCTCGGTCAAGTTCATTCAGTCGCTGCCCAAAACCCAAACCGGCAAAGTGCAGCGTTTTCGTCTTAAAGAAGGCTCGTAACCCTATGTCAGACTTCACAAAAACCAAGTCGCTGTTTCATCTGCCAGAGGGTATGATTTATCTGGACGGAAACTCGCTTGGCCCATTGCCCAAGGCCGCTTGTGATCACGTTTCAGACATGATGCGCGATGAATGGGGCAAATTGCTGATTACAGGCTGGAACAAGGCCGGATGGATGCAAATGTCGACCGATGTCGGCGACCGTATCGCGCGTCTGATTGGGGCCGAACCGGGCCATGTGATCACAGGGGACACTTTGTCGATCAAGGTCTATCAGGCGCTTGCCTCGGCCCTTGAACTGAACCCAACGCGCAAAGTTGTCCTGTCAGACAACGGCAACTTTCCGTCTGATCTATATATGGCCCAGGGCTTGTTGAAATCGCTGGGGCCGGATTATGAGCTGCGCGTCGTAAACCCTGAAGATGTTGCAGAAAATCTGACCGCAGACGTGGCGGTGATGATGTTGACCGAGGTTGATTATCGCACCGGGCGGCTGCATGACATGAAATCGCTGACGGCGCTGGCGCATGAAAAAGGTGTGATCACAGTCTGGGATCTGGCCCATACGGCTGGCGCAACGCAAGTGGATTTGGCCGGATCTGACGCTGATTTCGCCGTCGGATGCACCTATAAATACCTAAACGGCGGCCCAGGCGCCCCGGCATTCATTTATGTCAGCCCGAAACATGTCGCACAAGTTCGCCCTGCCCTGTCTGGCTGGCTGGGCCATGAGGCCCCGTTTGCGTTTGATCTCGACTACAGACCGGGAACCGGTATTGAGCGGATGCGCGTCGGCACCCCGCCCGTGATTGCACTTAAGGCGTTGGAAACAGCGCTTGATATCTGGGACATGGTCGAAATGGCCGACGTCAGGGCCAAATCTATCGAGCTTTGCGATCTGTTTATTTCCGAGGTTGAAGCGCGCTGCCCGACATTGACTCTGGCCAGCCCAAGGGACGGTCAAAAGCGCGGCTCGCAAGTGTCATTTCACTTTGCTGACGGTTTTGCGGCCATGCAGGCCCTGATCGCGCGCGGCGTCATTGGGGATTTTCGTGCGCCCGATATCATGCGGTTCGGCTTCACACCGCTTTATATCGACAACAGCGATGTCATGGCCGCCGTTGCCATTGTTGAGGATGTGATCACAAACAACCTTTGGGATCGGCCAGAGTATAAAATTATGGGGAAAGTAACATGAGCACGCCTTATGATCCGGCCAAGGATGGCGCCCAGATGTCGTTTGACGGACGCATGTCTTATGGTGATTATTTGCATCTGGATCAGCTACTTAGCGCACAAACTTTGCGCACTGATGCACATGATGAAATGCTGTTTATCATCCAGCATCAGACGTCGGAATTGTGGATGAAACTGGCCCTGCACGAAGTTGCCGCCGCGCGCGAAGCGATCAAGTCAGATGATTTACAGCCTGCCTTCAAGATGCTGTCGCGCGTGGCGCGGATTTTTGAGCAATTGAACAACGCCTGGGATGTTCTGCGCACCATGACCCCCAGCGAATACACCCATTTTCGCGACAAACTCGGTCAATCCTCGGGCTTTCAGTCGCACCAATATCGCCTGATCGAATACACGCTCGGCAACCGAAATGGCGCAATGTTAAAACCACATGCGCACAAGCCCAAAGTTTTGGCGCAATTGCAGCACGAACTGACCCGCCCCAGCCTTTATGACGAGGCGATCCACCTTCTGGCGCGGCGAGGTATAGCCATACCTGACGCGATCCTGAACCGTGACCTCAGCCAAACCCACGTTGCGGATGACGCGGTAACAACGGCATGGCAAACCGTATACGAGACACCGCAAACCCATTGGGAACTTTACGAAATGGCTGAAAAACTGGTGGATTTTGAGGATTATTTCCGCCGCTGGCGTTTTAACCACGTAACCACGGTAGAGCGTGTCATCGGTTTCAAACGCGGCACCGGTGGCACCAGTGGTGTGGCCTATCTGCGCCGGATGCTGGGGGTCGAACTGTTCCCCGAGCTTTGGCATGTCAGGACCGTTTTGTGATTTGGCACACCACACGACGGGTTGAATTTCAACATTGCGACCCTGCCGGGATCGTGTTTTATCCGCGCTATCTTGAGATGGTAAATTCGGTGATCGAGGAATATTTCCGTGATCACATCGGCTATGCCTTTGGATCCATGCATTTTTCCGACCGGCGCGGCGTTCCAACCGTTAAGATTCCGGTGGAATTTCAGGCACCGGGATTTCTGGAGGATCTGCTGGATTTCGCGGTCGAGATTGTACGCCTTGGCAAAAGCAGCCTTGAATTTCTGATCACCTGCACCTGCAACGGCGAGGCCCGAATGACGGCCAGCCCGAGCCATGGTCAGACCGATATCAACACCGGCACGTCCACCCCCTGGCCCGCAATGATGCGCGAAAAACTGCAAGCCTGATTTCAGAGGTACCCATGACCACACCCTATGCCCACACGATGCTTGATCCCAAATCCTGGAAACCCGCCAGCGGTTATGCAAATGGCGTGATGGCCGAAGGTAAATTGCTATTCCTTGGCGGCCATATTGGCTGGAACGGTCAACAGGAGTTTGAAACCGATGATTTTGTCGGACAGGTGGACCAATGCCTGCAAAACATCTGCGATGTGCTGGCCGAGGCCGGAGCCGGGCCGGAACATCTGGTACGGCTGACTTGGTATATCGTCGACAAGACAGAATATCTGGGGAACTTGCCGGAAATGGGCCAAGTTTATCGGCAACGACTGGGGCGCAATTTTCCAGCGATGGCAATGGTTCAGGTCGCGGGTCTGATCGAAGATCGCGCGCGGGTCGAGATTGAGGCAACGGCGGTGCTGCCAAAACCATAAGCTTTAGCCAGCGGCGGCGTCTTCAACCTGACTGGCCACACCTTCGGCCCGATCCGCGATCCGCGAAAAGGCGGCCATGACCTCTTCTGGAATAACCTCCACCTCAACGGTTTCAACTTTGGGCGGGGTCGGCGCCGGAATAATCCTTGGGGCCACTTCAACGCCCGCGGGCTGTTCAGTCAGTTTTTGTTCGGCTGCGCGCAGTTCTTCTTCCAAACCTGCGGTTTTATCGGCCAGCATCAGGCCTGCCATCAGCAACATGCGTTCAGACGGCACGCGCCCCAGCGCATCGGCCAGCGACTGCGCCTCGGTGTCCAGCAGGCTGGCGGCAGAATGCAGGAATTCTTCTTCACCGGCTTGACAGGCTACCTGAAACACCCGGCCACCGATTTCAATTTCGACTTCAGCCATTGCTCTGACCCTCCACCAGTGGTTTCAGTTCATCAAGTATGGTGTTCATTTCGTCCACATCCGCCGCGCGCGTGGTTTTCAACGCCTCCAGCTCGGCAAGCATCGACTGATCAATCACTGATGCATCACCCAACATTTCGACATTTCGTTCCCGCAGCACCGCATTTGAATCCCGCAACTGGGCGTTTGCATCTTTCAGGCGCTGGAACTGCACATCCTGGCTTTCGATCCGCGCATTCAGACGCTCAACCCGTTCTTCCAGGTTACCGGTGGAGTTTTGCCGCCTGTCCTGCTCTCGTTGTTGCACCAGCAATTGGCGCTCGACCTCTTGCCTCGCAGTTTCCGCTGCTGTCAGCGCAGTAGAGCCATCGCGCGCCGTCTGTTCCGCCTCTTGCAGCTTTTCGGCCAAACCTGTACGCGCCGTTTCTGAATCATTCAGCGCATTTTTCATTTCGCGCAATGCGGTTTCGTGATCATCCGTCGTCGCGGCAACCTCTTCAAGCGCGCGCTCAGCCTCGACCAGTTTTCCCTTTAAACCGGCGACCACGTTGCGTTCCGCGTCAAGATCAAGACGTTCCTCGGCCAGCGTTGCCTCTAGTTCTTCGATCAACGACTGATCGCGTTGGCGCAGACTGTCATCTTCTGCGGCTCTGGCGGCTGATCCGCCGGAACTGTCT
>JAJFIC010000049.1 GCA_021775315.1 Paracoccaceae bacterium
TTCGCTGATGCGACAGATACTACCAGCCTGTCCACCAAGTTAAGCAGCGAGGATGCCCGAGTGGCGGAACTGGTAGACGCAGCGGATTCAAAATCCGCCGCCGCAAGGCTTGCCGGTTCGAGTCCGGCCTCGGGTACCACAATCTTTTCAATGGCTTACAGGACGTTTTTGGGGCTCTCTTAGGCCAAGAGTATTCCATATTGTTTTCCGTCGTCACCTTTCATATGTCCTTTGTTCGTTTCTTCTGAACCGTCTGCGCAAACACCCTCTGGTTGGCTTTGTCAGGCAATCCAGCCGCCATTTCGCGGCTTTTGTGACCCCTGATCGACACAATCTGCGCGTCGGTGCAGCCAGCCGCCGCCAAATGATGGGCGACGTAATCTCGCAGACCGTGAATAACACAGGTCTCAACACCGACAGCGGCCCCAGATCCGTTGAATTCCCCGCTGAAATGCCGGGCTTCCGCATACAAAGAACGCTTGCCGCAAGACGTTCGCCCACCTACCTTGACCTTCCAGCCGCCGCTTCAGAGGCGGCAAATTCCGCTAAAAGGGTGTCCTCTAATGCCGATCAAGAACCGTCTGTCTGACTTGCATGAAGAGATCGTTGGCTGGCGCCGCGATATTCATGCCCATCCCGAGCTTCGGTTCGAAGAGCATCGTACAGCCGCACTGGTCGCCGACAAACTTCGCGCTTTTGGCTGCGATGAAGTGGTGACACAGGTCGGCAAGACGGGCGTTATCGGTGTGATCCACGGTCGGCAAAACACGGCGGGCACGGTGATCGGCTTTCGCGCTGATATGGACGCGCTGCCTTTGCAGGAATTGACCGGCCTTGCACATAGCTCGACACATGCGGGCCAGATGCACGCCTGCGGCCACGATGGCCACACCGCGATGTTGCTGGGCGCTGGCAAATATCTGGCTGAGACCCGTAATTTCGATGGCACCGTGGTGTTGATTTTCCAACCCGCTGAAGAAGGCGGCGGCGGCGCGCGCGCAATGATCGCTGATGGCATGATGGATCGCTGGAACATTCAGGAGGTATATGGAATGCACAACTGGCCGGGCATCCCGGTTGGCCAGTTTGCTGTGCGCGAAGGCGCACAGATGGCGGCTGCCGATTCCTTTGAGATCCGGGTGCAGGGGAAAGGTGGCCATGCTGCCATGCCGCATCAGGCCGTGGACACCTCGCTTGCGGCTTCGCATGTGGTTTGTGCCGTGCAATCCATTGCTTCACGCAATGTCGACCCGTTAAAAACCGTGGTAGTCTCCATATGTGGGATGCGCAGTGACAGCAACACATTCAACGTAATCCCTGACCAGATCACGTTGCGGGGGACCGCGCGCTATCTTGATCCTTTGGTGCAGGAACAGATTATCAGCAGGCTGACATCGCTGTCGGAAAACACAGCCAAAGCCTTCGGGGCCGAGGCTAAGGTGACCTACAAGACCGGTGTGCCGCCGACGATCAATAGCCGCGAGGCGGCCCAACGCGCAGCAGATGTTGCACAGGCCGTTTCCGGCGACGTTATCCGCGATCAGGATCCTGTAATGCCCGGCGAAGATTTCGCGGACATGTTAACGGAACGCCCGGGCGCGTTCCTGTTCATCGGCAACGGCAACAGCGCCGCGTTGCACAATCCGGCCTATGAATTCAACGACGATGCGATACCGGTTGGATGCAGCTGGTTCGCGGAAATGGCCGAGCGTCGCATGCCCGTTGCCTAAATCTTTGCCCTAAGGTTGATGCTAAACTGGCATGAGAATGTGTATCTGCTAACGCTTTTCACCCACGCCCGGCATTCAACCCAATTGCAGCGATTGGCCGGTTTGAGCCCATTGTAACCAAAGCTTTACCGCTAGCATTTGCAGTGAACCTACCGAAATCTAAAAACGTTTTCCTGCTCAAACCAGGGAAACATTATTGCCCAATACTGGAAAGAAGATCGGGATTAATCACCAGGTTTCTTACACCATGCGCGTGATCTTCATCAAAAACGTTGCCTTCAAACCACGCACCGACGGTCAAAATATTCACCTTCGCGACCTCGGGCCGAACGTTCCATGTCACTTGGAATGGCGAACCTGTTTCATTGTAACCCGGGCCGGTAGTAGAACCAGCGTATTGAACCGGAGTTCCTGTGTCCGCCGGGATGCTTGTCGCCTGATGCAGGCCGTCAATAATGCCATGGCTGGTTAGCCTGCCAAAATCCAAACCGTTCCCATCATTGACCAGAACATATACCTGAGCCTCAACTCGCAATTGGGGATTCTGGATGGACTCGCTAAGGCAAGCCCCCAAAGTCGGGCCCGGTGAGACCTGCGCGGTCGAATAAACATAGTGAACTTCGATCGTGTCCCCGGGTTCAAGATTGCCGTGTTCAGAAACGCCGATTTTTGCATCAAGGTCAGCCAATTCTGCCTCGCTCAATTCACCGGAATATTCAAACCCGCTGTCATACCCATGACCGTCTCCATTGCCCGCATAATGCGTGAATTCACCACCCCGGTGTTCTGCATTCTCATGGAAATGAATATTGCAGAGGTTCATCTGGGACCGCACAGGCGCCGCTTGGAACGCCCGATCATTGCTACCCTCAACCGAGCCGATGTCACGCGGCGACTGGGGGCCAAAGCCTGCACCTTTGGTGCTCGTCGCCAAGACCTTGCGCTGCTCTGCAATGATCTCATCTGAAACCTGTTCACCTTCAGCGCCAGCGGCGGTGACAAAGTCGCCAGTAAGAAGAATTGTGGACGCTGTTGCGAAAAGCGCTAAACGAGAATGGTTCATTGGTTTTCCTTGGCTAACTTAAAGAACACGGTAAAATTTTTCAGCGACTCATAGATAATTTCGGTTAAAAGTAACCGTTTGGCTGTTATACCAAAGGGCAGGCTAACAGAAGAAGGCCCTCAATGAACAGGTCTCCAGGCAAAATTCCGAATTCCACGGCGAGGTGGTTGGAATGGACTCAACCGCGTCCCCAGTTCCCACTTGCAGACAGTGCTGCCGAACACCGCGGACGTCAATTTTCCCCAAAGTACCCGTTGCTGCATCATAAACTTTTTGAAAACTGCACGGACACAAGGCTGTCGCCGCGATTTTACCCAAGTTTGACCAAACTGGCATTCCTACCCTTCGGCAAGATTGCCCAATGCGGGGCGAATTACCGATGACACCTGCTTGAATGCACGGAAAACACAAATTCTCAGGCGATGGGCTGCGTGTTTCTCTTGTCCAATGCGGTAGCTTAGTGACCCTGTGTGAAACTGGCTGTCTGGCCATACCGAAAAACCGGTACGTTTGCTAAGCGTCTGAAAATGACAGGCGCCACCCGCAACCCTGACACGGCAATGCGCCATTGATGAATTAGCCGTTTTGGTGCAAACTGGCGCGGCTTTGCAGGTCGATTAATGCCGGGATGCCGCCGACCTGGCAGCGCGGTCTTTCCTTGCGCATGATAAAATCGCTAAACCGCCTTCAGAACTGCTTGACGGCCCAGCGACGCGCGCCTAAAACCCCCCTCACGCCACGCCCTAGCGGGGGTGGTTCGTTCAGTTGGCGGTTGTAGCTCAGCTGGTTAGAGTGCCGGCCTGTCACGCCGGAGGTCGCGGGTTCGAGCCCCGTCAACCGCGCCACTTTTCCCCCGGAAATCCTGTCACCACCAGACCCTAAATCTGTGTGCTCAACTGATATCCCGGCGCATAGGCCAACCGCACGGACGTGACAGCGCTATCGCCGATCCAAGTCAGCCGTTCGATCACAAACAGCGCGGTTCCCGACGGCACGTCCAGCGTGCCCGCGTCGTTTTCGGTCGCAGGTTGCGCCGTCAGGGTGATGTCGCCGCGTGAAATCGGCACGTTTTGCACCAGCCATTCATTGGCGCTGATATCATCCAGCGGCGCGTTCAGGATGTCAGGAATCGTTGTGGGGTTAATCCAGCGATCCTCAAACAAAAACGGCTGGTCATCGGCCAGATGCAGGGTTTTTAAATGCAGCATTTGCGCATCGCGCGGCGCATTCATTCGGGCCGCAAGGTGATCAGGCACGGGCAGGTGTTCGCGCGCAATAATCTGGTGGCGATGGGTCTGGCCACGGTTTTCGACCTCTAGCCGGATGATCGGGATATCCAGCGTCGCTTTGCGGGTCGGGTTCAGGCTGACGCGGGTGCCAGCCTTGCGGCGGCGATCGAGCAGCCCGGTCTGCGCCAACTCGCGCAAAGCCCGATTGATCGTGGCGCGGGCGCAGTCAAATTCGCGCGCCAGTTCAACCTCGGACGGGATGATCTGCCCGGCGGGCCATTCGCGGCTTTGGATGCGGCGGCGAACCTCGGTCTGGATGGTGCGGTAACTTGCCTGGCTCATACGCTGGCCCGCAATCTGGCGACGGTTTGCTTATAGGCCGCCGTGATCTGTTCGGCCCGTTCATGCGCGCCGTTCCTGACCAAATGACGGCCTGCGGACCAGACATCGGAAATGGCGCGATCATCACGCGCGAAAATCCAGGCGTCCAACAGCACGTCGCCCTTAAGGCCCGCAAGGTCAGGGTGGTCGGTCGAAAGACCTATGATGTCCGCCCATTTGCCTTTTGTGATCACACCCGCATCGCGCCCCAACGCCTGTGCAGAACCGGCGGCAGCACGCTCCAACAACACCCGCCCGGTCGAGGCGTTTTCTTGCGCCAAAGCCGCCCGGCTATGATCCCGCAAGCGTTGCGAGTTGTCCAGAACACGCAGCTCTTCTGTCAATGAAATTCGTAGGTTACTGTCCGACCCTAATCCAAAACGACCGCCGTGATCAAGATAGCGAACAGCGTCGAAAATGCCGTCCCCCAGATTGCTTTCAGTGATCGGACACAGACCAGCAACCGCGCCGCTTTGCGCCAGACCGATGGTTTCCGCCGGGGTCATTTGGGTCGCATGGATCAGGCACCAGCGCGGATCGACATGGAAAATATTCAACAGCCACTCAACCGGCCGCGCGCCCAGATGGGCGATCACGTCAACGACTTCGGCTTGCTGTTCGGCAATATGAATATGGATCGGCCCGGTTCCCGCCAGATCAGGCAACTGATCCAGCATTTCGCGTGATACCGCGCGCAGGGAATGGGGGGCGACACCAAGGTTGCTGTCGGTTGGCAGCACGTTAAGGGCGCGTTTATTTGCTTCAAATAGGCGTTGGTAGCTGTTGAAATCATTGCTAAATCGCAACTGCCCCCCGGCCAGCGCGCGACCATCACAACCGCCTTGCGCGTATAATACCGGCAAGTGGGTCAGGCCAATGCCGCTGGTCTGTCGGGCGGCAAATATCCGGTCGGACAATTCGGCGGGATTGGCGTATTGCTGACCGCCGGGGGCGTTGTGCAGGTAATGAAACTCGGCCACGGCGGCAAACCCGGCCTCTAACATCTCCATCTGCACAAAGGCGGCAATCGCCTGAATATCGTCAGGCGTCAACAGGTCCAAAAACCGATACATCAGCCGCCGCCATGTCCAGAAACTGTCACTCGGGTCAGCACCGCGACTTTCGGTCAACCCGGCCATTGCGCGCTGAAATGCATGCGAATGCAGGTTTCCCGGCGCTGGCAAAGCCGCGTCCAGACGCTGACCTTCCGGCGCACTATCAGCCGTGACCGAGGCAATGCGCCCATCATCACCGATCTCGATTCGCACCGCGTTTTCCCAGCCCTTGTCAGTAAGTGCTTGTTCAGCCCAGAGAATTTGCATCATCAAAACATCCGTTGACAGTTTATTATGTGCAGACATAATATTAATAAGCCTGCATTTTACAAGGGGTCAAAAAATATGACGGCACAAGTCTTTAGAAATTGTCGCATCGCAACCATGGTCGCAGGCAGCCCTTACGGGATGGTTGATCAGGGCGCGCTGGTCGCGGAAAACGGTCGGATCAAATGGGTAGGGCCGTCAAATCAGATGCCCGCGCAAGCCGCGTCCGCTGAAATACACGACCTTGGCGGGCGGTTGATGACCCCCGCGCTGATTGATTGCCACACCCATCTGGTGCATGGCGGCAACCGGGCGCGGGAATTTGAAATGCGCCTCAACGGGGCCAGCTATGAAGAGGTGGCGCGCGCCGGTGGCGGCATCGTTTCCACCATGACAGCCACCCGCGAAGCGACCGAGGATCAGCTTGTCACGCAAGCCTTGCCCCGCCTTGATGCGCTGATCGCCGAAGGCGCGGCGCTGGTCGAGGTCAAGTCGGGTTATGGCCTGTCCATCGCCGATGAAATCAAGATGCTGCGCGCCGCGCGCAAACTGGCGCAATTGCGGCCCGTGCGCATCGTCACCAGTTGGCTGGCGGCCCATGCGTTGCCGCCGGAATACCGCGATCGGGCGGATCAATACATTCAGGAGGTCGCGATTGACGGCCTGCGACAGGCCCACAGCCAAGGGTTGGTCGATGCGGTTGACGGCTTTTGCGAAAACATCGCCTTTTCACCCGCACAAATGGCCTTGGTGTTTCAGGCCGCTCAAGACCTTGGCCTGCCGATAAAGCTGCATGCCGAACAATTGTCCAACCTCGGCGGGGCTGCAATGGCGGCTGGATTTGGGGCGATATCTGCGGACCATCTAGAATATCTTGACGGCGACGGCGTGGCCGCATTGGCGGCGGCGGGTACGGTTGCGGTTCTGTTGCCCGGCGCGTTTTACACGCTGCACGAAACCCAGATGCCACCGGTTCAGGCCTTGCGCGACGCTGGTGTACCTATCGCCATAGCCACGGACGCCAACCCCGGATCGTCGCCACTGACCTCGTTATTGCTGACAATGAACATGGCCGCGACCCTGTTTCGCCTGACCCCGCAAGAGGCGCTTTTTGGCGTAACACAGGCGGCGGCAACCGCACTGGGGCAGGGCGATGATACCGGCAGTCTTGCCATCGGAAAACGCGCCGATCTGGCAATTTGGGATGTGGCCGATCCGGCCGAGCTGACCTATCGCATCGGTTTCAACCCGCTTTACCGCAGAATTTTAAAAGGTGTGATGTGATGCTGCAACCCGGAAGCGTTTCACTGGCTGAGCTTGAGCAGATTTATCGTGGTGGCCCGGTCATCGTTGACGAAAAATGCAAACAAGCCGTTGATAAAGCGCATGAAATCGTGTCGCGCGCAGCGATGGGCGACGCGCCGGTTTATGGCGTGAACACCGGCTTTGGCAAGCTTGCCTCGGTCCGCATCCCGCCCGGCGACACCGAACAATTGCAGCGCAATCTGATCCTCAGCCATGCGGCAGGCGTTGGTGCGCCTTTGCCCAAGTCGGTCGTGCGGCTGATCATGGCGCTCAAGATGATCTCGCTGGCGCGGGGTGCGTCGGGCGTGCGCTGGCAGTTGATCGAACTGCTGCGCGATATGCTGGCGCGTGACATTATCCCGGTCATTCCGGGGCAGGGTTCCGTCGGCGCTTCCGGCGATCTGGCGCCGCTGGCCCATATGGCGGCGGCGATGATTGGCGCGGGCGAAGTGGATTTTGACGGCAACCGGCAGAACGGCGCCGACGCGCTGGCCGCTGCCGGTCTGACACCAATTGTGCTTGGCGCGAAAGAGGGGCTCGCCCTTATCAACGGCACTCAGGTTTCAACCGCGCTGGCAATGGCGGGCCTGTTTCGCATTTGGCGGTTGGCGCTTAGTTCGCTGGTAACAGGGGCCTTGTCGACCGAGGCGGCGATGGGTTCCTCCGCGCCGTTTCGCGCCGAAATTCACGCGCTGCGCGGTCAGATCGGCCAGATCGACGCCGCCCGGTCGCTGCGCCATCTACAGGACGGCAGCGAAATTCGCGAAAGCCACCGGGATGATGACGAACGGGTGCAGGATCCCTATTGCATCCGGTGCCAACCACAGGTTTTGGGGGCGGCGATGGATGTGATCCGACAAGCCGCGCATGTGCTTGAGATCGAAGCGAATGCCGTCACTGACAACCCTCTGGTGATGGCCGATGGTGCCATCATTTCAGGCGGGAATTTTCACGCCGAACCCGTGGGTTTTGCCGCCGATCAGATGGCCATGGCGGCGGCTGAAATCGGCGCGATTGCCCAGCGGCGCATTTCCCTGCTGGTCGATCCGGCACTGTCATTTGGCCTGCCTGCCTTCCTGTCGCCCAATCCGGGTCTGAATTCCGGGCTGATGATCGCCGAGGTAACGTCGGCCGCTTTGATGAGCGAAAACAAAGCCCTGTCCAATCCGCGTGTGGTCGACAGCACGCCGACAAGTGCCAATCAGGAAGACCATGTTTCCATGGCCTGTCACGGTGCGCGTCGTTTGCTTGAGATGGCGGAAAATCTGGCGGGCATCATCGGCATCGAAGCCCTGACCGCCGCGCAAGGCGTTGAATTGCGCGCCCCGCTCAAGACCAGCGCCATTCTGGCGGGCCACATCACAAAGATCCGCAAAGTATCGACGGCCTTGGCCGAAGATCGCCTGATCGCGCCTGATATCGAGGCGGCAAAAGAGCTGGTGAAACAAGGTGGCCTGCTGCCTGCCGAACTGCCGAAACTGTAAGGAAATCAAATGTCTGAGACGCCGCATAACCCCCGCCACAACTCGCGTTTAGTGAAATCCCCCACCGGGCCTGATCTGAATTGCCAAAGCTGGACGACCGAGGCCCCGTTTCGCATGTTGCAAAACAATCTGGACGCCGAAGTTGCCGAAAACCCGACCGAATTGGTGGTCTATGGCGGCATCGGGCGCGCCGCGCGCACCTGGCAGGATTTTGACCGCATTTTAGCAACGCTCAAGACCCTCAGCGAAGAAGAAACTCTGCTGGTGCAATCCGGCAAACCCGTGGGCGTGTTTCGCACCCACAAAGACGCGCCGCGCGTGTTAATCGCCAATTCCAATCTGGTGCCCGCATGGGCAACTTGGGACCATTTCAACAAGCTCGATCGCGAGGGGTTGATGATGTACGGCCAGATGACGGCGGGCAGCTGGATTTACATCGGCACGCAGGGCATCGTTCAGGGCACATTCGAAACCTTTGCCGAAGCTGGCCGTCAGCATTACGGCGGCGATCTGACCGGGCGCTGGATTTTGACCGGCGGTTTGGGCGGCATGGGTGGCGCACAGCCACTGGCCGCCGTGATGGCGGGCGCTTGTTGTCTGGCGGTTGAATGCAATCCTGACAGCATCGATTTTCGACTGCGGACACGCTATGTCGATGAAAAGGCCGAAACGCTGGACGAGGCGATGGAAATGATCGACCGCTGGACCAAAGCAGGCGAGGCGAAATCGGTTGGCCTGCTTGGCAATGCGGCGGATATTTTCCCGGAAATGTATCGCCGTGGCATCCGGCCCGATATGGTGACTGACCAGACCTCGGCGCATGATCCGATCAACGGTTATCTGCCGCAAGGCTGGACCATGGCCCAGTGGCGCGAAGGGCGCGAACGTGACCCTAAAGCGGTTGAAAAGGCCGCCCGCGCCAGCATGAAAATCCATGTGGCGGCGATGGTGGATTTCTGGAATGCCGGGGTGCCGACGCTCGATTATGGTAACAATATCAGGCAGGTGGCGCTGGATGAGGGGCTGGAAGATGCCTTTGCCTTTCCGGGGTTTGTACCGGCCTATATCCGGCCGCTGTTTTGCCGTGGGGTCGGCCCGTTTCGCTGGGTGGCCCTGTCGGGCGATCCCGAAGACATCTACAAAACCGACGCCAAGGTGAAAGAGCTGATGCCAAACGATGTGCATCTGCACAACTGGCTGGATATGGCGCGCGAACGGATTGATTTTCAGGGCCTGCCAGCGCGCATCTGCTGGGTCGGGCTGGGGGATCGGCATCGCCTCGGGTTGGCCTTCAATGAAATGGTCGCCAGCGGTGAATTATCCGCCCCCGTGGTTATTGGGCGCGACCACCTTGATTCAGGCTCTGTTGCGTCGCCAAACCGCGAAACAGAGGCGATGAAAGATGGCTCGGACGCGGTCAGTGACTGGCCGCTGTTGAACGCGCTTTTGAACACCGCCAGCGGGGCCACATGGGTGTCT
Source organism: Paracoccaceae bacterium (assembly GCA_021775315.1). Lineage (GTDB taxonomy): Bacteria > Pseudomonadota > Alphaproteobacteria > Rhodobacterales > Rhodobacteraceae > UBA5972. The sequence continues at coordinate 9,994 of JAJFIC010000049.1, forward strand.
TTGCATCACGGCGGCGGCGTTGGCATGGGCTATTCACAGCATGCCGGGATGGTGGTTGTGGCTGACGGGACCGAGGACGCAGCGCGCCGTTTGGGCCGCGTGTTGTGGAATGATCCGGCCACAGGCGTTATGCGCCACGCCGATGCAGGTTATGAAATCGCCAAGGATTGCGCCCGCGAGCAGGGGTTGAACCTGCCGGGTATCCTGTAGCACCGACAGGCACGAAACAGACTTGCCCGCTGAATAAGCTTCGGCGGGCAAAGCGTTGTTACTTAACGGTAATGATCCTTTTCACCAGCACCGTGTTGCCCTGCCGCATAACATACCGGATCTCGTATTGCCCCGGCGTGTCCGGCACTTTCATCGACAGGTCCGACCCGTTTTTTGTGTAGACATAGGTGGTATTTGCGCTGCCGCGCGCGCCAATCTCGGCGATGGACAGGTAATCCAGATGGTAATCCGGCCCGCTCCACCGCACAGAAATGTTGCTGCCGGCATCGGCGGTATCAGGGGCCTCTAGCGTTGCTGTGACCGGCGTCACCTCGATCATCTGGCGGCTCAGCACGGTGTTGCCCTGATTAAGCACATAGCGCAGTTCATACGACCCCGGCGAACCTGGCATGGTCAGGCCCAACTGGTTGCCATCGCGCGTATAGGCATAGTTGACCGACTGGCTGCCGCGTGACCCGATTTCCGCCACCGACAGGTAATCCAGATGATAATCCGGCCCCTGCCAATCAATCGAGATGGTCGCGCCCGCCGGCGCAGTTGCCGGGGCATTCAGAGTGGCCGAAACCTCGGTAATGGTGATGGGTTTTCGGGCGATCACAGTGTTGCCCTGATTAAGCACGTAGCGCAGTTCGTAATCTCCGGGCTCCGTCGGCATGCGCAGACCCAAAGGTGATCCATCGCGGGTATAGCTGTAATTGATCGCCAGACTGTCACGCGCGCCAACCCCTGCCACCGACAGATAATCCAGATTATAATTCGGCCCCTGCCAGTTGACCATCAGCGTTTGCCCGGCGATGGCGGTTGCAGGTGCGTCAAGGCTGATGGCGACATCGGTGACTTTGATCATCTGGCTGAAAACCACGGTATTGCCTTGGTTCAGAACATAGCGCACCTCGTAATCACCCGGCTCGGCTGGCATGGTCAGGCCCATCGGCGCGCCGCCTTTGGTGTAGCTATAGGTGATCGCCTGACCACCCCGATCGCCGGGATTGGCCGTTGACAGATAATCCAAATGGTAATCCGGTCCCACCCAGTCCAGCATCAAAGTTTCCCCGGCAATCGCTGTGTCAGGCAGGGCGACTGTGACCTCAAACGGCACAACCTGAATTTTCTGGCTGGCCAATATCTTGCTGCTTTCATTTAGAATATACCGCAATTCATATTCGCCCGGCAGGGGTGGCATCATCAAAGACGTCGGCTGCCCGTCAGCGGTATAGCCATAGGTCAGGGTCTGACTGCCCCGGTCGCCCTCGTTGGCCACAGACAGATAATCGCGGCTTTCACCGGGTCCGGTCCAGCCGATCTGAACAGTTGAACCCGCCACCAGCACATCGGGGATCACAAGGGTTGCCAGCGGTTTGAATTCCGGCAGAACCAGCGTGTAACTGCCGCCGCCATTGGCGTTTACAGCGATCACAAGTTGCGCATAAGCCTCGTCCTTGATGCGCAGCACCTCGGCCTTGTAGGTGCCGGGTTTTAGTTTCAGCAACAGGGTGTCGGTATCGACCATGTCAACAAAAACATCACCGGTTTTGGCGTGGCTCAACGTCCAGACAAGGCCGCTGAATATCGTCGGCCCACCAGCGCCATCAATGGCCATAAACCCGACCTGCACATCTTGGGCCGGGGCAGGTTTGGCCACGACCTTCAGCGCCTCGGTCAGTTCAGCCGCGTTAGATGCTGTGCGAAACACGCCGCCAGTGTTTTCCGCCAGACATTGCAATTGCGCCCGATCCGCCTTTTTCGCCACGTCAAAGCCGATCACATGGGCGGTGAAATCGACGCCAGCCTCTTCCAGCGCGCGGCCCACCTCGCAGGGGTCAAAATCGCAGGTTTCCCGGCCGTCAGACACCAGAATAACGGTCGCCTTGTTTTCGGTGTATTTCAGCACCTCAGCCGCCGCTATAACCGCCGCTGACAGAGGTGTTTTTCCTTTGGGTTTGATAGCGTTGACCGCCCGTGCGATTTCGTTGCGGGTGCCGGTGGCCGGGGCAACAAGCGTTTCGATGTCGCTACAATCACCCTTGCGCCGATGACCGTAAGCGGTCAGTCCCAGCGCCTGATGCTCGGGGATGCTGTTTAACAGCTCACCAATAACCTCTTGCGCGATGGTGACCTTGGCTTTGCCGTCGATCTGCCCCCACATGGAACCCGAAGCATCAAAAACCAGGATCGTTTTACCGCCGTCCTGTGCCTGAACAGGCATCACCAACAGCATGAAAGAAACCAGAAATAGCGATAGAAACCTGATCATAACAAGACCCCTGAAACATGAGTACACGAGGGCGGCGGTGACAGGTCGCCCTGAAAACAGTGCGAGTTTGCCCAATTTTGCCCTAGAATCCAAGGTTTCTGTTGTCTCAGCCCTGTGTCAGAGGGTGGCGCACAGGCAAGCGCACAGGAATTATCGCATGCACTCGGGCAGGTTTGACGCCGCTAACCAAGTGCGACAACCCTATGACGCTGTTCGCCTAATCCTTCAACCGCAAGGCTCAGAACCTGCCCCGGCTGCAAATAAATCGGCTGGGGTTTTTGCCCCATGCCAACCCCGGCAGGCGTGCCGGTGGCAATCACATCGCCCGGCTCAAGCGTCATAAAACGCGACAGATAGGCGATCAGGCTTGGCACATTGAAAATCATCGCCGCGGTTGAACCATCCTGCATCACCTGACCATCCACAGACGCGGTAAGGCGCAAATTATGCGGATCGGGAACCTCGTCGGTTGTCACCAACCACGGACCCAACGGGCCGAAACTGTCATGGCTTTTGCCTTTGGTCCATTGGCCCAGATGTTTCATCTGGCTGTCGCGTTCCGAGGCGTCATTGACCGTGCAATATCCCGCCACATGCAGCATCGCCGCATCTTTCGAAACATATTTGGCGCGTTTTCCGATGACGACGCCCAATTCCACTTCCCAATCCAGTGTTTTGGCACCGGGCGGGCATTCCAGATCGTCATCAGGCCCGCAAATGGACGAGGTTGCCTTGTGAAAAACAATAGGCTCGCCCGGCGGGGCAAGACCTGCCTCAGCCGCGTGGTCTGAATAGTTAAGGCCAATGCCGATCAGTTTGCCAACCCCGGCAACACAGGCACCAAGACGCTGTTCACCCTCCACAATCGGCAAGGTGGTTGCATCAAGGGCGGCGAGGCGACCAAGGCTGGCCGCATCAAGCATATCGCCGTTAATGTCGGCCACGACCCGTCTGAGGTCCCGCAGCGTACCATTGGCGTCCAACAGGCCGGGTTTTTCAACGCCTGTCGCGCCCCAACGTAGTAACTTCATGTCGTAATCCTTTGTTTCAGCTCAAAAACCTGTCTTGTACCTGATATTTCACATAAGCCGCCCGAATGACCAACCGCCGCAAAGCGGGCAGCGGAAAACGGCGCAACGGCGTGGTCATCACCGGTGGCAGATCAGGCCGTAATCCGGCAGCCATATCCGCCACCAGACGGCCACAAAGCGACGCCATCGCCACACCGTTGCCGTGATAACCAAGCGCCGCAAACGCCCCCGGCAACGCCTCAAGCGGACCAACAAACTGGTGTCGGTTACGCGTCAGGCATAACAGGCCCGACCAATTGTGACTGGTCTCAACATGACGCCAATGCGGGAACATCCGATCAAAATCGCGCCGGTTTGTGCGCTGTGCCGCCAGTGTCGCATCCGGGGTCGAAGTGACGGCCCCCCTTTGGCCAAACAGGAACCGACCATCGGGCATCAGGCGAAAATAATGCAGCAAATGGCGGCTGTCAAAGCTCATCAAATCGCTGTTCCAACCCTGCGCGGCCTGCTCGGCAGCACTGATCGGGCGCGTCACCATGATGGTGGATAGCAAAGGCAAAAACCGCCCGCCCAGCGTCTTTGGAATGTCATCGCTGGAATAGCCGTTGGTGGCGACGATCAGCTTTTTGGCGCGGATTGTGGCCTTTGGCGTGCACAGGATAAAATCCGCGCCCTCCTTGTGCATATGCTGCACCGGCGTGTCGCCAAATATCCGCACGCCAGCTTTTTGCGCCGCCTGCGCCAGACCTTCAGAATATTTCAGCGGGTTAAGCGCAAAACCGGCCTTGGTGCGCACACCGCCGTGGAATTCCGGGCCGTTGATGCCATGTTCGGCCTGCGAAGATTTCGCCATGGCCTCAAAATCAAGACCAAATGTTTCGCGGTAAAACGCGGCCTCGTCCAGCATGGATTGATACATGCCGGGCCGATGCGCCAATTGCAGTTCACCGTCGGAATGGCGATCTGCATCAATGCCATAACGGTCAAGGTTGTCGGTAACGCGATCAATCGCCTCAACCTGACGCGCCATATGGGCGCGCGTGGCGTCCAGCCCGAAATGCCGTATTTGCGCCTTGGTGGACATGACAGCGCCGCCCAAACAGGCAAACCCACCATTGCGACCTGACGCGCCCCAACCGGGTTGTGCGGCCTCAAGCACGACACATTCGCGGCCATGTTCCTCAGCCAGTTGCAGGGCAGCATTCAGCCCGGTAAAGCCCGCGCCGATGATGGCGATATCGGTGCTGATGTCTTGTTTTGCCGGGGCAAAAGCCGCAGGTTCCGGTCGCGTGGTCTGCCACCACGACCCGACGGGCAGGTTGGTGTCATAGGCGGCGGGTTCGTATAAACGTTTCATCTGGACCTGAGATTTGAGGGCTGGCGCTTGGCAAATGGAGCGTTAAACTCTGCCCGGGTCAAGCCCGATAATTCACGACGAAAAGGACTATGAAATGGCATTGGAAGACGCAGCCAAAGAGGTGGACGGCGCATTCACGCGCGAGGGTCTGAAAGGGTTGTCGTTTGAGGCGGCTTTTGGCGGCGCGCTTAGTTTCCTCAGGCGTCGATACTCAAAGGATCTGACCGGGGTTGATCTGGCGATCACCGGTATTCCGTTTGACAGCGCCACCACCAATCGCCCCGGCACAAGGTTAGGGCCGCGCGCCATTCGCGAGGCATCCGTGTTGCAGGTGAACGATCCGCCTTATGGCTGGGACGTGAACCCGATGGTCGATCTGGCCATGATAGACTATGGCGATCTGGCGCTCGATTACGGGTTGGTGTCGCAGGTTCCGGCCCAGATCGAGGGTCATATCGCAGGTATTCTGGCCGCAGGTGCCGGGGTGCTGACCCTTGGTGGCGATCATTCGATCAGCCATCCGGTGATCCGCGCCCATGAAGCCGTGCACGGGCCGCTGTCGCTGATCCAGTTTGACGCCCATTCTGATACTTGGCCCGATGACAATTACGACCGGATTGATCATGGCACGATGTTTTACAAAGCGGTGAAACAAGGGCTGGTGGTGCCGGATCGGTCGGTTCAGGTCGGTATCCGCACGGTGAACGAAGACCCGCTGGGGGTGCATATCATTGATGCACCTGAGGCTCACGCCAGTACAGCCAGCGACGTTGCGGCGCGGATCAAATCCATAGTCGGCGATCATTCGGTTTACCTGAGCTTTGATATCGACGCGCTTGATCCGGCATTTGCACCCGGCACCGGTACACCTGTTTCTGGCGGCCTAAGCTCGGCTCAGGCCTTGGCGATTTTGCGCGCGCTGGCGGGTATCAATGTGGTCGGCATGGATGTTGTCGAGGTTTCGCCACCCTTTGACACCACAGGTGCGACAGCCATTGCCGGGGCGCATGTGGCGATGGAGCTGTTATGCCTTTGGGCAACCGCCAAAAAGGCGCGTGACGGGTTGGGCGGATGAGCCGGTTTAATCAACCGCTTGGCGGCAATGACATGCCGCGTTTTGCCGGGCCGGGCACATTTATGCGCCTGCCTGCGGCTCAGACGGCAGAAGGGCTGGATGTGGCCTTTGTCGGGGTGCCGATGGACATTGGCACGTCATGGCGGCCCGGCACACGGTTCGGGCCAAAGGCGATAAGGGCGGAAAGCGCGATGCTGCGCCCGTATAATATGTGGACCCGCGCCGCACCGTTTGAGGCGTTGCAATGTGCTGATATCGGCGATGTGGCGATCAACACCTTTGATCTTAAGGACAGCGTGCGCCGGATCACGGCATTTTTTGACGATCTGCTGGGGCATTCTGTGACCCCGATGACCATGGGCGGCGATCACACGCTAAGCCTGCCGATCCTGCGCTCAATCGCCAAAAAGCATGGTCCCGTTGGTCTGATCCATGTCGATGCCCATGCCGATATCAATCCGCATATGTTTGGCGAGGCGATCGCCCACGGCACCCCGTTTCGCCGGGCTTACGAGGAAGGTCTGCTGGACGCCAACCGCGTCTGGCAAATCGGTCTGCGCGGCACGGGCTATACGGCCGAGGATTTTGACGAGGCCCGCGGTTGGGGGTTTCAGGTGGTTCAGGCCGAAGAATTATGGCTGCAATCACTTTCGCCACTGGCCGCGAAGATAAAGGCGGCAATGGGTGACGGGCCGGTTTACATCACCTTTGACATCGACAGTCTGGACCCGGCCTATGCGCCGGGCACCGGCACGCCGGAAATTGGCGGGCTGACCACGCCACAAGCGATGGAGCTGATCCGGGGGTTGGCGGGGCTGAACATCGTCGGCTGTGATCTGGTCGAGGTGTCGCCGCCTTATGATCCAAGCGGCAATACGGCCTTGGTGGCGGCAAACCTGCTATATGAAATGCTGTGCATCCTGCCGGGGGTTGGCAAGGGCTAAGGGGGGCCTCCCGCCTGAAACATGATCTGCGATCAGTTTCAGTTGGGCCGGGCCGCGCTATGCGCGGTGGCTCGCGCGGGTTAAGCTGGTTTGTTGGCCTCTTGCCAATCGCGGGGTGCGTTCAGGAATTTTTCGACACCGGCAATGGTTTCAGCGTCGAAATGACAACCTGCTTTGGCCTCGGCCAGCACGTCCCACCATGTGCACAGATGATGCAACCTGATGCCGTGATCACCCAACGTCTTTTCGGTTTCGGGGAAAATACCGTAGTAGAATATCACGGCGGTATGGCCGCAGGTGGCACCAGTTTCGCGGATGGCATCGACAAAAGACAGTTTTGAGCCGCCATCGGTTGTCAAATCCTCGACCAGCAGAACCCGCTCGCCTTCGGACATTTCGCCCTCGATCCTTGCGTTGCGCCCATAGCCTTTGGGTTTTTTGCGCACATAGCTCATCGGCAGGGCCATGCGTTCGGCCACGAGGGCGGCAAATGGGATGCCTGCGGTCTCGCCGCCTGCGATGTTGTCAAAGGCCTCAAACCCAGCGTCGCGCATGATGGTGACGGTCAGAAAATCCATCAAAGTTGAGCGGATACGCGGGTATGAAATGAGTTTACGGCAGTCGATATAGGTCGGTGAGGGCAAGCCCGAGGCCAGAATAAATGGCGTCGTTGTGTTGAAATGCACCGCTTTGATTTCGAGCAGCATACGGGCGGTCAGGCGGGCGATTTCGGCTTTTGGCGGATAGGCGGATGGGATCATGACGCGGTGTCCTTAGTGCGGGGCCGTTTGACTATTATGCCTTCGGCGAGGATATTTTTTAAAAAAGAGAAGATCAGGTGGTGACGTGCCAGTGGAGCGGAAATCCCGGATCAAACACGGTGACCGGGCCGTCGGTGCAGGCGATTTTGCTGGGGTAATCGACCGGGGTGGATTTGGTCAGGGTCAGGGTCGTCTGGTTGACCGGCAAACCATAAAAGCCGGGGCCATTGCGCGAGGTGAACTTTTCCAATGCCTCAAGCGCGTTTTCCTGTTCAAACACTTCGGCAAGGCAGGACATGGTGTTGGTGGCGGTAAAGCAACCGGCACAACCACAGGCATGTTCTTTGAGCGCGTCCACATGTGGCGCGCTGTCCGTGCCAAGAAAGAACCGCGCATCGCCGGATGTGGCGGCGGCACGCAGGGCAAGCCGGTGCTGTTCTCGTTTGGCGATGGGCAGGCAGTAATAATGCGGTTTGATGCCGCCAACCAGCAGGTGATTGCGGTTGATGATCAGGTGATGGGTGGTGATTGTTGCGGCCAAATCGGCATCGTTCGCGCGCACATACTCAACGCCGTCTTTGGTGGTGATATGTTCCATCACCACACGCAGGCCGGGGGTAGTGCGGCGGATCGGGTCAAGCACACGGTCGATGAACACCGCCTCGCGGTCGAAAATGTCGATGGCGGGGTCTGTTACCTCGCCGTGCACGCACAGTGGCAAGCCGATTTCGGCCATGGTTTCAAGCACGCCGCGCACTTTGGTGAAATCCGCCACGCCAAGGGCGGAATTGGTGGTGGCCCCGGCGGGGTAGAGCTTGACCGCATGCACAAGGCCCGAGGCATGGGCCGCGGCCACGTCTTTGGGGTCGGTGTCTTCGGTCAGATAAAGCGTCATCAGGGGCGTGAAATCAGCACCTTCAGGCAGGGCGGCCAGAATGCGATCCCGATAGGCGGTTGCATCCGCCGCGGTCACCACGGGTGGCACCAGATTTGGCATGATGATGGCGCGCGTGAAATGCCGGGTGGTTTCCGGCAATACCGCCTTTAGCATGGCACCATCGCGCAGATGCAGATGCCAGTCATCGGGCGTTTGAATTGTCAGGCTCAGGCTCAGGCTCATGGGTTCCCCCCCGGGGTCGGACCGTTGGACTACCGGGTTTTTGCCGTATTGACGTCTGCGGCACAAGGGCAATTGCACCGGGTGCCAAGCAGGTTTAGATTGCGGCTTTGGTAGGTCATCATCCTAAGGGGTCAGCAGATGTTTTCCAGGTTCTTCGCCTCGGGCAAGCGGCAGTTTTCAGAATTAAGCGAGCAGGAAATTCTGGCGCTGGCGATCTCCAGTGAGGAAGACGACGCGCGGATTTACATGGCTTATGCCGAGGGGTTGCGCGCGGATTTCCCGGATTCCGCCCAGGTTTTCGTTGAAATGGCGGAAGAGGAAAACACCCATCGCAATTGGTTGCTGGATTTGCACAAAACCCGGTTTGGCGATTCTGTGCCTTTGGTTCGGCGCGACCACATCCAAGGTTATTTCCAGCGCAAGCCGGATTGGCTGGTGCGCCCCTTGAGTGTTGAGAAGACCCGCAAGATGGCCGAAGAAATGGAAGCGCAGGCGCAGAATTTCTATGAAGTTGCGGTGACCAAATGTCAGGACGCGGACACCAAGAAATTGCTGGGCGATCTGGCCCTTGCCGAGCAGAACCATGCCTCATTGGCGCATCGCTTAGGGCTGCGTCACGTGCCGGAATCGGTGCAGGAGATGGAGACGGCCAAAGAACACCGGCAGTTTATTCTGACCTATGTGCAGCCGGGTTTGGCGGGCTTGATGGATGGCTCGGTTTCGACATTGGCGCCGGTTTTTGCTGCGGCTTTTGCGACGGGTGACACGTGGCAGACATTTCTGATCGGGTTGTCGGCATCAATCGGCGCCGGGATTTCGATGGGCTTTACCGAGGTTGCGTCGGATGATGGGGTGATTTCCGGGCGTGGCTCGCCGATCAAGCGCGGTTTGGCGGCGGGGATCATGACCACAGTTGGCGGTCTGGGCCATGCGTTGCCCTATCTGATTTCGGATTTCTGGACGGCGACGATCATCGCGGCGATTGTGGTAGTGATTGAACTTTGGGCGATCACGTGGATTCAGAACAAGTATATGGAAACGCCGTGGTTGCGGGCCGGATTTCAGGTCATTCTGGGCGGCGCACTGGTTTTCGCCGCTGGGGTGTTAATAGGTAACGCCTAGGCCGGGCAATTCGCGCGACACAGAATCAACGGCTTACAGGAAATTTGTTTCGCATGCGAAACATTTGACGTGCTGTTTTTCGGCTCGCGTTAACCTTTGGCGTTTCTTAACAGTCGGTTAACGGCATATCCGCGTTGGTGGGTTTTGCCACTTTCGCTGCCGGGATTTGTGCACTAGCCTGCCTGTATTCTCAGGGCGGGGCGAAATTCCCCACCGGCGGTGACAGCCCGCGAGCGCCTCGGACAATCCGGGGGTCAGCAGATTTCGGTGAAATTCCGGAGCCGACGGTTAAAGTCCGGATGGTAGAGAAAAGTCGCAACCGGGCGGGTGCCTTGGCTGTGGCGGATCGCTCTGGGTTCTTGTCTGTTAAGGAAAGGATCAAAGACATGACAAAGACCCAAAACATAGCGTTTATCAAGGCCAATTGGCACAAAGATGTGGTCGATCAGGCCCTTGTCGGTTTCACCGTGGCGCAACGCAAAATAGGGCTGGATTGGCAGGTCACCAGCTTTGACGTGCCGGGGGCGTTTGAAATGCCGCTGCTGGCCAAACGGCTGGCGTTGTCCGGGCAGTTTGACGCCATCGTGGCGGCGGCGCTGGTGGTTGATGGCGGGATTTACCGGCATGATTTTGTTGCGGCTGCGGTGGTTGACGGTTTGATGCAGGCGCAGCTTCAAACCGATGTGCCGATGTTTTCGGTGTCACTGACGCCGCATCAGTATCAGCCAAGTGCGGCGCATCAGGACTTTTTTGCCGCGCATTTCGTGGAAAAAGGGGCTGAGGCGGCTGAGGCTGTGGCGCAGGTTCTGTCGCTTGATATTGCGGCCCTTAAAGCCGCCTAAACCTTATTCTGCCTGCGGTGCATTCTGTGCTTTTTCAATCGCAGGCAGAATTGTTTCACGCAGCACGCGCTGTGTGATCGGCCCCGGAAAACGCAAAAGAATTTTGCCGCTTGCGTCAATGACATAGGTTTCCGGCACGCCGTAGACGCCCCAGTCAATCGCCTGACGCCCCGCCGCATCCTGACCCACAGCGACGTAAGGGTTGCCAAGGTCGTCAAGGAACTTCAGGCCATTTTCAGCCTCGTCTTTATAGTTCACACCATAAATCGGGATGCCGAGCGCGTTGAGGGTTTCTAGGTTAGGATGTTCGACCCGGCAAGGCGCGCACCAACTGGCCCAGAAATTCACCAGTTTGACGTTTGGCGCAGTGATGTCAGCGTCGGTAAAGATTGGCAGATTGCCAAGCTGTGTGACGGTAATCGAAGGCGCAGGCCGGTTGGTCAGGGTTGACGGCAAACTGTCGTCGCGGCCAAGGCCGGTCATGAACAATATCGCAAGGCCGATGAACGCGACCGGTGGCACGACCATCAACAGGGGTACTCTAGCCATGCCGTTTGCGGCCTTTCTCAAGCTCGGAAAGTTGCTTTTTGATTTTGTTGGCGCGAAAGACCGACATGGACGTGAGGGCAATCAGCAGCAACAGGCCGATCACATAGGCGGCCAGAACGGTATCGGTATATTGACCAAGATCAGGCATCAGCCCTGCCTTTCGCGTGCGATCAGCGCCGAGATACGACGAGCGCGGATTTCGGTACGGGTGCGCAGTAAAACGAGCGCGATGAACAGCAGAACGAAGCCTGCGATGGACACCAGCAAGGGCAGGTAAAAAGCGTTATCCACATGTTGTTCCTTGTCCACAGACAGGGACGCGCCCTGATGCAATCCCTGGTTCCAGAAATTAACTGCATAGCGCGACAGCAAGGCAAAGACCGACCCGACCAGACACAGGATCGAGGTCAGATCCCCGGCGGTATCAGGATCTTCAATCGCGGCCCAAAGGGCGATATAGCCAAGGTAGAACACAAACAGGATCATGAACGAGGTCAGGCGCGGGTCCCACGCCCAATAGGTGCCCCACATCGGCTGGCCCCAGATGGCGCCGGTAAACAGCGCAATCAGGGTCATGGTCAGCCCAATCGGGGCCGCCGCACGTGCTGCCAGCGCGCTGACATGGTGGCGGCGGATCAGCCAGACCAGCGAGGTGACCAGCATCATCACCCAGATATTAATCGCCATCATGGCCGAGGGCACATGCAAAAAGATAATCTTGACGGTCGAACCTTGTTTGTAATCGTCAGGCGTCAGGAAAAACCCCCAGAACAAGCCGATCAACAGGCAAAGACCAGCGCCAACAGCCGCCAAAGGCAGCACCTTGTCGGTCAGGCGCATGAAGCGCGTGGGATTTGCGTATTCCCATAAAGAGTTAGGTCGTGACATGACGTATTCCTAACCTGATCCGCGCATTGCGGCAACGGGCCAAGGGGCCGCAGGGGACTGCTTTGTGATCACCTTAAATTGACCCGCAACGCATAGGCGGCGGCAAAGGGGATAATGGCGAAGGTGAACAGGCTGAGGGCGGCAAGAATGGCAAAGGCGGTGGTGTTTGACAGCCCGTCGGCCAGCAAAACCACGGTTTGTGCCCCAAAGATCAGGGTCGGGATGTAAAGCGGCAAAACCAGAAGCGACAACAGCAGGCCGCCGCGTTTCAAGCCAACCGTGATGGCCGCGCCAAAGGTGCCAAGGAAGGACAGGGCGGGCGTGCCTATTAAGAGGCTGAGGAACATCCAGAAATAGGTCCCGGCGGGCAGATGCAGCAAGAAGCCTAGTATCGGTGCCGCCAGCGACAGCGGCAGGCCGGTGGTCAGCCAGTGGGCCAGCGCCTTCATCGCGACGATGCCTTCCAGCGGCAGGGGGGCGGTGGCCAGTAAATCAAGCGAGCCGTCTTCAAAATCAAGCTGAAACACCCGGTCAAGCGATAACAGGCACGCCAATAGCGCGCCGATCCACAGGATGCCGGGGGCGATTTTGGCCAAGGTGCCGCTGTCAGGGCCAATGCCGAACGGCACGAACATCACCACGATCAAAAAGAACGCCAGCGACAGGCCAAAGCCGCCGCCGGAACGCAGCGCCAGTGCCAGATCACGTTTTAACAGCGCAATCATGCCAGATCCTCGTCTAAAAACGGATTGCCGTGATCCTGCGGGCGGGCTTTGAATTGCGAGATATCAAGCTCGGTCGCGGTTTTGAGGCCAAGGTTGATATGGGTTGCCAAGACGGCAATGCCGCCCGCGATCAGGTGCTGGTCGATCATTTTGGCGAATGTTTTCACGCTTTCAGCGTCCAGCGACACCGTCGGTTCATCCAGCAGCCAGATGCGCCGCCCGGTGACCAGCAGACGCGACAGGCCAAGGCGGCGTTTTTGCCCGGCGGACAAATGTTGCGCCGCCCGGTTGGCCAGCGGGTGCATATCGAACATATCCAAGGCTTGTTCGATACTGTCTTGGCCAAATACATCGGCCCAAAAGCGCAGGTTTTCGGCAACGGTCATCTGCGATTTGATGCCGTCGGCGTGGCCTGCGTAAACGATTTGTTCATTTGGCGCGGTAATATTGCCCTCGGTCGGCGGGGCAAGCCCTGCGAGGCAGCGCAGCAGGGTGGTTTTGCCTGACCCGTTTGGGCCTTTGAGAATAAGGGCAGAACCGCCGGTAAGCGTAAAGGAAACGCCTGATAAGACGCGCAAATCGCCGCGACGGCATCCCAGATTGCTGACTTCAAATTTCATGCCTCTCGTTTAGCTGAGAAAACGCGCGGCGAAAAGCCCGCACCGGGGGTGGTTGGGCGAAAAGGTAGGGCTGAAAACTATTATGCCTCCGGCGGGGATATTTTTAAAAAGAAGAAGGGCTGGTGGCGTTGGATCAGTGGCGGGCGGGTGTTTTTGGTGTCAATTGTACACAACTGCATACAATTTTACTTGCCACTTTCCGCCGACCACTTTAAGGATGCGGTAGCAGATGAAACCCCCAAAAAGGAAGCGCCATGCCCATTGTCGTCGGACAGGACACCAGCAAAACCCGGAAAACCCTGACCGCAGGGAACCAGTCGATTGCTTATTATTCAATACCCGCCGCTCAGGCTGCTGGT
>JAJFIC010000050.1 GCA_021775315.1 Paracoccaceae bacterium
CCGCCAAACGACCAGTGCCTGATATTCCTGATAAAGCGGCGTGATCCTTTCAACCATATTTTGCATATCGCCCAATGCTGTCTGAAAAGTCGTCAAAAAAGCCTTGTGATCAGCGACATAGGCGTACATTTCCCCCATTGCTGTTGCGCTGGCAGGCGCGAATTCCTTGGTATCACCGGGGGGAAGATGCCAGATGCGCAACCGGTCATTGACACGATCAAGATACGTTTCAAGTGACAAGCCACCATCACAAACGAACATCGGATTGCACAGTTTGTGCGTGTTAAATTCCAGCATCGGACCCGCGTAGTCGGCCGGTCGGGGATTGGTGTAAAACTGGAACATGGTTAGGGGAAACCGGCCGCCCGGATGCAGGATTTGGTCAAGCGCTTGATATTTCTTAAGCAGGTCGTTTTCCATTTTTTGTAACGCTTCAAAACTTTCACCAAAATAGGCGATTTCTGTGGCGCGTTCTTGCGATACCCGATGATATTCTTCCGCGATTTGGTTGTGCGAGGTGAGCCGTTGTTGAAGCGCAAGCAACCGCCCCATTTCATCAGACAGGGGATTGATCCATTTGGCAAAGGCCTGCTCGCGAATGGCTTGTTCCTTTGGGTAAGTCTGTCTTCCATGCATGTTCTGGAAGGCTACGATATCTCTCTGGCGCGCCCATTCAAGGGCGTAAAGCTCTAGCAAACTAAGGACATAATCCTGTTCGCGGGCCATTTTGGGCTGGGCAAGTTCAATCACGTCGGCGATCTGCTCGCTTAGCTCTAACGCTTTGCCGGCTGTGACATTGCTTTGCCGTTCGATTTCGGAAAGCCAGGCCATCGTTGGCGCGGCTGATCTGGGCGATGTTCTGGCAAGAAATGCCTCTCCGCGCCCAAGCGGTTTTCCTTTGGGGTCGAACCAAATGGGGGTCGTGCCTGCCAAAGATACAAGGGCAGCTTCGGCCTGATCGGCCTTTGCGCGCAGCTCTGCCAAAAGCGATTGGATATCCGCATCGCCATAACGTTGGTGCATCAGGCCCAGTTTCGCCAATTTGCTGCGGGCCTGCGTATCAAACGACGCATCGATACTAGCGATTTCCCGATCAAAAAGGCCGCGTTGCTCCGCGATCTTCCGCCTTGTTTCCTTATCCCCCGGCGTGGTCCATGAATAAAGCGAACGCCAGAACAATTCTGACAAGACATCCCATGCTTTTAACTTTTCTATAAATGTTTGTTGAGAAATCGCACCGGCGAACAGGTCTTGGTGAATCTCTTCATAGGCGCGGCTGACCGGATGCCAACTGACACCCGCATTGGGTCGGCTTTTCTTAACGTTTGCGACAACTGCAATCGCTTGGTTCTGTGCAACTGCGCCGCTTCCTTTGGGCCTTGGCGGGTTCAGCGCCAGCTTATTGATGCGTGCTCGTTCGCCAAGATCGACCAGATAGTTTTCAACGTCTGCAAACATGTTTTGAATGCGACTTACCCCTTCGACAACTTTGGCCGCTAGAACCTGATGCCCAGCCTCAAACATTGAATCCAAAACAATAAGCGCTTGTTTTTGAAGTTGATTATGGATCTGAAGAACGGATATTCGCAGCGCGTAGAATACTTTTTCTGTCTGCCTGTTTGATCTATCCAGAGCAGGTTTGTCTGGATCAAATCCGGGTTCTCGGACCATCGTCAGGACCAACGCGATCATGTATGCACCGGCCTTATCCTTGCCGATAGTTGAATCCATACTGTCCAAGTCGCCGGAATAAACATCTTTTAGCGCTCGCAACAAATCACTAACAGAATTGTCCCGGATAAATTCCCGCGTTCTGGCGTCCAAAAGGAATTTGGATTTCTTCCGGGTGCCATTTTCGATTTCCTGAAAATCCTGTTCAATCATGTCTTCAAAAACGCGAAAGAACTCTGCTTCGACGCTGTGAAATTCGGTGGGCAACAGGTGATCGAATAGTTCGAGACTGGCCAACTCATTCTCGGCGGTCAGTGCTGCCAAACTGACGCTGTTTTGCTTGTGTACAACCTCGCTGAGGTAATCAAAGCCAGCTTTCCCGTGGATCAGAAGGCCCGCCGTATTTCCGACCAGACGGGTGAGGAAGATTTTCGGACCCAGCCTTGGTGTGAATTGTGCCCAATCCAACCACGCATCCATTTCAGTCTGTGCCTTAGCCGAGTTAGGTGACGCCCAGACCCGTGCTGCGGCGTATGGATTATAGTCCATTTCGCCAAGCAAAAGGCCGTCATCCGCGTTGCGATAATGCGCGCCCTTCCAGTCAGCGATCCAAGGGTTTTGCAGCACAAAACTCGTGTGCCCCAGCAATGACTTTGAATTGAACCCCATATCCTTGGCCAATGCGACGATGACATGTGGATTGCCAATATGCCGTTGGCCCGCCAGTTGCACGAGATCAGAGGCCGCGACCACCAATGTTGTTTTCGGCCATTTTTTAACCATGCCACGAAACCGCTTGTGGTCTTCCAGTGTTTGCCCCGGTGACTGGAACATGGTCAATTCTTCGACCTTGTCCGCATGAGAGGCAGTAAAAAGGGCGGCCAAACCACCGCCGCGACTGTGACCGGCTACGGTCAAACCGCCGTCGGCCCCATATTTTCGCGCCCATCTGTCCCAAACAGCGCTGTGGTCGTTGTACTGACTAAATCCAACTGGCCTATCAACCGCCGTCTCGTAAACGTTTCCCAGGTTTTCCTTTATCTTGTCATCCGTTCCGCGAAACGCGATCGTGTATTTCCCGGTTTTGTCATCCCGAACCACCATGGCGGCTGTTCCGTCGGTATCCTGAAATGTTTCTACAAGGGTCAGCCCATCGGCCTTCATGCGCCGCAACAACCGCAGGTCGCTGTATCCGATCGGAGATTCTGCATAGACATAATCATGTGCAATCCGTTCCCGCCGCGCCAACAGTTTCTCTTTGGCAGTCATGATTTTCATGTGATTGATTTCTACGGCCAACGCATCATCATCATGGACCTCTGGAAACCTATTGCGAACCCAACCCAACTGGACCTCGCCGGTCCGGTCGGCCTGAACATAGCCACCGCCTTTCTCGTCAGCAGCTTGTGCCGGGGAAAAGTTCAGCAGCATCACACTGGCCGCCAAGCAGATCAGGAAAACCGAGATGTATCGTTTCCATTGAATTGCAAAAGAAATCCCAGTCTTCATGTCACTTTCCTCACTTCAATCATTACACACCAAACCGCCTTATTATTCCCGCGTGGCTGCCGTTTCCGGCAGTCGGGAACCATTTCAACTGCACTAAAGCCACGCAGATTGAACCTGCGCCGAAGAGTGACCTGTTACAGAGACTTGAACGGCAATCCCCACCAGCAAGCATTTTTGCCGCTCGGCCCGAAACACGCCCTAGCTCTATTTTATCAATCCGCGTTCTTGCTGGGTATGATTTGGGTCAATCGTTAAAAACATGAATGATACCATGCGTCTGAACATCGGATATTTGACGTCTTCAGGGGTCTAACTCGCTGATGTGTGGTTAGAAAAACCACAGTGCTGGCGATGACCGAGCGAGCGGATTGGAACATGCCGGAATGGCCCTAAGAATCGACGATAATCCCGGCTGCATCCTTGTCATCAGCCAAAACCGCTGCTTGAAAATTGCTCATCATGCCCACAACTTCATGCCTCCAGGAACATGGGCCTTCAGGATGTCTGGAATAAACTGCGTTGCCCTCAAACGTCACAATGTTTTCAGGCGCGACCTTTCCTGAAAGTGCGCTCGCAAAAACAATCAAACACCCCAAAAAGCGCAGGGCGCGCTCGGGTTAATCACACCCAGAACGCGCCCAACTGATCGTTCACATGATCCTTTTCAGAGGATCGTCAATTTGCCCAGGTCGTGTAACCCAGCCGCATTGTTGTGCCGATATAGCCGTTCAGACGGAATTGCGAGATCCTGCCCTGTGCGGTTTTAGCACAAACATAAGTACCGACAGGTATTGCCCAAATCGAAATACGAGCACCCGAGAAACTGGCGGCCCGACAACCTGCATAACCCCTGTTCGAGCCGTTCCCTAAGGCAAGTTTCGCACCATTACGTGGTGTGATGAACTTGTTTGCCGCAGTAACGGCCTCGTACCAGATATCCGCACCCGGTCCACCAATGTTGCCATTGTCAAGATTGGCCGAAAAGGTCTGCTTCAACTTGATCAGACCAGTTGAGAATGTCACCGGAACTGCCGGTGCGGGTGCTGGTGCGGCACCTGTGAACACCGCTAAAGACGACGTGTGGTCATTAAAGGCCCCACCCAGTGCTGGAATGTCGACAGCTACCAGACGGCATGCGCCGGTCACGTTGACATTTTTGCAGATCTTGGCTTTGGCCGCGCCATACAGCTTGATTGACGAAATCCGGTTGTTGAACGTTGCGTTCAGCACGTTGGTCTTGCCAACTCCACGGCAGAACTCAGCCCCGGAATAGTTGTTGTGGGTGTAGAAACAAACTTTGTTTCCCACCGGCGTTGGGATTGGGGCAGGCACCGCGACTGAACCAGACCCACATGTCAGAACCAAAGACGGCGGACCACTTGAATTGAAGGTCAGGCTAAGGCTGCAATCAGGGTCGGTTGAACCACCCGGTGTCGTGCTTAAAAAGTTCGAACTGACCCAACCGTTTGGACCGCTATGATAAATGTAGCACCAACCGTTGGCCGAGCATTCACCAACCTGCACAACCTCGCCGGCGTCTAAACTGTCAACGACGCCATAGCTGGTTGACGGACCGCTTCGGACATTGAGTTGGACGGTGGCCGCAGCATCGACGGCCAAGACAGACGACGCAGACAACAGCATGGTAACTGCCGTCACCGCACTGGCGATTAACAATTTAAATATGGACATGGCTTACTCCCCATTAAGGAACGGATGCCCGCACACAGCGCGTGGGCTTTATGTAAAGTTCCCAAACAACGGTGAAATTTTAGCAAGATTTGAACATACTAGAAATGCGCTGGGTCAAAAGGGCAGCCGATTTTTTGTATCACGGAAAAGGGAGTCACGCCTCGGGGTTCAGAAACCCGGACTGAATGACAGATAACAACCGCGCCAGACTTTCACCTTTTGATGTACCGGATGTATCCACCGCAGCCTCGGCCTTGGAATACAAAACCTCGCGACTGCTCAGGATATGGCGTAAATCGGCCATGGCGTCAGGATTGCCGGTCATTGGGCGCTCGTCCCCCTGCCCCTGAACGCGGGCCATGTGCTCTTCCGGGTGGGCTTTTAGCCAGATCGTGGAATAGTGGCGCAAAAAGTAGTTATAGGTCTCAGGCTCTGACACAATTCCACCAGCGACCGCCAGAATTAGGTCTTCGTGGGTCGCCACAATCCGTTCCAGTGCTTGCCGTTCAAGCCGGCGATACCCGTCCTGACCATATAGCGAAAACACCTCGTTCACCGGCATGCCACTTGCGGCCTCGATTTCTTCGTTCAGTTCCAGAAATGGCAAGCCCAGTTCCGCCGCAGCCAAACGTCCAAGCGTCGATTTACCCGCCCCGCGCAAACCGATTAACGCGATGCGATTGGCGCGCGATGTACCCGGCTTTTCAGTCTCAAGGATGTTCAGAACCTGCTGTCTTTGTTCCGCATTTGCGTTGTCAAACAGATAGCGCGCCATGGCCGTTTCGGATTCCCAAGGATCATCCTCGGCCACCAGCCATTCGATGTTGAAATCAAGCGCGCTGGCAATCTTGAGCAAAAGCGCGATTGAAATATTGCCCTTACCGCTTTCAAGCTGCGCCAGATAACGCGGTGAAACGCCGGAAATTTCCGATAAAACCCGCCGGGAAACACCCTTGCGCGCCCGGGCCGAGCGCACCCGATCCCCAACCAACATCAAGAATCGCTCGATCCCAGCCGCGGAAATCCGGTCCGGTTCATCAAGCTGGGTCACTTGCCCGTCAAATGTTACGATTTCGCTCATTGCCAACGCCGTATCAGAGGTGCTGGAATTATAATGCACATCGCACTTTGGCACAATAGTGCCTTACCCTCAGAGTTGATCGAAAATCTCTCGTAAGTCCGCCGGTGGGTTGCGCGACTTCAGGGTTTTGGCCTCAACAAACACGGAAACAAATTCACCCTCAAAGCACAAAACCCCGTCCTGCCGCCCTTCGACCCTATGATGGATCGACGAATTGCCAAGCCGCGTCAGGTTCACCTGACATTCCAAAAGGTGGCGCGGTGTCACCGGCGAGCGGAAATCAAGGCTCAGATGCACAAATGGCGTCCCGATGCCCCGGTCAACATTCAGCGCGTACCAATTAAGGCCGGTATGGTGTTCCCACCACGCGTCAATCGACTCCAACCCCCAATAAGAAAAGCGTCCGGTATACGCGATAAAAGCCGGGTCGCAATCGGCCCAGGCGACGCGGATTTTGTGGATGAATGCGGGTTTAGTAGGTTTCAACATGATACCGCCCGCCGTCGCGCATCACGTCTCGAATGTCCAGCCAATTCAACCCGATTTCACTGGCAATATCCTGAAAAGCGGATTCAACGCCGGTTTCCATGGCTTTTAGTCCACAGACATAAATATATGTGTTGGGGTCTGACAGCATTGGCGCGATCGCGGCAGCATCCTGAAGCAATCGGTTTTGCACATAGGTTTTCGGCTGGTCTTTGATGCGACTGAAAGCAAAGTGTTTTTCCAGAAATTCCTGCGGAACTTTGCCGAGCGGCCCGAAATACGGCAACGATTCCGGCGTCCGCGCACCGAAAAACAATTTCATGGTGCCGTTAACGTCAGGCATCACCCGTTGGCGGTGCATGGTAAAGGCGCGAAACGGTGCCGAGCCAGTACCGGTACAGACCATAATCAGCTTTGCCTGCGGATCCTGTGGGATCAAAAAGGTTGACCCGAACGGCCCCGTCAAGGTGACCTCGTCACCACGCGCAAGGTCGCAGATATAGTTGGAACAAACGCCCAGTTCTTCACGTTTCACCGTCAGCGACAGGTTGTTGGTGCTTGGCCGCTCGCCGTCGCGTGGGCTGGAAACAGAATACAGCCGGGGTTGATGTGGCCGCCCGTTCGCATCATGTCCGGGCGGGATGATACCGACGGTCTGGCCCTCTAAAACCGGAAATTTCCCGGTGCCAAGATTGACAATGATATGCCGGACATCGCTGTCAGCATCTTCCGCCGTCAGTCGGAAATTGCCTTGGATTGTGGCCTTTATGGGGTTCTTTGTGCTGTAAAGGTTAACCTCGGGCTTGGAAGCCGAGGCAGGGGCCTTTGCCTGCCCGCCCGCGCCCTGATGCGCCTCGTTCAGCAGTGCCGCGATAACATCGTCAACGCCATCGGTGTCGGCATCCGATCCTTCGGTCGAGACTGCAATCTCGGCCTGTTCCGGCAGTTCAAACCAGCCCAGCTGTTCCTCAAGAGAATAGGGTTGCGTCACCACCCGCCAACTGTCGATCGCGCCGGTTGGGCAAGGCCCCATGCAACTTAGCCCCTGATTGCAGATTTTCGCATCCACCACCACGTTATCGTCGTTAAAGCTGATCGCCTCGACCGGGCAAGCCTCGACACAGGCGTGACAACGGATACATATCTCAGGGTCAATCAGATGCTGTTTCAGGGGCTCTTGCATGGGCCGGGGGCCTTTCGATCAGACAAAAAGAGGCACAATTGCTGTGCCCCTTCCGTTTTACCCAATTGTCACGCCATGTGAAGCTGAACGTATTCAAAATCACCGGGTTTATTATCAATCCCAACCCGTGGCGCCGCGATCCAGCTTGCATATTTGCCGGGCTCAGACACGGGTTTCATCAAGGATTGAATGAAATCACCGTCTGCTTTTGACGGCAGCCATTCATCACGACGCGCCTTCCATTCATCGGTCGAAATGACATCGCCTTCGGGGGTTACCGGCGCGCCGTTGAAAGCACCGATCTGGCGATGGAAACCGCTATGAGGCAGCGCCAGATCAAATTCGATGTTATGCTTTCTGATGATCGCGTTCCAACGCTTGACGCCGCCAACGGCATCCTTGGAATAGTCATCGCGCAAGCGCATGTTGATCGCAGTCAGCGCTGGCACATCGCGTGTCAGGATCTTGCCGTCGGTGAATTCTGAAACCGCATAGGTCGCGTTTTGCAACTGATGATCGTCGTCCAGCTTGGTTTCCTGATAGCGTCCTTTGATGCCAGCGTTAAAAGCGTTGGCCGCATTGGTCGACACTTCGGCCCCGAAAAGATCAAGCGATAAGGTGTAATGCAGGTTCAGCTTTTTCTGAATGGTCGGCAGGTCAATCACGCCAAGGGCGCGGATCTTATCCTTGTCGAACGGATCAGTAATCCCGGCCTCGTTCATCGCCTCACAAGTCCGCTGGATCGTGCGACCCACGCCGGTTTCACCGACAAACATGTGATGCGCCTCTTCGGTCAGCATAAAACGACAGGTGCGCGACAAAGGATCAAAGCCCGATTGCGCCAAGGCCTCTAGCTGCATTTTACCGTCGCGGTCGGTGAAATAGGTGAACATGAAGAAAGACAACCAATCCGGCGTTTCCTCATTAAACGCGCCCAGCATCCGGGGTTTTTCGTCTGAACCTGACTGGCGCAGCAGCAAATCATCCGCCTCTTCGCGTCCATCTTTGCCGAAATATTTCTGCAAGATATAGACCATGGCCCATAGGTGACGGCCTTCTTCGACATTCACCTGAAACAGATTGCGCAGATCGTAAAGTGACGGTGCGGTCACGCCAAGAAACCGCTGTTGTTCAACTGATGCGGGTTCCGTGTCGCCCTGAATGACCACCATGCGGCGCAGCATGGACCGGTATTCGCCCGGCACTTCCTGCCAAGCCGGTTCGCCGAAATGTTCACCGCACGGGATGACCCGGCCTTCGACTTGCGGTGCCAACAAAACGCCCCAACGATATTCCGGCATTTTGACGTAATCAAATTTTGCCCAACCTTTGGGATCGACGCTGACCGCTGTGCGCAAATAAACAAGGTCTTCCAGAAACCCATCAGGGCCGGAGCCTTTCCACCAGTTGATATACCCGGGGTGCCATTTTTCCAGCGCTTTCAGGACGCGACGGTCGCTTGAAAGGCCCACATTATTGGGGATTTGCGTGTCATAGCTGACATTGATGAGATCAAGCATTTTCGTCTCCTGTTAAGTTTTGTTCACTTTGGCCGCGATCACACGCGACGCTTGTCATATTCACCGCGCCGTCCGGTGCCATAGCGTTGTAATGCGCCATTTTCACCCACAGCGTTGGGTCGTTGAAATATCCAGTTCTGCCATGCGGTCAGACGGCCAAAAATCCGGGTTTCCATTGTTTCGGGGCCGGCAAACCGCAGATTGGCCTCCATTCCGGTCATTGCATCAGGGGAAAAGCTGGTGCGTTCCTCCAGAAATACGCGAATTTCGTCTTCCCAATCGATATCGTCAAAAGCGTAGGTGATCAGGCCCAATTCATCCGCTTCATCCGCCTCTAAGGGCTGCCCGATGCTGACCTTTGCGCTTTCTACGGCCTCGGGGGTTCCCAGAAACCGGGTTTCAAGCCGGGTCAAATCGTTGCCCATCGGGTGTGGTCCGAAATTCGCCGCCGTCAGGGTAATGGCCGCTATCGGGCGATTGTCACCTTCAAATTCGCCTTCGGCCATGTACGACCGGTCGACCGCAAACAACAATTCCGCAAGGGTCCCGGCAAAACACGAGCCGGGTTCAACCAGCGCCACCAAGGACCGCGAGGTCAAATCGACCCGTTTCAGCACACGTTTCCAATAAAGCAGGGTTTCGCGGGCCAGCCAATTGTCGGGATTATCAAGCAACAAGGCCTCATGCGCCCGCAGCTTTTCCGCATCCCCAGCAGTCTTGAAAATCACCACGCCGGTTTCAAGCTCGTTGAACCGCAGGTGCAAGATAGCGTCATCCAATTCACGCGCGGCGCGCAGCATCCAAGTTTCGGCACCTTCGTCGTGTAGGGCCCCAACTGTTGCCGGGGCGTCATTTTCAGGGCCGTTTATGGTGATCGTAACAATGCCCGCTGTGCGATCAAGATCGACCTCGACCGTTGAATAGGTCACTGATCCATCTTCAGAAAACGCCCTTTGCAACGGAGTTAGCTGAATGCCAACAGCGGTTTTGTTCTGGTCATTGCGCGCGGCAAAACCAGCGGCACGTTCCGCAACTGTGTCGTTGAATTTTGAGTTGGGGACGACTTCGTCCACCAAGTTCCAATCCACCGCCCGCTTGCCACGAACCCCTTCTTCGATCGAGCAAAACACATCCGCCCGATCGCGCCGAACTTTGCGCTTGTCCGTGACCCGGGTCAAACCGCCTGTGCCCGGAAGAACCGCCAGCAAGGGCACCTCAGGCAGCGCCACACTGGACGTGCCATCATCGGCCAGCATGATATAATCACATGCCAGCGCCAGTTCATAACCGCCCCCGGCGCATGATCCTTTGACCGCACAGATATAGGTTTGCTGTGAATCTGCGCCTGCGACCTCGAACGTGTTTCGGGTCTCGTTAGTGAATTTGCAGAAATTGACTTTGTGCGTATGTTCGGCCCCGCCCAGCATGCGAATATTGGCACCGGCGCAAAACACGTTGTCCTTGCCGGATCGCATCACCACCGCGCCGACCTCGGGATGCTCAAATCGCATCCGCTGAACCACATCGGCCAATTCGATATCGACCCCCAGATCATAGGAATTGAGTTTCAGCTCATAACCATCAAACAACCCGCCCTTTTCATCAACATCCATGAAAAGACTGGCCACGTTGCCGTCAATATCCACCCTCCAGTGATGGTACTTTGTCGGGTCGGTCTGAAAGTCGATCACTTTGGCCATGGAGTTCCCCTAATCTTGGTTTCCGCCTCTATAACGTGCAATATAATACACAGTCAACGGTGTTGAGCAGGATTTTTGCAATTTAAATGCATTATATTGCACTTTTATTGAGGACATCGCGCCCCTGATCCCGAATTGGCGCAAATCCGGATATTGCGGCCAATGTCTGTTCTGGCTGTTCAAACTGCGGAGAATGTTTGCAATCCGCCAGTTCGACGCGACTGAATGACACCGATAGCCCTGCCCCAAGGACATCCAGTTGCGCGCCGGTTCCATATTGGTCGTCCAAACCCTGAATAGCAAGGACCGGCACAGTGATCGGCGCGATCACGGCTTCAATATTCCACGCCGCGAATGCCGGGTTGAGCCAGGCATCATTCCAGCCGCGAAAAGTGTTTTCCGGGTCCGCGTGATGGCGCGCCATCTTGGCTTTTAAATCCGTAGTTTCAAAAGCCGTCTTTGCCGCTGCAATTGACGCCAAACCGCCGGATTCCGTAAAGAAATGCGGCGCCATCAGGCACAGGCCTTTCAACCTCGGATCATCCACCAGCCCCGAATAAATCGCAGCGATAGACGCACCATCGCTGTGGCCGATCAAAACTGTTTGGCGCGCACCCACCTGATCCAGAACCGACGGCAAAACATCAATCGCCTCGCGCGTCATATAGTCAATCGGCCGTGGCAAGCGCGCCGGATCGGACTGGCCGTAACCCTGACGAGAAAAAGCGAACACACCGCATCCGGTTGCTTTGCTTAGTTCCGCCGGAAAATCCCGCCACAAGCTGACCGATCCCAACCCTTCGTGCAGCAACACCAGCGTCATGGCCCGCTGAGGTGACGGCCCCCAACAGTGGCCCTCCAGTGCAACGCCGTCTATGGTCAGGCGCAGGGGAGCATCGGTTCGCCACATGCGTCTAGTCCCGCAATTTGAACCGCTGGATCTTGCCGGTTGCGGTTTTTGGCAGATCGTCAACCACATCGACCCAACGCGGGTATTTCCACTTGCCGATTTTGTCTTTTACCAATTCCTTAAGTGCCTCGGCCAAACCATCGGCCGCCTGACCATCTTTCAGCACCACAAAGGCCTTTGGCTTTTCCAACCCGTCTTCATCGCGCTTGGCAACCACTGCGGCCTCCAGAACCGACGGGTGCGAGATCAGGGCCTGTTCCACCTCAAACGGAGACACCCAGATGCCTGAGACCTTGAACATGTCGTCCGTACGACCACAATAAATCAGCCGCCCGTCGGCGCGTTTTTCGTATTTGTCACCGGTTCGGGTCCACTCGCCTTCAAAGGTAGTGCGACTCTTGGCGCGCTGGTTCCAGTAATCACCGGCTGCCGACGGACCATTGACCAGCAATTCACCAATTCCGCCAGCGTCAACCTCGGCCCCCGCCTCATCGACCAGTCGAATGCCATATCCCGGCACGGCAACGCCTGAGGTGCCGTATTCCACGTCATCTGGCGCGTTTGATAAAAAGATATGCAACATTTCCGTTGACCCGACACCGTCAAGGATGTCGGTGCCAACAGCCGCCCGCCAGCCTTTACCAACCTCTTCCGGCAGGGCCTCGCCTGCGGAAATACTGCGGCGGATATTGTCAGCACCGTCTGGCTTTTGCCCGTTCATCGCAGCAACCATTGCAGCGTAAAGCGTTGGTACGCCACAAAAGATTGTTGGCGTGGTGCGGGCGATCACGTCGAACATACTGTCCGGGGTCGGGCGATCGGGATACAGGATCGCGGTTGCGCCGACAGACATCGGGAACGTCATGCCATTGCCCATGCCATAAGCGAAAAACAGTTTCGCGGCAGACAGGATCGTGTCGTCAGCCGTGATCCCCAACACTTGCGCACCGTAAGTATCAGCGGTGGCCTGAAGGCTGGAATGCACATGACGAACCCCTTTGGGCGCCCCGGTTGAGCCTGAAGAATAGAGCCAAAAGGCCGTTTCATCAGCTGACGCCTGAACCAAGGGCTGCGGCGCGCTTTGGGCCAATTCGCTTGCGAAAGACTTGTATTCAGCCGCTTCATCGCCAACCACGATCACATGTTCAAGAAACGGATTGCCCGCAAGAACGGGTTGCACGACGGGCAACAACGCTGACGACACAAACAAAACCCTCGCCCGGCTGTCTTTCAGAATGCTGTCATAAACTTCGGTCGCCAGAAGAGTGTTCAGCGGAACCGGAATGATCCCGGCCTTGATGCTGCCCCAAAAGATCACCGGAAACTCAACGCAATCCAGAACCAGCATCGCCGCACGATCTTCGCGCCGGATGCCGTGACGCGCGTAAAGGTCCGCCATAAGGTCAGATTGTTCCGCCAGCGCGCCAAAAGTCAGACTGCGTGCGGTTTCCGTGCCCTCAACGAAAGAGGCCTTGTCTGCCAAAGGCCCGGCGCGGTGGCGCTCAACGAAATAAATCGCGGCGTTCTGATTGTCTGCGCTCATTGTTCATCTCCCGTTTTGATCGGTCACCAAGGTCACGCCCCTAGAATACCGAGAAATATTCGCGTTGCTCCCATTCCGAAACAGCACCCAGATAGCGTTTCCATTCGGCCCTTTTGATATGGGCCAGATAGTCCACAAACCCGTCGCCAAACGCGGCCCGGTACAACGCATTGTTTTCAAAAGCATTCAGGGCTTCACCCAGATCGCTGGGCAGCATTTCAGCCTTTTCCTGATACGGTTTTTCAACCGGCGCAGGTGGGGTCAAACCGCGTTTTATGCCATCAAGACCACAAAATATTTGCGACGCCAGATAAAGATATGGGTTGGCTGCGGGTTCCCCCACGCGGTTTTCAATTCGTGATGCGCCATTTCCGGGCGCGCAAAGCACCCGCAACATTGCGCCACGATTGTCCCGGCCCCATTGAACGCGGTCCGGTGCCAAAGCATGGGGTTGATAGCGTTTGTAACCATTCACCGTCGGTGTCGTCAGAACACAGCTTGCCATGGCGTTTGCCAGCAAACCCGCAATCCAATGGCCGCCGGTTTCGCTTAGATCCGCACTTACTTCAGGTTCAAACAGATTGGCCCCAGTGGTCCGCTCGACAACCGACTGATGCAAATGCCAACCGCTGCCCATGGCGTTCTTGAACCCCGGGCGGGACATGAACGTTGCGTGCAATCCCCGCCGCGCACAAACCTGTTTCACCATATTGCGAAACAGGATCATCATGTCAGCCGAGGCTATCCCGACCTGAGGGTCAAACACAAATTCGACCTGAGAAGGGCCAAATTCAGCCTCGACCGAACGTACAGGCATATCCAGCGCCTGGGCATTGCGGCGCAATTCGTCCAGCACATTGGTAAGCTGATCAAACCGGTTCTCGGTCAGGTGCTGATAGCCATGCGTCAATAATGAGGTTTTTGGCGGGTCTTCCTGCCAATCGCTGTTTTCATGGTTAAGCTTGGCATCCTCAACCTTCAGAATTGTAAATTCGACCTCTAGCCCGGTGACAAAATCCATCCCTTGCGCGGCCAATTGCGCCAGCGCGTTTTGCAAAATATGGCGGGTTGAAAAATCAATCCCGGTGCCATCTGGCTGACGGATATCACACAGGACCCAGCCGGTTGCATCTGCCCATGGCAGAATTTTGAACGTGGTTGGATCAGGCACCATCAGAAAATCCGCAGCCCCGGTCAGAACGCCGACACCAAAGCCTGAATCGTCCTCCCAAACCGGAAAAACCGTTTGGTGCGAGGTATCTTTCAACAACAAAGTAGACGGCATCCCGACGCCGTTTTCAAAGGCGGATCGCACCGCTGATGCGACAAGCGTTTTGCCGCGTGTCACGCCATGCTGGTCCGCAAACACCATGCGAACAGTTTCAATGCCCCGATCTCTGATCAGGGCCAGCATTTTGTGCGCAGCGGAATGCTGTTCTTCAGTCCAGCACTTGCTGGCCAGTCCGGATATGGGGTTGGTTTGCGTCAAATCCCGGCGTCCCAGGGACATTGCGACCGGCGCGCGGCCTCAACACCCGGCCAAGTGTCTTGCCAGCCATCGCTTGGGGCAACTGTGTCAACCGATTGCGGCCCTTGAATGGCTGTGACATTGCCGTCATGCATTGGCAATTCCGCCAGCTTGCCCGCCGCCATGTCCTTAATCGCGGCGCGCAACCGACGGCGATAGGCAATGATCGCCACGTCTGTTTTGCCCAAATGTTCATCCCGCCGGTCCTGAATGGCGCCCATCGATTCAACCGCCCACTGGTCATGCACGTTGATGTCGAGGCCCATGCCGGTATAGGTCAGGTTTTGCTGTTCTTTTGGGTCATAACCATAATTGTTATCCCGGTTTTTCAGCGGCGCGTAATCCGGCAAGCGATGCTCAGCCAGCCGTTGTTCGCGCATTTTCACTTTGTCGACGGGGCCGCTGAAACTTGTGAACATCGAATACCAATAACAGGTCGTATCATCAATCGGCACATGCCATTGGGTGATCGTCATCTCGCGCGACATCGGGATGGTGATCGCACAGGGAAAAATCTGATTGGTCACACGCACATGGGTCTGGCCGTTTTGCAAATCCCGCAATGCGGTCAGGCGCAGCCCATAATCCATGTCATCGACAAGAATTTCAGGCCGGGGAAATTCGCGCAGTACCTGCGTGCCGGGAATGTCTGAACCCGCGGCCTTGTCACGGAACTGTTTGCCATAGCTTTGCGCCGGATCTTCGTCTTGCAGGAACCGATGCAGGAACGAGGCATGCGCCGGATCAATCCCAACCTCAAGCGCTTGCAACCAGTTGCATTCCCACAGTCCTTTGAAGGCGAAAACATGGGTGCCGGGCGCGCGAAAACAATCAAGATCGGGGAATTCCGGCGGTGTGCCCTGCCCCATAAAGGCCCAGATGATACCGTTGCGTTCAACCACGGGATAGGCTGCGGTTTTTACCTTTTCGTGCATTTTAGAGCCCTCAGGCTCTGCCGGTTGCTCAACACAATTGCCAGCTACATCAAAATGCCAGCCATGAAACGGACACCGTAAACCGTTGTCTTCAAGGCGGCCAAAACACATGTCAGCACCCCGATGCGGGCAGTGCCGCGCGATCAGACCCAACGCGCCGCTATCATCGCGAAACAGAACCAGCTTTTCCCCCAGCAACGTCACAGGCACCACCGGGCGGGCGCCCATCAATTCATCGCTTAGCGCCGCTGGCATCCAATATTGCCGCAACACTTTTCCCGCTGGCTGATCGGCCCCCACCAAGGTTATTTCGTCGTTTTTTTGCTGACTAATCATGGTGCGACCCTCAAAAACCTTGTGAACCCTTAAACCCCGAGATACCGATGCAGCGCATCACGGTCCTTACGCAGCTCGTCTGAACCGCCCTTCCAGACAACTTTGCCCCGTTCAATAATGAAATTGACGTCTGCAATCTTCAGCAAATCTTTCAAATTCTTATCGACGACCAAAATCGACATGTCGGCATTCTTGATTTGGGTCAGCGCGGCCCAGATTTTCTGACGGACCAGCGGGGCCAGCCCCTCGGTCGCTTCATCCAGTATCAGCAATTTCGGGTTGGTCATCAGGGCGCGACCGATCGCCAGCATTTGCTGTTCACCACCAGACAACAAATTCCCCATAGAGCCCTTGCGCGTCGCCAATTCCGGAAACAGATCATAGACCTTTTCGACCGTCCAGGGATCACCAACGCCCAGATGGTTGCTGGCCGTCGCCACTAGGTTTTCGCGCATAGATAAATTCGGGAATATCTGGCGACCCTCAGGCACAAGCCCAATGCCAAGATTTGCGATTTTGAACGACGCAAGGCCGACCAGTTCCACATCATCAAAAGTTACCGAGCCACCGCTGGCTTTCATAATCCCCATGATCGAACTGATCGTGGTGGTTTTACCCATACCGTTGCGCCCCAGAAGCGTCGCCACCTGACCCGCGCCAAATTCCAGATCCATACCGAACAGAGCTTGCGAATTTCCGTAATGCGCCGTCAGGTTTTGAATTTTCAACATGGCCTATTCCTCGCCCAGATAGGCATGTTGGACGTCAATATTGCCCCGGATTTCCAGTGGTGAACCCGTGGCAATGATGCGCCCGTAGACCAAAACAGAAATCCGGTCGGCCAAGGCAAATACGGCGTCCATGTCATGTTCGATCAGCAATATTGTGCGCTCGCCTTTCAGGCTTTTGAGAAACTCGACCATAGTGGCGCTTTCTTCGGGGCCAAGCCCCGCCATCGGTTCATCAAGCAGCATCAATTCCGCGTCCGAGGCCAAGGCAATCGCGATTTCCATCTGGCGATGTTCACCATGCGACAAGGCAGCCGTTGGCTCATCCGCCCGATCCAACAGCCCGACCTTGTCCAGCATCGCGCGCCCGGTGTCACGCAGATGCGCAATGCCGCGGGCTGGTCGCAGAAACCTAAAGGAATGGCCATCGCGCGCCTGAACCGCCAGCGCAACATTGTCCAGCACGGACATATCCATCACCAGCGATGTGATCTGAAACGACCGGGTTATCCCCAGCCCGGCGCGGGCATATCCCGGTCGGTTGGTGATATCGGCACCTTTGAACAACACCTTTCCGCTGTCAGGTCGTTGTCCGCCTGATAATTGCGAGATCAGGGTCGTCTTGCCCGCCCCGTTCGGCCCGATGATCGCGTGCAGTTCACCCTGTTCAACGTCAAGATTGACGTCATCGGTCGCGGTCACACCGCCAAAGGTTTTACGCAGGTTGGATATTTTCAGCAAAGCGGTCATTTCAGTCCCCTTTGCCTCGTAAAATTCCCATCAACCCACCACGGGCAAACAGAACCACGCCGATCAGCATCAGACCAAACGGAAGGTGCCAATATATCGTCAGGCTGGACAGAACCTCCTCCACCAGAATGAATGCGATAGAGCCAAAAACCGGACCCATTGTT
The DNA here is from genome assembly GCA_021775315.1 of Paracoccaceae bacterium. Lineage (GTDB taxonomy): Bacteria > Pseudomonadota > Alphaproteobacteria > Rhodobacterales > Rhodobacteraceae > UBA5972. The sequence goes on from JAJFIC010000050.1 coordinate 17,737, forward strand.
GTGGCGGCCCCACCCAGGATCACCATGAACATCAACTCGCCAGAGCGGCTCCAACCCATCATCTCAGGCGAAATGAAGCTGGAAAAATTGCCCATCAGCGCGCCGGCAAATCCGCACATCGCGCCGGAAATCACATAAGCCGTCAGGCGATAAAGGTAGGTGTTGTACCCGAGCGTAATCAGACGTTCGTTATTGCCCTTGGCGCCTTGCAGAACCATGCCGAACCGTGAATGGATTATGGTGCGAACAATCAGCATCGAGATGGCCAACGAAACGTAACACAGCAAGAACAGCTCGATCGGGTTATCAAGATCGACCAAAGGCAGTTGGCTGCGCATCTCGATCACCAGCCCATCATCGCCGCCATATTCATCCAGCGAAAGAAACAGGTAATAAACCATCTGGGCAAATGCCATCGTGATCATAATGAAATAGACGCCCTTGGTGCGCAGGCTGATCGCACCCGTAATCAGTGCGAATAGCGCCGACAGGCCGACCGCCAAGCCGATCTGGAACAACCCATTGGTCGAGGCAACGCTTTCAAACCCACCGTAAAACTCGTGATATACCGGAATACCGACGGCATAAGACCCGATACCAATGTAAGCGGCATGGCCGAAAGACACCAAACCACCATACCCCAGCACCAGATTAAGGCTGACAGCAGCAATGCCAAGGATGACCAACCGTGTCGCAAGGTCGAGGTAGAATTCGTTTCCGGTATTATAAAATACCACCGGCATCACCAACAGCAGCGCCATGACCACCAGCGTTATCCGGCTTGAACGTTTGGTCAAGAACATCAGCGCACCTTTGGCGGAAACAGGCCCTGTGGGCGCACGGCCAGAATGACCGCCATTATGATATAGATCAGCATTGCCGATACAGCCGGGGCCGATGTTTCAGCCGCATCTGACGGCATGAACAGCTTAAATGCGTCGTCGATATACGAGCGCCCCAAAGTATCAATCAGGCCAATAACAAGGGCCGCAATGAACGCACCTTTCATCGACCCGATGCCGCCGACAATGATAACCACAAAGGCTGTGATGATGATGTTATTGCCCATCCCGATCGACGCCTCGCTGATCGGCGCGATCAGCATTCCGGCCAATCCCGCCAACATTGCCCCCAATGCGAAAACCAGTGCAAAAAGCGTCTGGATGTCGATACCCAAAGCCGCAACCATGGTCCGGTTCGACGCCCCTGCCCGGATTAGCATGCCAAGACGGGTGTAATTCACCAACCAGAACAGACCGGCGGCTGTGGCCAAACCTGTAACAATGATCAGCAGTCGATAAATTGGAACAACAACGCCTTCAAAAAGATTGACCTGCCCGTCCAGCCAAACAGGCAACGGAATTGCGATCCCTGCCGGACCCCAGATAAGATGGGTCAACGTGTCAAGAACCAGGATCAGACCAAAGGTGCCAAGAACATGGTCAAGATGATCGCGCGCATAAAGCGGGCGCGCGATGAAGCGCTCGACCAGATAACCAATCACCCCGGTCAAAGGCAGCGCAACCACCACCGCCACAAGGAAATTTCCTAAAAGGAAGGTTAACGAGGCACAGATAAACGCGCCTAGCATGTAAAGCGAGCCATGCGCCAGATTAACAAAGTCCAGAATACCGAATACCAGCGTCAGGCCAGATGCGACCAGAAACAGCAGCAAGCCAAGCTGAAGGCCGTTCAGCGTCTGGATGAACAGAAGGGCGTAATCCACGTTTTAGATATCCGGATAATAAGTGTCGTGACCGGAGGCGAACCCCCGGTCACTTGTCTTAAGGCTATGCCTTACTGCATCGCGCATTCGGATGCGTATGGGTCCTGATGGTTCTCATAGACCGTGGATACGACTTTGGTTGTCCAGTTGCCGTCTGCGTCAGCAACAACTTCACGCAGATAGAAATTCTGGATCGGCATATGGTTGTTACCATATGTGTACTTGCCCCGAACCGAGTCATAATTGGCCGACTTCATCGCAGCCCGCAAACCGTCCATGTCGTCAAGATTGCCACCAACAGCTTCGACTGCGGATTTGATCAAGAACATCGTGTCGTAAGCTTGCGCAGCGTAGAACGACGGATATGTGCCGTGTTTCGCTTTGAAATCCGCAACGAAACGCTTGTTCTGTGCGTTGTCCAGCGACGGGTCCCATTGCTGAGTGATCCGTGAACCCAGAACGGATTCAAAGTTGGCTTTCTGCAATTTAGGCAGCGACAGCCCATCAACAGTGAAAGACGTATAAAGTGGCATCACGTCTTTCAGACCAGCCTGATGGTATTGCTTGATGAACGCACCAGCAGCGGCACCGGGGTAAAACACCCAAATCGCCTCGGCACCCGAAGCTTTGGCTTTCGCCAACTCAGCCGAGAAATCAAGCTGCGCGTCAGCGCCCCATTTGGTCAGGTCTTTGCCCAGAATATCGCCTTTGAACGTCCGCTCAACACCGGCGATCATGTTCTTACCGGCGGCATAGTTAGGCGCCATCAGATAGATCGACTTGATGCCGTTTTGGTTTAGAACTTCACCCATTGCCATCGGCGTTTGGTCGTTCTGCCAAGAGGTCGAGAAAAAGTTTTCGTGGCACAGTTTGCCCGCAACCGGAGATGGACCTGCGTTGGACGAAATCAGGAACTTGCCTGCATCAAGTGCTGATTTCCGCGACGCCAACAAAACGTGGCTCCAGATAAAGCCCGCGACGAAATCGACGTCGTCCTGCTTGACCAGCTTGTCGGTGACCTGTTTGCCGGTTTCAGGCTTGAAGCCGTCATCACCGTAAATCACGTTCAAATCAAGGTCGCCCATTTTGCCGCCCATATGTTCGACAGCCAGATCGACGGCGTTTTTCATGTCATTGCCGATAATGGCAGCGCCAGTCGTCAATGTTGTGACAAAGCCTACCTTAACCTCGGCGGCAAGCGCCGGACTGGTTAGCATTGTTGCGGCGAGCGCCGCTGTTATTAGTTTTTTCATGGTTATTCTCCCGTTGGATGTTTTAACGATCCGATTTTTGAGGTTCCCTGTCAAACCTTCCAATTATGCACTATTTGGCATATTTTTCGCATCCTCCCAACAAAGTTGCACTATTATGCACACCTTGCAAGAAAAATTTGCCCCGCGTCAGCCCTCCCTACCGGCAATTGCCAGCATTGCATCCGCACAGCGATTCCTGTTCTACCCCATCATCGCTAACCGCATGAATATTTCAAGCATAAAACATTAATGGGGCATTTGTCCGGATCCAACCAGAACCCGGACAAGTTTATTAGTTGAACGGATTGCCGTCAGTATCCACGGATTGCAGGGCATCCACACATTCAATCAGCTTCAGGATCGACGCATTTGATCCGGCCAGCGAATAGCGCTCGATCAGCCCGCCGTTTGATCCATAAAGATTAAGCGTGTTGCCACGCATCACTTCTTTGACAAATCGCAACGAGGCATCCTCGTCCGGCAGGTCCAGCCAAACAGAATTCTGGTCAAGCAATGCGTCGTTCAACGTCCATTTTCCGCGGCTGTCTATGCGGGCACTAACATCGGCAGACTCGTTGTTGAATTGCCAACTGGAATCGTAGAATTGGATTTTCACCCGGTCGTCACTGTACCCCCAGATTGAAAAACTTTTGTATTGGGTGCCAACGGCAGCACGGCAGACAATCAAGCCGTCATCATATCCCAAGACGCTGACTTGCCATGCCTTTCGGGAATAAAGCACCTCTGAGTCAATAAGATCAGCATGGGCGGCTCCAGACATTGGGCCGGGCAGAACTGGTGAAACCAGTAGGATGGCAAGCGCCAACACAAAGTTCAGTTGTTTTCCAAAAACCATTAATCGCTCCTTTCTTCAGGCTATTCTCCGCTCCGATCTCGCGGCGTTGCCAAAAGTTCCTTTTTATTCCGGACATTCATCACGAACGCCGGCACTCATACACATTTCCTGTTTCGCGGCTAGGTTTGGCAAACCGCAAATATCAAGCCTTCCTTGGTCGTCCTCCTCCGGCATTTATCAACCACTAAGGCAGATCACTTCACCCATTCCCAAGGACGGGTGAAACTGCCAAGAACCGCATTCACGGCGGCATCGTCCGCGTCGCCGGTTTTGCTGACTTGCGCAACAAGGCCGCGTTTCTTGTCTTCAACAACCGATACCACCTCGGCTGCCACCCCGGCCTTAGACAAGGACTTATTGAACACACGGGTGATTGCGGATTTCCTGAGATCGGGTTTGAAAATCTTGCCAACTGCGGTTTTCGGCAACTCGGCCATCAATTCCATATGTTTTGGAATGGCGGCCTTTTCCCCGATCCGTTCTTTCGCAAAATCCATCAGATCATCAACGGTAGCCTTGCCGCCCACAACCAGTTCGACAAACACGGCAGGCACTTCGCCGGCATGGGCGTCAGGCTGGCCGATCGCGCCAGCAAAGGCCACGTCAGGATGTGCCGCCAATGCCTCTTCAATTGTGGCGGGGTCGATGTTGTGGCCACCGCGAATGATCAGATCCTTGGCGCGCCCGGTGATCCAAAGATAGCCATCTGCATCCAACCGCCCCAGATCACCCGTTCTAAGATAATCATCCAGCGCAAACAGGCCGACATTCTTTTCGTCCTCGGTATATGTGCCGCCGGGGATTACACCGGGGTTAGAGACGCAAATCTCGCCAACTTCATCGACGCCCATTTCTTTGATGACCGAACCATCTGTGGCGCAATCGAGGATTTTTACCTCGGAATAGGGAAAAGGTATCCCGACCGAGCCGACCTTCTTTTCGCCGTCATAAGGGTTCACCGACACGACACAGGTCGCTTCGGTCATGCCGTAACCTTCCAGAATGGTCACGCCGGTGGCTTTTTCAAACTTGTTGAACAGTTCAACCGGCAAAGGTGCCGAGCCGCAAAATGCGGTTTTTAGCGTCGACACGTCCGCGTCGACCGGAACCTGCATCAGGGCCGCAGCTGCCGTGGGAACGGTCACCATATAAGAGCCGCCCCAGCGTTCAATCAGTTTCCAGAAGTTCTGAAACACCCCGTCACCGCGATAACCCGCAGGCGTCGGCATCACCACATGCGCCCCAGCGCCGATAGCAGCCATTAAGATTGGGTAGGCCGCAAACACATGGAACAACGGCAAAGGACAGATTACCACGTCGTCATGGGTCAACAGCAATTCTTCGGCACACCAGCCCTGATAGATCATGCCGGAATAACGGTGCTGCGCCACTTTTGGCATTCCGGTGGTGCCGCCCGTGTGAAAATAGGCGGCGATCCGGTCTGTGGTCGCATCCGGGAAATCAAGCGCATCTGCCCGGTGTTTGGCCAGTTCTTTGTTAAAGTCCAGAACCTTAGCGTGATGGCTGATCGGCAGTTTTGGGCGGATAAACGGCACGATCCAGCTTTTGGGCGGGGTCAGATACCGCAGCAAATCCACCTCAAGAACGGTTTTGACGTTCGGGGCGTGGCCAATCGCCTCTTCCGCTTTTTGGGCGACATCCGTTTTCGGGAAAGATTTCAACGTCACCAGAACTTTGGCGTTGGTTTCGCGCAGGATGGCGCCAATTTGTTCGGCCTCAAGCAATGGGTTGATCGGGTTGACGATGCCTGCAACGGCACCACCCAGCAAGGTGATCGCGGTTTCGTTGGCATTCGGCAGCAAATAGGCCACAACGTCGTTTTCGCCGACCCCCATGCGCCGGAACATGTTTGCCGCCTGCGTGGTTTTACCCAGCAGATCGGCCCAGCTGAGGGTTTCCGCTTTGTCTTTGGGGCCCGAGGTTATCTGAAACGACAACGCACCCTGATCCGGATACCTTTTGGCCGCGCGCTGGACATATTGATATAATGTCGCCGAGGGTTGACGATCGTCCCACGGCATCGCCTTTTCGATGGCGATTTTGTCGTCAAGTGTGGCCATTTTTGTCATGGCGAATCCCCCGTATGCTGTTGGCAACGATTTTCTTGTTGCAAACAAGATGCTTGGGAAAGGCCAAGGGTTCAAGTCTTTCCGACAAACAATCCCTTGGCATTCTCTGGGCGGGGTAGGTTTGCTTAAACTGAAAACCCTTCGGTGAACTGCAATCGGGCCAGTCTGGCATAAAGCCCACCCTCGGCCACAAGCGCATCATGCGTACCAGTGGCGACAACCTGACCACCATCAAATACAATGATCCTGTCGGCCTTTTTCACCGTTGCCAGACGATGCGCGACGATCAAAGTCGTGCGATCCGCTGACAGCGACTCGACCGCTTTTTGCACCGCCAGTTCGCTTTCCGCATCAAGGGCCGAGGTCGCCTCGTCCAGCAACAACACCGGCGCGGCGCGCAAAATCGCGCGCGCAATCGCTATCCGCTGTTTTTGGCCACCCGACAGCATGACGCCGCGTTCGCCGACAAAACTGTCATATCCATCCGGCAGCTCGCTTAGGAAATCATGCGCGGCGGCGGCGCGGGCGGCGTCCTCAATTTCTGCATCACTGGCTTCCGGGCGACCAAAGCGAATGTTTTGCCGGGCGGTTTCCGCAAAAATCACCGGGTCCTGCGGCACCATTGCGATGGCGCGCCGGAATTCTTCGCGTTTCATGGACTTCAGGTCGATCCCATCCAGCGAAATAACGCCGCTTTCGGGATCAAAGAACCTGAGCATCAATTGAAAGATCGTTGATTTACCCGCACCGGACGGGCCGACCAATGCCACAGTCTCGCCGGGCTTTACCGCAAAGCTGATGCCATCAAGCGCCTTGACGCCGGGGCGCGCCGGATAACGGAAAACCACATCCTGAAAGGTGATTTCACCACGCACAGGATCGGGCACAGCGGTTGAGGCCGCCGGGTCACCGACGCTGTCCTCGGCGTTCAACAGTTCCACCAGCCGTTCAGTCGCGCCCGCCGCACGTTGCAATTCACCCCAGATTTCAGAAAGGGCCGCGACAGACCCTGCAACCATCACGGCGTAAATGACAAATTGCACCAGCGCGCCGGTCGACATCGTATCGGCACCGACATCACGCGCACCGATCCATAACACACCGACAACGCCGGAAAAGATCAGGAAAATGACGATCACCGTCATGAAGGCCCGGGTTAGAACCCGACGGGCGGCAACGTCAAACGATTGTTCGGTCACTGCTGAAAAACGCAGCCGGCTTTCGGCTTCATGCGTAAAGGCCTGCACGGTTTGTGCGGCCTGCAGGGTTTCCGACGCATTGCCCGAACTTTCCGCGATCTTGTCCTGGTTTTCGCGGCTTAGGGTGCGCAGACGGCGGCCCAATACCAGTATCGGCACAATCACCAGCGGCACGATCAGCAGCACCAAACCCGCCAGTTTCAAACTCGTGGCCAGCATGAAAGCAAGCCCGCCAATAAAGATCAGGACGTTGCGCAGAGCGACCGAAACCGAACTGCCGATCACCGAAAGGATCAAGGTTGTATCCGTGGTTATCCGGGACAAAACCTCGCCCGTCATAATACGTTCAAAAAACGCCGGGCTCATGCCGATCATTTTGTCATAAACGGCCTTGCGGATATCCGCGACAACCCGTTCGCCTAAGCGCGTGACCAAATAATACCGCACCCCTGTGCCCAGCGCCAACAATGCGGCCACGCCCAGTGCTGCGGCAAAATACTGATCCAGCAGCTCGCCAGAACCGCTTGAGAAACCATCAATCACACGGCGAACCGCCAATGGCAAAACAAGCGATAAGGTCGCGGTCAGGATCAGCGCAATTCCCGCAGCCACGACCAAAATCCGGTAGGGCTGCAAAAACGGCGCCAAGCCCCGGATCGGGCCAACTGTTGCGGATTTCGCGCGATCTTGTGGATTTTCTTCAATTTGATTGGCCATGTGCCGAATGCCCCCTGTTCTGACCCTGCTGCAATAAGCGACGCCGCAGGCAACCTCAAGCATATGAGGTGTCGCAGCAATCACTTGGCCGCGATCCATTGACTTGACGCGCCATTTCCGCACCAATCAACCAAAGTCACTTTTGCCAAAGGCATATCTATGTTCAAGAAATTCTTTCGCCGCAGCGTGCTTTGGGCATCCGCCATCCTGCTGCTGGCAATTGCCATCACTCAGCTTCCCGGTCGATCACAAGAGGCCGCGCTGGCCTATCAAAAAGGCGAATTTGCAAAGGCTGCGAAATTCTGGCGCAAGATGGCCAAGCTTGGCAATGATGAGGCACAATATAACCTTGGCGCGCTTTATTCTGCGGGCACCGGCGTTGATGCCGATGAGGCCGAGGCTCATAAATGGTTCCTGCGCGCCGCCGAAGCAGGCAATCCCGCCGCCCAGTTTGAGGTCGGCAAAACCTATGAAACCGGAATGGGTGTCGCCCCGTCAAAATCTGTCGCCCTGTTGTGGATCACAGAAAGCGCCGAGGCAGGCTATGTTCCGGCACAGATCGAGCTTGGGCTTAGATATTTAAACGGCGCCGGGGCTGAAAAAGATCTTGTCGCCGCGAATTTCTGGCTGTCTCGCGCCGCCGGTTCTGGTGACACGCCGCCCGTGATCATTGGGAAAACGGCGGGCGGGCCTTGCGGCGCGACCTGACCGTGGCTGTTTGAGTTCTAAAACTGCGGCCAATTCCGGGTGAATGGCTGCTGCAAAGCGCGTTCAACCAATTCAAGCCGATCCTGACCGTAAAACATTTCACCATCGACAAAGTATGTGGGGGACCCAAAGACGGAGCGTTCAATCGCCTCTGCCGTGTTTGCTTGATATTTCGCCTTGATTTCATCACTGCGCGCCGCCGTCATCAAGGTTTCCGCAGAAAACCCAGCCTCGGTGGCGATTGCCCGCAATGTGTCCTCATCAGCAAGGTCCGCGTGGTTTTGCCAGTGCCCGGACATCACGGCCAGCGCCAGATCAGCGACATTTTCCCTAGCCTCAGAGGCGGCAATCAGCATGCAATTGGCCAGCGTCGTATCGTTGGAATGGTTTGCCGGAATACCCATGCGCATCTCAACGCCGCGATATTCGGCCCAACGCTCAATCTCGCGGCCAAAATAATAATTACGGTGGGCTTTGCTGCGGTTGGCGAACCCGTCCGGATGCGCCTTGGCAACAACCGCGTTCAAATGCATTGGCTTGTGAACAACCTGCCGCCCGGCGGTGGCAGCGATTTCTGTTAACCGCGCGGCCCCGATATAGGCGAACACAGAATGGGCAGAATAATAGTATTCAATTACGGACATGTCTGTTCCCAATCTCAGTTTTGCCGGGTGGTGAAAGCGGCGGAAAAGCAGTCAAAGAATGGTTGGAGCGGGTAGCGGGAATCGAACCCGCGCCTTAAGTTTGGAAAACTCGTATGATACCATTTCACCATACCCGCTTGAAGTTTCAATGTCCTAGTTCAGTCGCCTAAAGAGGTCAACAGTTTCATTGCGGGCGGAATGTCGGGTTAAAAACAAAGGCTCAGGTTTGCGAGATCGCTTTAAGGTCTGTTTCTGACAACCGGTCGCGCCCCTCGGCATAGTTTAACGCGTTGATATGGTAAAATCTGGCATTCATCAGGTTGGCTTGGCTGTTGTCGCGGATTTTTATCAGCTTGGCAGGTGATCCTGCGATGATCGAATTTTCCGGAAATTCCTTTCCTTCCGGAACAATAGAATGACCCGCGACAATAGAATTGTTGCCAATGATGGCACCATCCATGATGGTCGCCCCTATGCCGACCAGAACCCGGTCGCCTATCGTGCAGCCATGCAAAACAGACCGATGTGTGATCGAACAATCCTCACCAATGAGCGTTGGCGTTTCATAGCCGACATGGATCATCACGTGATCCTGGATATTCGTTCGCGCACCTATGACGATTTCATGCATTTCAGCCCGGGTTACGGCATAGGGCCAGATTGACGCGCCCTCGCCGATTGTCACTTTGCCATAAAGCAAAGCGGTCTCATGGATGAAGGCTGGGTTGTTCAGCGAAACGTCCGGGCCGATATGGGGCATGTTGCACTCCTGAATGGTCAGGCTTGATTAACCGATAAAGACAAAGCGTAGGCAAGTGCCGAAATGTCGTTTTGTTGCGGTAAACCAGCCTTTGTTGGCGCAGCCAATGCACCGCCCAACAACACGTTCACTTGATCCCGGTCGCCACCACAAAATTGTCGGTCGCAATCCGCCAAAAGATACCGTAGCAAAGCGCAAGCGCAACTCCACTAGATCGAGGCCAACTGATGAACACCGATGCCACGTATGAACCCCCTAAAGTCTGGAAATGGGAATCCGAAAGCGGCGGTCAATTCGCCAAGATCAATCGCCCCATAGCAGGCGCGACCCATGACAAGGACCTGCCTGTTGGCAAGCACCCGATTCAACTGCATTCGCTCGCGACACCTAATGGCGTCAAGGTTACGGTGATGCTGGAAGAACTGCTTGCCCTTGGCATCACGGGCGCGGAATACGACGCCTATCTTATCAATATTGGTGAGGGTGAACAATTCGGCAGCGGCTTTGTCGACATCAACCCAAATTCCAAAATTCCGGCCATGGTGGACAACAGCACAGCAACCCCAATGCGGGTTTTTGAATCCGGCGCGATCCTGCTTTATCTGGCTGAAAAGTTCGGAAAATTCCTGCCGACAGATCACACCGCGCGCACCGAATGTATGTCGTGGCTTTTCTGGCAAATGGGCAGCGCGCCTTATCTTGGCGGCGGCTTTGGCCATTTTTACAGCTACGCGCCGACAAAAATTGAATATTGCATCGACCGCTTCGCGATGGAGGTCAAACGCCAGCTTGATGTTCTCGACCAGCATCTGGCTGAAAACCAGTATATGACCGGGGATGACTACACCATTGCCGACATGGCGATCTGGTCCTGGTATGGCCAGTTGGCACTTGGGCGGCTTTACAGCGCGGGTGAATTTCTGGATGTCGCATCTTATAAAAACGTCCTGCGTTGGGCACAGGAAATCGACGCGCGACCAGCGGTTCAGCGTGGCCGCATGGTCAACCGGGCGTTTGGTGATCTGGAAACCCAGTTGCGTGAACGCCATGATGCTGCGGATTTTGACACCAAAACCCAAGACAAGATCGAAGCACAGGCAAGCCCAGAATAATCACCCAGCGGGCCACCTATAGCGTCATGCCGGGAATACGGTTTTCATTGATCTGCACACGGCAATGATCAATGAAAGCCTTAACCGTCAGGACGTTTTTGGCCCCCTTAGCCGTGGCTAGTCCCAACTTCATCTGCCGCACATCACCCGTCAAAGGGATGAACTTCAAGGGCCGCCCGTCTGGCGCGCGGTCACTGAGGGGGCGAATATTGGCAATGGCATAACCGAACCCATTTGCCACCAAAGACCGCATCACCGCCATATCCTGTGTCCGCTCGGATATCCGGGGTTTGACACCGGTGCCTGCAAAGAATGACAGGAAATAATCGCTGCTGATCGGCAGGTCGAGCAGAACCATGTCATGGCCTTTCAACTCGTCCACCGAAACGGCCGGTAAATGCGCCAGCGGATGTGCCTCGCCGACCAGCGCAAACGGGGCCAGTTCGACCAGCGGAATAAATTCAAGATCGGTTGGAATTTCCAGATCATAGGTCAGGGCCACATCTATTTCCGCTCGTCTAAGACGATTGAAAATCTCCATCTGGTGCAACTCAAACTGCCTGATCTTCACTTCGGGATATGTGGCTTCAAACTGCCGTCGAAGGCTGGGCAGAATAAGCTGGGCAAAGGTCAAAAGACAGCCAACCGCCAGCGGACCCTGCACATGGCCGGAAAGATCACCGGCCAACCGGTTCAAGCCTTCAGATTCGGCCAAAACCGTTTTAGCGCGCTCTAAAAACTGCCGTCCTGCCTGTGACAGCGACAGACCATGCGCATGTTTTCTGACAAACAATTGCAGGCCGAATTCGTCCTCCAGCTGCGAAATCGCCGCCGAAATCGAGGGCGAACTTACATTCACCTTTTCCGAGGCCAGCGCAATACTGCCAAGCTCACCAACGGCGACGAAATACTCCAACTGTCTGAGTGTAAAGCGCAAAGCCAAAGTCGTGCATTCCTGTACCGGGGACTGCCAATGAACCTAAAGCCTGCGCCGCCTTAGACACAACTGAATTCGCGACCCACGGAAATCTTAAAACCCGGCGTCAATCCGTGCCAGCCATGTCTGAAAATCGCGAATGGTCCCCTCGTAATCCTCACCTGCCAACGGCCCGGCGGTGGCATGGGCAGACCCAAGCGACACTTGCATGCGCTCCAACTTTTCCCGGTCCTCGCGGTTAACCTCCTGCCACAGCGCAATCCGCTGCTGGATCGTGGCATCGTCAAGGTCGTCGCCATACGTGGACATCGTCCACTTCACCCGGATCTGATCGACCGCCAGCGGCACAATCGACAGCGAAACCAGCAAACTTGCGGCCTGACTGACCACTTGCGTCGGGAAAACCGCAAACAAGGTCGAGCGACGCTGCTCTGCCGCGCTCAACCCGGGGGCACCGGCGCCGCGTGGTTGCGCACCTTCGGGATAATTTGCCGTATAGGCCGTAAAACCCGCGCCCGAAGCCGATTTTCTGGCCAGACCAGTCGGGGTATATTCATGCAGGGTTTTGGGATGAACAACCGACAGGTGATAGCCCTCCATAAAGTTTTCAACCAAGCATTTCCAATTCGTGTGCCAAACCTCTTCACCGCTATGAACCAGACGAAATTGATCCGTTTCATAGGCCGCAATCAAATCGCCCAGTTCCGGGTTTTGCGCAACAAACGCCGGGGCCGACGGATCAAGGTTGCAATAGATGAACCCACGCCAGATCACTGTGTTGAACTTCGGCAAATGACAGTTTTTTGCGTCAAAGCCCGCGTTTTCCATCCGCGCCGCGCGCAGCAACGTGCCTTTGCGATCATAGCTCCAGGCATGATAGGAACAAATCAGCCGCTTGGTATTGCCTGCCCCTTCGGCCAGCGGCATGCCCCGATGGCGGCACACATTTGACAGAACCCGTATGGCATCATCGTCACCACGAATGACAATCAGCGGCTCAGTCAACAAATGGGCCGTGAAGTAATCACCGGCGTTTGGGATCTCGTCAATGCGGCCAAGACAATGCCAACCCCGCCGCAAAACAGTCTGCGTTTCCCATTCAAAATATTCAGGTGACGCATAAAACGCGCCCGGCATGCCCATTGGCCGATCCGCGGGCAAAGCAGCGGTCTGTTGCAAAACCAACCGCAAACCCGAACCGTCATTATCCGCCTGACCCGCCGGTTCTGCCTTTTCATTCATCTCCCGGCACTCCGTAAGACGGTGCCGCACTTGGATCAAGCGCACGTTGAACATAGGCTTCAAGCTGCGGTTTATAGACCCGCCAGGCCGCCGCGATGTTTTCAATCGGGCAGTCTTCGGTCCAGTCACAGCGCAGATCGGCCACCGGCCAACTGACTTTGTCAACGATCTTCATGCCAGCGGAATGCACCTGCCCGGCCTCGCCACCTGCCGCCAACCCGGCGCGCATGGCGGCAATCAGACGATCACCCAAATGACCGGAACTGCCCAGAAACCCATCAACGATAACCTGCGGCACATCTGCATTGGCCAAAAGATTCCCGCCCGAAGCGACATTTTCCGCTTCTGCCTGCGTCCAGATACCCAGCGAATTCGACCCCGAATGGATGGCCGTATTGCCGTGGCCGTCAACCGCCAGCACTTGCCGATATTCCAAAAACCGGCCCTGATCTCGCACCCCGGCAATCGCCTCGGCCGCTGACATGCCGCCTTGCATCAAATCAAGCGCGAATGGTCCCAACATCGGGTCTGTCACATTTTGGCTGGCAACAGCGCCGACGCCGGCGCGCGCATACGAACATCGCGCCGCAACCGCTGGCGAGGAGGACGAGATCGCCACCCCGAACATCCCGGTTTTTGCGCATCTGGCAACCAACGAAAACGTCATGTCTGTTCCTTTGTTTTCTTTATTGTTCAAATACTCTCAGGGCGTCCGGGGGATGAAATCCCCCGGCCTGCTTGCCTTAATCCGGGATGACAGCCGTTCCATCAATCTCAACCAACCATTCAGGCCGCGCCAAGGCTTGCACCACCAACCCGGTGGAAACAGGATGCACACCCTTGATGTATTCCCCCATGGTTCGGTACACCGCCTCGCGGTGGCGCACGTCTGTGATGTAGACGACGACCTTGACCAGATGTTCCATGCTGCCGCCGCATTCTTCGATCAACTGGCGGATGTTCTGCATGACTTTATGGGTCTGCTCGACCGGATCGTGGCTGTCGATATTGACCGCGTCATCAAGGTTCTGCGGGCATTGGCCGCGCAAATAAACCGTCTTGCCACCTGTCGTGACAACGGCCTGACACAGATCATTATCAAGCGCTTGTTCGGGATAAGTATTACTGGTGTTGAATTTACGAATTCGGGTGTGGGCCATGAATATCTACTCCGGAAAAATCAGGCATCTAGGTCAAAGGTTTCGCACCAAACCAGGCCGACCTGTTCGGCCCGCGGCGTCAAACGTCAGAACCGTTCACACGCGCGTTGAGGTATTGCGCGAAATCATAATTCGGCCGCTCAAGATGGCTTAGATGCCCCGGCATCGCCATGCCTGACGACAAGCCTTTGTAGACTTTTTCGGTGCAACCGCGATCCTCGACATTGACCTCGTCCAGCAATGTTTTGAGGTCCAGAAAATTCTGTTGTGCATCCGCGTCTTCGGCGTAGTCATCCGACATACCGCCGCCAAACCTGATATGCACTTTGCCCGGACCGACGGGATGCAGCGAAAGATACCAGAAATATCCCGGCGTCAGGGTGATCATAAGGCTGGGATAGATCGCCAACAGAAAAGTCGTTCGCCTTTCTTCTCCCTTCAGACGGGTATTTTTGTCATGCGCCATTGCGATACGCAACGTCTCGTCTTTCAGGATCGTATGATAGTTGAACGCAGGCAAACCGGGGGGGCAAACCATTTCATCCAGCTTTGACAACCCGCCAATTGTGCCTGCATGGCAAACTGGTAAATGATAGCTTTCCATGAAATTCTCGGCCAGAACTTTCCAGTTGGTGTCCCAGACATGTTCCTCATAGAAAGCTTCGGTGTAGTTGGTCATGTCATATCCGGCGACCATGCTTTCAACATCCGCCAGTGTTTCTGCCACGCTTGCGGCATCCGGGTTGAGGGTAACAAACACCCAGCCCAACCATTCCTCGCACCGCACTTTTGGCAACGCATAACCGTCTTTGCAAAACCCATCGTTCAGGTTCATCGCGGGCGCGCCACGCAGGGTTCCGTCAAGATTGTAGGTCCATGCGTGATACGGGCAAACGATTGAACGCGCGTTGCCGCGACCCTGCAACAAGGTCGACATCCGGTGCAGGCAAACATTGGAAAGAGCGACGATTTTCTGATCGCGGTCGCGCAAAACGACAATTGGTTGATCGGCAAGATCGCAGGTTACATAATCGCCGGGCTTGGCCAAAGCATCCGCCCGCCCGACACAATACCAGTCTTTGCGAAAGATATGTTCAAGCTCGGCCTGAACAAATGCCTCGGTCGTATAGACATCCGGCGGCATCGCGCGGGCCTGTTCAAACGGCAAAGAGGTGTTTTGCCGCAAGGCCTCGGTCGGATCGGCGGCGGCGTGATCTTTTGCCATCAGGTGTGTTCCTTTATTCGGCTGCTATTGTGCGGCGGTACGATTTGCATGGGCGGCGATGCTGGTCGAAACCCAGCCGCTGACCGCGCTGCTGCTGGCTAATTCTGTCTGTCCCCTCATCACATAATCAGACAGTTCTACCGCATCTTTGACGAAAGCAAGCGGCCCAATCCAGTCAAAATCGCGATAGCGGGTGTCAGATGTGCAAACTGGGCTCTCCAAATTTCTGTAAGTTTTGCACCGGAAACGAGTCCGGCATAAGTGTTCACGCTTATCCAAAGCGAAGAATGTCGTGAAATTGACCAAGTGAAAAGCACAGTATGGCTCAGCTTTGATTAGGTAATACCTACCCCATCCTGCGAAAAACCAGCAAGCGGCGCGCACCGGGCGAACTGACGCGGCTTTGCTGGTTGCTCATCGCCATTTATCCATTATTCATGGGACCAAAGGGGTTATTCGCATGACTGAAACATCTGTTGAGGCAGCCGCCGCCGGGTTGGGCCCATTTGAACGTTGGCTTTCTGTTTGGGTGGCTCTGGCCATCGGGGCGGGTTTGCTGTTGGGCAATCTCTTTCCCGGCATTTTCGCAACCCTTGCAGCGCTTGAAGTCGCCAGCGTCAACCTGCCCGTGGCCATTCTGATCTGGGCCATGGTGTACCCGATGATGGTCGGGGTCGATTTTGCCGCCCTGCGCCGGATCGGCGACCGGCCAAAGGGGTTGATCATCACGCTTGTGGTCAACTGGTTAATCAAACCGTTCACCATGGCGGCCCTTGGTGTGCTGTTTTTTAACGTCGTTTTCGCTGACCTGATCCCACGTGACGACGCGCAGGCTTATCTGGCAGGTGTAATCCTTTTGGGGGCCGCGCCCTGCACGGCAATGGTGTTTGTGTGGTCAAACCTGACGCGCGGGGATCCAACCTATACGCTTGTGCAGGTCAGCGTGAATGACGTCATAATGGTCTTTGCCTTCGCCCCGATCGTGGCCTTTTTGTTGGGCGTGACGGATATCGTTGTGCCGTGGGACACATTGCTTTTGTCGGTCGCGCTATACGTGGTGATCCCTTTGCTTGCCGGGTTGCTGACCCGGTCGAGGCTGGTTTCCAAAGGTGGCAAGAAAGCTGTTGATGCGTTCAAAGCCCGGGTTCAACCGGCGTCGATCTTTGGGCTTTTGGTGACGGTTGTGCTGCTTTTTGGATTTCAGGGACAGGTGATCCTTGATCGCCCGCAGGTCATCGCCCTGATCGCCGTGCCACTGTTAATTCAGTCCTACGGCATATTCTTTGTGGCTTATGGCGCGGCGCGTCTGTGGCGGGTGCCATTTAACGTCGCAGCGCCGTGCGCGCTGATCGGTACATCCAACTTTTTTGAACTGGCCGTGGCGGTGGCAATCAGCCTGTTCGGGCTTGGATCAGGGGCGGCACTTGCAACCGTTGTTGGCGTGCTGGTCGAGGTGCCGGTTATGTTGTCGCTGGTGGCCTTTGCCAACAGAACCCAAGGCTGGTTTGAGGCGTCTGACTAGGACGTTTACCCGCAGTACTGCATTTTGAAATCTGCGGCAAATCCGCCAGAACGCGGCCATAGCACGTATTCACACCTTGGGCGCAGGCAGTCCGCCCGCGCAAGGTTTGACAGGTCACACCTTATTGCCGAAAGTAATGCCAGCAGGCGCCCATGAATGCGGACGCCGCCCATTTGATGTTGCCAAACATCGCACCGTTTGCACCTTATCAAGCGGATCAAGCGGTTTTCGATACCCGCCTGTAAGCCGGTCTGGCAATAAACCGGAGGCGACCAGCATGCCTGAACAATTCGCAAAACAATTGGCTTTGGCCTGCGTTTTTTGGCTTTGCCTTATGGGCGGCGCGCAAGCGCAACCCCAAAACATCACTTTCACGTCCGCCGATCAGGCGCGGGACTATTTCACCGAATTCAAAACCCTCAGCGCAAGCCGGTCAAAGATCAACGCGCCGGGAAAACAGTCCGTCAAGCTGCTGCAATCGCATTGGGACGGGTTGCAAGCCGCCTGGAACTCATCCGAAGATGACGCCGAAATCCGGCAAAAATTCACCATCGACGATGACGCGTTTTCCAAGGCCAAGGCCGAATTTGATGTGGCCATCAAGCTAGTGGAAAACGCCGCCACGACCTCGCAATTTGACGACATTCGCGATCTCAACTGGGAAATACATCGCAAGCTTGTCATTGCAAACAAACGTCTGGATGCGATCAAATCTGCATTTCGGCAACTTGACACAAACGCCCTTGAAACGCTGATCGAAGACAGCAACAGCGACCTAGATGATTTCGCCCGGTTCATGGTCGCCCGTGGCCCCGGCTATGCCAGCAATATCGCGGCTGCCGCGACGAAAATGTCGGCTGATCCCATCACCACAACGGTCACAGCACCCGTGCAAGAAACAGATGCTGGCGATGGGAACTCACCAGACACCAACAATACCGATCCTGTGGCGCTGGTGGATATTAATACGCTCAAATTCACCCCTGCCCCGACAGGCGGCCCCGCCATTGATGTGGACCTCGCACAATACAAGAATTTGCATATTGTGGTGTCCGCCAATCACAAAGGCACGGAACAAAGAATTCCCTACACCGTTTCAAAAGATGAATCGGAAAGCGAGATGAACGTAGAAGGTGCGATGAACATTAATCGTGATTCCTATTCCAAATTCGATTTCAATTCAGGCGGCGGCCTGCGTGAGTCCGGCGAGCTTCAATATACCGGAATTGACGAAATCGGCACCTCTGGCTGCTATTTGTTCCCGGAATCACTGAGCTGGGCGGGTACAGTTTTCACGTATCAACATCGCGAAAGCAGAATCGAAAGGGACGCCCTTGAAACCCTTGAGTGCTTTATTGACATCGCCGGGGTCATAGCTCCGGATGGGCAAACATTGCAAAGTCTGAGACTGAATTTTCGCGGGCATCACTTTTTTTGGCCCAATAGTTATGAGCCCAGCAGAAACGATTACGTCCCCTTCAACTGGGACCACTTAAGAGGGTATCAAATGGGTTATCGGATCCAGAACTTATCCCTTTCACAATCCTTAACCGACGAACGAACGGACTGTCTGGTCTTTCACGCACCCGGAAACGTCGCGTCAGATCACATCGCAATTTCCGCAGAGCCGACGCATTGGCAGAAACGCTTTGTTTCGGGCAGCAGGGTGGTTTTCGACGAAACATCAGTCGAATATTATCTTGGCACGACCTGGGAAGACCACGCTGAGTACAACATAAAGAGCGAAATCAAAGTTTTGCTTTGCAAGGATTGAGGGGCCAAAATGAATATAATATCCACATTGCGCACCACGCCTAGCCGGATTTCATTTGCTGCATTGCTGGTTTTGGCATGCGCCGTGCAACCCGCGCAGGCGCATATCCTCAAAGACCGCGATTTTGGCCCGTTGGGGGCGGTTTTCGCGCCTCTGGATCAGGTGCAAGATTGGCTGGATCGTCCGGCAGAACCCGCCAAAGTCGAGCAGATTGCAGACCCGGTTCCGGTTGACGGCGACACCGTCGGTCTAACGATATCGCCGTCTGGCCCTTACAATCCCGGTGCCAATATCGTTGTACGATGGCGCGCCCCCGCAGATATTCATTTCAAATCTTTCGTGGCCCTTGTCGACCCTGCCCAACCCCAGCAAGGTCAGGCCCCGAAATACGACCAACGCCAAGCCCTGAACGGCCAAACGAATGGCGAATGGAGCCTTGTGCTGCCAAACAAAACTGGCGAATTTGAAGTGCGGATTTTTGATCCCTGGGCGCAGGAAACGGTCGCCCTAACGGCATTGAAAATAACGCAACCTGACCCAGCGCAAACCGCAACCAGCACCGAAAACACGGGCAGCGGCGGCGATGTGCAGGCCGGAACACAGCCGATCCAGCCCGGCACCACTTTAGTTGACAACTGGAACAAAAGCCGCTGCGGAACCACCGATACAATCCGGTTCTCGCTGAAGGCGGAAACGAATGTCGGCCTGTTTCGCACTTGGATAAAATGGCCCAAAGGCTTGACCGAAGTTGAATACAGCCTCAACCAAAAAGGCAAAACCATTCTGCAAAGCAAAGTCCAAAAACAGCAGTGTGATCCGAACCAGCAAAACTGGTGCCAAGGCTGGGACAACTGGGACACGACGCTTGGGGCCGGGAATTACCTAATCAAGACCTCAGCCCGCGCTGTGTGCCGGAATTCAGGCTCAAAAGGCAACGGGTTCATCGCGTTGGATAGCGGCGGCGCAACATCGCCTGCGGCTGAAGGCGAGACCACAAAGCCAGCCACAACAGAAACGCCGGTGCAAGCCCCCACAAGCGGTGGCTATACCGCAAATTCCGGGCCATTTTCAGGCGACGAGGCTAGGGTGGGCGATTTTTCCGCGTCAATTGCCACGACCAAAGGTATTATCGAAGATTACCCGGTCGGTGCCAAAGCCGGGGGCAGTATGCACCCCGGTGACGTTGACATGGTGTTGTTTGAACTGACCGAGGATTCCCCCGTCAAAATCACGTTTGAGCCTTGCTCGCGGCAATCACAACTGCGCCTTTTGGACATCGACGGCAACGAACTGTTTCTGGCGGATGACATCCATTCTGGCTATTCCGGGCTTTATTCGATCCGCAGGCTTGATGATTTGAAAAAGGGTGTCTACGCGCTTGAGGTCTCGCATATTGGCGACACCCCTTGCTCGGCAGATTACACTCTTTGGTCAGTTTGGTTCGAGCCGGGTTGGAAAATTGCGGCACCCGCGCGTGATTGAGCCTTAATAGCGCGCCGCCTAGAACCTGAAACCTGTGCCGACTAAGCGCAATCCAAACGTATCACCGCGGCGTTAGTTCTCGCCTTCATCCCGGATTGATCCGTCCCACGCGTAATCAATGTACCGGCCTTTTGCTTGCCCGTTCACATATGTGGTCACACTCGACAACATAAACACGCCTTCGGCACTATCACCATAATAGACCTCCAGCCCATGTTTTTGACCGCCGACATACGGCGTGCGCCGCTTCAGATACCCGTTCTCAAAACCCAGCGACACATCCTGTACGCCAGTCTCGTTGCGCATTTCCGCGCCGCTTAAATTGCCCTCGAAGTCAAAACTCAGAACCTGATTGACCCCAGCAGCGCCGGTCGCAATCGTGACTTGTTCGGCCAGTCCCGTGTCCCGGTCAAAAGTGAATGACGTGCCGGTTTCTTCACCATTTTCCATCACCTTCACGGAAATCAGCACACCCTTGGGGGAATAGGTCCAAAGCGGGCCGAAATAATCGTCATCGCGGAAATATCCCTGAGTCTCAAGATAATGCACATCGCCAGCGGCAACGCTATATTTCCGGAATGGACCGTCATATTTGTCGGCCTCATGCGTGTGCCATTGATCCAGCCGTCCATTGCGATAGCTCACTCGCAACCCGTCATATTTGTTGGCCTTAAAAGCGGTAGAGCTTTCCAACTTGCCATCCCGGTATTCGCTTGAGACACCCGTGCTGTCATTTTCGTCAAAAAAGCCTTCGCTTTGCAAAAACCCGTCTGTGCCTATGCAGGCGACGCGACCGTGATCGCGATAAAAATCTTCATCGGGATATCCCTTGCGCCCACGAATACAGCGCGGCGTGCCGTCAATAAAATACTCGATTTTCGAGCCATCCGGCACGTCCCATGCAATCAGGTTTATGGCCGCCAGAACTTGGCCATTTTCTTCATAAAACTCCAGGTCAAGGTAACGCCCGTCATGCAGAACCTGCCGCACCCTTGTGACCCTTCCCGCCTGAAACCGGATTTCAAAACCGGATTTCAAACCGTCGGTATATCTGGTCAGGGTTTCGTCCTGAAACAACATCCAACCCGTGAAAGGCGGTGTTTTGGCCTCGTCCCCGCCATAGACTTCGTCCCTCAGACTGGTGTCGATCCTGTAAGGCGGTGGGCCACCGTTATTCCAGTTTTCCGGGTGTACGGTTCCAAGGAAATCATAAGACACCACGTTTTCAATTAGCAGCGCGCCTGTGACCTGTTCAAGTGTCAATTGCCCAAGGTCGGAATGCGGCCAGGAATTCCAAGCCGGGATTTCCACGCCCAAATCCCTTGGCGCATCCGGTGCCAGCAAAGCCGGACTTGCCGCGAAATCAGCGTCGTTTGATTGCGGCACAAATTGTTCCATCGACTTTGCATCAGGCATCGCAATGCGGGGTGCAGCGTGGCGTTTAAACGGATCGTCTGGCAGGGCTGGCAGCGCAAATTGCACCACGCGCAGGGCGGTCATTTGCGCATCATTCTGGCCAAGTGTCGTTTCGGTTGCGGGTGTTGACCCCGCCGTTTCTGACTTGGGCTGGGGGTCTGGTTGTGGCGTGTTAATTTCGGCCTTCTTGGCATCCGCCCGAGAGGCCACGAACGGCTGATCAGCAGCCCCTTCGCAAGCGCCCCACACACCTTTCAGATGTTTTCCATCTGCGGACAAATTGACCGTGAGAAGCCCCCAATTACGCGCACCAAGTCGAGTGGTTTCACATGGCTGCCCTACCGAGCCATCGACCGAGATCCACAATCCCGACAATTCAGACCCTGCCACTTCGCCCGAAAAACGACCTTCTGGTCCAGTCATCGTCCCTTCGGCCAGATCGCCCACTTGTTTCAGGTTGAGGGCGCTGAAAACACCCTGTTCGATGACCCATGCCCCGGCCAGCCCTTTTGGCACGGGCGTGGGTTCAGGCTCCGGTGCTGGTTCAGGCTCAGGTTCCGGCGCTGGTTCCGGCTCCGGTGCAGGTTCAGGCGCCTCAGCCACAGGTGCCGGCTCTGGCGTCGCGGGCGTCGCGATTGGCGCCTCAACAGGTGCAACAGGGGCTGCCGGGGCCAGTGGTTCGACTGGTGGTTCGACCACTGGCGCGACCGGTAAGGGCTGTGCAGGCAGCGGTGCTATCGGTTTGCTGGCCACAACGACCCGCGCCGAAGTCACGATTTCATAACCCCCGTCGGGCCAGTTTGTGAACAGCCTGACCTCGTAATCGCCTTCTGGCAGGGGCTTGAAACGATGCACGCCTTTGTCTGGCCGGTTTTCCAGCATGATCAGATCAAAATACTGGTCCGGCGCGTGATCCGCCGCAGAAATCACCAACCAATCCTGCCCGGTCGCGGGCAAGCCGCTAAAGCGTATTTCGACCCCCTCGTCAGGCTTGAAAGAACTTTGCGTCGCAACCAAGGCCGGGCCTTCATCTGTAACCTCGACCGGTTTCACTGGCTTTGGTGCGGGCACGACAACCGGCGCCACAACCACGATTTCGATCTGCGTCAAGGTTTGGGTGAATTCAACCTCATGCATTCTAAGGAAATACCGGCCCGGTACATCCGGTGCCGTAAACGTCAAATCACCACTTGTTTTATTGTCAAGATATGTCCCTGCCCCCCAGGTTTTATCGCTGGGTCTTATTGCTGTATCGGGCGCGATATTCTGATTTAAAATGCCGACCCAAACATAGGAACTGTAATTCGCGGATGCCCTGAAATTCACCTTGAAACTTTGCCCCGGTGCCAGCGTTTCACCGCCGACAATCGCCAAAGCGGCCTTGTCCGTGTCTAGCGCAATGGTCACCGTTTCCTCGGCCAGCACCCGACCGGCGTGGTCATACATCCAGATCGTGTAGTCCCCTAACATTCTGGGAACTTCCAGCGTCACACGACCGATGGCGCGCCCGTCAAGCGTTTGTTGACCGTAAACGATCGGCTCTGAAGACGCGGATGCACCCTGTTTGACAAACCCAATCCAGCTGCGCGCATCCAGATTTTTCGATGCGCGGAACCGGACCGATATTTTTTCGCCGGGATGCAAAGGGCCAACAGCGGAAATGGTGATAGAGTAATCCGGTTCCGGTTCTGCCATGGCAACACCCATCGCGGTCAGGTTTTCCTGCGCGGAACGGTTTCCCTGCGCCGCCGCTTTGCGGAACCATTCGATTGCCAGTTGAGTATCGGTCGCCACACCTTCGCCGTCGCGATACATTTCACCAAGGTTGTTTTGTGCCGCATCCGACCCTTGTTCAGCCGCGCGTTGAAACCATTTCGCCGCCTTGGCATGGTCCTTTTGGATGCCCAGACCGCTATAAAGCAACACACCGAACCCATTTTGCGAACTCGCTTCACCGCCGCGCGCCAGTGGCCGCCAATGTTTCAGGGCCTTCTTGTATTCCTCGGCATTATAGGCCTCAAGGCCGACATCGAAACTCAACTCCTCGGGCACACCGCCGAATTGTGGTTTGGCGGCATCCAGATATTTATCGGCGCAATCCTCCAACAGGTTTAGCGCCCGTCTGGTTCCGTTCAGGCGAAACGTCTTTTTGCCCACCGGGCCTTCCATGGTAATGCGACTGCCGATTTTAAAGGCTTTCTGTGCGTCTTCGTCGAACCCAAACGCATAATCAATTGTCTCGGTATCAAAAATCGAGGCCGGAACCAATTCGTCAAATTTCTTGTCGATCCTGACACGAGCCTTGAATTCATCACCTTCGGACAATGACCAATCCGAGCTATAAATCATTAGGTGAAATCCGCTTGGCATCCAATTTAACTGAATGGTGAATTCGTCATCCTGCTTTTGGGCCTGCAAATAACAGAAACTGGGGTCGCCATCAGCATCCCCCCTCAGACCACCGCTCCACGGGCCGGTTTCAAAATCCCTCAGGTTGGATTGGGCAAATGCCGCTTGTGACCAAAACGCCAGCACAAGACTGACACCGACAGCAAACATGACTGATAAAAATGATTTATTCACAACACCACCACCTGGTTAAACCCTGAACTCAGCCAGAATTGCCTGAAAGCGATAGACAAATCCCGCGCCCGATAATTTGTACTGCACGACCGGCCAATCCCACATGCGACAAATCCGGGGGCGGTCGGTCACATCTTCATCCTGCCGTGGGCGACCCGGAAAAACAAGTTTACACTGCACCCCGATCACAGCATTCTAAACCTTCTTGGGTAGCCCCCAAGCGATACCGACCGGGGAGGGTGGATCATTGTCTCAACTGAAATCCATGATTAGTTCTGAAGCTTTGCATTGGCGTTGCATTGGCCCGCCACGCGGTGGGCGCGTTGTTGCGGTTTCCGGCGACTACCATGACCCGATGACGTTTTATTTCGGCGCTTGCGCGGGTGGCATCTGGAAAACCACGGATGGCGGTACCTATTGGGAATGCGTCTCTGACGGCTTCCTTGGCAGCGCAACCATCGGGGCACTGGCCGTGGCCCCGTCAGACAGCAATGTGATTTACGCAGGCACAGGCGAGACCACGATCCGTATTGATGTGTCTTTCGGCGACGGCATGTATAAATCCACCGATGCCGGGCGCACCTGGAAACATATCGGGCTTGAGAACACCAAACAGATCGGTGAAATTCGCGTACATCCCGACAATCCCGATCTGGTTTATGTGGCAGCCTTTGGCGACGCTTTCGGCCCCAACGAAGATCGTGGGGTTTACCGTTCAAGCGATGGCGGCGAAAACTGGGAACGCGTATTGTTTCAAAGCAACGAGGCCGGGGCGATTGACCTGTCAATGGACCCAACCAACCCACGCATCCTGTTTGCCGCCACTTGGCAGGCCCACCGCAAATTCTGGCACCTGTCATCCGGCGGACCGGGCAGCGCGCTGTTTCGTTCAATGGATGGTGGTGACACATGGCAAGAGGTTTCAACCCATCACGGGTTTGCCAAAGGCATGTTGGGCAAAATCGGCGTGGCGGTTTCACCCGCCAAACAGGGTCGCATCTATGCGCTGGTTGAAGGTGATGAGGAAAACACCGGCCTGTATGTGTCCGAAGATTACGGCCAAAGCTGGAAATTGCGCTGCCCCAATCGCGATCTGATCCACCGGCCGTGGTATTACACCCATATTTTCGCCGATCCGGTGCATGCCGACACGGTTTATGTGACCAATTATCAGATGTGGAAGTCAACCGATGGCGGCGCGGATTTCCATGAAATCACCACCCCACACGGCGACAACCACGATTTGTGGATAGATCCTGCCAACCCCAATCGCATGATCGAAGGCAATGACGGCGGCGCCTGCGTCAGCTTTAATGGCGGCGACAGCTGGACAAGCATTTACAACCAAAACACCGCGCAATTCTATCGGATGGATATCGACAACCAATATCCCTACCGGGTTTATGCAACGCAGCAAGACAACACCTCGATCTCGGTGCCAAGTCAGGCGGAATGGGGCATGATCACCTATGGCGACTGCACCCTGCCCGGCACTGGCGAAAGCGGGTTTATCGCGGTTCACCCAGATGACCCGGATATTGTTTATATCGGCGCGGTCGGCTCGTCCCCCGGTGGCAATGGCGCGTTGCAGCGGTATGACCACCGCACGCGGCAAATGAAGCTGATAAACGTCTGGCCAGAAGAATCGACCGGCCTTGCGCCGCGCGATCTGAAATACCGATTTGCATGGACGTTTCCGATCCTGTTTTCACCCCATGACAGCGGCACGATCTATGTCGGAGGCAACCATGTTTTCCGGACCCGCGACGAAGGCATGAGCTGGGACAAAATATCGCCCGACCTTAGCCGCAACGACATTGAAAAGCTGGATTTTTCCGGTGGTCCCCTGACCAGCGACAGCGCCGGGGCCGAACAATATGCGTCATGTGCGTCAGTGGTGGAATCCATCCATCGCAAGGGCGAACTTTGGGCCTCGACCGACGATGGGCTGGTGCATGTCAGCCGCAATGACGGCGGCTCGTGGGACGATGTGACCCCCGGCGATATGCCCGAATGGGCCTATGTCGGCAATGTGGAAATCTCGACCCACGACGCGGACACGATTTACCTGTCGGCAACCCGGTTCAAGTTGTCAGATTATAAGCCCTACCTATTCAAAAGCACGGATAGTGGCAAAAGCTGGAAACGGATTTCAGGCAGCTTTCCCCAAAACGAAATCACCCGCGTTATCAGGGCCGACAGCGTGCGCGCGGGCTTGCTGTTTGCCGGAACCGAAACCGGTATATTCACGTCTGACGACGATGGCGCCAACTGGCATCGCATGGGCGGCAAATTTCCGGTCGTGCCGGTTTATGATCTGAAAATCAAGGATTCTGATCTGGTCGTCGCAACACATGGCCGGTCTTTCTGGATATTGGACGACATAACCCCGCTGCGTGAAATCAGTGAAGCCAGCGAAAACCTGCGCCTGTTTGCGCCGCGTGAAACCATCCGCCAGAATATTCACTGGAGCACAGGTTTGTTTAACGGCGACGGCAAGGATTACACGCCAGCCTTTGGTGTGCCCGGAGCGTCCTATATGGCCGACATGCCTGACGGAACGCGCGAACGTAAATACCTCGACACCGGTGAAAATCCGCCACGTGGCGCGATCTTTTACTATTGGCTGGACGAAGAGGCGGCCAAATCCCCGGTTTCCATCGGCGTCAAAACCATGGACGGCACTTTGATCGCCACCTGTGATGGCGGGGACGAAAAAACCGCTGACAAACGCAAGCCCGCTGCCCGACCGGGCCTCAACCGGTTTGTCTGGGACCTGACCGAAGATGCACCAATTCGTCTGGACAAATCCCTGAAGGACCAGAAATACGAACCCTTCGCAAAGGGCGGTGATGGCCCTGCCGGGGTCGAGGTTAAGCCGGGGTCTTATCAGATTGAACTGACCAATGGCGACAGGGTGCAGACGTCAAACCTTAACGTGTTTAAAGACCCCAGAATTGACACCTCGGACGATGAATTCACGTCCCAGCATGATTTGGCCTCAAGTATTCTGGGCAAACTTTCTGATCTTAACATCGCCGTCAATCGCATCCGGTTGATGCAACAGCAGCTTAAGAACATGCATAAAATCATGCCCGACCAGACGCCGATGGCCGATGATCTGGTGGAAAAGCTGTCCATTCTGGAACATCAGTTCGTCAACGCCAAACGGGAAACACCGCGCGATGTTCTGCGCCATCCGGCAGGGTTTGACGATACGCTTGAAAACCTGTCATGGGTCGTCACCATTGCCGACAGTGCGCCCCCGGCCCAAACCCAAGAGGTTGCGAATGACGTTTTTGCCAAGATCGACGCCTTGCTGGCCAAGCTCGACACACTGGTCACGGGTGAGATTTCGGATTTCAATGGAGTGATCGCCAAGGCCAGCCCTCCGGCTGTCAGCGGCTCCAGCATCGGGGCGCCCAAAACCGGATGGTGAGCGGTTTTGAGCATCGTGGATGAACTGGAGGCCGGGGCAGAATGAACGTCAAGGTTGATCTTGTCCGCATATTTGCGGCGGATCTGGTGTTGCGCTGGGCCTATCAGATGGGCAAATCACCCTTGTTGCCCCTGTTTGCGGCCACCCTTGGCGCTGCTGAAATGATGACGGGCCTGATTGTGGCGGTTTCGACCTTCACTGGCATGATCTTAAAACCCCTGTTTGGCATGTTGTCTGATCGCTGGGGTCGGCGCATCTGGTTACTGACGGCACTGGTGATTTTCAGCGGCGCGCCATTCCTGTACCAGTTCGTTTCAACCGCAACGGAACTGTTTGCCCTGCGGTTGATGCATGGTTTCGCTACGGCAATTTTCGGACCGGTCAGTCTGGCCTATGTGGCGGATTTGGCCAACGAAAACCGGGCGACCCGGTTGGCGATATTTGGCATGGCCCGATCTTTTTCCTCCCTCGGTGCGCCGTTATGTGCAGGGCTTTTGCTGACCTATTTTGAAATTCAGACGGTTTTCACCCTGATCGGTTTCTTGTCCCTTACAGCGATGTTTCCGCTGTTTTTCCTGACGGATACGACCGAACAGCACGACGCGCCAAAACTGCGCTTGCAGTTTCACATGCTCTCAGCATTGCGACACAGTCTGGAGACCCCGGCGATCTGGTTTGCTGGCTTGCTGGAGCTTTCGGTCTATCTGGTAACCTATGCGGTCAAGGCGTTTTTGCCGTTGTTTATCCTGTCACAAGACAACGGAACCATCCTGCAAGCGGGCATGTTCTTTAGCCTGCAAGAGGCGTTGCACATGCTTATCCGACCAATTGGCGGGCGGTTTGCCGATCGAAAAGGCTATGGCGTTGCAATCAGTGCCGGGATGCTGGTTTTGGCTTTGGCCGTGATCCTGCTGCCATTGCTGCCCGGTCTTTGGATCCTTGGCGCAGCAGTCATGATGGGTGCGGCACAAGCCTTGGTTTTCCCGGCCAGCGTTGCCTTGCTGGCACAGGGGACGCAAAAAGGCCATCGCGGGGCGGGCATGGGATTTTACGGCGCGTTGCGGAACCTTGGCAAAGTGACCGGGCCGGTTTTGGCTGGGGCCTTGCTGATACGGTTTGACTTTTCCGCCGTGTTTGGCGGTTTCGCGGTTTGCCTTACGATTGTAGCACTGATCGTGGGCTTGCAGCGTCACAAGCTGACCGGTGTTTCGTCAAACTGATCGCCGAGACCGGACGCTTCTTTGCAATCACCACAAAATGCGCAGCACGGATTCACAAGTACCAAACGAAATTGCCCCGCAACCGGATGATACCAGTTGCGAGGCAATGAAAGTCAGATAGGCCTAACCATTCAGGCGCTTGCGGAAACCGCCCGCTTCGCCATGACCTTGATCAGGTTGGCGCGATAATCTGCACCTGCATGCATATCAGACATCAACCCATCTGCCGCCACATCAACACCGTCAACTGCGCTGCCAGACCAGTCAGCACTTAACGCGGCCTCTAGACCCGCATGCCGGAAAACACCGTCCTCGCCGGCACCGGTTACAGCAACTCGTACACCCGACGCACCATTCGCCACGAACACGCCAACAAGCGCGAACCGCGATGCGGGTTGGTCGAATTTGGCATAGGCCGCTTTTGTCGGGGCCGAGACATTGACCGCAACGATTATTTCGCCTTCATCAAGGGCCGTTGTGAACAAGCCTGTGAAAAAATCATCCGCCGCGATCTCGCGCTTATTTGTGATGATGGTGGCCCCAAGTGCTAACAAGGCCGCCGGATAATCCGCCGCCGGGTCGTTATTGGCAATTGATCCACCAATCGTTCCCATATTGCGCACGGCCGGATCACCAATGCCAGATGCCAGTGCGGCAAGTGCTGCACATTGTTCGCGAACGTCGCCACTTCCGGCAACTTCGGCATGTGTTGTGGCCGCCCCAATGGTCAACGAGCCGCCGCGCACAGCAATGCCTGACAACCCCTCGATCGCGCGGATATCCACCAGATCACTGGGACTGGCCAGATGCTGTTTCATCGTTGCCAGCAGGGTTTGGCCACCGGCCAGAACCATTGCGTCGTCACCTCCGCCAAGGGCAGCGATAGCGTCCTCAATGGATGCGGGTTTGTGGTATTTTGTCGGATACATCTTTCATCCCTCCCTTATTCTGCTGCTACGGATTTGCTGGCGGCCTGAATGGCACGCCAGACGGCTTGTGGCGTGGCTGGCATCGCCAGATCATTATTGCCAATCGCATCTGTGATCGCGTTGATCACAGCCGGGGGCGAACCGATTGCCCCGGCTTCGCCGCAGCCTTTGACACCCAGCGGGTTATTCGGGCTGGGGGTTTCGTGATGCTCGACATGATAAAACGGCACATCAGCGGCACGCGGCATGGTGTAATCCATGTACGACCCAGTCAAAAGCTGGCCGTCATCGTCATAAACCACCTGTTCCAGCAACGCCTGCCCAATGCCTTGGGTGACCCCGCCATGCACTTGCCCTTCGACGATCATCGGGTTGATAATCGTGCCGAAATCGTCGGCCGCGGTGAATTGCACGATCTCGGTCTTGCCAGTTTCAGGATCAACCTCGACCTCACAGATGAACGCACCCGATGGGAACGAGAAGTTGACCGGGTCAAAGAACGCGGTTTCTTTCAGACCGGGTTCCATGCCGTCTGGTAAATTATGCGCGATATAGGCCGCTAGTCCGACCTCGTGCCAGCCCATCGCCTTATCGGTTCCGGCAACCTTCACCTGTCCACCCTCGATGACGATATCGTCCTCAGAGGCTTCCAGCGCGTGTGCTGCAATCTTTTTCACCTTGGCCTCGACCTTGTCCATCGCCTTGACCACGGCGGACATGCCAACCGGGGCGGAACGCGACCCATATGTGCCCATACCGAACTGTACCTTATCAGTATCGCCATGAACGATTGAGACACTTTCAACCGGGATATCAAACCGATCTGCAACGATTTGTGCAAACGTGGTTTCGTGTCCCTGACCGTGGCTGTGACTACCCGTCAGAACCTCGATCGACCCTACAGGGTTCACCCGAACCTCAGCACTTTCCCAAAGTCCGACGCCCGCGCCAAGCGAACCTGCCGCCTTGGACGGGGCCAGTCCGCAAGCTTCGATGAAGGTTGAATACCCGATCCCGCGCAATTTGCCACGCGACGCGGCCTCGGCCTTTCTGGTGGCAAAGCCAGCGACATCGGCTGTTTCTTGCGCCATTTCCAAAATCTTGGGAAAATCACCAGCGTCATAGGCCATCAAAACCGGTGTCTGGTGTGGGAAGCTTTGGATAAAGTTTCGCCGCCTAAGCTCAGCCGGATCCAACCCCATTTCCCGTGCAGCGGTTTCCATCATCCGCTCGACCACATAGGTCGCCTCGGGCCGACCGGCACCACGATAGGCATCGACCGGAACTGTGTTGGTGTAATAGGTCCGCACATTGCAGTGGATATTCTGGATATCATACTGCCCGGACATCAAAGGCGCATACAGATATGTCGGAACCGAGCTTGAAAACAGCGACATGTAAGCGCCGATATTGGCAACCGTGTCGATTTTGAAACCGGTGATCTTGCCATCGGCATCAAAACCCATTTTCGCCGTGGTGACGTGATCGCGACCATGGGCGTCGGTCATGAACGCCTCGGAGCGGTCCGAGGTCCATTTCACCGAGCGGTTGGTCTTCATCGACGCCCAGAGGCAGGTGATTTCCTCAGGGTAAATATAGATCTTGGCCCCAAAGCCACCACCAACGTCCGGCGCTATGACACGCAACTTGTTTTCCGGTGCCACCTGATAAAACGCCGACAGCACAAGCCGCGCCACATGCGGGTTCTGGCTGGTAGTGTATAGCGTGTAATGCTCTTCAGCATCGTCATAGGTCGCAATGGCAGATCGCGGTTCCATCGGGTTTGGCGACAGGCGGTTATTGGTCAGATCAAGCGTTGTCACATGGGTGGCCGCCGCCAGCCCTGCATCGGTCGCGGCCTCATCGCCCAGTTCCCAGTCGTAAATCTGGTTGTCCGGCGCGCAATCATGGATCGTGACCGCACCATCTTTCATCGCAGCAGTGGTTGATGCAACAACCGGCAATATCTCATAATCAACCTCGACCGCTTCGGCGGCGATCCGCGCCAACGCCTGCGTTTCAGCGATCACAACCGCGACGGCGTCGCCGACATAGCGCACCTTTTCGGTTGCCAGCGCGGACCACGCGCCCATTTTCATCGGCGTGCCGTCTTTTGATGTGATAGCCCAACCGCAGATAATGTTGCCGATACCGTCACCGGTCAGTTGTGTGCCGTTCAAAACATCAATCACACCATCCATCGCCATTGCACCACTTATGTCGATGCCTTTGACGCTGGCATGGGCATGTGGGCTGCGCACAAAGGCGGCGTAAGCCTGATTATCATTGCGCACATCGTCGGTATATTTGCCTTTGCCGGTCGTGAAACGCTTGTCTTCTTTGCGTTTGACGCGGTCACCAATTTTCGTACTCATCTTTGTTTCTCCCTGTTCGGCGCTCACATCTTGGCGGCGGCGTCCTCGATCGATTTCACGATATTGTGGTAACCGGTGCACCGGCAGATATTGCCCTCAAGCTCGGCCCGGATCGCATCTGATGTCAGATCTTTCCCTTCGGCTTTGTAGCGCGCCACCATATCAACGCCCGACATGATCATGCCCGGCGTGCAAAACCCACATTGCAATCCGTGGTTGTCGTTGAAAGCAGCCTGCATCGGGTGCAATTCACCATTTGCCAAACCTTCGATCGTCATCACATCTGCCCCATCAAGGGAAACCGCCAAGGTCGAGCAGCTTTTGACCGCCTGGCCATTCACATGCACAACACACGCGCCGCATTGACTGGTGTCACAGCCAATATGGGTGCCGGTCAGGCGCAGGGTTTCGCGCAGAAATTGCGACAGCAGCGTTTCATCGGGCACATCCCCGCTGACCGCCTTGCCGTTCACGTTCATATTTACTTTAGTCATATGGTCCTCCCTGACTGGCGGTTCTTTTCGTCCGCGCGTTTTTTTGGCTGGCCGGAGTCAACTTTCCAGCGGGCCCTCATTGCCTAAATGGTCGTGAAAATTATCGAAAAATTTGTTTGCCAGTTTTTTCGCCGTTGAATCAATCAAACGACTGCCCAATTGCGCCAGCTTGCCGCCGACCTGCGCATGGGCGGTGAAAGACAGCACTGTATTGTCCGCCTCTTCAGTAAGCACCACATCCGCCGAGCCTTTGGCAAAGCCCGCAACGCCACCCTTACCTTCACCAATAATGGTGTACGAGGCCGGGGCCTTGATGTTTACCAATTCAATTGCGCCACTGAATTTTGCCTTTACCGGGCCAATTTTCTGCACAACTTTTGCTTCCATCGTGGTGTCCGAAGTTTTTTCCAGCTCTTCACAGCCCGGAATGCAGGTTTTAAGCACCTCGGCATCGTTCAACGCAGCCCAGACAACATCGCGCGGCACCGCGATGCGGTATTCACCAGTCATGTCCATTATGAATGAACCTCAATTCTTACGTCAGTATCCAAGTCTGATGCATGCCGAATACAAAACGGCCAGTTTGCGAATTACCGCAATACCTTTTTCAGATCATTTTTAGCAGTCGCTGTTTTTCCCCAGTAGATTGCAAAGCTGCACCGAGATCCGCCAAGCTGTCAAGTGAATGACAGGCGTGAAAGCTGTCCACGTAAGGCAGGATCGTGCGGATACCGCGCGCTTTGGGCGCAAATTCATCCCAGCGCAGCAAGGGATTGAGCCAGATCAGCCTGCGACAGGACAGCGACAGACGCTCAATTTCGGTTTTCAACAATTGCGCATCGCCGCGCTCTAGCCCGTCCGTAATCAGCAGCACCACTGCCCCTTGCCCCAAAACGCGGCGCGACCAATCGCGGTTGAACCGTTGCAATGCGTCGCCGATTCTGGTGCCGCCCTGCCAGTCGGGCGCATCCTGCCCCGCCGCACTCAAAGCCAGATCAATATCTTTCAGATGCAACGCGCGACTGACATTGGTTAGCTGGGTGCCAAAGGTAAATCCATGCACCCGGCCCCAGCCCGGATTGGGCGACCAGACCAAGGCGTGAAAAAAATGCATCATCATCCGCGAATAAACAGACATAGACCCGGAAATATCGCACAGCGCCACAAGGTTTGGCGGGCGCGTGCGTAGTACCTTGAACGACAGGCGATCGAACTCGCCGCCTTTCCTGAGGGACCGTCTGAGCATCGCGCGCACATCCGGCTTGCGCCCGTGAATCGATGGCGAAAACCGCCGGGTTTTGAACGGCTGGATCGGCAGTGATAAACTGCGGATCGCGCGACCAGCCTCAACGATTTCAGCGGCTGACATCTGTTCAAAATCCATGCCACGCAGAACCTCGTTCTGTGACCAACTGAACGTCGCGTCGATCTCAATCTCTTCGCGGTCCGGCGCTTGCGGCGGGCGTTCCTGCTCGTCCATCAAAGCCTCGGCGGCGCGGCGTTCCGCAGCTTGTGGGGTCTGATCCTCTTGTGCCCCCAGCGTTTGCACCAAGGGCAGCATCATTTTCATCATGCGCTCCAGATATTCCGGGTCGCGCCAGAAAAAGTTGAACACCTGATGATAGGTTTCCAAATGCTCGGGGCGGGAAATCAGGGTCGCGCGCAAAGTGTAATAAAAGTCCTGCCGTTTGGTAAAACCGGCATGCTGAACGGCCTCGATCGCTGTGCGCAGTTGGGACGTCCCGACCGCGATTCCGGCTTTGCGCAAAGCCCGGGTGAAATGCACGATATTGTTGACCAGCCGCCCGTCGGTTTCCGGCAAGGCGCGCACCGTCGCGATCACGATGCTTTGTGCAAATCGCTGCGCGCGTCATCCAGAATACGCGACGCTTCAGACCCCGCTATTTTGGCGATGTCATCTTGGTACTTAAGAACCGCGCCCAGCGTGTCAGACACCATTTCCGGTGACAACGACACCGCATCAAGCGCGATCAGGCAGCGCGCCCAATCCACAGTTTCAGCCACGCCCGGATTTTTGAACAGATCCTGACCACGCAAACGCTGAACAAAGGCGACGATTTCCGCTGACAAGGCCGCCGTGCATTCCGGCACGCGGGTCGTCAGGATTTCAACCTCGCGCGCAAAAGTAGGGTAATCGACCCAATGATAAAGGCAGCGCCGCTTCAGCGCGTCATGGACCTCGCGGGTGCGGTTTGACGTCAGAATGACAATCGGCGGTTCGGCGGCCTTTATCGTGCCCAGTTCCGGGATGCTGACCTGATAGTCTGACAGGGCTTCCAGCAGAAATGCCTCGAACGGTTCATCCGTGCGGTCAATTTCGTCGATCAGCAAAACTGGCGGCCCTTCGGCATGGGGCTGCATGGCCTCAAGCAAGGGGCGGCGGATCAGATATTTCTCGGAAAACAATTCCTGTTGCAAATCTTCGCGGGTGGCGCCGCCTGATGCCTCGGCCGTGCGGATCGCAATCATTTGCGCCGAAAAGTTCCATTCATAAATGGCCGAGGCCGCATCCAACCCCTCGTAACATTGCAGGCGAATCAACCGCCGCCCAAGGGCCGCAGCAATCGCCTTGGCAATCTCGGTCTTGCCAACCCCCGCTTCGCCTTCAAGAAACAAGGGTTTGCCCAAGGTCAACGACAGATACGCCACGGTCCCAAGGTCCCGCCCGCAAATGTAATTCTGTCCAGCCAACAGGCCAAGCGTTTCATCAATACTTGCAGGAAGTTGCGTCATGTGGTGCCGTCGCGTTTGTTACCAATCCGTTTTAGGCTTACACCCCAACCGGGCCGCCTGTCCATGAAATCGACCGCGCTTGCCCATCTTCGCACCCAGACGCTACACTCAACCATCACCAGACCGGAGCATTATTCAATGACGCCAACCCAGATCAGCCATGGCCCGATAGAGGATCCGATCAGCGCGCTGGCTGCGGCCTCAGGTCAGGGAGTATTGGCGGTCATAACCCGCGTCGAAGGGCCGTCATATCGTCCACTGGGTGCGCGCATGGCCATTCTGGCCGATGGCCGACGGGTGGGGACGTTGTCGTCCGGATGCATCGAATCCGATCTGGCCCTGCATGCGCAAAACGCCCTTGAGACGGGCAAAGCAGTGCGGGTGGTTTATGGGCGCGGATCGCCCTTTATCGACATTCAGCTGCCGTGCGGTGGCGGTCTTGAAATATTGCTGATCCCCCATCCTGACGGCGCAGTGCTGGACAAACTGAACCAAAACCAAACCGAACGCGTGGCCTCAACGCTGGTGATTGACGGCGATGCGGCCCAATTGTCGCTTGCTGACGACGGCGAAACCGGGGCCGACGGATCACGCTTTCAGGTTCGGATCGAGCCCGAGGTGTTTTTCTATGTTTTTGGCAAAGGTCCCGAAGCCAGCACATTTGCCACGTTGGTTCAGTCCGCCGGATACCCAAACCTATTGTTATCCCCTGACAAAGAAACATTGGAATACGGCGAAAACGCTGGTTGCCCGACGCGGCACCTAAAGCGGGCAGAGTTTCCGAACAATGTGAAACCCGACCGCTGGTCGGCCATCATCCTGTTTTTTCACGACCACGAATGGGAGCCGCCAATTCTGGCCGCCGCCCTTGATACCCCGGCGTTTTACATCGGCGCGCAAGGCAGCCAACGCGCACGCGATGCGCGATTGTTGGAAATCTCGGCCCTGACCGGCCAAAACAAAGACCTGTCGCGCCTGCGTGGCCCCATCGGTTTGATCCCTTCTGTGCGTGACGCGCGTACCTTGGCGGTCAGTGTTCTGGCTGAGGTTTTGCTGGCCGCCAAGCAAGGAAACGACGCGGGCTAGGCTACTCCGTTCCTGCGGATTGTGTTTTACGCATAACGGGCGAAAGCCTATTCCAGACCATCGGTTGCAGAATGTTGAAAAAGGCATATTCTGAGCCCCATAAGGCCGGACCATCCACCCCGTCGGACAAATGGATCAGGCAGTCAAAAGGACCAATGCCGTGAGCAAAACCATTTACATTCTGAATGGCCCCAACCTGAACCTGTTGGGCAAACGTCAGCCTGACCTCTATGGCCATTCGACTCTGGCCGACGTCGAAGCCGCCTGTCAAAGCGTCGGGGCGGAATTTGGTTTGAACGTGAAATTGATACAGTCAAATCACGAGGGACAGTTGATTGACTGGATTCACGAAGCACGGAACCAAGCCGCCGGGATCGTCATCAACCCAGCGGCGTTCACCCATACGTCTGTGGCCATTCTGGATGCGCTTAACGCTTTTGACGGACCCGTGATCGAGGTTCACATCTCAAATATCCACAAACGCGAGGCGTTTCGGCATCATTCTTATGTATCTGCCCGCGCAGATGCTGTGATCGTTGGTTGCGGCGTGCACGGCTATTCGCTGGCCGTGCGCCATTTGGGCGGCCTGCTGGACTGATGGCCAAAACCCGACGCCGCAGCGCCGGGCACAAGACCTGTCAGGGTTTCACGAACAACTTGCGCGGATAGTCTGACAACGGTTCGGCCGCGCCGCTTTCACGGATACGCAGTGTCTCGGTTATCTCAAGCCCCCACTCTGCCATCCACAACGCGGGCATGAAATGAAATGTCATGTTCGGCTCAAACACAGTTTCGTCCGACGGGCGGATAGAAAACGTCCGCTCGCCCCAATCGGGTGGGTAACTTAGCCCGATTGGATAGCCACAACGCCCTTCGCGATCTATCCCGTTGGCCCCCAGCACCGCATAAAACGCCCGCGCCACATGACCTGCGGTGTTGCCGGGGCGCGCGGCCTCGATCCCTGCGGCGATGCCTTCCAGCACAACCGCCTCGGCCCGCGCAACGTCATCCGGCGGCTTGCCCAGCCAAATCGTTCGGCACAAGGGCGCGTGATAACGCCGGTGACAGCCGGAAATTTCAAAGAAAGTGCCGGAATTATTGGGAATCGGCTTGTCGTTCCAGGTCAGGTGCGCCGCCGCTGCCTCGTCCCCGGTTGGCAATAGGGGGCAAATCGCGGAATAGTCGCCGCCAAATGGCACCCCATCCTCGACCCCGCCCCAGATCGCGGTGTGATAAATCTCGGCCACCACTTCGTTCTTGCGCCTGCCCGGTTCAAAAACCTCTAGAATCCGTTTTTGCATCAACTCGGAAATCTGGGCTGCGCGTCGCATATATAGCAGTTCGGTTTCCGATTTTACCGCCCGGCACCAATTGACCAGACTTGTGGCATCCACAAACGGCCCGCCGAGTTCAGCAACCATCACAGCATGCGCCTTGGCTGAGAAGTAATAATTTTCCATCTCAACCCCAAGCGGGTGCTTGTCCCAACCCAGCTTACGGATCAGACCGGCCAAATCCTGCATTGCATGGCGATCGCCTGACATGACGTAATCATCGGAATATCCATTGATATCAGATAGATCCATATAACAGGTCTTGCTTGCCCCAACAGCGTCCATGTTGCGGCCCCAGAACACCGGATCACCCTCGGGGCCAATCAGAACGCCCTGATGCACATAAAACGACCAGCCGTCATAACCCGTCAGCCAAGCCATGTTGCTGGGATCACAGGTGAACAAAACACCTATTCCGGCGCGCTCCATCGCGGCCCTGACCTTAACCAGACGTGCGGCATATTCCACCCGACTGAAATCCAATTCTACATCCGGCATATTGCCCCCTTTTGGCTTGATCCCAAGATTACCCTAAGGCCGGACCAGTGACTTGAAAAGCAAAGACCGGTTGCCAGCCAGCGCAAGAATGTGACGGGAGTTCGGCAAAGTCATGGCCATAACATGCTGTTTTCATTGTTGAAAAACAACAAAGCTGTGAACGCCATCAAAATCCACCCAATCCGCCTTGAAAACATTTGCCAAAAGCCCGGCGCGTATTTCAGATGGGTTTCAGGATTGAGGTACGCCCCCCATATTTGGGGCATCATCCAAAACTGCTCAACTGGGCCGCGCATGTCGCGGCCCTTTTTTTGCCAGACCGCCAGCCAAATCTTTGCAAACAGGGCCTTATTCGCTATGTTAACCGTTCCTATTCCTACCCGACCGAGGGCATTATGATCGCCACACTTGACCGCAATGAATTTGTCAGCCGCTTTGGCGGCGTTTATGAACACACCCCGTGGGTGGCCGAAAAATGTTTTGACCAGAACGGCCATTTGGGCCTTTCAAAACCGTCCGATCTGGCCGGTGCGTTTTCCCATTTGATTGAAGCTTCGGGCCCCGAACTGCAAATGCTGCTATTGCGTGCGCACCCGGACCTTGCAGGAAAGCTTGCGCGTGGTGGGACATTGACCGCCGAAAGCACTTCTGAGCAAGCAGGTGCTGGGCTGGATGCCTGCACTGAGGCCGAGTTTGAGGAATTTACCAGCCTCAACACGGCCTATCGGGAAAAATTTGGGTTTCCCTTTATTTTGGCCGTCAAAGGTCGGCACAGAACCGAGATTCTGGAAAATTTTCGCAAACGTGTACACAATGATGTTGCGACAGAATTCCGCGAAGCACTGAACCAAGTTCACCAGATCGCCAGACTGCGGCTAGAGGCCCTGAACGCTGATTACTTGACGTAAAAGGCGTCTGAGAATCCAGCGCCACGCGCGTGTACTAGTGCGGCTTTCAACGTCGCGTCGTCCTGAAATGGCCCCAACATCACAATCGCATAGGTTTTACCGCCGCGTGTGATCGGTCGCGAAACTGTTGGCAAACCGCTGGTGTTAAATCGCTGCATCGTCCGGCTGGCATTGGCAGGAACGCCAAAAGTCGCAACCTGAACAAAGCGATGGCTTGCGGCCACATTAACCGTCGCAACTGGTGCCGTCACCGCTGCGGGAACGGCACCTGGTGCAAACGCTGACACATCTTCGATGTTTGTCATGTTAAGCGGCGATGCCTCATCAGCAATCGGGCGTTTTTTGCGCGGTTTGTTCGATCCGGCTGCCGAAGCGACGTAAGAGCGGGTCGAGGTCGTGGTGTACGGGTATTGCACCTGCGGCAAGGCAGCCGTCATATCGCGCCCGGTTGTGGCGTCAATCAGGCGGCGTGGCGTGGTTTGCGTCCAGATCAGGTCCATCTGGGCCTGACCTTGCGGCGTTCCAACGCCCCGGCGCGCCTGAGTATTACCCTCAGTCAGCAAACTCTTGTAACCGTCAGGCATCGTATATTGCGCGCGTGCAACCTGAACTGGTTGCCCGGCTGCTGTGCCGACGCGACCATTCAGATGATCCGCCGGATGCACCGATTGCGGCCCACGCCTGATCTGATAACCACGCTGGAAAATCGGCGCCACTGGCGCTGGCACTACTGCCGCCACTTGGGTCTTAGGCCGGGCAGTGCCGTAAGTTGTTTTTGTTTGCACCGAAGGGACCTGCGCGGCAGGTTTTCTTTGATTGCCAAACCAGTTCCAGTTCGCCGTCTGGCGTTTTGGTGTCTGGGCCGAAGGTGCATTTGGTGTCCGAACGGCTTGTGGCCTTGCCGCCGCAACCTGCGGCTGGCGCGGTTTGCTGGCAACCGGCGCAGTTGATCCTGCAACACCTGACGGCGACTGGCCACAAATGACCTGCCTTTTGCGGGTCACACGCGGCACCCATTGCACCTGACCGCCAAAACCCGCGCGAATAAACGCGCAGCCCTTGCTGTCAATATATTGCGCGCCCTTATAGCTTGATGGCGGAACTTCAGCCGGACCTTTTGACTGCCGCAGCGATTTCGCCGCAGCATCATTGGTCATCGTGATGCCCGTTACGATCATGAATGAGAGCACCAAAGCCCCCCTAAGCACTGCGTTTACTGCCCGCATTATTGCCCCCTGTTATTGTCAGGGAGTGTGCCCAAATGTAAAGAAATAGTAAAGACCCGGATCAGGGTTTTTTAGCCTATTTTGTGCCAAACATACGGTCGCCCGCATCACCTAGCCCCGGCAGGATATACCCAAGCTCGTTCAAACGCTCATCCAGTGCGGCAGTTACGATCGGCACATCGGGGTGGGCTTCTTTCATTCGGGCGACACCTTCAGGCGCGGCCAGCAGGCACAAAAACCGAATATCTGTGGCCCCGGCCTCTTTCAAAAGATCAATCGCCGCGACTGAAGAATTGCCGGTCGCCAGCATTGGATCAACCGCAATGACCCGCCGACTGCCCAATTCATCCGGCACTTTGAAATAATACTGAACCGGTTTCAGGGTTTTGTGATCGCGATAAAGCCCGACAAAGCCAACGCGCGCCAACGGGATCAGGTCCAGAATGCCATCAAGCAGGCCGTTGCCCGCGCGCAGGATTGAAATCAGTGCCAGTTTCTTGCCCTCAAGCACGGGTGCGTCCATTTCAACCAACGGCGTTTCGATCCGCTGCGTGGTCATCGGCAAATCGCGGGTCACTTCATACGCCAGCAAAACCGATATTTCCCTGAGCAATTGGCGAAACACGGCAGACGACGTTCCAGTTTCGCGCATCAAGGACAATTTATGCTGCACCAACGGATGGTTTACGATTGTCAGATGATTGGTCATGATGTCCCCCAGAATTACGCTGGGCGAAACCTATGACAACCCGGCGCGTGATCCAACCTCAGAAACACTTTATTTCAGAAAACTCTGCCCCGCAGGGCCAAAAGGCGCGCCCAAATGCGCCGCCGCACTTGCCCCGATATCAGCAAATGCACAAAGCCCGATTTCACCAGCACCGGCACCCGCAACCACCACAGGCACCCGTTCGCGCGTGTGGTCTGTTCCGGCCCAGGTCGGATCGTTGCCGTGGTCCGCCGTAAAGATCATCAGATCGCCCTGCCGCATGCGTGACAACAGCTCTGGCAGGCGCGCGT
>JAJFIC010000006.1 GCA_021775315.1 Paracoccaceae bacterium
GGAACAATGATGGCAGAGGCCTTGTGTTCCGGCCTGCCGCGTGGCATTAATTACTGAACATGTTAACCATACCAAGGGCGACAGATGGACAACTCAGAATTAACGAAATGGTCTAACCGCGCGACGGAGTGGTCACAGGAATACCTTGACACTTTGCGCGACCGCCCCGTGCGCTCGCAGGTCAGCCCGGGGGATATCGCGGCGCAATTGCCGACCCACGCGCCTGAGCAGGCTGAGGATATGGAACTGATTTTTTCGGATTTTGAACGGATTGTGCCGGATGGCATGACCCATTGGCAGCATCCGCGTTTCTTTGCCTATTTTCCCTCTAACGCCTCACCCGCGTCTATGGTGGCTGAACAACTTGCCAATGCGATTTCGGCCCAGTGCATGTTGTGGCAAACCTCGCCAGCTGCGACGGAAATTGAAGGGGTGATGATTAACTGGTTGCGTGACGCGCTGGGGCTGGCGCCGCATTTCACCGGTGTCATTCAGGACAGCGCCACATCATCCACCCTGTCGGCGGTTCTGACGATGCGCGAGCGCGCAATGGATTGGCGCGGTATAACCTCGGGCACATCCGGGGAAAAACCGCCGCGGATTTATGCCTCGGCCCAGACCCATTCATCGATCGACAAGGCCTGTTGGGTCGCCGGGATCGG
Source organism: Paracoccaceae bacterium (assembly GCA_021775315.1). GTDB lineage: Bacteria > Pseudomonadota > Alphaproteobacteria > Rhodobacterales > Rhodobacteraceae > UBA5972. The sequence goes on from JAJFIC010000006.1 coordinate 663, forward strand.
TCAGGATAATCTGGTAAAAATTCCAACCGACGCCAATTTCAGCATGCAGCCTGACGCGCTGCGGGCAGCCATAGCGCAGGATCGCGCCGACGGGTTTATTCCCGCCGGTGTGGTAATCTGCGTTGGCGGTACCTCGATCGGGGCGTCAGATAACGTTGCTGAGATCATTAAAATCGCCCGCGACGAAGGGCTATACACCCATGTCGACGCGGCATGGGCCGGTTCGGCGATGATTTGTCCTGAGTTTCGCGCCATCTGGGACGGTGTTGATGGGGCTGACAGTATCGTGTTCAATCCGCATAAATGGCTGGGCGCGCAGTTTGATTGCTCGGTACAGTTTTTGGCCGATCCGGCGCAGCAATTGCGCACTTTGGGCCTGCGCCCGGATTATTTGCAAACGCTTGGGCAGGCTGAGGTTACGAATTACAACGAATGGACCATTCCACTGGGCCGACGGTTTCGCGCGCTAAAGCTGTGGTTCCTGATGCGTGCCTATGGGCTGGAAGGTTTGCGCAGCCGTATCCGCAACCACGTGGCCTGGGTGCAGGAGCTGGAGGCCAAGCTGGCAGCGGATCCTGACTTCACCATCACCACCCATAGTCGGCTGTCTTTGTTCACCTTTCAATATACGCCTAAAGGCGGCGATGCCGATGCCCTAAGCCGTCAATTGCTGCAAATGGTCAATGACGACGGGCGGATTTATCTCACCCAAACCGTGCATAAAGGCAAGTTCGTCATCCGCATGACCGCCGGTCAGTTTGACTGCACCCGCGAGGATGTGATGAGTGTTTATGACGTACTGAAAGACCTGGCCGCACAGCTTTAACAACGGCAAATCGGGCTAGTTTTCACCTCGGGCCATTTGCGACGCCAATGCCGCAAACGGGCAAGACTTGCGTGCGCGCATCCATCAGATTGGCCCGACGAAAGAGGTGCCAATGGCTGAGCAAGCTTGGAAAATTGCGTTGACACGGCGGACCATCGGGGCTGAACGGGGGCGTGCGGCGCGTGGGGGCCCGGCAGGCGGATTTCACTGATATCGCCTTTTTCCATTCTTTGCCAGAGTAGTCCAACATGTCCGATCTCCGTCCCCGCCGCTCCGGCGGCCGTTCCGCCAAACAAGCCCTGCGCGCCGCCCCTTTAGCCGACGATATCCGCCCTATCCGGGCCGGAATGCCCGGCGGCAATTACAACCCACTTAGCGAAAAAGATGTGCTGCGCATCAACGAGGCCGCCTTGCAGGCACTGGCCGAAATTGGTCTGTCGCAAGCCCCCGATACCGGCATTGCCCACCTGAAAAGCGTTGGCTGCACCCAAGATGACAACGGGCGAATTCTGTTCCCACGCGCGGTGGTCGAAGATGCGTTGGCAAAAGCTGCGCGCAATATCACGCTTCACGGGCGCGAAGCCAAGCATGACCTGCATCTGACCGGCACCAAGGTGCATTACGGCACGGCAGGGGCTGCGGTGCATATGGTTGATGTCACCGGCAATGATTATCGTGAAAGCACGGTTCAGGATCTTTTTGACGCCGCCAAAATCGTCAACACGCTTGATAATGTGCATTTCTTTCAACGACCTATGGTGTGCCGGGATATCACTGACAATCTGGAAATGGATCAAAACACGATCTATGCCAGTTGTTCAGGCACCACCAAACATGTCGGCACCAGCATCACCGAACCTGATTTTGTGCCCGGTTGTTTTGATCTGATCCATGAAATTGCCGGCGGTGAAGAGGCATGGCGGGCGCGCCCGTTTATTTCCGCGTCGATCTGTTTTGTGGTGCCGCCGATGAAGTTCGCCACAGAAGCTTGCGAAGCGATGGAGGCTTGTATTGAACGCGGCATGCCGATCCTGTTGTTGTCAGCCGGACAAGCGGGCGCGACGGCCCCTGCGTCAATCAGCGGGGCGATTGTGCAGGCGGTGGCGGAATGCCTGGCGGGGCTCGTCTATGTCAACGCAATCAAACCCGGTCATCCGGCGATTTTTGGCACATGGCCGTTCGTTTCAGATTTGCGCACCGGTGCCATGTCTGGCGGTTCTGGCGAGCAGGCGTTGTTGACGGCGGGTTGCGCGCAAATGCATCGGTTCTATGGCCTTCCGGGTGGTGCACCTGCGGGGATTGCGGATGCGAAAATGCCGGACATGCAAGCGGGATATGAGCAGGCACATTCCAATGTTATGGCCGGAATGTCAGGGCTGAATATGGTCTATGAATCAGTTGGTATGCATGCCTCATTGCTGGGGTTTTGCCATGAAAGCCTGATTATCGGTGACGATCTACTGGGCCAATCGCTGCGTTGTGTGCGCGGCATCGAGGTGACCGATGACAGCTTGTCACTGGACACCATGCGCGCGGTTTGCATTGACGGTCCGGGGCATTACCTCGGCTCGGAACAGACGCTAAAACTGATGCAGACCGATTACGTTTATCCGCGCCTTGGCGATCGGTCTTCGCCCAAAGAATGGGCTGAGATCGGCAAGCCGAATTTGATCGAAGGCGCGATTAAACGCAAAGATGAAATACTGGCAGCCCCGTCAGAGGCGCAATTTGATCCGGCCACGGATGCGCGCATCAGATCGCGGTTCAATATTCATTTGCCAGCGCAATAGGCGGTCTATCAAAAACACAGAAACCCGGCGCGAAACCGGATTTCCATAAGATCACACCAGCAAGGGCAATGCGTGTCAGTAGACGCGGCCCTTGTCGTCGGCTTGCGCACCACCGAGGTATTTTGCCGATAGATTTTTGGAGCCATTCGCCAGCATCGCCACGTCAGATCCGACCGCCACAAACAGCGCGCCAAGTTCGATATAGCGGCGCACCTTAGTCTCATCCCCCATCAGGATGCCGGGGGCCTTGCCCGCCGCGCGGATCCGCGTGATGGCGTTTTCAATCGCCGCCTGAACATCCGCATGGCCCGGATCGCCAATATGGCCCATGCTGGTGGCCAGATCAGCAGGCCCGATAAAGACACCATCGACACCTTCAATGGCGCAGATCGCGTCAAGGTTTTCAAGTGCGGTCACAGTTTCGGCCTGCACCAGCAAACAGGCCTGATCGTTTGCGCCATATACATAATCGTCAATACGGCCATAATCCGACGCCCGCACCACCCCGGCACCGTTGCCACGAATGCCTTCGGGCGGATAGCGCATGGCGCTGGCCATCAAAGCGGCGTCTTCAGCCGTGTCTACGATCGGCACCAGAATGGTCTGGGCACCGGCATCCATCACTTGCTTGACCTCAACCACATCGACCGAGGAAATCCGCACCACCGCCTGACTGGGCGACGGGCCAACCACTTGCAATTGATCGCGGATCGAACGCAAGTCGTTGACGCCATGTTCGCCATCAATCAGCAGCCAGTCAAACCCGGAATAGGCGCAGATTTCTGCGGAAATGGCGGTTCCAAGGCTTTGCCAGAACCCAATTTGCAACTGGCCGCTGGTGATCGCTTGTTTGAAATTGTTAACAGGTGCTGGCATGATGTTTCCTTTATTCAAATGCGCAGTTGATCGAACCAAACGGGCCGAAATCTGCTGTGAATTCAGCCCCCGACGGGGCTTCGAGCGCGCGGATGAACGAGCCGGATAAAACCACCTCGCCGCGTCTGATATAGTCACCGTGTTCCGCCAACCGTCGCGCAAGCCACGCCATCGAGGTCAACGGATCGCCCAGAACTCCGGCACCAAGACCGGTTTCCTCAACAACATTGTTTCGCCGCACAACCGCGCCGACCCATGGCAGATCAACGTCACGCGGATCATGACGCTTGTCCCCCATGATGATGCCTGCGTTTGCCGCATTGTCGGAAATCGTGTCATAAACCGTGCGCGCATTGCCTGTGATCGGGTCTTGGCGGAAAATCCGGGTGTCCAGAATTTCCAGCGCCGGGGCGACGGATTCCGTTGCGGCCAGCACATCCTGGGGCGTGGCGTCAGCACCGTGCAGGTCCTCGCCCATGATAAAGGCTATTTCGGCCTCTATTCGCGGCTCAATAAAGCGGTCCTTGGGGATGGTGCTGCCATTTGCGAAAAACATGTCGTCAAACAGAATACCGCTGTCAGGAATATCAATGCCAAGCTGGGTCTGCATAGCGCGCGAGGTCAGCCCGATCTTGCGCCCGTCAATGCGCCGCCCCCGCGCCAGTTTCAGCTTAACCCATGCGTTCTGGATGGCATAAGCATCCGCCAGCCCCATAGATGGGAAATCCTGCGAAATACACCCGATCTGGTGGTGGGCCTGTTCGGCGTGATCCAAACGCGCGGCGGCGTCCTGATGATCTTGTGGGGTCATTCTGAACCTCTAAAGTGCGGCGGTGACCATGACTTCGACCTTGAATTTCGGCAATACCATGGCCGCTTCGGTGCAGGCGCGTGCCGGTGGGTTGGCAGGGTCAATCCACGCATCCCAAACCGCGTTCATTTCGGCAATTTCGGCCATGTCGGCAACCCAGACAGTGGCCGCCAACAGTTTAGACTTATCCGTGCCCGCCTCAGCCAGCAACCGATCAACACTGGCCAGCATATCTGTGGTTTGCGCGGCAATATCATCGCCCTCGCCCACTTGCCCAGCCAGATAGACAACGCCGTTATGGACAACGATCTGGCTCATCCGAGCGCCGGAATGCATTCGCGTAATGGACATTTTATTCACCTTTTAAGTTGCGGTTCTGCCCGGACCCTAGGTCGCCGGTCCGGGCTTGGCAAGATAGCGATTGCAGATGATTTATCCCTTGTCCACACACGGCATCTGGCGTTCAATGTTTTCAAGTCTCGAAAGGCCGAATATGGATATTGTCACCCAGTTTCCACATCAGATCACCGAAATCCCCGACATGGCAATCGTGATGCCGGATGGTTGCCGCCTGTCCGCGCGGGTCTGGATGCCGGAAGATGCGCCAAGCCATCCGCTGCCGGCGATCCTTGAATATATCCCTTACCGCAAACGCGACGGCACGATTTCGCGCGATGAGATCATGCATAAGTATTTCGCCGGGCGTGGCTATGTCGTGATCCGGTTGGATATGCGTGGCAATGGCGACAGTCAGGGTCTGATGGCGGATGAATACACCCAAGTGGAGCTTGACGATGCCTGTGCAGCGATCGACTGGATTGCCGGGCAGGAATGGTGTGACGGCACCGTCGGAATGATGGGCAAAAGCTGGGGCGGATTTAACTGCGTTCAGGTGGCGGCGATGAACCCGGCACCGCTAAAGGCGATCATTACGGTGTGTTCCACTGTGGATCGGTATGCTGATGACATTCACTATAAGGGCGGCTGCCTTCTGAACGACAATTTTGCTTGGGGCGGTCAGATGCTGTCATATTCCTCGCGCCCACCTGACCCGGCGCTGGTTGGCGATGACTGGCGGGCGATGTGGATGAACCGGTTGGAGAATGAGCCGTTTCTGGCCGCCAAATGGCTGCGTCATCAGACCCGAGATGCCTATTGGAAACATGGCTCGGTCTGCGAAGATTACAGCGCGATAAAGGCAGCGGTTTTGTCGTTGGGTGGCTGGGCCGATAATTATATGAACACGGTTTCGCATCTGGTTACCAACCTGACAGCACCGGTTCAGGGCATTGTCGGCCCCTGGGTGCATCAATATCCGCATCAGGCTGATCCGGCACCACAAATCGGTTTTTTGCAAGAGGCCGTGCGGTGGTGGGATCACTGGTTGAAAGGCGTCGATAACGGTGTCAGCGATGGCCCGGCCTATCGTGCGTATTTGCAGGAAACCGCGCGGCCAAACCGGATGCACAAAGCACGCGCAGGTCATTGGCTGGCGGAATCTGATTGGCCGTCAAGTCGGGTTAAAGCGCAGAGTTTTGCGCTGTCGGGTGATGGGACCCTTGGCAAGGCCGGTGGTGATTTGGGTATTGAGGTCAACTCGCCCCTTGATTGCGGCTTTGGCGCGGGCAGCTATTTCCCGATGTCTGGCGACGTGCCGGAAATGCCGGGTGATCAACGCGATGACGACGCGCGCTCTGCCTGTTTTGACGCGGAACCACTTGCGCATGATCTGGACATTGTCGGCGCTCCGGTGATCCGCCTGCGGCTGAAAAGTGACAAACCAACGGCGCAAATCGCGATCCGGCTGTGCGAGGTGCACCCCGACGGCGCCTCGGGCCGCGTCACCTATGGCGTGCTGAACCTGTGCCATCACACCAGCCATGAAACACCTCAAGCCCTGACCCCCGCTAAGGCGTTTAACATCACCCTGCCGCTGGATCAGATCGCCTATCGCGTCAAGGCCGGAATGCGCCTGCGACTGGCGGTTTCGTCGGCCTATTGGCCATTTCTGTGGCCGGTTGCCGAGCGTGCGACTTTGACCTTGCTAGAAGGTACGTTGGAACTACCTGTGCATGCAGGCGCAGACGGTGATGAATGGCAGTTTGAAGCCTCTGAGGGGGCTGAGCCGTGGGCCCATAAGATGATTCGCGCCGCTGCTTACGACAAATCAACCACCACCGATTTCACCACGGGTGAGGTTGTTTGGAAACTGCGCGACGATGGTGGCCTGAACGAGGACATGGATCACGGTTTGCGGTCAGGCTTTACCACCGACGTGACCTACCGCATCCACCCCGATGATCCGTTATGTGCCTCAGCTAAAAGCGTTTGGGTTCAGGAACTTGGCCGTGGGGATTGGTCAATCCGCACCGAAACCCGGTCTGACATGTGGTCAGACGCCCAGAACTTTTACCTCACCGGCAGTATCAAGGCCTTTGAGGGCGGGAAAAAGGTGTTTGAACGGGAATTTGGTGAAACTGTCGCGCGGAATTATTCCTGAGTTGAAACTAATGCTTGCGGGCTTGCTTTTAATGGCAAGCTTTTCACGTGCACGCGCAAAATAACGCCACGTCGCTTGATCCGCGCGGATCATTCACCTGTTTTCACAAGCTTGCGCCACCGATAGGATCACCCAAACAGGAGGTCCGTCTTGACACATACCCACCCTTTTGACAGCGCCACGGAAATCACCCAAACCGGACACGGCGCCTATACCGCCCACACGTCGGAAACCTACGGCAACATGGTCGGCCCATTTGGCGGTGTCACCTCGGCCACGTTGATGCGCGCGGTGTTGTCAGATGAACGCCTGTCGGGCGATCCGGTTTCCATGACCGTCAATTTCTGCGCCGCGATTAAAAACGGCGACTATCAGATCACCACAGACCTGCGCCGGGCGGGCAAATATATCCAGCATTGGTCGCTGGAAATCACCCAGAACGGCCAGATATGCACCACGGCCAGCCTCGTTTTTGGTGTGCGGGCCGAAGGGTTTTCGCATCATTCCGGCGTGCCACCTATGGCCAAGGCGTTCGATCAATGCGCGGTTGAACCGGATTTAGGCTTTGCCAATTGGCTGAAATGTTACGAATTTCGCTATGCCGAGGGCGCGCCGGACATGACGGGCCGCGCTGTCGGTGATCTTGGCCCGGCCCGATCTGTGGCTTGGATCACCGATCAGCCCGCGCGCGATCTTGATCTTTTGTCGTTGACCGCGATGTCAGACAGTTTTCTGCTACGACTGCCGCATGTGCGCGCCAGTTTCGTGCCGATGGGCACGGTTTCCCTGACCACGCATTTTCTGGCGACACCGGATGACATTGCCGAACAGGGTCAGCATCCGGTTTTAGGCGTATCGGATGCGACCCGGTTCCACCACAATTTCCATGACCAGCACATGCAATTATGGAGCCATACCGGCAAGTTATTGGCCACCGGCAGTCAGATCGCGTGGTTCAAGCACTAATGTTCAGGCTTCGCCGCGCTCTTTCAAAAGATTGGTCAGCCAATCAGGGTCCATTTCCGGCACACTTGACAGCAACAGCTTGGTGTAATCCGGATAAGGTGGTTCCATGATCTGAGTTTTCAGGCCCTGTTCGACAACTTCGCCTTCCAGCATCACCACGATCTCATCTGAAATCGCCTGCACCGTGGCAATATCATGGGTGATAAAGATATAGGACACGTCCAAATCTTTTTGCAGCTTAAGCAGCAGTTGCAGGATGCCTTCCTGCACAATCTGATCTAGGGCCGAGGTGACTTCGTCGCAGATGATAACCTCTGGATTCGCCGCCAATGCGCGGGCAATACAGACGCGCTGTTTCTGCCCACCCGACAGCTCGTTTGGCAGACGATCAAGAAAGCTGTCATCAAGTTCAATCATCTGAAGCAATTCGATGACCTTGGCCTCTTGGGCGCGGCCTTTCAGACCGGTATAAAACTCAAGCGGGCGACCAATGATTTCGCCGATTGTTTGGCGCGGGTTCATTGCCGTGTCCGCCATCTGGTAAATCATCTGGATGCGTCGCAACTGGTCCTTGCTGCGATCTTTTAGCTGGGCTGGCAAAACTTCACCGTTGAACAGAACCTTGCCCTTGTTGGGTGGCAAAAGTCCGGTCACAACCCGCGCCGTGGTCGATTTACCGGACCCGGATTCGCCGACAATGGCCACGGTTTTGCCGCGAGGTACTGAAATATTGACGTCATGCAGGACGTTTTCGCCCTTGCCATAAGCCGCATCAACGCCCTGAATTTGCAGGATGTTATCGTCGCTGGTTTCCGGCTTTTTGTGGATCGAACGCACCGACCAAAGCGATTTGGTATAGGCGTTTTCCGGCGTTTTCAGCATCTTGCGGGTTTCGGCCTCTTCCATCTCAACGCCGTAACGCAGCACTTTGATCCGGTCTGCCATTTGGGCCACAACCGCCAGATCATGCGTGATATAGATCGCCGCCGTGTTAAAGCGTTCCACCGCGTCGCGCATGGCGGCCAGAACGTTAACCTGCGTGGTGACGTCAAGGGCGGTGGTCGGTTCGTCAAAAATGATCAAATCAGGGCGCGACGCCATTGCCATCGCGGTCATTGCCCGCTGCAATTGTCCACCAGACACCTGATGCGGAAAGCGAAAGCCGATATTTTCAGGATCAGGCAGTTGCATGGCGCGATAAAGTTCGATCGCGTCTGCCTGTGCCTCTTTTTCCGAAACAGCGCCATTGCGGATGCTGGATTCAATAGTCTGGTCAATCAGCTTATGCGCCGGATTGAACGCCGCCGCAGCCGATTGCGCCACATAAGCGATGCGGGTTCCCCAAAGCTTTTGTTTTTGCTTTTCTGGCATCGCGCGCAATTCCATGCCGTCAAACACGATCTCGCCACTTGTCAGGCGACAACCGGGTCGGGCAAACCCCATGGCAGCAAGGCCAAGCGTTGATTTGCCAGCACCAGATTCACCGATCAGCCCCAACACTTCACCACGTTTCAACGTCAGATCGACGCCCTTGATGATCTCGTGCCAGCGTTCATCTGAAAAGCCATCAATAACGATGTCTTTCATATCTAAAAGAATATCGCCTTTGGTTCCGCGGTCCTTAGTGCTCATCTTTAAGCCCCGATGTCTTGTGCAGGAACCAGTCGACAACAAAGTTCACGGCAATGGTCAAAAGGGCAATTGCAGCGGCTGGAACCAGCGGCGTCATCGCACCCTTAAGGTCGTATTTAGCGAATTGGATCAGCGACGCGTTTTCACGCACCATCGAGCCCCAGTCAGCCGTGGGTGGCTGGATGCCGACACCAAGGAAGGAAAGGGCCGCGATCGACAGGAAAACAAAGCTGAATCGCAGCCCGAATTCCGCCACCAGCGGCGGCAGAATGTTGGGCAGGATTTCACGGCGCATGATCCAGCCGAGCTTTTCGCCGCGCAACTTGGCGGCCTCGACGTAATCCATTACAACCACATTCAGCGACACCGCCCGTGTCAGGCGAAACACCCTTGTGCTGTCCAGAACCGCGATGATGAAAATCAGCGACCACGCGTTGGATCCAAAGATAGACAACAGCATCAGTGCAAAAATCAGGCTGGGGATGGCCATTAAAACGTCAACAAAGCGGGACAACACCTGATCTATCCAGTTTTGGGTGATTGCCGCCATCAGTCCAAAACCGCCGCCAATGACAAACGAAATCAGTGTCGTCGCCAGCGCGATGCCAATTGTGTTGCGCGCGCCGTAAATCAGGCGAGAAAAGATATCACGGCCAATTTGGTCCGTACCAAGCAAAAACTCACCGCCCCAAGGCGCGTATGGCTGTGAAAAAATCTCGGCCTGACCATGCGGTGCCAGCCAGGGGGCAAAAATGCCGGTAAAGGCGTAGATCACAATGACGGTCATGCCAAAAAGCGCCGTCGGAGGGGCGTTTTTCAGGTCAATCCAAATGCGTTGCATTCGGGTGCGGCGCAGGCGAACCTGCCCGACCTCGCCAGCGGCGGAATATGTTTCTGGATCACTCATCGGGGATGTAACAACCTTGGATTGGTGATGATACCGATGATGTCGGCAATCAGGTTCAGCATGATATAGGTTCCGGCAAAGAACAAAGCGCAGGCTTGCACAACCGGAATGTCGCGGGTTCGAACAGCGTCAACCATCAACTGGCCAACACCCGGATAAACGAACACCACCTCGACCACGACAACGCCGACCACAAGATAGGCCAGGTTGAACGCAATCACCGTGGAAATCGGTGCCCACGCATTTGGCAGCGCGTGATACAGGATCACTCGGGTCGACGTGACGCCTTTCAGTCGCGCCATTTCGATATAGGGGCTGGCCAACAGGTTGATGATCGCCGCACGGGTCATGCGCATCATATGGGCGACAATCACCAGCGTCAGGGTCATGGACGGCAGGGCCGATTTATATATTTTCTCTCCCATCGTCATGCTTGCGTCAATATTGGCGAGCGATGGAAAGACCTGGTAAAGCGAGGCCAGAAACAGGATCAGGATATACGCCACAAAGAATTCCGGGGTAGCGATCGTGGTCAGGGTGACGGCATTGACGACCCGGTCGTAGACCGAATTGCGATAGAGGGCTGTGGTGATCCCCAGAAACAAAGACAGCGGCACGGCGATCAATGCGGTCATGCTGGCCAGAAACAACGTGTTGTTCAGACGCGGGCCGATCAGATCAACCACGGCACGGGACCGATCAACCCCGGATGCAGCGCGGCCTGAGAACGAGTATCCAAAATCGCCCTGAAGAACCCCGGCGACCCAGCCGAAATAGCGTTGATAGGCGGGCATATCTAACCCAAGCTCGCGGCGAAACGCGGCGACGGTTTCTTTGGTTGCGGATTGTCACAGAACCGCCTCGCCGAAATCCCCCGGCAGCAATTCAATGGCACTGAAAATAATAAGCGAGACAAGAAACAGCGTGAACAGCCCAAGCAGCAGCCGCTGTAAAATCGTTCTGACGATAGGGTGCAATTGCCCCTCCCTTGCAGGTTACGAGGGTCACACGTTCGCCTTGGCCATTGGCCAAACCGAGCAAAATGCCAACTGAAGTCAGCCCCCCTGGTGGTCTCGGTTACTCCGAAACGCATTCACATTAACCTTAGGCTAGCGCAACTCTGGCACAAGTAAAGGCCTTAATTTTTAGCTTCCCGCCAATCTGACGGGCCCGCGACCTGCCCCGCATGTCGACCTAATCATTCAAATCCGGCCAGCGTAAGGCGCTGCCTTTTCTTAGGTGTACAGTGTTTTGCGACACGGTGCGTTCAGTTTGCCGCCCGCTATCAAAACCACATCGGGAAACGCGACCATCGCCTGACCGTTACCGACACTTCCCTTATGTCAGCGGAAAAAAACCTTGCTTTGCGCGCGTGTTTTCCTCCACACTTCTTAATGTCCGGCGGGAAAAACCCGCTGAACCCAATTCCCCTCGTGCCTGCGAGGGTGGAAAGATTTGAAGATAACAGGGAGATAAAAATGAAAAGAATCGACGAATTGTCGAAACTGTATACGCTGGGCCGGATCGACCGACGCAGCTTTATGCAAGGCGCGATTGCCCTTGGGGTGACGATTTCTGCCGCCTCTACCATGGCTGTACGTGCCGAAGCAGCAACACCGAAAAAAGGCGGTATCATGCGGATCGGTATGGGCCACGGCTCGACCACAGACTCGCTTGATCCTTCCACATATGAAAATGGCTTCACCACCGGCATCGCGTTTGGTGTGTGTAACCACCTGACCGAAGTTGGCCCAGACGGACAACTGCGCCCTGAACTGGCTGAAAGCTATGAAGCCACAGCAGACGCGGCCACTTGGCGGTTCAAGGTTCGCCCGGGTGTGACATTCCACAATGGCAAGCCGCTGACCGCACAAGACGTGATCGACAGCTTTAATCACCACCGTGGCGAAGACAGTAAATCAGCCGCTAAAGGCCTGCTGACATCTGTAAAATCCATTTCGGCCGATGGCGACACAGTTGTGTTTGAACTTGAAGCTGGCAATGCCGACTTCCCGTTCATTGTGTCTGACTACCACTTCACCATTCGTCCATCTGACGGCAGTGGTGGCATTGATTGGGCCAGCGGCGTTGGCACCGGCGGTTATGTTCTGAAGAACATCGAACCGGGCGTTCGCGCTGAATACACCCGCTATCCTGATTATTGGAAAGAGGGCGCAGCCCACGTCGACGAAGTTCTGCAATTGTCGATCATTGACGTGACTGCACGTCAGAACGCGCTGATGAATGGCGATGTGGACGTGATCGACCGGGTTGACCCAAAGACGGTTCACCTTCTGACCAAAGTTCCGACCATCGACATCATCGAAGTCACCGGCACATTGCATTACACAATGCCTATGCGCCTTGACACACCGCCGTTTGACAATCTTGATCTGCGGTTGGCGATGAAATACTCGGTCAAGCGTCAGGAACTGGTGGACAAGATCCTTAACGGACACGGTGTTGTCGGCAACGACCACCCGATTTCGACGGCGAACCAGTACCACAATGGCGATCTGGCTCAGCGTGAATTTGATGCTGACAAAGCGGCCTTCCATTATAAGAAGTCCGGCCATTCCGGTCCAATTCAGCTTTCTTCGTCTGACGCGGCATTTGCCGGTGCGGTCGATGCATCGCAGTTGGTCAAAGCATCCGCCGCAGAAGCAGGGATTGATATCGAAGTCATCCGTGAACCTTCTGATGGCTATTGGTCCAACGTCTGGAACAAAAAAGGCTGGTCGATGTCCTATTGGGGTGGTCGTCCTACCGAAGACTGGATGTTCTCGGCGGCTTACACCAACGACACCGAATGGAACGCGACAGCTTGGAAAGGCACTGACGATTCTGGCAAGTTCAACCAGATCGTGCTTGATGCCCGTAAAGAGCTGGACACCGACAAACGTCGTGCGATGTATTACGAAGCCCAGGCATTGCTCAGCAATGATGGCGGCGTGATCGTTCCAATGTTTGCCAACTACATTCAGGGCGTTTCCAAGCGAATCGGCCACAGCGATGTAATGGCTGGCAACTGGGATCTGGACGGCGCCAAGTTGATGGAACGCTGGTGGGTCGAAGGCTGATAGCCTTACCGCTGCTGCGCAATCCGAAAAGTGGGAACTGGTTTTCGGAATGAATTGCGCACAAGACAAAACAAACAAAACGGCGGCAAGTTACTTTGCCGCCGTTTTTTGTTGTGCTGATTTCGTGGTGTTATCGACGGCCGACAAGCCTAGTGGCGGGTTCAGGCCTCGTCCATCAACTGGCTTTTGGCCTCGGCCATGCATTCGATAATTTTGGCACGGATCGTCGCCTCGTCTGCTTTGTCACCCAAATCACCGGAAACCTTGCGAAACACGTCTTCGTGGCCGGCTTCCTCAAAATCAGATTTGACCACTTCGGCGCCATAGCTTGCCGCGGCCTCTGCATCTTTGCCCATCAGTTCAGCGGCCCAAAGGCCAAGCAATTTATTAGCGCGGGCCTGGGCGCGAAATTGCATTTGTTCGTCATGGGCGAATTTGGCCTCAAACCCGCTTTCGCGGTCGTCAAAAGTTGTCATGTCTGTCTCCGCAGGCGTTTGGGTTAACTTTCCCCTATATGGCGCGGTGCAAGGGGTTTCGCAAGCCTTCAGACGCGCAAATTGCGCGACAGCTTGCCCCGACCCGATACATTATCTATAGAGACGCCAACAGCTGAATCAGTGTCCGCCAAGGGTACCTTTCCAGCGTTTTTCCGGATCGGAGACATCCATGGCACGCCGCAAAAAGATTTACGAAGGTAAAGCCAAAATCCTGTATGAAGGCCCGGAACCCGGTACATTGGTGCAGTATTTCAAAGACGATGCGACGGCTTTTAACGCTGAAAAGAAGGCCACGATTGAAGGTAAAGGCGTGTTGAACAACCGCCTGTCAGAACATTTCATGACCGGCCTGAACACCATCGGCGTGCCAACACATTTCATTAAGCGTCTGAATATGAGGGAACAATTGATCCGTTCGGTCGAAATTATTCCACTGGAAGTCATCGTGCGCAATGTTGCCGCTGGCTCGATCTCCAAGCGGATGGGAATTGAAGAGGGCACGCCCCTGCCCCGGCCGATCGTTGAATTCAGCTACAAAGACGACGCACTGGGTGACCCGTTGGTGCCCGAGGAATATATCATCGCTTTTGGCTGGGCCAGCCAACAGGATCTGGATGACATTGTCGCGCTGGCTTTGCGGGTCAATGATTTCATGTCGGGAATCATGTTTGGCATCAACATCAAACTGGTTGATTTCAAAATTGAAATTGGCCGGGTGTTTGACGGTGATTTCCAGCGTCTGATCGTCGCTGATGAAATCTCACCGGATTCGTGCCGCCTTTGGGATATGAAAACCGGCGAGAAGCTCGACAAAGACGTGTTTCGCCGCGATCTGGGCGATCTGGCGGATGCATATACCGAAGTGGCAAACCGATTGGGCCTGATGCCCAAGAACATTGGCAGCGGCAGCGGCCCCAAGCTGGTAAATTAGGATAAGTCTATGAAAGCACGTGTATTTGTGACCCTCAAGCCTGGCGTTCTGGACCCTCAGGGCGAAGCGGTCAAACATTCACTGGGCACGCTGGGTTTCGCCGGTGTCGACGCCGTCAGGCAAGGCAAAGTGATCGAGCTTGATCTGACGGAAACCGACAGCACCAAGGCCGAGGCCACCCTGAACGACATGTGCGAAAAGCTGCTGGCAAATACCGTGATCGAAAACTATCGGGTGGAATTGCTGCCATGAAATCCGCCGTCATCGTTTTTCCCGGCTCAAATTGTGATCGTGATCTGGCGGTGGCGTTTGAAGGAATGGGCAGTCAGAAACCGGCGATGGTCTGGCACAAAGAAAGCCAGTTACCGGATGGTTTAGATGTCATCGGCATCCCCGGTGGCTTTTCTTTTGGCGATTATCTGCGCTGCGGTGCAATCGCCGCCCGGTCTCCGATTTGTCGCGCTGTGGTGGATTTTGCCAACCGTGGCGGCCATGTTCTGGGGATCTGCAACGGCTTTCAGATATTGACCGAAACCGGGCTGTTGCCCGGTGCTTTGATGCGCAATCGCAACCTTAAATACATCTGCAAAGACCTTGATCTTAAAGTAGAAACCACCAACAGCGCCTTTACCAATGCCTATTCAAAAGGCCAGGAAATCCGTATTCCAATCGCCCATCACGACGGCAATTACACCGCTGACGGCGCGCTTGTGGCGCAGTTGCAGGCTGAGGATCGGGTGGCTTTTACCTACAAGGACAATCCCAACGGATCAGTCGCTGATATTGCCGGTATTCTGTCGGAAAACCGCCGGGTACTGGGGATGATGCCGCATCCTGAACGCCTGAACGACGCTGAATTAGGCGGCACGGATGGCGCTGGTCTGTTTCGGTCTTTGGCGGAAAGTCTGGTCTCGGCCTGACTTTGGCCACACCACAAGCCGCCCAACCCTTGCACGCCCGATGATGCCGCTTGAGTGGCGCGTTTCTTTTGCATAGATTGGGGCCAAATGATCAGGCAGGCAACAGATCCCGAGGATGAACCGGCGCGCACCTCTTTGGTGGCGAAACTGGTTGTTGCCGTTGTCATCGCCATTGCGATTTTGCTGGTCTGGATTTCCAACCTTTATCTGACGGAACGATTCACACAGGAATCCCGATCCCGCGCCGAATTGCGGCTGGCGATTTACGCTGGCAATATTTCCAGCGAATTGCAGCGAACGTCGGTTGTGCCCTTGTTGCTGTCGCGCGACCCGGCATTGATCACGGCGTTGAATTCCGGGGATTTTGCGGCCACTTCACAACGACTGATCCTGATCAAGGATGAGATCGGCGCCGCCTCGCTGATGCTGTTGGACGAAGACGGGCGTACCGTTGCTTCAACCGATCGGCGGATGCTTGGCACCCATCACCGCAACACCACCTATTTTGTTGAGGCATCGCGCAGCCCTGACACGGTTTTCACAACGGAAACCCTTGAATCAGGTGGCTTGCAGTTCAGTTATTCGCGCAAACTTGAAAGCGGCAATCAGGGCATTGGCGTGATCGTGGTTGAGGTCGGATTGGCCAAGCTGGAACAGAAATGGGCCTTTGCCGCCGAGGCGATCATGGTGACCAATTCCGAGGGCATTGTTATCCTGTCCTCCGAACCGCGCTGGAAACATCAAAAGGTCGAAGATGCCCTGATAGTCGAAAACGCGCCTAGCGCGATTGAGCGGGCGTTGCAGGTCACGGCGGATTGGATTCAATCGCCGGCCGAGGCGATCTCGCTTGGCAGCGCCATCATGCGGCTGGACGGCAAGATCGGATTTCAGGGCTGGCGTATGACCTATTTCAGCACCTTTGCTTCGGTGCGCGAACGGGTCAACGGGGTTTTGGCGCTTGAAATCATGGGTTTCGCCATTCTGGTGGCGTTGGTGTTTTACGTGCTGTCGCGCCGGGCTGTGCAGCAATCCAACCTGTTTCAGCGGGAATCAATTGAACTGCGCGCGCTTAATGACCGGCTGTCACAGGAAATCGAAGAACGCGAACGGGTTGAACGCAGCTTGCGGGTTGCTGAACAAAGCCTTGCACAAAGCTCAAAACTGGCCGCCCTTGGCGAAATGTCCGCAGCGGTCAGTCACGAACTGAACCAACCCTTGGCGGCGATGAAAACCTATCTGGCGGGCGCAAAATTGCTGTTGCAACGCCACCGCCCGGACGAGGCTTTGTCGAGTTTTCAGCGCATTGATGATCTGATTGGACGGATGGGCGCGATCACGCGGCAGCTAAAATCCTATGCCCGCAAAGGCGGTGATGAGCTGTTACCGGTCGATCTGCGCGATGTTTTATCCGCCGGGTTGACGATGATGGAGCCGCAATTGAACCAGATGGAGGTCAAGATCACCCAGTCGGTTCCGCGTGATCCAGTCTTGGTTCTGGGTGATCAGTTGCGATTGGAACAGGTCGTGGTGAACCTGCTGCGCAACGCGCTGGATGCGGTCAAGGAATTGAAAGAACCCGAGCTGGATATTCTGTTGAGCAAAGGCGAGCAGGCCAAATTATCGGTGCGCGACAATGGCAGCGGCATTGATGATCTGGATCAGTTGTTTGAACCGTTCTATACAACCAAAAAACCGGGCGATGGCGTCGGGCTGGGTTTAGCGATCTCATCCGGGATTGTCAGTGATCTGGGCGGGCGTCTGATTGCGCGCAATGGTACAAGTTCCGGTGCCGTGTTTGAAATACAGATGCCGATACTAGAAGAAAAAACCGAAGCGGCGGAATGATCCGCAGTCAGTAAACGCGTAACAGAGCAGGAAACACATGGCCGAGGCAATGACGATCGCAATTGTTGATGACGAAGAAGACATGCGTCAGTCGATCTCTCAATGGTTGTCGCTTTCCGGATATAACACCGAAACTTTCGCCTCAGCCACCGAGGCCCTGTCGGCCCTATCCGCTGATTACAAAGGCATCGTCATCAGTGACATCAAGATGCCCGGCATGGATGGCATGGCGTTTCTTAAGCGGTTGATGAGCATGGATTCAGCCCTGCCGGTCATCCTGATCACCGGCCACGGTGATGTGCCGATGGCGGTAGAGGCGATGCAGGTCGGGGCCTATGATTTTCTGGAAAAACCGTTTGACCCCGAACGCATGGCCGATCTGGCGCGCCGCGCCACCCATGCACGGCGGCTGACGCTAGATAACCGCCAATTGCGGCGTGAATTGTCGGACGGTACGGTATTGCTGCGTAAACTGGTCGGCTCATCCCCCGTGATGGAACGGCTGCGCGAGGACATTCTGGATCTGGCGCAGGCCGATGGCCATGTGCTGATTGATGGCGAAACCGGCACGGGCAAAACTCTGGTCGCCGCCGCGTTGCATGCGTGCGGACCGCGTCAGGGCAAGAAATTCCTGACGATTTCCTGTGCAGCCTATGAAGAGGATGAACTGACATCCCATCTGTTCGGCCCGCCGCCCGAAGGCACCGCATTGCCGATGGTTGAACAGGCCCGTGGCGGCACGTTGTGTCTGGAAGATATTGAAGCATTGCCTGCCTCACTGCAGGCGCGGTTGCTGAGTCTCATTAATGACCGCGAACCGGCTGGTGAGTCGCTGCCGGTGCGCGTCATTGCGATTTGTTCCAATCAGGATCCCGAGGTTCGCTCAGAAGATTTGTTGCGCTCTGATCTTTATTACCGCCTTGCCGCCATGTCGATCAAACCGCCACCCCTGCGGCAGCGCGGCGAGGATATCTTGACCCTGTTCAACCGGTTTTCCGAAACATTCGCCGAAGAATATGGCTGCGACGCGCCCGAGGTTTCGGCCAAAGAAGCCGCGCAATTGTTGCAGGCCCCTTGGCCCGGCAATGTGCGCCAACTGATCAATCTGGCGGAACGCGCCGTGTTGCAGAACCGGCGCGGCTCAGGCTCGATCACGTCCTTGCTGATGTCGGATAATTCCGAAATTCAGCATTCATTAGTGACCGAAGGCAAGCCGCTGAAGGAATATGTCGAGGCGTTTGAACGCATGCTGATCGACAACACCATGCGCCGTCATCGCGGATCAATCGCGTCAGTGATGGAGGAGTTGAGCCTGCCGCGCCGTACCCTGAACGAAAAAATGGCAAAATACGGCCTGAGCCGGTCGGATTATCTGTAGGGCACGTCAGGCCTTGCGCTTGATGACACCGATGGCATCCAGTTCAGCGTCGATCATTGACAGGGTTGTGCCAGCGGCGGCGCCAGCGGTTTTCAGCGCGTCAAACCGCGCGCGTAAATCATCTTTTTCGCGGCCCTGACAATCGTTCCACGGTCGCCCCTGCAAGCCCATGACAAGGGCGTAATAGCCAATGAAATGCGGCCGCGTTCCGGCGGCCAGCAGACGTTTATAAGCCTCATCTGCGCCAAGTTCGCGTAATTCCTGCGCAGAATTGATATCGGCGCGCGCATAGCCTGCATCAGACGCCGGGCCCAGATTGCGAATGCTGGAAACCGGGTCGCTCATGGCAGGTGAACCGGGGTCTTGTCGCCTGCCGCAAAGCGTTCGAGCACGGCAGGATAAAGCTGGTGTTCCATCTCCAGAACGCGCCCTGCCAGTGTTTCCGGCGTGTCATCCGGCATAATCGGCACCCGTGCCTGCCCCAAAACCGGGCCGTCGTCCAGTTCACCGGTCACCTCATGCACCGTGCAGCCATGTTCGCCTTCACCTGCCGCGATGGCGCGGGCATGGGTGTGCAGGCCGCGATATTTCGGCAGCAATGACGGATGAATGTTCAGCATCCGACCGCGCCAAGTATTGGTGAAATCCGGCGTCAGGATGCGCATGAAACCCGCAAGGCAAATGATGTCGGCTTGTGCTCCTTCAAGCGTAGACTGCAAGGCCGCCTCAAACGCGGTCCGGTCACCTTTGAAAGGTCGGTGATCAACGATTTCCGTTGCCACACCTAAGGCGCGCGCGCGTTCTAAACCTTTAGCGTTTGCATTGTTTGATAAGACCAGAACTGGCCGCGCAGCATGTTGCGCTGTCATGGATTTCACCAGTGTCACCATGTTCGAGCCGCCACCTGAAATCAGAATGGCGACGCGTTTATGGCTCATAACAGGCGGCCCTGATAGGCGATCCCCTCGCCCGCAACGACTTTGCCGATCTCGATCACGTCTTCGCCGGACTGGCGCAGGATTTCGGCGATCTTATCCGCGCGGTCTGCGCTAACAATGGCGATCATGCCGATGCCGGAGTTGAAGGTTTTCAACATCTCGGCCTCGGCCAACCCGCCCTCGGTGGCCAACCACGCAAAAACCGGCGGCAAGGTCCATGCGCCCAAATCAATCTCGGCCCCCAAACCTGCTGGCAGGGCGCGCGGCAGGTTTTCCGTCAGGCCACCCCCAGTGATGTGGGCCAGTGCATGCACGCCGCCTGCGCGAAATGCCGCAAGGCTGGATTGCACGTAAATCCGGGTCGGCGCCAGCAACGCTTGGCCAAGCGAGCCGTCGCCAAACGGGCAATCCGCGCCCCAGCCCAGCCCGCTTTGCTCGACAATTTTGCGCACCAGTGAATAGCCGTTTGAATGCACACCGTTTGAGGCAAGGCCAAGCAAAACATCGCCCGCCGCCACGTCCGCCGGCAGTGAAACGCCGCGCTCCATCGCGCCAACCGCAAAGCCCGCAAGGTCGAAATCGCCACCATGATACATGCCCGGCATTTCCGCAGTTTCGCCCCCGACAAGGGCCGCGCCCGCCTGTTTGCAGCCCGCAGCGATGCCTTCGATCACTGTCGCGGCGGCCTCAATCTCAAGCTTTCCGGTGGCGAAATAATCAAGGAAAAACAACGGCTCAGCCCCCTGACAAACCAGATCATTGACGCACATGGCGACCAGATCAATGCCAACCGTTTGCATAACACCGGTATCAATCGCGATCTTTAGTTTGGTGCCAACCCCATCGGTTGCCGCCACCAGAACTGGATCGGTATAGCCCGCGGCCTTAAGATCAAACAGCGCGCCAAAACCGCCAAGCCCGTCCATCACGCCGGGGCGTTTCGTAGCGGCGGCGGCGGGTTTTATGCGTTCGACCAGTGCGTTACCTGCGTCAATATCTACGCCTGCATCCGCATAGCTTAGCCCGTTTTTACCGCTCATGATTTCTGGTCCCCCAAGACGCTGATTTCAGGCACCGTTTAGCCCAATGCCACGGGAATGGAAACGGGGTTTTCGCGCACAGTCAGTCGTTTGAATTGTCGTCGCTGTCATCATCGCCACCGCTGTCGTCACCGCTGTCATCATCGTCGTCGTCATCCGTCGCGCATGTATCATCGCCTGATGTTTTCACTTTCCGCGTGGTTTTCTTGATCGAGGATGAATTGCCAATATTAGGATACGGAATAGGCACGCCCTGCGGCGTGGACGGCGTCAGACACACATCCGGGCCAGTGGCGCCAATCGTCGGCCCCGTCACGACCGGGCGGGCTGCATATCCGTGATCGGGTGCAAGCATCAAGCCAGATGCGGCCAGCACCAAAACCCTGAATGCGTGGCGCAATCGAATTTTCATCGGTTTTGTGACCTTTGTTATGGTTCAGACAGGCCCAACCTAAAGAATTTTCGCACATAAAACAAATCACCCGCCACCGCTGCTTGACCCTGTGAGAGGCCACAAGTATGCAAGGGTTTGGCGGGCCTGTAGCTCAATTGGTTAGAGCAGAGCGCTCATAACGCTTTGGTTGGGGGTTCGAGTCCCTCCAGGCCTACCAGTTCCTGCCGCAACGCAAGTGAACAAGCGGGATTATTATGGGTGAGGTCTATTTCATACGGCACGGTCAGGCGTCTTACGGGGCGGCGAATTACGACAAGCTTAGCGCCCTTGGCCATCAGCAATCTGAATGGCTGGGAAACCATCTGGCGGACACAGTCGGTGAATTTGATCACATCGTCAGCGGTGATCTGACGCGCCACCGCGAAACCCTTGCCGGTATTTTGAAAAGTGTGAACCACGCCCAAGCGACCGAAGACGCGCGGCTTAACGAAATGTCCTATTTCGTGATGGAACGCGCCTATGCTGAGGCGACCGGCGAATCTATGCCGGGCAATGTGCGTGGTCTAGAGCGTCACTTTACCCGCGTCATGCAGGCCTGGGAGACCGGCAAGATCGCCTCGGCCCCGGAAAGTTACGAGGTCTTTCAGAACCGAATTCTGGACGCCATGCAAGAGGTTTCGAGCCATGGTAAGCGGGTCCTGATCATCAGTTCCGGCGGTCCTGTGGGCGTTGTCATGCGCCATGTGCTGGGGCTTGATCTGTCCGCCACGACCGAGATTATTCTGGGCACATATAACGCCTCGATCACGCGGTTCACGGTGCTGGATGACGGGTTGCGCCTGATGCAATATAACGGCGTCAGCCATCTGGAACGCCCTGATCGTCAGCACGCTTTGACGTTCCTTTAACGCGGCAGGCGCAGTTCGACCTTCAGGCCGCCCATATCTGCACTATCCGACAGATCAAGCGCGCCGCCATGGCTGCTGGCGATGTCCATCGCGATGGCCAGCCCTAACCCGACCCCGGTGCCGCGGTTCTGGTTGCGCGCCACATCCAACCGCTCAAACGGGCGCAACGCCTTTTCGCGCTGCGCGATCGGAATGCCCGGCCCGTCATCCTCAACCGTGAACAGAATCTCGTCACGTTCAACATCGACGCTCAACCGGCACCGCGACCCGTAACGCAGACCGTTTGTCACCAGATTATCCAGCGCGCGGCGCATGGCAATCGGGCGCATGGACACCAGAACCGGCTTTGATCGTGGGTCATTAACGACAAATTCAATGGCACCATTGCCACGCTCAGTATCGCGGGCAACCAGCCGCGCAAGATCGACCGGATCAACCTTTTCGGTGTCTTCCAGCGAATCGCCACGCGCAAAGGCCAGAAATTCCTGCAACATCTGTTCCATATCATCGACATCGCGGATCAAGGCACTGGTGTCCTCGTCCTGATCCGCCAACGAAAGCCCCAGCTTTAACCGGGTCAGCGGCGTGCGCAGATCGTGACTGACCCCTGACAGCATCAATGTGCGCTGCTCGATCTGGCGTTCAATCCGGTTGCGCATATCAATGAAGGCCTTCCCGGCCTGACGTACTTCAGTCGCACCGGACACGTGATATGGCACGCGGCGGCCTTTGCCAAAGGCCTCGGCGGCGCGGGCCAGACGGCGGATCGGGCGCACTTGATTCCTGAGAAAGATAAATGAAATCAAAGTCATAAACAGAGATACAACGATCATCAGAACCAGCAATTGATGCGGGTTTGACGCCGAAACCCTCGCCCGACTAAATTTCACGACATACGGACCCTTTTTGGTGATCAGTTGCAAAGAAACCGCGTGATCGTTTGATTTCAGATCAACCAACGCCAAGTCTGGCAAAGCCTTGCGCAATGTGGCAATCACAATCTTGCCGGTCAGATCATCGAACGCGCGCAAATCGCCCGAGCGGATTTCAACCGGCCCAATTGGTTTTGCATCCAACCCCAGCGGCCCACCTACGGTCAAAATTACTTGTTGCACCGCGTCAAGATCGGGCGCGGCGTCGATAGCTTGGCGCATAAACGCCAGTTCCATCGCCAGGCCATTGGTCATGCGCCGTGTGACGTCATCAAAATGGCGCTGAATAAAAACCACCGAGACAACCAATTGAATCATAACCACCGGCAGCACCAGAATAAGGGCAGCCCGACCATAAAGGCCTTTCGGCAGGATTGACTTGAGCCACGCGAAATTCATGGCTACAAACGTAAACTGCGCGGTGTTCAGAAGGCAAGGATTGACCACAATGGCGGATGATCCGTTTATCAAAGATTTCAACCCAGAGATCGGCATAGCCCAAGAGATCGCGCCGGGACTGCGCCGATTGACTGCGCCCAATGCCTCGCCCATGACCTTTCGCGGCACCAACACCTATCTGTTGGGCGAAGCGGAAATCGCCGTGATCGACCCCGGCCCGGATGATCCACGGCATCTGGCCGCAATCCTGAACGCCGTGGGTCCAGCCCACAAGATCAGCCATGTTTTCGTCACCCACAGCCACGTTGATCACTCGCCATTAGCGCGGCGACTGGCCGATTTGGCGGACGCGCCCATATTGGCGCTTGGCGACAGCTGGACCGGTCGCAGCCCCTTGATGGAGCGTTTGGCCGCCAGTGTTAACCTTGGCGGCGGCGAAGGCGTTGACGTCGATTTCAAACCTGATCTGGTTTTGCTTGATGGGCAAACCACTAAGGCCCGCGAATGGTCCCTGTCGGCAATTGCCACGCCGGGACATTTTTCAAACCATCTGTGTTTTGCCTGGGACCAAGCGCATAGCGTGTTTTCCGGCGACCATGTTATGAGCTGGGCCACAACACTGGTTTCCCCGCCCGACGGTGACCTGACGGCATTTATGGACTCGCTGGCGAAAATGGCGCAGCGCGGCGAAGATACGCATTATTTCCCGGGCCATGGTGCCGTTCTGGCCGATCCGCATACCATGTTGCGCCATCAGACAGGTCACCGGCGTGGCCGGGAATCGCAAATAATGGAGGCGCTAAAGGACGGTGCGGCCACCCCATTGGCGCTGACCCACCGGATATATACCGAAATTCCACAGGCCCTGATGCCGATGGCTGCGCGCAATGTATTCGCCCATCTGATTGATTTGCTTGAAAGAAATCTGGCTGCAAATCACGGACCTTTGTCGCCCGAGGCGCATTTCCACTTGACCGAATAAGACTGACTAAAAACACAGTCCCGGGCGCACAATCCCCCTTGCCGCCTGAATTTCCCTTTGCTATACGGACCCCCGCAAGGCCGATTGGCCGAGGCAAATGTTCCGGCGTAGCTCAGTGGTAGAGCAGTTGACTGTTAATCAATTTGTCGTAGGTTCGACCCCTACCGCCGGAGCCAAT
>JAJFIC010000051.1 GCA_021775315.1 Paracoccaceae bacterium
ATCCAGAATCTGCCATCCGAAAAGTGGGAACCGGTTTTCGGATAAATTGCGCGAAATCAAGACTCTGCAATCCGAAAAGTGGGAACCGGTTTTCGGATAAATTGCGCGAAATCAAGAATCTGCAATCCGAAAAGTGGGCACCTATTTTCGGGCGAAACCCCACGATACCAAAAATGACGCAGCCTTAGTCCTGCTCGGTCATCTGGTGGCTGTCCGCCGCAGTCAAGTCCAGCTTGTAAGCTGACCGAATGGTCTGAATAAACGCCAGCGATTCGGGGCCAAACGGAACTTTGCCCTCAAAGCTGTGCAAAACAATCCCTTCCAGCAAGTCGCCAAGGCTGATTTCACGCTCTGCTGCGATGGCCTTCAAAACCTTTAGCAGGTTTTTTTCCATCCGAACCCCCGTCTGAACACGTTCCACTTTGCGTTTAGGTGTGGTCATCACTGCAATCTTTCGCTTTACATATTGTGTTACCATGTTACCAAGATAGCCCCAACTTGGCAACAGAGGCGCTGTGCAATGTCCAACAACCTAAGGGGCATTCTGTGGGCCCTGTGCGCGACTGCGGCGTCCTCCATCGCCGCGATCATGGTCAAATTCGCGGCACTGGACTTTCATGTTTTACAAATCCTGTTCTTTCGCCAGATCATCATATTCCTGTCCGTGGTTCCCGCCGTCACCCGCACATTCCCACAAAACCTGAAAACTGCATTTCCGCTGATCCATGCGATCCGGCTGACCGGCGCCTTTATTGCCCTATCAGCGGGGTTTTGGGCCGTCAGCACGTTGCCCCTGACCACGGCCACGGTTCTGTTCTTCTCCAGAACCTTTTTTGTGACCCTGTTGGCTGCTTGGTTTTTATCCGAGCCGTTTGGTTCGCACCGTTTAGGCGCAATTGCGCTTGGTTTTTTAGGTGTTTTGATCGTCGTCCGCCCCAGTTTGCAAGGCATGGCTGACCCCAACGCGCTGGTCGCAATTGCCGGTGCAATCGCGGCCGCCGTCGCTGCCGTAACCGTGCGCAAACTCTCGCAAACCGAAACAACGGCGACCCTCCTGGTTTATCAGGCGATTGTGGTTGGCGGCCTGTCCGGCATCGCGATGTTTTGGTACTGGGTGACACCAGACCTCAAGCAACTTGCCTTGCTGTTGGGGATCGGCGTTTTGGCGACACTTGCGCAGTGGCTGGCGATCAAGGCCCTGCGATTGGGCGAGGCTGGCATCATCAGCTCAATCGGCTACACGCAACTTATCTACGCCACACTTTTGGGTTTTTTGTTCTTCGCAGAAATCCCGGATCAGTTCACCGTGCTGGGGGCCGCAGTCATCGTCTGCGCATCAATCTACACGATCCGGCGCGAGATTTTGGCGAAATCCCGCTCGAATTAGGCCCGCCAACGCCACCAATCGGTGGTACTTTTGCAGACCGTTGCCAGAACTGTGACCAATCCGGGTAAGCCTGTTGCAAGATTACACTTTCCAGAACTTATCCACATGCCTATAGTCGGCCTGTCTGGGCGGACCAACGATAAAAAAAGAATTTGAGGCTTGGGATGCGCAGTATCCTTATACTACTGATGTTATGTGTGATGTCGTCTGCAATTCAGGCGGGTGAGCGGGTGTGGCTTGGCAAAGCCCGGCTTTGGACCAATGACGAAATAGGCGACCGCAAGGACCGGTGGCAAACCGGGTCTTATTCCGTCAGCATGATCCGCGGGACAGACTGGAACGGCAGTTTGCCGACCGGGTTTGGCAAGCTCGTTGAATACCGCGTTCGTGGCAGCGTTATTGCGCCCGCACGGCTTACCGGCGCACTTGTGCCAACAGACCGACGCCTTGTCGGGGTGCTTCAGGTGGGCGCGTTTACCCATATGAAGATCCGAAAGATGGACGTCTCTCTTGGCCTTGATCTGGTGTTTACCGGTCCCCAAACCCGCATGGCGGAATTTCAGTCAGCAATCCACACGTCGCTTGGATATACCGCGACGTCACTCTTGGGCAGCCAGCTTGGCAACGCCTTTTATCCAACCATCAACGCCGAAGTGGCGCGCGAATTTACCCTGTCTGACACGGGCAAAAAGCGGGTGGCGTTCCGTCCGTTTGTTGAAACCCAGATCGGAGTGGAAACCTTTATGCGTGCAGGCGGTGATTTCACCTTTGGCAATGCCGGGCTTGGCGATTTTCAGGTACGCGATGTCACCAGCGGTCACAGAACCACGGCCATCAAAGGCAACCGGCCGCGCGGCGTGTCCTTTCTGCTGGGCGGCGATGTGGCCTGGGTCCAATCCAGCCAGTTTTTACCGGCAAGCCTTGGCCCCGCCGCACTTGCCACCCGCAGCCGCCTCAGGGCAGGTATTTATGTCGAAGAGGACATGAAATCGCTGTTTTACGGTGTCACATGGCTCGGCCCGGAATTTGTCGGCCAGTCAAGCGGACAAGTCGTCGGATCCGTTTCCATGCGGTTGAAATTCTAACACCGCTCCACCTATCAGCGTTCCAAAAATACTCGCCGCGCGCAGCGCAATCGCCCCAAAGGGGCTAAAAGGAATGGCCCAAAGGGCCGCCTTTGGCTCAGTGCGGCTTAATCTATCAAGCCTCAGATATCACCGTGGCCGCCGCGCTCAAAGCACCCGGACCATGCGGTATACCAAGCGCGATCAGGCCCGCCTCGATCACACCCAGAACGCCCAGCGTCATATGCGCGTTGACATGCCCCATATGCGCAATGCGGAAAAACCCGTCGCTGTTAGGATCCTCAGGCGACCCCATGCCAAGCCCAATGCCCAGCGTCACCCCGGTTTTCGTCTCACACCATTTACGCAAAGCCGTGCCATGTTGTGCGCCAATCCGAACCGAGGTTACAGCGCAGGATCGCAACTCAGGCGTCGATACATTCATCTCAACCGGCCCGCCCTGTCCCCAGCATTCCAGCGCCGCCCAAACGGCCCGCGCCAGCTTTTCATGCCGGGCGAAAACCGCATCCAAACCTTCCTCAACCAGCAACATATCCAGCGCTTCGCGTAGTCCATAAATCTGTTGCACAGGGGCCGTGCCGCCAAATTTGCGAAATAATTCAGGCTCTTGCGTGCGTTTCGTCCAATTCCAATAGGGCGTCACCATGTTGGCCTGCTCATGCAGTTTCTGCGCCTTGTCATTGAACCAAACGAAACTCAGCCCCGGTGGGTTCATCAACCCTTTTTGCGATGCTGACACCATGACATCAACGCCCCAACCATCCATGTCAAAGAAATCACAGCCAAGCGAGGCGATGCAATCAACCATCAGCAAAGCCGGGTGGCCGCAAGCATCAAGACAGGCCCGCAGCCCCGGAATATCGCTTTTGACGGTCGAGGCCGTGTCGGTATGCACCGCCATAACCGCCTTGATCGACCGATCCTTGTCTGCCCTAAGCGCCGCTTCGACCTGCACCAGTTCAATGCCTGAACGTCGCCCGAAATCCAGAACCTGCGTGTCCACGCCCATGGCCAGTGCTGCCTCACCCCAGCCCAGCCCGAAATTGCCTGTGGCCAGAACAAGGGCCTTATCACCTTTGCTGAAAACATTGCTGATCGACGCTTCCCACGCGGAATGGCCGTTGCCGATATAGATCGCCACATGGCCGGCGGTCCGGGCCAGCGTTCGCAAATCGGGGTAAAGCGAATTCGCCACATCATGCAGGGCGCCCTCATAAATATTGACCGACGTGCGATGCATCGCGTTCAACACCCGATCCGGGGTGACCGATGGGCCGGGGATGGCAAGATATGTGCGACCGTGGTTCAGGCTCATGATTAGCTCGATAATTTGAAATGACAGCTTATGCGTAGGCCCGGATTTCCAATTGGTCAATCACTGTGCGCCAGATTACGTGCAAATTCCGGCCCCTGAAAACTTGTCTCGGCCCAGCACTTGGTTTACAGCCTTTACAAGCCGCGATCAGCCGGGCGAAAACGCCCCAACACCGGCAAACCAACTTGGGTTTGAATGCTGTCTAGATTTCTTAAATATTTGGAAGACCGGGAACGCGCGTGGCGTCTATCCTTTGGCAACGACATTTCGACGCCCGCCAAACGGCGACAGACGAGGTGGCATTTCAACTGGGTCGATCACGGACTTTTACGCCGGTTTTGGACCAATTTTGACCGAGTGGGTGAAGGCGTCTACCGCTCGAACCAGCCCTCGCCCGAGCGGTTAAAGGACTATCAGCAGAAAGGCATCAAAACAGTGCTGAACCTGCGCGGCACAAGCCTTTTTTCGTATTACCTGTTTGAGCGTGAAACCTGCGCCGAACTGGGGCTGAAACTGGTCGATCAATATATGTCAGCCACCGAGGCACCGCCGCTGGAAACGCTGCTATCGCTTGAACGGCATTTCAAGACACTGGAAAAACCCTTTGTGATGCATTGCAAATCCGGGGCGGACCGGGCCGGTCTGGTATCCGCGCTTTATTTGCTGCTGATCGAAGATGCACCGATTGAGTTGGCACAAAAACAACTCAGCTTTCGCTACCTGCACATCAAATCCTCAAAAAAGGGGATATTGGACTATTGCCTTGAAAAATACCGCAAAACCAACAAGGCTTCGCCGATCAACTTTCGTGACTGGATGACGACGATGTACGACCCCGCGACCTTGACGAAGGAATATCAGGCCAGTCGCAAACGCGGCAAGGCAGGCTGACGCTGGCGCGTTTACCCGATATCACCCCGGCCACAAGTGGCATGAAATTGCCGCGCTGGCTGTGGCGGGATTATTTTCGCGCACATTCGTGGTGGATACTGGCCGCGTTTATTCTGATGGCGATCGAGGGTTCGATGCTGGGTCTGCTCAGCTACATCGTTGGCCCGATGTTTGACGAAATTTTCGTCGCCGCCAATAAGGCTGCAATCTATTGGGTTGGTGCTGCGATTTTTGGGGTATTTCTGGCCCGCGCCCTAAGTGGTTTTGGCCAGCGGGTGGTGATGGCGGCCGTTGGCCAATGGGCCACGGCCACCATGCAAAGCGACCTTGTACGCCATATGATGTCTCTGGATAGCGTGTTCTTTCAGGACAACGCGCCCGGCGCATTGATCGAACGAGTGCGTGGTGACACTTTGGCCCTGCAAATCGCCTGGTCAGCGGTGTTCACCTCGCTTGGCCGCGATACGATCTCGTTGATTGCGCTTCTGACGGTTGCTTTGTCAATCGACTGGGTCTGGACCTTGGTGGCCGTTGCCGGTGTGCCGGTTCTGATCGTCCCGGTGGCGCTTTTGCAAAAGATGATCCACACCGCGACGCGACATGCGCGCAGTGCCGCCGCCCTGATTTCAACCCGGCTGGATGAACTGTTTCATGGCATAAATCCGATCAAGCTGAACAATCTTGAAAAGCAGCAGGACCAGCGGTTTACCGGCACGGTTCAAAGCTATGCCCGGGCCCAGATCCGCAGTGAAGCGGGACAGGCAGGTGTGCCCGCCATGATGGATATCGTGGCCGGCCTCGGCTTTCTTGGGGTGCTGATCTACGGCGGTTTGCAGATCATCGAGGGCCAGAAAACCATTGGCGAGTTCATGAGCTTTTTCACAGCCATGGCCCTGATTTTTGAACCCTTGCGCCGTCTTGGCAATATTTCCGGCCTTTGGCAGGCAGCACTTGCCAGCCTTGAACGGCTATATGCGATTTTTGAGGAACAGCCCGGCATCCTGAACCCGGCAAACCCACAGGCTGCCCCAAAAAACGCCGCCGCGGGCGATGTCGTGCTTTCAAATGTCAGCTTTTCTTATGGCGATCAGCCGGTTCTGAACCAGCTGAGCTTTACTGCCAAAGCCGGACAAACCACCGCACTTGTCGGGGCCTCAGGTGCCGGGAAAAGCACGGTTTTCAATGTGCTAGCACGACTGGTCGAGCCATCTGATGGGCAAGTTTCAGTCGCCGGTGTTGCCGTCGATCAGATGCGTCTTGAGGATTTGCGCGGCCTGTTTTCCGTGGTCACGCAGGACGCCGCCCTGTTTGATGAGACTTTGCGCGAAAACATAATGCTCAGCCGCCCGGATGCGGGTGCAGATGCGTTGCGACGGGCGTCTGACACGGCTTCGGTCTCGGAATTTGCCGATGGGTTGGCGCAAGGCTTGGACACACTTGCCGGGCCGCGTGGGTCGAACCTTTCCGGCGGTCAGCGCCAGCGCGTGGCCATTGCCCGCGCGGTTCTGCGCGACGCGCCGATCCTGCTGCTGGACGAGCCGACCTCGGCCCTTGATGCGCAATCCGAGGCGGCGGTGCAAAAGGCGCTTGATGCTTTGTCTGATGGCCGCACGACGCTGGTGATCGCGCACCGACTGGCCACGATCCTGCATGCAGATCAGATCGTTGTGATGGAAAAAGGTCAGGTCGTCGATCAGGGAACCCATGCAGAATTGCTGGAACGCGGCGGGTTATATGCCAGCCTTTACCGGTTGCAATTCGCAGGCTGAGCTACAAGAAACTGACCAACACCCAGCCGAGCGCTGCCGACAACGCCAACACCCGGCCCAGCCCCCATTGCAGCCAAAGCAGCAAAACACCGCTAAGCAGGGCAAGCGCGACCACGCGCCAGTCAACCGACGCCAGTTCAGGCCGCCAAATCGTCAGAACACCGATTTTTTCCAAGCTGACCTCAGCAAAAAACACATGCAGGCCGAACCAGATCGACAGGTTCAGAATGACCCCGACCACGGCGGCGGTGATGGCGGATAACGCACCGCTTAGCCGGGGCTGCGCACCAATCCATTCCACATAGGGCGCGCCGGAAAATATCCACAGAAAGCAGGGCATAAAGGTCGCCCAAAGCGCGATTGCAGCGCCCGCAACGCCGATCCAGAAACCACCTTCACGAAACCCCGCGATAAAGCCGACAAATTCCGTGACCAGAATAAGCGGCCCCGGCGTCGTCTCGGCCAGTCCCAGACCATCCATCATCTCGCCAGCGCTTAGCCAACCAAGGTCGATAACCACGTCCTGCGCCATATAGGCCAGCACCGCGTAGGCTCCGCCGAAAGTGACCACCGCGAGTTTGGAAAAGAACGCCCCAAGCGCGCCCAATATGGGCCAGCCAAACAACTGATCCACCAGCCAGATCGGTATCAGCCAAACCGCCAGCCCGACGGCCACAGTCGATAAAGTCGCGCGAAAAGAAGTGGTGATCGGTGCGGGCATTGCTGTTTGGCCATCCGGTTCACGCCGCTGCGCGCCATAGAAAAACCCGTAAAACGCAGCGCCCAGAATAATCAGCGGATAGGGCAGCGACAGAAAAAAGATGCCAACAAAAGCGACGCCTGCAATCACCCAATGGGCGGTGCCGTTAAGGGCGCGTCGGGCCACCCGCAACAGGGCCTCGATCACGATGATCAGCACCGTGGCCTTCACTCCCAAAAACAGCGCATCAATCAACGGCACATTGCCAAATTCGGCATAGATCGCCGCCAGCGCCAGAATGACAACGGCCCCCGGCACCACGAACAGCAACCCCGCCAGCAGCCCCCCGACCAGACCGTTCAGCCGCCAACCCGCATAAGTCGCCAACTGCATCGCCTCTGGCCCCGGCAGCAACATGCAAAAGCTTAACCCGTTCAGAAACTGCTTTTCCGTCAGCCAGCCCTGTTCCTCGACCAACAGGCGATGCATCACCGAGATTTGCGCCGCCGGGCCGCCAAAAGACAAAAGCCCGATTCTGGCGAAAACCCGGAATATTTCGCGCCCGCTGGGGTTGGTTGCGTCGCTCATAGGTCCGCCGCAAATTCGGGTGTCACGGTCAAGTTGCACCCTTTCCTAGGTCTAGTTTTCCAGAAAATACCGGCCCAAAAGACCGCGAAACCAGCCACCTTGCGCCTTGGCACATTCCTGCCAAATAAGTGTTTGCGCTGTCAAGCTGCGCCCGACCGTCAACGATTGTAATACCGCGCCAGTCGATCCGGTGAAACACCGCAAAAATAAAGCGTCAGCGTTAACATGTTGCGCGCCCCGCGCAAAAACCAACCACCGCGCCGAAACCGTGCGGCATCCGTGCGTGCGCGCGATGGCAAACAGGCCATCCGACCCCTGAGGCGGCGCGCCAGTGCGACGTCTTCCATCAGCGCAATGTCCTGAAAGCCGCCGATCTCGTCATACACAGTGCGCGACAGCAGCATCCCCTGATCGCCATAGGGCAGTCCGAACACACGGCTGCGAAAATTGGCCCAGCCCGCCACGAAACGCGGCCCGAAACCCGGCGCGCGAAAAGACAGGCGAAAATATGCGGCCTTGTCAGGTTGGGTTTGCATGTGATGCAGAACGACATCTGACCAACCGGGGTCAACCCATGTATCGGCGTGCAAAAACAACAACCAGTCGCCCTTGGCCGCATCTGCACCGCGCATCATCTGCCCACCACGGCCCGCCTTGCCCTCGACCAGCTTTGCGCCAAGATCCCCGACAATCAGGTGGGTATCATCGCTGGAGCCGCCGTCGCTGATGATCAACTCGCGGATCAAACCGTTTTCCAGCCCTTCAAACAGATGCGGCATTGAGGTGGCCAATTGATCAGCCGCGTTCAGCGTTGGGATTATGATGCTCAGCGGCGCGCGCATGGGTCAGCCTTTAACGATTTCATTTCAACATACCCCCTGTAACCCGCCCCCGCGACTGCTATATCAGGATCGTGAACAGGGAAATGAGGGCAACATGCACGGCGAACAGACAGGTGAACGCACAGACGGACAGACAGACGAACGCACAGTTCTGAAAATTACCGGGACCGACCGGGTGAAATTCCTGCAAGATCTCGTCACCAACGATATAACCGGGCCGGATAACGCGCTGATCTATGCCGCGTTGTTGTCACCGCAGGGCAAGTATCTGTTTGATTTCTTCCTGTTCAAACAGGGCGACGCGGTGTTTCTGGATGCTGAATCTGACATTGCTGCCCCGCTTGCCCAACGGCTGAACCTTTATAAATTGCGCGCTGATGTGGTGATTGAGGCCTCTGATCTGCTGGTAAGCCGTGGCCTTGGCACGCCACCGGACGGCGCGTTGCCTGATCCGCGTCATCCAGCCCTTGGGTGGCGGTTTTATGACCCGCAACCGGGATCGGAACCCATCATTGACTGGGCCGAAATTCGTGTCGCACACGTGATCCCACAAACCGGGGTCGAGCTGATTGCCAACGAAACCTACATCCTTGAGGCCGGGTTCGAGCGTCTGAACGGGGTTGATTTTCGCAAAGGGTGTTATGTCGGCCAAGAAGTAACCGCGCGCATGAAACACAAAACCGAGTTGCGCAAAGGTTTGACGCAAGTGGTTCTGGATGGTTCAGCACCTGCCGGGGCCGCGATCATGTGCGACGGCAAAGCGATCGGCCAGCTTCACAGCGTGGCGGGCAATCACGCCATCGCCTATGTCAGATTTGACCGAACCGGGGCCGATATGACTGCCGATGGGATAAAGCTGCGACTGGCGTAAATTCAGCCACGAATAGCCTTGGCAAAGGTGTCAAAGGCCACTTCGTTGCAGGCGATAATCTCGCCGTCGCGCAGAATGTTGCCACCCGGCGTGATCGTGTCAATCAGGCCTCCGGCCTCTCGGATCAGGCCAAGCCCGGCGGCCATGTCCCAGGGTTTCAGGCCACGTTCCCAAAACCCGTCAAAACGGCCAGCCGCGACATAGGCCAAATCAAGCGATGCCGCGCCAAACCGGCGAACCCCGGCAGTTGCCGGCAGGATGCGGGCCAATTCCCTTAGGGTTTCGGGCAGATCGCCTGTTCCGGCAAATGGCAGCCCCGTGGCAAAGATCATTTCGCTCATCTGTCGACGACCGGACACCCGCAAACGGCTGTCATTCAACCAGCAACCGGCCCCTTTTTCGGCGGTAAACATCTCGTCTTTCACGGGGTCGTAAACCACCGCCGAAACGATCTCGCCTTTATGTTCCAGACCAATGGAGACCGCCCAATGGGGCAGGCCATGCAGGAAATTCGTGGTGCCATCCAGCGGGTCGACGATCCAGCGGCGGGTCGGATCTTCGCCTTTGACCTCTTCGCTTTCCTCGCCCAGCCAACCATAGTTTGGCCGCGCTTCTGTCAGTTGCTCGCGGATCACCTCTTCGGCCATCAGATCGGCGCGGGTTACGAAATCCCCGGCGCCTTTCAGCGACACCTGCAATTTTTCAACTTCGCCAAAGTCGCGCAGCAATTTGCGACCGGCAATGCGGGCGGCCTTGATCATGATGTTAAGATTTGCGCTTGCCTGAGCCATGAAAGCATTCCTTTGCGAATTCAGACCGCTCTATAAGCCTAGGTTTGCGTCCCGCCAAGGCCTAAACCCGTTATTGACGCTAGGGCTTGGTGCGACGTTGCAGTTTCAACGGCTCGCTGCGCCCCAGCCGGATCAGATGCGACATGTAAGGCAGGCCGGTATCCTCGACCCTCGTGGCCGCATATAGCCGCCTTGTGATGCCGCCTTTGGTCAAGGGCCGCGTCACATAATCGTGGTTATACCGGCTGTCACGCACCACCCAGTCAGGCAAAACGGAAACCCCCCGGTTTGAGGCCACCAACAACATAATCACCGCCGTCAGTTCCACCTGCCGGATCGCCAGTGGTTCGACCTTGGCCGCCGTCAGAAGTTGCGAAAACACATCAAGCCGGGTTTTGTCCACCGGATAGGTGATCAGTGTCTCGCCGCGAAAATCCTCGGCCTCGATGAAGGATTTCTTGGCCAGCGGATGGCCCGTTGCCGCCACAAAGATCGGCTCGTAATCAAACAGCGGTGAAAATTCGACACCCGGTATCTTTTCAGGGTCAGACGAAATCACCAGATCAACCTCTTCGCGCTGCAAGGCGGGCAGGGCGTCAAAGGCCAGACCGGGGCGGATATCCACATCCACATCCGGCCAGGCGCGGCGAAACAGTTCGAGCACCGGAAACAGCCATTCAAAACAGGCATGGCATTCAATGGCGATATGCAACCGGCCCGAGGTGCCGTCCTGAATGCCGCGAAATTCTTCTTCAAGCTGGGCAATTTCGGGCAGAATACGTTCTGCCAGACGCAGCATCTTGATCCCGGCGACGGACAGCTTCAACGGTTTGGAGCGACGCAGGAAAAGATCCATCCCGACCTGATCTTCCAGACCCTTGATCTGATGCGACAAAGCCGATTGCGTGATGTTCAAAACATCCGCCGCGCGCGCCAAACCACCCGCGTCATGGATGGCCTTTACGCTTCGCAGATGTCGGAATTCCAAATACATGTTCGATTTTACTCATAATGATGATGACTAATATGAATTTGTTTCACAATCTCGCCTGTGAAACAAGGGGCCAACAAATATTGGAGAATCCCTATGTCACAGCCAAACATCTCGTTTGAATTCTTTCCGCCGCAATCTTTGGATGCATCTTTCCGGCTATGGGATTCCGTGCAGATGCTGGCGCCGCTTGACCCGAATTTCGTGTCTGTGACCTATGGCGCAGGTGGCTCGACCCGCAACCTGACCCTTGAAGCGTTGAAAACACTGATTCGCCACTACGGATTGAACGTGGCGGGCCATTTGACTTGTGTGAACGCCAGCAAAAGCGAAACGCTTGAGATCGCCAAAAGTTATGCGGCGGCTGGCGTGCGTGAAATCGTGGCGCTACGGGGCGACGCGCCGAAAGGCGCTGACCAGTTTGCGCCGCATCCCGATGGTTTTGCCAGTTCCGTCGAACTGGTCGCCGCCCTTGCCGAAACCGGAGATTTCCATATCCGCGTCGGAGCCTACCCCGATCAACACCCCGAAGCCGCAAGTGAAACCGCCGATGTCGACATGCTGAAACGCAAGTTCGATGCCGGGGCTGACAGCGCCATCACCCAGTATTTCTATGATGTCGAGGCTTTCCTGCGCTTTCGTGACCGGGCCGAAGCCGCTGGTATCACCGGCAAAATCATCCCCGGCATTTTACCCATCGAAGACTGGGACGGCGTAAAACGGTTTTCAAAACGCTGCAACGCCACGCTGCCCGCATGGATGGATGACGCGTTTTCCAAAGCCAAACGCGACAATGTCGAAGAGCTACTGGCAATCTCAATCTCGACCGAGATTTGTTCAGACCTGATTGACGAAGGCGTTGAGGATTTGCATTTCTATACCCTGAACCGCCCGCATCTGACACGCCAGATCTGCAAGGCGCTGGGGATTGAGCCGTCAAATGCGCTTAAGAAAGTGGCCTGATCCATTCCCTGTTATTCGGGTCGTGCCATTGACCGAAACCGGGTGCGTTTAGGCATCCGGTTTCCGAATTTTCTGGGATAGACAAGGCTGCGTCTAAGCGCGCTCGGAATATTCCATGGTTTCGGT
>JAJFIC010000052.1 GCA_021775315.1 Paracoccaceae bacterium
AAGGCGCGTATGGCCGCACAGTCCGCCGCGATCACCGCACATTTTGATGCGCAATCTGATGCGTTTTATACCTCTGGCCGTCTTCTTGACCACGGCATGATCGACCCACGCGACACAAGGCGCGTGATCGGGTTTTGCTTGCAAACCTGCGCTGAAAGTCGCGCACGTGTGTTGCGACCCAGCAGTTTTGGTGTGGCGCGGATGTAGCCTAGATCCAGTCTGACCGCCTGCAATAACAAAGGATACGACCATTGAACTCTGATCTGTGCCGCCGTCTTGGGATCGACTTCCCGCTGTTTGCTTTCAGCCATTGCCGCGATGTTGTGGCAGCGGTGACAAATGCCGGTGGTATGGGCGTGTTGGGTGCTGTGACACTGACCCCGGACGAGTTGGAGGCTGAACTGGCCTGGATCGACGATCACGTAAACGGGCGCCCTTACGGGGTTGATCTGATCGTGCCGACGAGTTTTGAAAGCAAGGGTGCCGACATCACCGACGCGCAACTGATCGCGATGATCCCACAAGTCCACACGGATTTTGCCAAGTCGGTGCTGTCCAATGCAGGCGTATCGCCCGACGGGTTCGAGGATATCCGCGCCGATCAGTTGATGTTTCGCGAAAACCTGACGGAAAAGGGGGCTGCCCGCTCGCTTGAGGTGGCGTTTTCGCATCCGATCGCGCTGATCGCCAACGCATTGGGCGTGCCGCCGAAACAGATGCTGGATATGGGCCGCGAACGCGGGGTTGCCGTGGCGGCTCTGGTCGGCAGCAAGGACCACGCGTTGCGTCAGGTTGCGGCGGGCGTTGATGTGCTGATCGCGGTCGGTACCGAGGCCGGGGGCCATTGCGGTGAGGTCTCGACCATGGTTCTGGTGCCGGAAATTGTGGCTGCGATGCAGGATATGGACGGGCAGACTGTACCGGTTTTGGCCGCTGGCGGGATCGTGACAGGCGGCCAGATGGCCGGTGCTATGGCAATGGGGGCGGCAGGGGCTTGGTGCGGCTCGGTCTGGTTGACCACGGCTGAGGCCGAAACCATTCCGGCGGTTAAGGACAAGATGTTGGCAGCAGGGTCGCGCGACACGGTGCGTTCAAGCAGTCGTACCGGCAAACCGTCGCGCCAGCTTCGTTCAAGCTGGACAGACGCATGGGAACAGGCAGACAGCCCTGCGCCTTTGCCTATGCCGCTGCAAACTTTGGTGTCCGAACCGGCCTTGCGAAAACTTGATAAACTGGCGAATGCCGGTGACAGTCGGGCGGTTGATCTGGCGACGTATTGGGTTGGGCAGGGCGTCGGCTTAATGAACCAGACCATGTCCGCCACCGCCGTTGTGCAAGAGTTTAAAGAGGATTTCGCGCGTGCCTTTGGCCGTCTTGAAACATTGATAGAAGGATAAAACATGCAACAGGCAGAGGATTTTCGCGCCGAAAGCCACGCGCTCGCCACCGTTCTGACCCCGCTAAACGATGCGGATTTTGACGCGGTGACACAGTTTAAGGGTTGGACCGTAAACGATGTGTTGGGGCATTTGCATATGTTCAATGTTGCCGCGGATCTGACCCTGAAAGACGGTAATTTGTTCACCGCGTTTTTTGCCAAAATTGCCGAGGGGCTGTCGCAAGGCAAAACCTTGCTTGAGACCCAATATCCGTTTCTGGATGGCCTAAAGGGCAAGGCGCTTTTTGAGGCATGGCAACAAGGTGCGGAACAGACAGCGGATAACTATGCGCAAGCCGACCCAAAGGCGCGCCTGAAATGGGCTGGCCCGGACATGAGCGCACGATCGTCAATCACAGCGCGGCAGATGGAAACTTGGGCGCATGGTCATGAGGTTTTTGACCTGCTGGGTGTGGAACGCGTTGACAGCGACCGCATTAAAAACATCGTGCATCTTGGCATCGGGACCTTCGGCTGGACCTTCATAAACCGGAGCTTGCCTGTGCCAGATCCTGCCCCTTGGGTACATCTGGACGCTCCGTCTGGTGCGGTTTGGGACTGGAACGAACAGCAGTCTGATAACTCTGTCACTGGCTCGGCAGTTGAGTTTGCGCAAGTCGTGGCGCAGGTTCGCAACATTGCAGACACCTCGTTGGTGACGCGTGGCGAAATCGCAAAGGACTGGATGGAAGTCGCGCAATGTTTTGCAGGCCCGCCTGAGACGCCGCCGAAAAAGGGCGCAAGGTTTGTCAAAGTTTAAGTATTGCAAGGCGCGTGGAGGCTGGGATTCCTTGCGTCAGCGACCTTTTTCATGCGACAAAGCGGGCGTGTTTCGTTTTTCAGGCAAATTGGGTTTGGCCCGCGATGCAGTTATGCGTATTCTGCGCGCGTTGCTGATCGCCGTTGTTGCGATGCAGCCAGCGAACGCCCAAACGGCCACGCAACGCCCGGAAATGCCGGGTTTTTTGGAAGGTCAGGGGCTGGATAATCCGCCGCTTGGCATGGGGTTAAACGGGATTTCCGACTGGTCAACCCAGCATCCTTTCATCGACATTATGAAAACAGCCCGCCCGTGGATAGGACATCTGCCCGGGCAATGGGGCGGTGTTGAAGCGGCCGAGCTTGAGGTCGCAGGTGTTCTTGACGCCGCAGGCTGGCCAAAATCCATTCCGCAAAACGTCGAAAAGTTAGAGGCACTGATCCTGACCGATCAACCGGCATCGGCGGTGTCATTGGCGGGGCGATATCGGCTGACCTATGAAGGCACCGGAACGATCAGCCTGTCTGGTCGGGCGCAAAACGTAACGCGCGATGATACAACCCTCTGGTTTGATTATACCCCCGGTGAAGGTGCGGTCGGCATCGTTATTTCGGGTACTGACCCGAACAAAGCAGGCGATCACATCCGCAATATCTCGGTCGTCCGGGCGGCTGACATCCCGCTGTTTGAGGTTGGCGCGCAGTTCAATCCCAACTGGCTGCGCCATATCGACGATCTGCGTTTGGTGCGGTTCATGGATTGGATGCTGACCAATGATTCACCGATTAAACGTTGGCAAGACCGGCCATCGCCGTTGGATTATACCTACGGGCGCCGGGGTGTACCGGTCGAGGCGATGGTGGCCCTAGCCAATCAGATCGGGGCCGATCCTTGGTTTAACATGCCACATCAGGCCGATGACGATTATGTCCGGCAGTTCGCGGGCTATGTCAGGGACAATCTGTCGCCGACCCTTAAAGCGCATGTGGAATATTCCAACGAGGTCTGGAATTTCATCTTTTCACAGGCCGGATGGGCGCAGGCAGAGGCCGCGAAACGTTGGGGCGATGCCGTGACTGATGACGGCTGGATACAGTTTGCCGGGCTGCGCGCCGCTCAGGTGGCGCAGGTCTGGTCAGGCGTGTATGGCGACGCGGCTGACGGGCGGTTGGTTCGGGTGATTGGCACCCATTCCGGTTGGCCGGGACTTGAACGGGTGATGTTGCAAGCGCCGCTTTGGATGGCAGAAAACCCAGCCCCTGAAAGCCCACCACTGGCGTATTTTGATGCCTACGCCGTGACGGGATATTTTGGATACGAGGTTGGCGGTGAGCCGATGGCCCCCGAAGTATTGGGCTGGATCAGCGAAAGCATGACCGAGGCAACCGCGCAAACCAAGGCTTTGGCACTAGAAGGCGAGGTCAGGGCGGCCTATTTGGCGGCCAGCAAATACATTCTGGCGGACCAAAAACTGGCCGACTATCTAAGCACGCGGGCAATCCCGCAAATGGTGCAAGACGTTTTTGCCTATCAGGCAAAGGTGGCCCGCACCTATGGGTTTGATCTGATCATGTATGAAGGGGGTTCGCATATCACCGGCACTGGCGATTGGACCAACAATCAGGACCTGACGGCTTTTCTAACCCATTTCAGTTACAGCCCGGCAATGGCGCAGCTTTACCATCAGGCTCTGAGCGGTTGGCGGCAACAGGGTGGCACCGTGTTCACGGGTTTCGTCGATGTGGCGGCGGCCAGCAAATGGGGCAGTTGGGGCGCGCTGCGGCATCTCGATGATAAAAACCCGCGCAACGATGCGTTGCGATCTTTTAACGCTCAAACCCCTGCTTGGTGGGGTGAACGGGAGGCTGGCAGTTTTACAAATGGGTTGGTGGAGCGTGGAACCAATGGCAATGATCAATTGGGCGGTACGCGCAAAGCAGATGTTTTGATCGGGCTTGAAGGCGACGACGTATTGCTGGCGCTGGGCGACGGGGATCGCCTGAACGGCGGGCCGGGCAATGACATCGCGGTTCTGCCCGGTGTGGTTGAGGATTACAGCTTTTACCATCAGAACGGATTGCTGGTGGCAGACGGACCGCAAGGGCGCGTGTTTTTGTACAGCATTGAAACCGTGCGCTTTGTGCCTTAATCCCCGGTTTTAACCAGCTCAGAAATCTGGCGAAATATTGTTTCCGCCCCGATACCTGAATGAAACCCGGCCTTGATCTTTTCTCGTCCGGCTTTGGACAGCTTTTGCGACAGGGCCGGGTTTTCGATCAGGTCAGCAAGGGCTTGGGCGAGGGCGGTGGGGTCTTTTGGCGCGACCAGCACGCCATCCCGCCCATGGGTGATCAGTTCCGGCACGCCACCCGCATCGGTGCCGATTGTGGGCACAGCGCAGCTCATGGCCTCCATATAAGCGACGCCGAGCGGTTCGCTCCAACTGGCCAGCACAAAGAAATCGGCGGCAAACAAATGCTGTTTAACGTCCTCAGCGCTGATCGCGCCAAGCAGATGGGCGCGCCCGGTAAGGTCAAGTTCTGCAATCAAATCCTGCAAAACAGGGCGGTATCCGTTGCCGCCATCGTCATCCTCGCCCGCGATGTTCAAATGGACGTCATACCCCTGATCGACAAGCTGCCGCGCGGCCTGCAACAAATCCTGATGACCTTTGACCCGGTTCAGGCGGCCACAGGAAAACAAATTGATCCGGCCCTTGGGGTCGGGCGCGCGGTATGGCTGGGTTCGTCTGAGTTCCTCAGTCTCAACACCCATTGGCTGAATGTCGATCTGGTTCGGCAAATCCTCGCCCAGTTGATCCTTTGCCTCGGCCAGCAATTTTCGTGTGATGATGGTCGCGAAAGCGGCCCTGCGCCATTTATAGCCCTGACCGACACCGTAATCAGACATCGGGCCATGCAACGTCACGCTATAAGACAGCCCTGCCATCCGGTTTGCCAGCGCAGCAGTCAGGGCTGCGCGACCACAGGAATGCACATGAACGTGCTGGATGCCCTGTTGGCGGCAGATTGTTGCCAAATTCCGTGCGGGTGCTGCGCAGATCAGGACGTCTTTGAGCAGTTGCCAGCCATCCGTCCGCAGGTCGTGGCGCAATTCCCGCCATGGCAAGGATAGCCAAGCCCGCAAGGCTGACACTGGCCGGATGCGCCCCAAATACGTGGTGCGGTCGATCGCGGCGTTCGACCAGTCATGCGATATTAATCCCCTTGGCGGCAGGCGGGTGCTAAACAGCGAAACACGCGCGCCCAGACTTTCAAGCGCTTTGATCTCGCGCCAAAAGAATATATGTGTCTGTCCGGGAAACTGTGGTATCAGATAGCCGATATTCAACGTTTCGTCCGTTGTGGATTTCTGTGCCAATGCTCTGCTACCATTCTGAAAAGCCAAGTTATCGCCGATCCTGCTTAACATGGTTTATTTCCGGTGCCGAGCCTTTCTGGGGTTGGTCCCGGTGAATAATTCCGTCGATCTGCGCCCATTTCTCAGCGTCATCATCCCCGCTAATAACGAAGCTGGCTATATCGCCAATTGCCTGCGGGCCGTTTTGGCGTCAGATGCTTTGCCGGAACCCGTTGAAATCATCGTCGTGTCCAACAATTCAACGGATGCAACGGTCTCAATCGCCTCAGGGTTTGCGCAAGATGCGGACAGCCGAGGCTGGGTTTTGAAGGTGTTGGACTTGCCGCAAGGTGGTAAAACAAACGCCTTGAACGCGGGCGACGGCGCGGCGAGCGCGCAAAACCGTATTTATCTGGATGCAGACGTCGTCGTCAGCCCGCCGCTCTTGGCGCAGATCGCGGCAATACTTGCGCGCGATGCGGTGGTTTTTGCCAGCGGTAAAGTTGTGATTGCAGAGGCTGAAACCGCGATCAGCCGGGCCTACGGTCGGATCTACCGCAAAGTTCCATTCATGACGAGCGGAGTGCCCGGATGTGGGCTGTTTGCCGTGAACGCGGCTGGACGTGCGCGCTGGGCGTTGTTTCCTGACATTATATCCGACGATACCTTTGTGCGGCTAAGCTTTACGCCTGCGGAAAGGGTCAGCGCGACGGCCGGCTATGAGTGGCCGATTGTCGAAGGTTTCAGCAATCTTATTCGGGTGCGTCGCCGTCAAGATGTGGGTGTGGAAGAAATCGCGCAGCGGTTCCCGACTTTGGTGCAAAACGACGACAAAAGGCGATTTGGCTATGGTCGTTTGGTGCGGCTGGCGCTGGCTGATCCGGTCGGCTTTGCCGTCTATTTCGCGGTGACTGTGATTGTTCGTCTGACTCGTTCTGGCGGATCAGGTGACTGGAGCCGCGGAAGATGAGGCGTGTGGGCGCGGCCTTGCGCGGCGAAGGTTTGACAGCGCGGGCCATGCGCGGATCAACGTGGACGGTGCTGGGCTACGGCAACTCGCAATTCCTGCGGCTGCTGTCCAATCTGGTCCTGACCCGTATCCTGTTTCCCGAAGCGTTCGGCCTGATGGCGCTGGTGCAGGTTTTCATGATGGGTCTGGCGATGTTTTCCGATCTCGGGGTCAGCCCTGCGATCATGTCCAGCAAACGCGGCGATGAAAGGGATTTTCTGAATACCGCTTGGACGATACAGGTTTTACGCGGCGTTGCGCTGTGGTTGGTGGCCTGTGGATTGGCCCTGCCGTTGGCCGGGTTTTATGGCGACCCAAAACTGGCGCAACTCATCCCGGTTGCCGCCCTTTCACTGGTCATCATTGGGTTCAACCCAACCCGACTGGATACAGCCAACCGCCATTTGTTGCTGGGGCGCGTTACCGGAATTGAACTGGCTTCCCAAATTATCGGCATTGTCAGCGCGGTTTTTCTGGCGTGGATGTACCAATCGGTCTGGGCCTTGGTATTCAGCGGCATAATCAGCGCCGCTGCCCATTTGTCGTTTTCTTTCCTGCTGTTACCGGGCGAGGCTAATCGGTTCCGTTGGGAAAAAACGGCGGCGGACGAGTTGATCCATTTTGGAAAATGGATTTTCCTGAGCACGGTCGCG
Source organism: Paracoccaceae bacterium (assembly GCA_021775315.1). Taxonomy (GTDB): domain Bacteria; phylum Pseudomonadota; class Alphaproteobacteria; order Rhodobacterales; family Rhodobacteraceae; genus UBA5972. The sequence goes on from JAJFIC010000052.1 coordinate 7,221, forward strand.
GGCTTTCTTTACAGTCAGGGTGACCGTGTCGTTCTTGGTAAATTCCTGACACTTGAACAGCTTGGCATTTACAATATCGGATTTTTTCTGGCCAGCTTTCCGTTGCTGTTGGGCAGCGCAATGGTCCGCAAGATTATGATCCCGTTGTACCGCGAACGCCCACCAGGTCAGTCTGCCGAAAACTTTCGCAAGCTGCGAAAACTGCGGTTTGGCCTGTCTGGAATATTGGTGACGCTGGTTGTTGCGCTGGCCTGTTTTGGCAATCTTTTGATCACGTGGCTTTATGACCCACGTTATAGCGGTGCAGGTGCCATCGTTGTGGTCATCGCCTGCGTTCAGATATTGCCGATCATCACGGTTACCTATGATCAGGCGGCGCTGGCGGCAGGGGATTCAAGGCGGTTTTTCGTTCTCGCCGCGTCGCGCGCCGCGCTGATGATGGCCGGGCTTTTGATCGGTGCGCAATATGCTGGCCTGTTTGGTGCGCTGATCGGGCAGGGGGTTGCAATGGTTCTGATCTATCCGGTCACCGCATGGCTGGCGCGCCGTCTGGGGGCGTGGGACCCGCTGCATGATGTGGTTTTTGCCTTGTTAGGTTTGATTGGGGCCGGGCTGGCGTGTTGGCTCAATCTTGAGGTTTTGCGCCTTTTCATAGCCTTCTGAAACCTGCAAATTTCCGTAAAACTGCCCTGGGCTGACCGGGTTTTGCCCCGATTGTGTCATGCCATCGCCATGATTTCATGGAACATCTAACCGTAACCCGATGCTGAGGGCCGCTTTTGCGGTGTGTCGGGCTCGTTACGGAATGTGGGTGATGATTGATGAGTAATAGCGACGACGCAGTTGAACAGAATGATACCGACATTGCAATTGTCGGCATGGCGGCGCATTTGCCAGGCGCCCCATCGATCGAGGCGTTTTGGGATAATCTGTCATCAGGCATCAGTTCGATTTCAGAACTCGACAAAGAAGACCTGATCGCGGGTGGGGAATCCCCGGCGCGCTTGCATCACAAAAACTATGTGCCATTTTCAGCCTCGCTTGACGGGTTTGACATGTTTGACGCCGAGTTTTTTGGTTTTAGCCCGAAAGAGGCCGCGATCATGGACCCGCAGCACCGCCAGTTTCTGGAGGTTTCGTGGGAGGCGCTTGAAAATGCCGGGCATCCGCCGGAAAAATTTGACGGTCCCATCGGGGCATTTGGCGGCTGTGGTATGGGCAGCTATTTCTATTTCAACATCTGCTCGAACCCGGATTTGGTCGATGATGTTGGCATGTTCCTGTTGCGCCACACTGGCAACGATAAGGATTTTTTGACCACACGCCTAAGCCATGTGCTTGATTTGCGCGGCCCTAGCGTCAACGTGCAAACCGCCTGTTCGACGTCGCTTGTGGCGGCGCATTATGCGTGTCAGGCGCTGCTGGGCGGCGAATGCGATATGGCGCTTGCCGGTGGTGTGACCATCGAGTTGCCGCAAAACCGGGGCTATGTTTATGAGGACGGTGAAATCCTGTCGCCTGACGGACAATGCCACGCCTTTGACCACCGCGCGCAAGGCACTGTGTTTGGCTCGGGCGCGGGTGTGGTCGTTCTGCGCCGCCTGTCAGATGCAATCCGTGATGGCGACCATATCTGGGGCGTCATCAAAGGCACAGCGATTAACAATGACGGGGCCGCAAAGGCCGGGTATCTGGCGCCTAGTGTCGACGGGCAAGCCGCCGCAATTAGTGAAGCACAGGCGCTTGCCGGGGTGGATGCGGGCAGCATTGACTATATTGAAAGCCACGGCACCGGCACGTTTCTGGGTGACCCGATTGAAGTTGCAGCGCTAAGTGCTGCCTTTCAGGAAACCACGGACAAGACTGGGTTTTGCCGTATCGGGTCGGTGAAAACCAATATCGGGCATTTGGATACGGCGGCGGGTGTTGCCGGTTTGATCAAAACCAGCCTCGCGCTTTATCATCGTCAAATCCCACCAAGTCTGGGGTTTGAAAAGGCCAATCCGGCGATTGATTTTGAAAACAGCCCGTTTCAGGTGAACACGCGTCTTACCGACTGGACCACTGATAACGGCCCACGCAGGGCCGGTGTCAACGCGCTTGGCGTCGGCGGCACCAACGCGCATGCGGTTTTGGAACAGGCCCCGGATCGTGCACCGTCCGAGGCATCCGACTGGCCTTACCACCTGTTGACGGTTTCCGGGCGCAACCGCGCCGCACTTGACGCAAATGCCGCCGCGTTGGCGGCCCATCTGCGAGCGCGTCCCGATCAGGCTTTGGCGGACGTTGCTTTTACCCTGAAAGAGGGGCGGCGTGCTTTTGAAAAGCGGCGGGTGCTGGTGGCACAGTCGCATGAACAGGCGGCAGCGCTGCTTGAAGGCAAAGACGCCCGTCGGATTTTTGACCATACACCCGCTGGCGTCGACCCTGATGTGGTGTTCATGTTCCCCGGTGGCGGGGCGCAATTCGTTGCTATGGCGCGCGACCTTTATGAAACCGAGCCTGTGTTTCAGGATTGGATGGATCGCGGGCTGGATATTCTGCAACCCCAACTTGACTACGACATTCGCGCGATCTGGCTGCCCACGGCGGGCGACGTTGACAAGGCAGAAGAACGCCTGAAACGACCGTCGGTACAATTGCCGCTGATCATGATTGTTGAATATGCTTTGGCGAAACTTTGGATGTCATGGGGCGTTCAACCGGCAGCTTTGATCGGTCATTCGATGGGCGAAAATACGGCGGCCTGTGTCGCTGGTGTGATGCGGTTTGAGGATTGTATCGGGCTGGTTCTGCTGCGCGGGCGTCTGTTTGACACAATGCCCGCGGGTGGCATGCTAAGTGTGCCGATGTCGGTGGACGAACTGACACCCCTGATCGGTGATGAACTTGATATTGCAGGCCTGAATGCGCCTGAACTCACCGTCGTGTCCGGGCCGCAATCAGCACTGGATCGGCTTGAAAACCAGCTGGCTAAGCGTGACGTGGAATGCCACCGGATCGCGATTGATATCGCGGCGCATTCACGCATGTTGGATGCAATCCTCGACAGGTTCCGGGACTATCTGAAGGGCATTCAGCTAAGCCCGCCAAATATTCCTTTTGTGTCCAATACATCCGGCACCTGGATCACGGACAGCCAAGCGACTGATCCTGACTATTGGGTCGGCCATCTGCGTGGAGTTGTTCGATTTAGCGACGGTATCACCACGCTGGCGCAACAAAACACCGACCGGGTCTATATAGAGGTCGGTCCGGGCAAAGCCTTGGCGGCCCTCGTGCGAATGCATGGTGCGGTAGCCGGACAACAAGTCCTCAGTTCTTTGCGCCATCCAGATGAAGCGGTTGCAGATGATGTGTTCTTTCTGGAATCCCTTGGGCGATTGGCGGCCCTTGGTGTTGGTTTCGACTGGAGCCAGATCTGGGGCGAGGCGCGGCGCAATCGTGTGCCCCTGCCGACTTATGCGTTTCAACGATCCCGCTATTTCATTGAACCGGGCAATAGCGCCAATGTAGTGCAGGAACCGTTTTTGGAAAAGCTGACGGACCCCGCCGACTGGAGTTATCGCCCGGTCTGGAAACCGCAATATGCCCGATGTGATCTGGATGTCAGCACCGATCTTACCCTTGCAGAGCGTCACACTTGGCTGATCTTGGTGGATGACGACGGCTTGGGTGCCAAGGTTGCCGCAAAATTGCGCGGGGCCGGGCATAAAGTTGTGGAATTGGGAACCGGCGACAGGTTCAGCGTTGAAGGTGACGACAGGTTCGTGATTGCCCCGGAAAGAGGTCGCGAAGGCTATGATCAACTACTTCAAAATCTGGTTGCGCAAGGCATCGTGCCCGACCGGATCGTCAGTTTTTGGCTGGCAGCACAGCACGAAAAATTCCGGCCTGGCAGTTCGTTGTTTCACCAAAATCTTGAGCAAGGGTTTTATAGCTTGTTGTTCTTGGCGCAGACGATCAGCGACGAGAACCTGCCAATGCCCTTGCATATCACCGCGGTGACCAATGGTGCTGTTCAGGTGCGAAACGAAGGTTTGCCTTATCCCGAAAAGTCCACAATTTTGGGCCCGATCAGGGTTATTCCAAAGGAATTTCCGGCTGTCACGGCGTCCCTGTTGGACGTGCGAATTCCTGAGGCCGCGCCGAAACGGATATTCCGCAAGGGCGACGAAACTGAACAGGCAATGTATGCGCGTCTGGTGGATCAGGTGCTGGAAGAATTGATAGCCGAGCCGGGAAACCTTGTGGCCGCTCTGCGAGGTGAGAAACGGTTTGAAGCTGGCGTCGCTGCGAATACGCGACCCGCTGATGAAGCTGATCAGACGCCAGCCTACCGCGAAAATGGTGTCTATTTCATCACCGGCGGTCTGGGCGGTATAGGCCTGACATTGGCGGAAGAGATGATAAATCAAGCCAACGCCAAGGTCGCGCTGCTTTCCCGCACCGATATGCCTGATCGTGCGGATTGGCCCAAATACCTGCGCGCGCATGGCCCAGGTGACAGAATTTCTGCTTCTATTCAATCGGTTAAGCGGCTGGAAAAAATGGGTGGCGAGATCATGATCGTCACGGGCGATGTCTGCAACCTTACGCAAATGCGCCAGATTGTTGCGACTGTGCAGGACAAGTTCGGTACGATCAACGGTGTTGTGCATGCGGCCGGCGTTATTGACGACGGACCACTTTTGGCGAAATCCCCGGCCTCGGTCGAAGGGGTGTTCACGCCGAAAATTCACGGCACGCAGGTTTTGCATGACATTTTCCCGGACGGTTTGCTTGACTGGATGGTTTTGTTTTCCTCAACCAGCACCGTGATCGCAGCCGCGGGGCAGGTCGATTATGTCGCCGCAAACGAATACCTAAATGCCTACGCCCAAAGCCGCAGTGGCGACAAGACACAGGTGTTGGCGCTTAACTGGGGCATCTGGAACACGGTTGGCATGGCGGCCCGCGTCGCCAATAGTCGAAATGGCGACGCGCCATCGGTGGAGCCTGAAAAAACCGCGCAACCGCTGCTGGATTTGAAAACCTTTGATGCTGCGGGCAACAGGGTATTCAGTTCGGAATTCTCCGGCACGGACCAATGGGTTCTGAACGATCACCGGACCAGTGCCGGGGCCGCAATTTTGCCCGGAACGGCCTATCTTGAACTGGCTGCCGAGGCGCTGAAATCCCAAGGCGAGGCGGATGGATATGAAATCCGTGATCTGCTTTTCCTCAGGCCCTTTCAGGTCGACGGCAATGCGCCCGGAAAAATGCGGCTGAAACTGACCAGAAGCGATGAAGGGTATGATTTTACCGTCAGTAGTGGCCTAGTCAAAGACGGCCGGGACGGTTTTGTTCTGAACGCGCAGGCAAGGCTGGGACTTGGCGGTTGCCCGACCACGTCAAAGATCGATATCGCGGTGATCAAGGATCGTTGTGGGCCTGCGGATAGTGCCCAAACCCCCGACGGGTTGCGCTCCCCGCAAGAGGCGCACTTGACCTTTGGCCCACGCTGGCGGGTTCTGCGCGAGCGGGCCTATGGACAAAACGAAGGCCTTGCGCGCCTTGCCCTACCGCTGGGATTGCGCGGTGATTTAGGCGACGGATATATCCTGCATCCAGCCTTGCTTGATCTGGCGACCGGTTGGGCAATGGGGTTGATTGAGGGCTACCAGCCGACCAGTTTGTGGGTTCCGATGTCCTATCGCCAGGTGCGGGTTCACAAGGCCTTGCCTATTGAAATTTTTAGCTGGGCGCGGCGATGCAAATCCAACAATATTGATAGCAACATTGCCGATTTTGACGTCACGATCTGCGACAGCGATGGCAATGTTTGCGTTGAGGTCGAGGGCTTTTCGATCAAGCGGCTTGATCGCGCTGACGGACTGTCGCAAGTTCCGCGCCCGCGCAGTGGAGAAATCGAGTTTCTGGATGACCAGACCAAAACGGCCCCGCTGACTGCCGCCGAAGAGCGTTTTCAGTACACGCTGTCGCAAGGTATCGAACCCGGCGAAGGCGCCCGTGCGTTCGCAAAGGCTTTGGCGACGGGTTTGCCGCAAGTGTTTGTTTCCTCTTTAGATTTACCGGGGCTGGTGCAGCAATCTGACGCCCAAAAACCTATTGGAGAAGGCACGGCGCAGCGGTTTCAGCGCCCGGAACTCGACAGCGATTACATTGCGCCGGAAAATGATTTTGAACGCACGTTGGCCGGGTTCTGGCAGGATTTGCTGGGCGTGGAAAAAGTCGGAATCGCAGATAATTTCTTTGATCTTGGCGGCCATTCCCTGATTGCGGTGCGCTTGTTTGCCATGGTGAAAAAGGCCTACCGGGTTGAATTCCCGATCTCGGTTCTGTTTGAAGCGCCAACAATTGCCAGATGTGCGGCGATGATTGCCGCCAAAGTTGGCCCGCCTGTCAATGGCAAATCAGCAGAATTGAGCGCTGAACAAAGCCCGCCGACGCGCAGGTTTACCCATGCCGTGGCCATGCACGAAGGCGAGGCCGGGGCCAAAACGCCGTTCTTTCTGGTTGCGGGCATGTTTGGCAACGTACTGAATTTGCGGCATCTGGCGCACTTGATCGGTGTCGATCGCCCCTTTTTCGGATTGCAGGCGCGTGGGCTTTATGGGGATCAAAAACCGCATAACTCGCTGACAGAAGCCGCGGCAGATTACATCGCTGAAATCCGGGTCATTCAACCCAAGGGACCCTATCTTTTGGGTGGATTTTCAGGTGGTGGTATCACTGCCTTTGAAATTGCCCGCCAGCTAGAACAAGCCGGTGAACAGGTCGCGCTGCTGGCAATGCTCGACACGCCACTGCCTGTGCGTCCGCCTTTGACCTTGTCGGACCGGATGGTGATGAAGTGGCAGGATCTGAAACGTAAGGGGCCAAAATACGGCTTGGAATGGATCACCAACCGCATTCGTTGGGAGGTCGCTAAACGCAGACCAGAAAAGGCCGAAACCGGTCAGACGCCCGATCACAGTTTTCACAATGATGAGATCGAGGCCGCGTTCCTGACCTCTGTCGCGAACTATTCAATGCAGCCTTGGACCGGTCATCTGGAGATGTTCCGCCCACCGCAAATCGGTTATTGGCACGTCACAAACGGACGCCTGGTCGACAGTCAACGGGCGTATTTGATGCACGATAATGGTTGGGGCCGTTTTGTGCCCGAAATCAGCGTTCACGAAATACCGGGGGATCACGATTCCATGGTTTTGGAACCGAATGTCCGCGTTCTTGCGGCCAAACTGCGCGAAGCAATCCAACGGGTCGAAGATGCCTCGGACCTGCAAATGACCAAAAGCAAAAACTGGCCCTTCGATCAGGCGGCGGAATAAATCATGACTGAACCACGCCTGTTAACCATAATTCTGAACTACCAGACGGCTGAAATGACGCTGCAATCGCTGGCGGCCACAGTTGCGGAGATGAAAGGGATTTCCGGGGAAATCCTTGTGGTGGATAATTTTTCTGGCGATGGATCTTTTGAGGCCATAGGTGCCGATATTGCGTCGCGCGGCTGGGGCAAAGACGGCCGTGTTCGGGTGATGCAGGCCGGTCGAAATGGTGGATTTGGGGCTGGCAACAACTTTGGTATCCGGGCCGGGCTTTCAGATGGCCAAAATCCCGATTTCGTCTATATCCTGAATTCAGACGCCTTTCCTGATCGCGACGCTATCCGGCTTTTGTTGGCGCGGATGGTGGCCGAACCTGAACTTGGCATGGCGGGGTCCTACATCCACGGGCCGGACGGCACCCCACACCAAACCGCGTTTCGATTCCCGTCAATCGCCAGCGAATTTGAAGGGGCGGCGCGTTTTGGCCCGATCAGCCGCCTGTTGCGAAACTCAATCGTGCCGTTGCCCTTGCCTCAGCAGGCATGTCGGGTTGATTGGCTGGCTGGCGCGAGCGTGATGATGCGGCAGAAAATGCTGGATCAGATCGGCCTGTTTGACGAAAATTATTTCCTGTATTTCGAGGAAACTGACCTGTGTCTGCGGGCGCAAAAGGCCGGTTGGCCGACGCTTTATCTGCGCGAAAGCGCTGTCACCCATATCAGTGGTGCGTCAACCGGGATCAAGAAATGGACCCGTGTGCCGCAATATTGGTTTGACTCGCGACACTATTATTTCAGCAAAAACCACGGTGCCAGATATGCCGCTTTTGCGACTGTGGCCCATCTTGCGGGCGGTCTGCTGTGGCGTCTGCGCATGGTGATTGAGCGCAAGCCGCGCGTTGATCCGCCGCATTTTCTGGCGGACCTTATGCGCCACGCATTGTCACGTGCTAGGCGTCGGAATGTGCAACCACCTGACAATTATATCCTTGAAAACACTGCTAAAACACCTGATCGGAGGCAAGCATGAAACCGTTTTCTACTGTTATCATCGGCAATGAATCCCTGTTGGTTCAATGCAGCGAAATTTTGCTGGACCGGGGTCATACGATCACGGCCATTGTCACCCAGAACGACAAAATCGGGAAATGGGCCAGCGGCAAGGGTTTGCGGCTGATTGATCAGGGTCAAGATTTGGTTGAATGTCTGGACGGCTTGGGTTTTGACTGGGTGCTAAGCATTGCGAACCTGCAAGTGTTGCCGCAAGCCGTGCTTGATATGGCAAATCAGGGCGCGGTGAATTTTCATGACGGGCCTTTGCCGTCTTATGCGGGCCTGAACGCGCCCGTCTGGGCTTTGCTGAACGGTGAGAAACGCCACGGCGTGACATGGCATTTGATTGAAAACGGCATCGACAAGGGCGACATTCTGGAACAGCGGATGTTCGACCTGTCCAAGGCGGAAACGGCGCTGACGCTCAACAGTAAGTGCTTTGAGGCTGCTATAGATAGCTTTCCCGCCTTGCTGTCCTCGCTAGAGGCAGGTGCATCGACGCGGGTCAGGCAAAACCTGCTGCAACGCAGCTATTTTGGCCGTGATGATCGACCCGAAGGTGCAGGTTTGTTGGATTTCTATGGCGATGCTGCTGGTGTGGTCACTCTTGTCAATGCCTTGGATCACGGCACCTATCTGAACCCGATTTGCAGTGCGAAAGTTGCTTTGGGCGACACTGTATTATTCGTTGGCTCGGCTGAGCTGGCGGGGCCTGCAATGGATGCCGCACCGGGAACGGTGCTTGAGATCAGTGACAGCTCGTTTGTGGTCGCTACCGGCTCTGTTCCGGTTAGGCTGGGCCAATTGCGGGATGTTTCCGGGGCCGATTTGCACGCGTCTGAGGTAATGCAAGCAGGTGATATCATCCCGGTCTTGGTTCCGGCCAAGGTTGCGAAATTGCATCAGGCGTTGAAGACAGCCGGTTCAAGCGAAGGGTTTTGGCGCAAACGTTTGTCAGCTCTCAAAACCACTGACTGCCTGCTGGCCGAAAAGCCTGAGGGGCCGAGCGCGTACAAAACACGTAAATTCACGCGACCTGAAGGTTTGTCCGACCGCCAGATGATGCAGGCCTACAGTGTTTTTGTGGGCCGAATGGGCGGTGTGCGCACGCATGATCTTGCCTTTAGCATGTCTGAAAACACGTCCGATTTTCCCGCGCAGTTCATTTGCGACTGGGTTCCGGTGCGGCTTGATGCGCGTGACGCTGCGGCCAGTTACACCGCGCTTGCGGCTGTTTTTGAACGCGCTTTGGAACGTGCTGAGGCGGCCGGTCTTTACCCGGCTGATCTGATCACACGGGATCCCGCAATTGACGTTCTGAAAACGCCCGATTTCGGTCTGGCGGTTGGGGATGCGCCTACGGCCATCACCGGAACCTGCATGACGTTATGTATTTCGGGGGCTGACAGTTCGATTTGTTACGATGCCTCGCGCCTGTCCGAACAAGCGGTCGATGTTTTGCTGGCGCGGTTTGACCTGCTGATGCAATCCGTCGCCTCGGGTGAGGCTGCTGAAACACGATTTGATGACCTGCCGATGCTGCCGAAGGCGGAACGTGACGCGGTTGTGCACGGCTTCAACGAGACAGACCGGAAATATGACGACAAAAGCTGTGTGCATCAGTTCTTTGAGGCACAGGTCGCAAAGACCCCGGATGCAACCGCTGTGGTTTTTGAGGATGAAACGCTTAGTTACCACGAACTAAACGCACGCGCCAATCAGGTCGCCCATGTTTTGCAGGCGATGGGTGTTAGCGCGGGTCAATTGATCGGGCTTTACACCGAACGCTCGCTTGATCTTTTGATCGGGGCGCTGGCGATACAAAAAGCAGGGGGCGCCTATGTGCCGCTTGACCCGTCTTATCCTCAATCCCGGCTGGCGCATTACATCAATGATAGCCGGCTTGCGGTGATCGTTACCCAATCCGGTTTGTCCGGGGATTTGCCCACGCATTCCGCCGCCTTGCTGGAAATCGACACGGATCAGCGCGTAAATGCTGCGTCCGAAACGAACCCTGACAGCGGTGTCACCTCGGGTGATCTGGCTTACATGATTTACACCTCGGGATCGACCGGCACCCCCAAAGGCGTCATGGTCGAACATAAAAACGTGTCGAATTTCTTTACCGGAATGGACGAAAGGATCGACCACAACCCGCCGGGTGTCTGGCTGGCGGTCACCAGCTTGTCTTTTGACATTTCCGTGCTGGAGCTGTTTTACACATTGGCCCGTGGCTTCAAACTGGTGATTGCCAGCGATCAAAGCCGGGTCGTCATGTCTGATACCGTGGTTTCGATAAGCGAACAACCGATGGAATTCAGCCTGTATTTCTGGGGTAATGACGATGGCGTCGGCCCGAAAAAGTACGAATTGCTGTTGGAGGCCGCGAAATTCGCCGATGAAAACGGGTTCTGCGCCGTCTGGACGCCCGAGCGGCATTTTCATGCTTTCGGCGGACCTTATCCAAACCCTGCGATAACCGGGGCTGCGGTTGCGGCGGTAACGAAAAACCTTGCGGTGCGGTCAGGCTCTTGCGTTGCACCGTTGCATCATACCGCACGTATCGCCGAAGAATGGGCGGTCATCGACAATCTGACCAACGGGCGCACGGGGCTTGGCATCGCTTCGGGCTGGCAGCCGGATGATTTCGTGTTGCGACCAGAAAATACGCCACCCAACAATAAACCCGCAATGTTTCAGGCAATCAAAGATTTGCGCAAACTTTGGCGTGGTGAAGCGGTCGAGTTTCCGACGCAATCGGGCAAACCGTTTGCTGTTGTGACACAACCGCGACCCGTGTCCAAAGAACTGCCAATCTGGGTCACGATCGCGGGCAACCCTGAGACATGGCGCGAAGCAGGTGAGATTGGTGCCAATGTTCTGACCCATCTTCTGGGCCAGACTGTTGACGAGGTGTCAGAACGGATCACGCTTTACCATGCGGCGTTGCGCAAAGCTGGGCACAATCCTGCTGATTTCAAGGTCACTCTGATGCTGCATAGTTTTGTTGGGCAGGACCGTCAGAAAGTTCGGGAAACCGCGCGTGGACCGATGAAGGCCTATATGGGCGCCGCTGCCGGGTTGATTAAGCAATGCGCTTGGGCTTTCCCGGCGTTTAAGCGGCCAAAGGGCGTGACCAGCCCGTTTGACATTGATCTTGCGACGCTTGAAGCTGACGAAGTCGATGCAATCCTGGAATTTGCCTTTGAGCGTTACTTTGAAGACGCAGGTCTGTTTGGCACGGTCGAGGATTGTTTGAAACGCGTCGAGCAGATCAAAAACATCGGTGTAAGCGAAGTTGCCTGCCTGATTGATTACGGCATTCCGGTACCCGTGGTTTTAGAGAGCTTGCGCCCGCTGGCCGAAGTGTTGCGCCGTGCAAATATCCCCAGCGAGCTTGCGCCGGATGACTATTCCATCGCCGCACAGATCGCGCGCCACAAAGTGACGCATCTGCAATGCACACCCAGTATGGCGCAACTGATCACCATGGATGATGCGGCTGGTCGCGCCCTTGGGCAGTTGCAGCAGATATTTGTTGGCGGCGAGGCGCTGTCGGGCGCTTTGGTGTCGGACATCGCAAAATATACCGCTGCCCCGATTGAAAACATGTATGGCCCTACCGAGGCGACGGTCTGGTCGTCCTCAGAAACCGCCACGGCTGGCAAGGGGTTGGTCAATATCGGCACGCCAATCGCCAACACCCAGCTTTACGTTCTGGATGATGACCTCGCGCCGCAGCCCTTTGGTGTGCCCGGCGAGCTTTATATTGGCGGCGCGGGTGTTACGCGTGGCTATTGGCAGGTCGATGCTTTGACGGCGGAACGGTTCGTGGAAAACCCGTTTGTCGCAGGCCCTCAGCGGATGTATCGCACGGGTGATCTTGTGCGCCGACGACTTGATGGCAAAATAGATTTCCTTGGGCGGGTTGATCATCAGGTCAAATTGCGTGGCTATCGCATTGAACTTGGCGAAATCGAAAGCGTGCTCGAAGGGATCGCCGAAATTCGCCAAGCCGTTGTCGTGGCGCGTGAAGATACGCCCGGCGACATCAGGTTGGTCGCCTATTTCCGGGCGGATGGTGAACTGGCCAACCGTCAGATCCGCGCACATCTGTCGGAAAAACTGCCGGATTACATGATCCCGTCGCATTTTGTGGCGATGGCGGAATTCCCGCTGACACCAAACAAAAAGGTTGACCGGAAAGCCCTGCCAGCGCCCATGGCCAAGCCTCGGTCCGCTGGCCAGCCGGGCGCGGAACCAACGCGCGGGATTGAGGCCAAGATCGCCACTGTCTGGTCACACGTGCTTGGTGTTCAAAACATCGGCCCTGCGGATAATTTCTTTGACCTTGGCGGGCATTCTTTGCTGGCGGTGCAGGCCCATCGGGAAATTCGTGCGGCCTTGGGCACAACGGACCTGAGCATCACTGACATCTTTCGGTTCCCGGTTTTGAAAATGCTGGCAGCACATCTGCAATCCAGCGTGATCGCCACAATTCCACAAAGCAAACCCGACCCGTCTGTTATGGCTGATCGTGCGCAGCAACGCACGGATGCCATGGCCAAACGCCGCGCGATGCGGGCGCGCAGAAATCCGGGGTAACGCTATGCTTGATGACAGCGAAGCAAATCACGTCTTGAATACGTCTCTGATCGGCACGGCCGCTTTGGGGATGTTCGGGCCTGCCGTTGCGGTTGCGGTTTTAGACCCTCGTTTGGATCAGGGTGGGCTGATGGGATCAGAGGTCGAAGCGATTGCAGCGGCCTCGCCCAGACGTGTACGCGAATTCACCGCAGGGCGGGTGGCGGCGCGCATGGCGATGGTCGCCATGGGGTTGCCGGTGCGGCAAATACCCGTTGGCAAGGATCGCGCCCCGATCTGGCCGCAAGGCGTGTCAGGCAGCATTTCGCATTGCGCGACCTGTTGTATTGCTGTTGCCGCCCCGGTTGGCGTGGCGGCGCTGCTGGGCGTTGATGTGGAACCGCTGGAACCGCTTGAGCCGGAATTGCAAACCGGGATTTGCACCCCGTCGGAAATGGCCTGGCTTGAACGTCAGGACCCTGAAAAACGTGACTATATTGCCAAGTTGATTTTCAGTGCCAAAGAATCTGCTTACAAATGTCAATATCCACTATCGCGTCGCATCATCGGCTTTGACGCCATCGAAATCACCCCGGATTTGGATGAAAACAGGTTTGTCGCCCGGTTTGCCGTCGATAACGCGCCCTTCAGGGCCGATGATCTGATGGTCGGTCAATTCATGACGGTTGAGGGCTTGATCCTGACGGGCGTGACGCTGGGCACCTGATCGCATTCTGGTCATAGGGCAACCTCATTCAGGCCGTATTCCAAGTTATAATGTCCCATATATGTGCGCCTTTGAAGAAAAGGTGATGAGTGCGAAAGTGGTGGCGATGGACAGGTTCCTGGCAATTGATGAAATGCTGAGCATGCTGCGCAGACGGTTGGTAGTCTTCGGGCTGGTGGCTGTTCTGGGGTCGGTGCTGTCGCTGTTCTATGCTTTGAGCTTGCCACGCCTTTACGAAACTTCCGCCGTGATCCAGATAGAAAGCTCAGCTGTTTCTGACTCGTTAGTGACCTCGCAAACCAGTTCACGCGCATTGCAGCAATTACAGCGCACCGAACAGCGATTGATGGCGCGTGATCATCTGTTGGAGATGATCCAGGAATTTGATCTGTTTTCCGATCTGCCGAACGCCACAAATACCGATAAGGTTTATCTGCTGCGGTTGGCGACAAATATCGAACAGGTCATCAATCCAAACCTGCAATGGCGCACGGATGTGTCCCCAACAGCTTTGACCATCACGGTGCGATTGGGTGATCCCGAACAAGTGGCGCAAGTTGCCAACCGATTTGTGGCCAGCGTTCTGGCGCAAAACAAGATGCGCCGCGAGGAACGTGTCCGTGATACGTTACAGTTCTTTGAAAGCGAAGAATCCCGCGTCGGACAAGAAATCGCTGAGCTTGACGCCGAAATAGCCGTATTCAAACGCGCAAATGCCAGTGCTTTGCCTGAAGCAGTCGCCGGCAAGCGCGTGCAATTGGCCAATCTGGACGAGTCCGATCTGGTGCTTGAACAGCAATGGATCGAACTGACCAGCGGACCGGTTGAAGATCGCCGTGCCTCGATCACCCAAAAGATCACCCTGATCGAACAGCAACGCGCCGCAATTGCCGAACGCCGCAATGCCATTGCCGCGTCGATCAAATCTGCACCCCAGATTGAAAAAACCTATAATAACCTCAGCCGCCAGTTGGGTCTGCTGGAAGAACAATATACCATCATCACCCGCCACCGGGCCGAGGCGGAAATGGGCCAGATGCTGGAAGACAGCCGTCAGTCGGAAAACTATGAAGTTCTGGAAATGGCGCAAGTGCCGGACAAGCCCATCGCGCCAAGTCGCAAAAAGGTTTTGATGATGGGTGTGGTCGCCAGCTTTGGCGCAGCCTTTGTGCTGATATATCTGTTGGAGAACTGGAACCCGGTGATCCGCAGTGCCGCGCAAATGGAACGCCAACTGAATATGCGGCCTGTGGTTTCGATCCCGAACATTGAAACCGGGGTCGAGCTGACACGCCGCTGGATACTGAAAACCATGGCAATTGTGTTCGCGATTGCCGCAATTGCCGTGGCGCTGACATTGGTAAACACCCATGTCGTCGAACTTGCCAGTCTGATCGACACAGGCTGGATCTCAAAACTCGCCTCAAAATAGGCGGTTTGACGTAAACGATTCGCAATAATCCGCGATAGTTTGGAAACAATTATTCGCGCTTGATCTATTGGTGCGGTGATTGAAACAATCCTCTGATGTTAAAGACCCGTTAACCTCGATTAAGTCGACTGATTAATCATGCGTTTACATTATTATATAATAATTACAATTAGTTACAAGTTGTTGACCAATACACGGGATAGACACAGCCCCACCAATGCCTCAATTTGAACAAGGTGGGAGAAAGTCTGGTGAAAATAGGGAATTTTCAAGGCACAGGTGTCCTCGCGAAATACCTCTGAAGAATTCAGGGGTTTCCAGTTAAATCTGTAACAATATTGGCGGGCCCAAATTGGGTTTGCGACCGATATGATTGCTGTCCGCAGCGGGTTGCGCCCGTTCGAACAGACAGGATTTTTGCGCGCCACGTGTTCTGCTGCCTTGCCCCCGCTTTCACATTTTTTGAGGTGGTATGGCTTTTGATTCCAGTCAGTCTTTTGGTGAAGACTTTAAAATTGCGACAATGCGGGACGAGGCCGCTGGCTTTTACCGGTCGTATTTGAAACGTGGGTTTGACGTTCTGTTCGTGTTGGCGATTGCGTTGCCTGTCTTGCTGATAACCGGTGTTTTGGCGTTGCTTGTGGCGACAGACGGGAAGTCCCCGTTTTATGTTCAACAACGTGTGGGCCGAAACGGGCGGATTTTCCGAATGTGGAAATTGCGTTCAATGATCAGCAATGCAGATCAGAAACTGGCCGCTTATCTGGCCCAAAACCCTGACGCGAAACGCGAATGGGAGGTCAGCCAGAAACTGAAGCACGATCCGCGGATCACGCCGATTGGGCGTCTCATACGCAAAACTTCGATGGACGAGTTGCCTCAGCTTTGGAACATTCTGGTCGGTGACATGTCCCTTGTCGGGCCCCGCCCGATGTTGTGCGAACAGCGGGCATTGTATCCCGGCACGGCTTATTATTCGATGCGTCCGGGCCTGTCGGGCTATTGGCAAACGTCCGAGAGAAATGACTCAAGTTTTGCAGATCGTGCTGTGCATGACGCCCGGTATTTTGTCGATTTGTCGCTGTATACTGATTTGGTGGTGCTGTTTCGCACCGTGTTTGTGGTGCTGCGCTGCACCGGGCATTAACCTGCCGCCAAATGCAATGAAACCTTAATAGCCGTTGCCGGTCTGACCCGTTTAGGAACTTCGGGACAGATCGGCAATGCCTTGATATAATACCGCAAAACGGCCGAACATACGGCCGGTGTGAATTGAGCAAATCGAGCAAGGCCCAAAGTCAGGAATGCCCAACACCCTCGCATATATCATGCTTGCCATATGGCCGCTTGTCACTTTGACACTGTTTCGCAAACTTGGCGCGCCCAAGGCGTTGATCTGGGCGATATTGGCGGCCTATCTGATCTTGCCACCACTGCCCGCGGCGTTTGATTTGCCGCTGTTGCCGCCGTTCAACAAAGACACGATTTCGCATCTGTCGGTGCTGTTTGTCGTCATGTTCGCGCTAGGCACCAGTTCAGACAAAGTTAAGCGCGGGCTGACCATGCCAGAATCCGGGTTGGGCAAGTTTCTGGTGGTTGTTTTCGTGCTCAGCCCGATCGCAACCGTTTTGACAAATCCTGAACCGCTGATCTTCCAACACTCGGCGCTTCGTGGACTTGGCGGGCAGGATCTGATTGCGTTGCCTGTGACGCAACTGCTTATTCTGATTGGGTTTTTACTGGCGCGGCAATATCTACAATCAGCAGAGACCTTGCGATTTATTCTGTGGTCGCTGATGGTCGCCGGGCTTGCCTATTCGTTGCCGGTGTTGTTGGAAATCCGGCTTAGCCCGCAGCTGAACACGTGGATTTACGGCTATTTCCAGCACAGTTTTGAGCAGATGATGCGTGGCGGCGGTTTCCGGGCCATTGTGTTTTTGAACCACGGCATCTGGGTTGCGTTCTTTGTCATGATTTCGGCTGTTTCGGCCTTTGCATTGTGGCGCGCTGACAGCGGTAAAAGCGGCCCACTGTTTCTGGTGGCAGCCCTTTATCTGGGCGTTGTTTTATTCCTCAGTAAAACACTCGGACCGCTGTTATTCGCTTTGCTTCTTGTGCCCGTTCTGATGCTGTTTGGGGCAAAGAACCAAATCAAGATCGCGGCGTTGCTGGCGCTTATGGCGTTTGCCTATCCAGTCCTGAAGGGGGTCGGGCTGGTGCCGACCCAGATGATGTTGCAACAAGCTGAGCGTGTGGATCCCGAGCGCGCAGGGTCGTTGCAGTTTCGATTTATGAACGAAGACCTGCTGTTTGATCGCGTGGCGGAAAAACCGGCCTTTGGCTGGGGCAGTTGGGGGCGCAACCATTTGCATGATCCGGTTACGGGCGAGATCACGTCGACCTCGGACGGGCGCTGGGTGATCGTTTTCGGCATATTCGGCTGGGTCGGGTTTATCGCGGAATTCGGGTTGTTGGTTCTGCCCATCCTGCTGATCTGGCGGGAATCCCGTCTGTTAAGGCACGATCAGGTATCGCCTTATGTCGGGCCATTGTCGCTGATATTGGCGGTCAACCTGATTGATCTCATTCCAAATGCCACGCTGACCCCGCTGACATGGTTGATCGGCGGGGCGTTGCTTGGCCATTCCGAGGTGTTGCGGCGGGTGCGTTTGGGGCAAACGGGCGAAACGTTGCCTGCGGTCATTCAGGCCAAACGTCGTACGATAATCTGATGGTTTATGGACATGCGTGAACAAAACCAGCCGAAACGGCCTCGTCTCAAAGTTCTGCTGATTGCTGAGGCTGCAAATCCCGAATGGGTCAGTGTGCCGCTGGTGGGGTGGTCACTTGCCGTGGCTTTGCGTGAATTTGCCGAGGTGCATATCCTGACCCAGATCCGCAATCGGGATGCGTTTTTACGAGCTGGCATGATTGAGGGCAAGGATTTCACAGCGATTGATTCCGAGTCCTTTGCCCGCCCCCTATGGAAGCTGGGCGATCGTTTGAAAATGGGTGAAGGCAAGGGTTGGACGGCGTTGCAGGCGGTCAGCGCGGCTTCGTATCTTTATTTCGAACGTCTGGTCTGGAAACAGTTCGGGCCACGCATTGCCGCCGGGGATTTTGACATTGTACACCGGGTCACCCCCCTTAGCCCAACCGCGATCAGCCCGCTTGCCAAAAAGTGCAAAAGGGCCGGTGTGCCGTTCGTATTGGGGCCGCTCAACGGGGGTGTGCCTTGGCCGAAAGGGTTCGATTCCGAACGCCGCCGAGAACGCGAATGGTTGTCTTATATTCGCAATGTTTACAAGGCGTTGCCGGGGCGGCGGGCCATGTTGCGCAGTGCCGCAGCGATCCTTGTCGGGTCGCGCCATACCCAAAGCGAAATCCCTGATTATGCGCGCCACAAATGTGCCTACATCCCGGAAAATGGCATAGACCCGGCGCGGTTTTCTAAGATTGCAAAGCCCGCGACCGGGGTTCTGCGGGCCTGTTTTATCGGTCGCTTGGTGCCCTATAAAGGCCCTGATATGTTGCTTGAGGCGGCAATGCCTTTGCTTAAAAGCGGGCAGTTGACGCTTGATATCATGGGAGACGGCCCGATGATGACGACCTTGCAGGCGCAGATTGATGCGGCGGGTGTTGGTGCGCAGGTGCGTCTGCACGGCTGGATTGCGCATCAAGCGGTGCAGGATATTGCGGCAAGCTGTCATTTGCTGGCCTTTCCATCAGTGCGCGAATTTGGTGGCGGCGTCGTGCTAGAGGCAATGGCGCTTGGTGTGACGCCGTTGATTGTGGACTACGCCGGACCGGGCGAGTTGGTCGTGCCGGGGGTTGGTTTCAAAGTTCCGATTGGCACAAGAGCGCAGATTATCGCGGGCTTTCAGGCCGAGCTTACGCGGTTGGCAAATGATCCGACGATCCTGCGCGATACCGGTCAGGCGGCACGGCAGCGCGTGAACGACTATTTCACTTGGCAGAAAAAGGCCGCGCAGGTGGTGCAGGTATATGACTGGCTGTTGGCCAAAGGGGGTGCCGGTGACCCGCCTTCGTTTTTCCAATAACATTAAAAAGGGTGCACGTTCAGATGATTGAGGATGTCCTGAACAGAACCTGGGATGTAATTGTCATTGGCACCGGCATCGGCGGTGGCACCATCGGGCGTCAGCTGGCGGAAAGCGGCGCTTCGGTGTTGTTCCTTGAAAAAGGCCCCACGGGCGTTCGGGCTGAACAACAAAAGCTGGATGATGAGGTTTATGACCCGACCGCCCGCACCATTCGGGGCTTCTGGCCAAAACCGATGAAGGCAAAGGTCAATGGGCGGCTGATGGATTTCTTTGGCCCAATCGGGGCGGGCGTTGGCGGCTCGTCCGTTTTTTACGCAGCGTCGCTTGAGCGGCCCGAGCGGCATGATCTGGACAGCAAGTCAAACCCATGGCCGGTCAATTATGACAGTTTCCGGCCGTTTTTTGACACGGCTGAACAGATGTATCAGGTTGCGGGGCATCCCGATCCGCTAAGTGATGAGCCAACCGCGCCGCTGATTGATCCGCCGGATCAGATCAAGGGCGATCACCAATTGGCGCAGGCGTTCCGGGCAAAAGGGCTGCACCCCTATTACGGCCATCTGGGCGTGCGGTTCTTGCCGGGGTGCAAAAATTGTTTGGGCTTCAAATGCCCGCGCGCGTGCAAAATGGATGGCAGGTCAGCCGGGGTTGAACCGGCTTTGGCGACGGGCAATGCCGCCCTGCTTGATCTTTGCGACGTGCGCGCGCTGAAAGGGGCCGGTGATCAGATCAGCCATGTCGAGGCCGTCAGAAATGGTGTTACCCTGAAATTGACGGCCAAAACCTATATTTTGGCGGCGGGGGCACTGTCGTCGCCAAGGCTGTTGCTGGCTTCAGCCTCAGCAGAATGGCCTGCTGGATGTGCCAATTCATCAGGTCTGGTCGGGCGCAATCTGATGTTCCATCTGACCGAAATGTTTGCGCTTTGGCCGGGCAAGGCATTTGCGCCAAGTGGAGCCAGTAAATCCATTGCGCTGCGCGATCTGTATCGGGTCAAGGAACAGCGGTTCGGCTTGATACAAGCCATGGGGATCGAGGCCTCGTATGGCGAGATCGTGCATTATCTGAACACTATGTTTGACCGGTCAATCTTACGGAAACTTAAGCCGCTGCGCCAGTTCACCAGAATTCCCGCGCTGATCGCAACCCGACTGTTTGGCAAGGCAAAGGTGTTCGCGGGTATACTGGAAGACCTGCCTTACGCTGACAATCGTGTGTTGCTTGACGCTGACGACCTTGATGTTTTGCGGTTTGAATACGAAATGGCGCCCGAACTGATCGCCCGGCATCAGGCGTTTCGCCGGGCGATAAAAGTCGCGTTTCGCGGTCACCGCATGGCCTTTCTGAACAAGCAGCCCGAGCTGAATTTCGGCCATCCTTGCGGGACGCTCAAATTCGGCGATGACGCGAAAACCAGTGTGTTGAACCGTGATTGCCGGGCGCATGAGGTGCGTAATCTTTATGTGGTTGATGCGTCGTTCATGCCAAGTTCAACGGGCGTCAATCCCAGCCTGACCATCGCGGCAAACGCTGTAAGAGTGGCGCAAAGCGTGCTTGTCGACCTAAAAACCGGGGTAAATCATGAGTGAAGCAGACCAGATAATGCGTGCAGGCGTCGCGGTAGTGACCGGGGCCGGATCAGGGCTTGGCCGGGCGCTGGCGATTGGATTGACCCGCGCGGGCATGCGGGTCGTTGGCTTTGGCCGCCGGGCCGGGCCATTGGCACAGACAGCTAAGCAATCTGAAATCGGGAAATTCAGCGCCATGGTTGTTGATGTATCTGACGCTAATTCGGTGGCGCAAGCCTTTGAAACCATTGCCAACGACATTGGGCCGGTGACGATCCTGATCAACAACGCCGCCGTCTTTCCCAGACGGGATTTTCTAGATGAAACACCGGAAACTTTCATGGACAGCGTGGCGATAAATCTTGGCGGTGTTGTCGCCTGTACGGATGCGGCCCTTGGACAAATGACCAAAACCGGCGTCGGGCGGATCATGACGGTGTCTACATTTGCTGATGTCGCCCCGGTTAGTGGCAGTGCCGCTTATTCTGTGTCTAAAGGGGCCGTCAGAGTATTCAATCGCGCGCTGATTGCCGACATTGCTGATCGTTTGCCAGACATTGTTGTCAACGAATGGATGCCGGGGATGTTGGCCACAGAAATGGGCATCAAAGACGGTCTTGATCCGGCAATATCGGCCAAATGGGGCGCCAAACTGGCCTTGTGGCACGATCCGGCGCTAACGGGGTCGGTTTTTGAACGGGATGTTGAGGTTTTGCCGCCGCGTTCGCTTAAACGTCGTTTGGTTGACATGCTGTTGCTGCGCAAACCAAAACCCGCGCGGTATCTTGGCGGGGCTTAACCCCCGCGCTGGCGCAAAGCGGCGATGGCTTGCCCCGGCAAGATCAATACCGAGCGCACATATCGTGGCCCCAACCTGACGGGATTATGTGCCAGCCGCCAAAGCCATTCGAGCGTTAGTTTGCGTATCCAATGGGGCGCGCGCACCTGATCGCCGGACAGAAAATCAAGCCCGGCACCGATTGACACAAAGCCAACACCGGGGCAGATGGCGCGACCTCGGGCGGCGAATATTTCTTGCTTGGGTGCCCCGAGTGCCAGAAAACACAGACGTGCGTCTGATGTTTGCAGCCGCGACAGGATTTCGGCAGCTTCAGCGCCCTCGGGGTCAAAGCCAAACGCGGGCGCGATCTTTAGGGAAATTTTAAGGTTTTGGTTGCGCGCCAGCAGGGTTTCCGCCGCCTTTTCCAACGCCTTTTCTGTACTGCCAATCAGGGCAATATCATGCGCCGATACCGCTGCCAGATCAGCAAGCGTCACAACCAGATCCGACCCCGGCAACAACGCCACAGGTTTACCTGCAACACGTGACAGCCAGACAATCGGGTTGCCATCGGCCACGACAATATCATGGGCTGCATAGGCCTTCAGGAAGGCGTCTGAGCGTGACAGCTTTACCAGATGATCAAGGTTTATGGTCGCCAAAGCAAAGCCGGTGCCTTGGGCGAAGTGCTTGGAAACGCGGTCAAGCAAGGCCTCTTTGGTCGCGACGTTCACCTTTATCACCTGTGCGCCAAAACGAAATTGCACTTTGTGCTCTCCAACCTGTCTCAACCGCTTTCGGGGCCGTTAGGGCAATTCATAACACGGTTTTTCCTTGGGGCCAGTTGCCTTTTTGCCATTGCGCAATTCACCACATTCAGCGGCTAAAAAACGCCACAATCTGCGGTATAATTTACCCACAAACAAAAAAGAACGAGTGAACGAAATCAAGGGGCTGAGATGAGCGCGGTTTCCATCATCGGATGTGGTTTTGTTGCCGACCTCTATATGCGGTCATTGGCAACGTTTCCGGCTGTTCAGGTGGTGGCGGTTTTTGACCGGGACGCGGCGCGGTGCCGGGCGTTCTGCAAATTCTGGAACCTGAAACCAAGTGGGTCGCTGACCGAGTTCTTTGCCAGCCAGCCCAAGGGCACGCTGGTTTTGAACCTGACAAATCCCGGAGTGCATTTTGAGGTTAACAAAACCTGCCTTGAAAATGGCTTTCATGTTTATTCCGAAAAACCGCTGGCCATGTCGATGGACGAGGCAAAGGCGTTGCACATACTTGCGGCGGACGCCGATCTGTTGCTGGCATCCGCCCCGTGCAGCGTGCTGGGCGAAGCGGCACAAACGCTGGGTCATGCGATCCGCAGCGGCGTTGCCGGTAAACCCCGGCTGATCTATGCGGAACTTGACGACGGATTTGTACCACAGGCCCCTTTCGCGGATTGGACCAGCGAATCCGGTGCATCCTGGCCGTGGCGTGACGAATTTCAGGTTGGTTGTACCTTGGAACATGCGGGCTATTACCTGACATGGCTGATCGCGTTTTTCGGGTCGGTGACGCGGGTTGTGGCATCCTCGACTCAGGTGTTGGGCGACAAAGGTGATGGCGGAACCACGCCAGATTTTTCTACCGCAACCTTATTTTTTGAAGATGGACCGGTGGCGCGATTAACCTGTTCGATCATAGCGCCGCATAACCACGAGATAAAAGTGATCGGTGATGCGGGCGTATTGCGACTAAAGCGGGCTTGGCACAACACTGCTGCCGTCAGGTTTCACCGAAGGTTCACCTTGCGACGCCGCCTGATGGAGCATCCATTGGGGAAGCGGTTGCGACTAAAGGGTGAAACGCACCCCAAGGTTGGGCGACGTGGTGCTGCGGCAATGAACTTTGCGCTCGGCCCGATGGAGTTGTTGTCTGCGATTGCCGAAAACCGCCAACCACGCCTGACCTCGGAATTTGCGCTGCATCTGAATGAGGTCACGCTTGCCATACAGAACTCTGGCAACAGCACCGGCGCGCAAGTCATGGAAACCCGCTGTTCACCGATGGAGCCGATGCCATGGGCAATGTAGCGGAACATAAGGTCATCGCGATCACCGGGGCCGCAGGATATATCGGCAGGCACACATTGGCACAAGCGCGCGTTCGTGGGCTGCACGTGGTGGCGATTGTGCGCGATAGCCTCCATTTGCCGGAAAGCTGGCGCAATGATGCGGGTGTTGAGGTGGTAGTTTGCGATTTGGCGCAGGCCGATGCCGCACAGATATTGACGCACGCTCTGAAAGGCACCCATGCCATCATTCACGCCGCCGGTGCCATGTCAGGCGATGTCGCGGTTCAGCAACGTGATACTTTGGCCGGGACGACGCAATTGTTGGAGGCTGTGGCTGCATTAGGCACAGAGGCGCCAAAACTGATTCATGTCAGTTCGATGGCGGTGTACGGCTATGACGGTGCTTCGGTCGGGGATTTGGTGGACGAAAACACACCCTTGGTGTCCAATCCTACTGCGCGTGATATCTATTGCCAGACCAAGCTGGCGCAAGAAGATTTGGTGCGCCGCACAGCCGCGCGCGAAGGTTTGAATTTGATCGTTTTGCGCCCCGGTGCGGTGTTCGGCCCCGATCGCCTTTGGAGCAGCCATCTGGGTGTAGCCGTCGGGCCTTTGCTGGTGCGGTTTGGCACTGCGGGGCAGGTGCCTGTTTGCTTTGTGCAAAATTGCGCGACGGCCTTGGTTTTGGCTGCACTTTGGGACAGAAATCATCCCGGTGAGTCCATTCTAAACGTCATCGACACAGTGCTACCGGATCGCGGCCAGTACCTGAAGGCACTTGGGCAATCCGGCTGGCCCCGGATAACGGTATCGCTGCCGCTGCCATTGGTTCTGCTGATCGGGCGGATGCTGTCGTATATTCCCGGACTAGGTGGCAGGTTGCCCGGCGTCCTGCGCCCGGCTGAACTGCGCGCCCGCATGTTGCCCGTGCGTTTTAGCAATGCACAGGCCCGCGCCTGTCTTGACTGGTCACCCGATCCTGTCTTTGGCGCGGCATTTTCAAGCGCGGTTGCGCAATCTGAACCGGGGCGCGCGCATGGCTGACAAACACGCCTTTGGCCCGGTGGCCTATCTGACAGGCGAGTATCCCCGTGCCACAGATACGTTTATTCAGCGTGAGGTCGCGGGTTTACGGGGCCTTGGCCACAAGGTTTTGACCTGTTCGATCCGCAAAACCAGCATTGATCATCTGGTCGGTGACGAACAAAGAACCGAGGCTGCGAATACGTTTTACATCCTGAATGCTGCGCGGTCGCCTGTGCGATTGTTGCTGGCTTTAGTGGCGGCTCTGTTTCGCGCACCGGGGCGGTTTTTCAGCACACTTGCGCTCGCCAGCCAAACCAGCGCACCGGGTGTACGCGCCCGGTTGTACCAACTGTTCTATTTTGTCGAGGCGGTGATGCTTGCCGATCATCTGCGCCGCAATCGCGTTACGCATCTTCACAATCATATCGCCACCGCCAGCTGTTCAGTCGCGATGCTTGCCAGCCGGCTGAGCGGTATTCCTTACAGTTTCACGCTGCACGGTCCTGACATCTTTTTTGAACCGCATCGTTGGCGGTTGGATGCCAAGATCGCCAATGCCAGCTTTGTGGCCTGCATCAGCAACTATTGCCGCTCGCAAGCGATGATATTTTCCAAGCCGTCGGATTGGTCAAAACTGCATATCGTTCATTGCGGGGTCGATCCGGCGCGTTATGTCAGCAACGATGCGGATGCGAGGCGCAAGGGCAAGCGGCTGTTGTTTGTCGGTCGCTTGGCGGCGGTCAAAGGCCTGCCTGTGCTGTTTTCCGTCTTGGGTAAGCTTCGGGAGGGTCACCCCGATCTGCACCTGACGCTGGTTGGCGACGGGCCGGAACGAAAGGATTTGGCGCAACAGGTGCAGGACTTGGGGCTTGCCGATTGCGTGACATTTGCCGGGTATCGCTCGCAAACCGAGGTCGCCGATCTGCTGGGTGAAACGGACATCCTGATCTTGCCGAGCTTTGCCGAAGGCGTGCCGGTGGTACTGATGGAGGCTATGGCGGCGACCGTCCCTGTAATCACGACGCAAATCGCGGGTATTCCCGAACTGGTCGAGGATGGCATTAGCGGTGCGCTGGTGCCGCCGGGGGATGCGAATGCCTTGGCCTCACAGATTGACAAGCTGCTAGGCGACGATAAATTGCGCAAAAAGATGGGGCAGGTGGGTCGCGCCAAGGTGTTGAAAGAGTTCAATATTCATAGGGAAACCGTGTGGCTGGGGCAGATTTTGGCGGCCTACAACACCGGCGGCGCGGTCCCTCCGATCCGGCCCGCTGAATGTGGCGACGACTTGAAAGCAGGCCGCGCATGACCGGGCCTGCAACACGTGCCGCAGTTGCGATCGGGCGCAACGAAGGGGCAAGGTTGGCGGCCTGTCTCGCCTCGTTAACTGCGCAATTCCAACGCGTCGTTTATGTCGACAGCAATTCCAACGATGACAGCGTTTCTGTGGCCAAAGGGCTGGGGGTTGAGGTGGTCGAACTCGATCAAAGCCAGCCAAACTCTGCCGCACGAGGTCGCAATGCCGGGTTTGAGGCGCTGCGCAACGAAGGCCTGCCAGACTATGTTCAGTTCATCGACGGTGATTGCATCATGCAGGCCGACTGGGCGCAAACGGCACTGGCAGCCTTTGCGCAGGATGACGGGTTGGGAATTGTCACCGGTTGGCGGTCTGAAGTTGATCCAACGCGCAGTGTTTACAACGCATTATGTGATTTTGAATGGCACAGACCCGCCGGGGATATTCCGGCCTGTGGAGGTGACATGATGGTCCGCAGCAGCGTTTTTGACGAAATCAATGGTTTCGATCCAACAGTGATCGCAGCGGAAGACGATGAGTTTTGCGTGCGCCTACGTGGGGCAGGGTGGCGCATTTTGCGCCTGCCAGTCGAAATGTCATTGCATGACGCGAATATGACGCGGTTCACCGAATGGTGGCAACGCGCGGTGCGCAGCGGCCACGGCTTTGCCCAGGTTGCCAGCATGCATCCCGGATATTTCGCCCCCGAACGGCGACGGGTTTTGGTTTTCGGTGCTGTCATGCCTTTGCTGGCGGCACTCGGCGCGATGTTTGCGCCTTGGATAATTGCCATTTTGATTGCACTTTATGGCATTTCCTATTGGCGCACCTTTGATGGCCTCGTTCGGGCCGGATTAGTTAGATCACAAGCCGCCCATCAGGCGGTTTTACTGGTGTTGTCGAAATTCCCGAACCTGCAGGGGATGATCATCTATGGCTGGCGGCGATTGCGTGGGCGCAAAATCAGGATAATTGAATACAAATGACCAAATCAGCCATCAAAACATCTAAACCTCTTCGTGCTGGACTGATCGGTGCAGGATATATTGCGACCTGGCACGCCGATGCGATCAAGGCTGTTCCGGGTGTCGAACTGACCGCAATTTGCGACGTGTCTAAACCAGCAGTCGAAGGGTTGGCGGCGGCCTATGGAGTGCGGGCCTTTACGGATCTGAAAGGTTTGATCGCTGCGGATATTTGCGACGCGGTGCATATCCTGACCCCGCCACCCGTGCACAAACCCCTGGCCGAGATGTGTCTGACGGCGGGTCTTGATGTTCTGATCGAAAAGCCTGTGGCCCTGTCGCTGGATGAAACACGCGCGATTATTGAAGCTGCGAACGCCGCTGGCCGCAAAGTCGCCGCCAGTCACAATTTTCTGGGCATACCGTCTTATACACGCTTGAAAAACCTGATGAAGTCAGGGCGTTTGGGCCGTGTCAACGCCGCCGAAATCAACTGGGTTTTCCCGCTTGCGCCGCTCAGATCCGGGCCTTTTGGCCTTTGGATGTTAGAGCAACCCGAAAACCTGCTGCTGGAACTGGGGCCACATTTGTTTGCCTTCGCGGTCGATTTGTTTGGCGCACCAGAGATTGAATATGTCTCGCTCGGCAAACCGATTATGATGCCGGGGGATGGCGCGCGGGCGCAGTCCTGGCGGATACTGGCGCGGGCAGGTGAGGTTGATATTACCTTTAACATTTCACTGGTTGAATCCGCCGATGATCGGTCGGTGACGCTGCGAGGCTCTGGCGGGATTGCGCGGCTGAACTATGCCGCCGATACCCTGATTGTTGAGCGGGAAAATACGTCAGACATCGTGCTGAACCCGCTGCGTCGCCAATTGTCGCTTGCTGGGCAACATCTGCGCGAAGGTTCCATAAATGCTGCGCGGCAAGTGGTGTCGCTTAATCAAAACGGGCCTTATGCGCTTGGCTTTCAGGGGGTTGTCGCCGGGTTTTATGGGGGCTTGCGCGAAGGTGCGGCCGTTGATCAGCGGTTTGACCATGTGACGATGGAAAAGGTCATGACGGCCATCGATTCCACGCTGGCGTTGCTGCCAAAGGCGGATCGCACAAAACCCAAAGCCGCGAAAGCCGCGCGTAAACCCAAGCCAAGTGTGCTGGTTATTGGCGGAACCGGCTTTATAGGGCGGCATCTGACCCGCGCGCTGGTTGCCTCGGGCCGGGATGTGCGGGTTTTAAGCCGTGGACGGACATCGCCGTTTGATGATTTGGCGGATCAGGTTGAAACCTTTTCCACGTCCTTAAAGGATCCTGACGGTCTGGCACACGCAATGCAGGGGGTTAAGGCGGTTTATCATCTTGCCAAATCCGTGGATACCACGTGGCAGGGCTGTCTTGAAAACGACGTGGCGGTCACTGAATCCATCGCCAAGGCCGCGCTGGCCGCAGGGGTTGAGCGGTTTGTCTATACCGGCACAATCGCGTCCTATGACATGTCAAATCCGGCCAACACGATCACTGAAAAAACCGGATTTGCGCCCGATATGACCGATCGCAATCTATATGCCCGATCCAAGGCAGAATGCGAAAAACGCCTGATGATGATGCATCAAAAGGATGGCCTGCCGCTTGTCATTGCGCGACCGGGCATCGTAATTGGCGCCGGTGGGCCGCTGCAACATTGGGGGATTGGCCGCTGGCACGGTGCCGGTACGGTTAAAATCTGGGGCAGCGGTAACAATATTTTGCCGTTTGTTTTGATTGATGATGTGGCGGATGGCCTGATCCGAATGATGGAAAACGATGCGGCGATCAGTCAAAGTTTTAACCTTGTGGGTGAGGCGATGATGACCGCTCGCGGCTATTTTGATGCGATTGACACGGCAACCGGTGCGCGGATTGATGTGCGCACAGGCCCGTTTCTGGGCTATTATCTGAATGACAGCGTAAAACATGCGCTTAAAAAATACGTGCTGCGGCGGCGTAACCTTAGCCGTGCTTCACTTAGCGATTGGAAATCCCGTGCCCATTATTCTCCGTTTGAGATCACGCATCCTAAAACGTTGCTTGGTTGGCAGCCGGAAAACGACAAAGCGACATTTATCCGACGCGCGATCACAGAGGCGAATTTGTTCGGCTTTTAGTGATTTCACAGGTGTAATAGGGTAAGTGACAGTAACGAGGTAAAGGGCAGAGGAATTAAATGGTGCAGGACGACACCCGACCCCCAACAGGCAATGCGCTGATTGAGACAGAGCATCAACTGACCCACTACGAGCCACAGGACATGTGGCACGGCCTGCCGACTATTCGCATCAGCAACGCCCATCTGGCGCGCAACCGGGTGGTCTCGGCACGGCGCAAAGACCCTGCTTATGTGGCGATAGACATGCTGCGTACGCGGTTGTTGCAAGTGCTGAAAGATAAGGGCTGGAAAAGGGTTGGGATCACCTCGCCGACCGCAGGCTGTGGTAAAACATTTGTAGCGTCAAATCTGGCGATCAGTCTGGCGCGCGGCGAAAGCCGCCGGGTAGTTTTGATGGATATGGATTTGCGCACGCCGGGACTTGCGCAGATATTTGGGGTGACGGACCCGCCGGTTGCGCGTGATTATCTGTCGGGCGTCATGTTGCCAGAGGAGTATTTTTTGCGCGTCGGCCAGAATCTGGCGCTGGGGTTGAACGGCGCACCGGAACCAAGTGCTGCGGAATTGATTTTAGAGAACATGACCGGTGAAATTCTGGACGAGATGCAGGAATTACTGCAACCCGACATCATTCTTTATGACCTGCCCCCGGCGTTGTCCCATGACGATGTGATCGCGTTTCTGCCACAGGTGGACGGTGTTTTACTGGTCGTCGGCGGCGGTGTTACCAAGGCCGAAGAGGTGCGCGCGGTTGAGCAATTGCTTGATGACAAAACCCCACTGATCGGTGCCATTCTGAACAAGGCTGAAGGTGCGCAATCAGGTTGACGTGACCGGCGGATGTGGTTTGGCGGCGAACAGTTTTTTGTGCCCGAACCGAATGGCGGGCCGTTCAATCAAATACCATGTGACCGCGCCAAGTGTCATCGACCCGGCCAATGCGATTGCAAACACTCCCAGATATTGCAGGCCTGAAACCGTGGTGACGGGCGTTTTTCCAACAAAGGTCACGATGCCCAGATAGACAAAAACCGGATGAAACAGATACATCGAAAAGCTGAACCGCGCGATCGGTTCTAACGGCTTGAACGACAGAGCAGATTTTAAGCGAGGCAACTGACCTAACTGCATCAAAGCGATGATAGTCGCGATGGCCAGCGCAAAGCCAACCCGGCCAAATGTCAGTTCAATAAACACCCAAACCTGCGCTGCCACGGTCATATGGGTGTAGGGATTGTTTAACAGCGGCAAGGCCAATCCAACCAGAATAAGGCCAATAACCACAGGCAGGACTGCGCCGCCCAAACGGATTGCATCCGGGCGATGCACCACCAGCCAAGCCGCCCCAAGACCCAAAGTAAACTGGCTAAGGCGCACTGGCATCGACGCATAAAGATGCCGGTAATAAAGCACCAGATCGCTGCGCCGTTCATCTATTTCCAGATCAAACAATGTGTTTTCAACAAGCTGCGGATAGGTGGTGAGGGTCCAAAGGCTCCAGCCAACGGCCAACGCTGAAAACCCTGCGACCATCAGTAATGTACGCCTGCCGGGTCGGGCAAACAGGATCAGAAGCGGTACAATGGCGTAAAATTCCAGCTCGACCGACAGTGACCAGCTCCACGGTATGATAATATTAAGCGGGTCAAACCAAATATTATAGGCCAGAATATTGCCAAGCAGCGCAAACGACGGCCCCGGCCCGATCGAAACGATGGCCAAGGCGACGATATAAAGCGGATAGATACGGAAAAGCCGCCGGACGTAGAACTGTTTTAACTGTAAACCGCCACGGTTTTGACGCTCGCGAAACAATTGCCAGGACAACAGATATCCGGAAAGCACGAAAAAGACATCAACGCCGATATCGCCACGACGAACCAGCCCGGCGGCCCAGGGCATTGCGTCGGAAAACGACTGAAACGCTGTTTTGGAAGGCATGGCAAATTGCAGGAAAAACCAAGCGTGAAACCCGATCACCAACAGGATCGCAACCGCGCGCAACCCGTCAAGTTGATCCATGCGGGCCGGGTTTGGTTGGTGTTGAGATGGTTCAACAAGATCAGTTTTATGCGTCACGTTTTTCGGTCTTTGCGCCACCTGTCGGCGGCTTTTGGGTGCGTTTTGACCAAGTTAAACGATTGCACTGGCCTGTACCATGCAGAAGGTGGTTTGCGGTCTATTGTCCCAGACGCTCTAACAACCGGCAATAGGCGACCTGACCGCGTTCAAAATTCCGCAACCTGAAAAACTCGTTCGGGGCATGCAGGTTTTCGTCGCCGATGGAAAAGCCAAACATTGTGGTCTGCACCCCAAGTTCGTTCAAAAAAATCGACATGACAGGGATCGAGCCACCCAGCCGTGTTGTGTAAGGTTCCTGACCATAAACTTCGGTCAGAACGTCCTTGGCAACCTGACTGGCATTGTGGCTGCGCGGCATATTGAACGGATCGGCATTGCCGGGCAGGCGGTTGATTTCGGCCCTTACACCGGGTGGTGTGTTGTTCAGGATGTGCTGTTCGATCAACGCGAAAATAGCGTCAGGTTTCTGGTCTGCCACTAGGCGGCAGGTGATTTTGACATTGGCCTCGGCGGGGTGGACGGTTTTCGACCCCTTGCCTTGATAGCCGCCCCAAATGCCGTTCACATCCAGTGTCGGGCGGGCCCATAACCGTTCACGGGTTGAAAACCCTTTTTCGCCAAACAATTCAGGCACGCCAAGTTCGGCGATATAGGCCCCCTCATCATAAGGCACCCGCGCGATTTCATCCCGATCCTCATCGGTCAGATCAACAACATCGTCATAAAATCCCGGAACCAGAATGCGCCCGTCAAGATCCTTGAGCGAGGCAACGATCTGGCTGAGTGCCATCAGCGGATTGGCAATCGCCCCACCGTGCAAACCGGAATGTTGATCGCTTTTCGGGCCTTTGACGGTAATTTCCAGCCCGACCAGACCTTTCAGGCCCACCACTAAATTGGGCTCGTCTGCCGTCCATTGCAGACCATCCGCCGAAAAGATCATGTCACAGGCCAGCATCTCGTGATGAGCCGCGACAAATTCCGGCAATTGCGGCGAGCCGATTTCTTCTTGTCCCTCAAACAGGAATTTGACGTTTACCGGCAGGGCGCCCTCGCTTTTCAACATGGCCTCAAAGGCCAATATCGGGATCAGCATCCCGCCCTTATCATCCGATGCGCCGCGCCCATAGATGCGACCGTCGCGCAATTCAGGTTCAAAAGGCGGCGTGTCCCACAGATCGAACGGCTCTGCCGGTTGGACGTCGAAATGGCCGTAAATAAGGATCGTCGGCTTGTCGGCACCGGCGTGCAACCAGTCACCGTAAACCACGGGATGCCCGCCGGCTGGCATCAGTTTCGTGTTTTCAGCCCCGGCTTTAACAAGTCGATCCACGACCCATCGCCCGGCTGCGGCAACATCGTCCAGATAATCAGCCGAGGCCGACACCGACGGGATGCGGATGAATTCCAGCAGATCGGCAAGGTTTTCGGCTTTATGGGCGTTAAGATGGTTTTCCCAAGCGGTCATTGATCAGCCCTCCGATTGGTTTAGTGCTGCAAAACACGCGATCAGGGTTTTGCCTTGGCAGGAATGGGCGCATAGCTTGCAGGATCAACCTGTTTGGGTCGATTGGCCAGTTTTAGCTGTGCGATATTTGGCGGTGTTTCAGCGATGATTTCGCCGTGACGTATGACGGCAAGCCGGGTCGCGCGCAGGCGGATCGCCTCGATCGGGTCGGTGGCGTGTAGCAGCATCATGTTGGCGGCATTGCCCTTTTTCAGCCCGTAATTGTCTAGCTGCATGATGGCGGCGGAATTTTTCGTGACCGCTTCAAAACACCACGCCATTTCCGCGCGGCTGGACAATTGCCCGGCATGCAGACCCATATGGGCCACGTCCAACATGTCGGCGCGGCCCAACGAATACCACGGGTCCATCACGCAATCAGATCCAAATCCGATTGTGATACCCGCAGCTTTCAGTTCCGGCACACGGGTCTGTCCACGTCGCTTGGGATAGGTGTCGTGACGGCCTTGCAGCATGATGTTGATCAGCGGGTTTGGAATGGCGTGCAAGTTCGCCTCGGCCATCAGCGGGATCAGTTTTGAGACATAATAATTGTCCATGGAATGCATCGAGGTCAGGTGTGATCCGGTCACGCGCCCTTGCATCCCCAATCGTGTGGTTTCGCTTGCCAGCGTTTCTACGTGACGGCTAAGCGGGTCGTCGCTTTCGTCGCAATGCATGTCGACAAGCAGGCCACGGTCAGCCGCGATTTCGCACAGCATTTTGACGGATTGCGCTCCGTCGCGCATCGTTCGTTCAAAATGCGGGATACCGCCCACGACGTCCACACCCATATCAAGCGCGCGCAGCAGATTATCCATCGCCGTAGGGTCGCGCAAAACGCCGTCTTGTGGAAAGGCCACCAATTGCAGGTCAAGATACGGTGCGACTTGTTTGCGCACCTCCAAAAGGGCCGCGACCCCTTTCAGTTCATCATCACAAATATCAACATGGCTGCGGATTGCACCGATGCCCATCGACACCGCCAGATCGCTATATTTAAGGGCGCGGCTGATGATGTCGTCGATTGACTGCACCGGTTTTAGTTCACCCCAAAGCGCGATGCCTTCCAGCAGAGTGCCCGAAACGTTCATTCTGGGCGTGCCTAGTGACAGGGTGGCATCCATGTGAAAATGCGGGTCGACAAAAGGCGGTGACACCAAATGCCCCTTGGCGTCGATCACTTGCCTGGCCTCGGCCTCAATACCGGGTTCAACGGCAACAATCAGACCATCCGCACAGGCAATATCTATGTTTGTGCGGCCATCAGGCAAATTCGCGTGTTTTACGATCAGATCAATGGTCATCAACGTTGCCCTTTAAACCATGGTTGTAACAATGCCGCCGGGTATTCCGCCCGACGCGCCACGATCACCAGCGCGACAAGTGACAGAACATAAGGCGCCATCAGAAAAACCTGAGACGGCACAAAGGCGCCAACCTCGGTCTGCAAGCGCACCTGAAATGCGTCGAACGCGCCAAACAGCAAGGCCCCCAGCAAGGCCTTGCCCGGACGCCACGAGGCAAAGATGACCAAGGCGATGCAAATCCAGCCTCGCCCGTTCACCATGCCGAAAAAGAACGCGTCAAAAGCCGACATCGTTAAAAACGCGCCGCCAAGCGCCATCAGGGCAGAGCCCGCAACAATCGCACCCATCCGCAGACCGTAAACTGACAGGCCTTGAGCATCCACCGCGTCCGGATTGTCACCAACAGCGCGCAGCGCCATGCCAAGCGGGGTACGGTTCAACACCCACCAAACAAGGGCCACCATGAACAATGCAAGCCACGTCATTGCGGTTTGCTGAAACAGCACAGGACCAAGGAAGGGCAGGTCGGATAATATCGGTATATCAAGCGGTTGAAACGGAGTGATGCGCGGCGGAGAGGTGACCTGAGGCAAGGCCGTTCGATAGATGAAATAGCTAAGCGAGGTCGCAAACATAGTAATCCCCAGCCCGGAAACATGCTGTGACAGGCCAAGCGGTACGGTCAAAATCGCATGCATCAGGCCAAATCCGCCGCCGACAATCGCCGCCACCAGCAAGCCGCCCCACAATCCGGCCCCCAGCCAGACCGCCATCCAGCCAGCCATCGCGCCCGCTGCAAAAATCCCCTCAATCCCAAGGTTCAGAACCCCGGCTTTTTCACAGATCAGCGCGCCCAGCACGCCAAAGATCAGCGGGGTTGCGATGCGCAGGGCGGCAGCCCAGAAACTATCAGTCAGCAGGATGTGCAGAATATCCATCACGCGGCCCCTTTACGCACAATCAGGATGCGATAGCGGGCGGTAAAGCCGCCGATCAACACACAGATCAGGGAAAGGGCGACAACCAAATCGGCCAGATAACTGGAAACCCCCATTGCGCGGCTCATGCTATCAGCACCGACAAAAACAGATGCGATAAACACGGCTGAAATGACCACGCCAATCGGTGACAGCCCGGCCAACATGGCCACAACGATGCCGGTATAGCCAAATCCGGGCGACAGGTCTGCGGTCAGGTAGCCTTTCAAACCGGCGACCTCGCTGACACCGGCCAAACCGGCAAGGGCACCTGAAACGACTGCGGCCCCCATCAAGGTTCTTTTGACGCCAATGCCAGCATGCAGGGCGGCGGCGGCGTTTTCGCCAACGGCGCGCAGTTTGAAGCCCCAGACGGTTTTTGACAACATGATCTGGGCGATTACAGCGGCGATCAGCGCGATAATCAAACCGGCATGGATGCGCATCCGTGGCAATAATTGCGGTAGCATTCCGGCGTCGAGAATAGGTTCAGATTGCGGCCAGCCCATGCCCATCGGGTCTTTTAGCGGGCCTTCCAGCATCATTTGCAGAAAGATCAGGATGATGAAATTCAGCAGCAAGGTCGTGACCACCTCATCCGCACCAAACCGGGTTTTCAGATATGCAGGCCCCGCCATGCCAGCCGCACCTGCCGCCGCACCTGTTAGCAAAATGATCGGAATGAGGATAATGCCGGGGGCGTCTATCAAGCCGGTGCCGACCGTAACGGCGGCCATCGCGCCAAGGTAAAACTGCCCCTCAGCGCCGATATTCCAAAGCCGTGCCCGAAACGCCAGTGTCGCCGCCAGCCCGGTGAAAATCAGCGGCGTGGCGCGGGTCAGCATTTCCGTGAACGCAAAGGTTGAACCGAATATGCCTTTGGCCATCTGGCCATAAGCCTCAAGAATATTTGCCCCGGCAAAGGCCAGCGGAATGGCGGCCAACAGCAAGGCAATCAAGGCTGACGCAACCGGCACCCCAAGCGTTAGGGCGCGTGACGGGGTTTCGCGCGGCTCAAACCGGATCATGCGTTTTCTCCTGCCATCATCAGGCCAATTGCGGCGCGGTCTTTGGTGTCGGCCTCGATCAACTGACCGTCATGGATCACGATAATTCGGTCAGACAGGGCCAGAACCTCGTCTAAATCTTCGGAAATCAGCAACACACCGGCACCGCGATGGCGTGCCTCGAGCAGACGCCGACCAACTTCGCTGGCCGCGCCGAGGTCAAGCCCGCGCGTCGGCTGATTGGCCAATATCAGTCGCGGGCTACATTCAAACACCCGCGCCAGGATCAGTTTTTGGATGTTTCCACCAGATAACAGGCGGGCCTTTGCCTCAGGCCCGGGTCCGCGAATGTCGTAATCCTGACAAAGCTGTGCGGCATGGGCGCGAATGGCATCGCGGCGTAAGAATCCGTTTTTCTGAATATCAGGATCCGAAAGACGCTCTACAATCAGGTTTTCCGAAACGCTCATCGCGCCGATAACGCCGTCATGGTGGCGGTCTTCGGGGATGCGGCCAATTCCGACCTTCAGCAGATTTTGCGGATTGAACCGGGTGATTTGGATGCCATCGACCGACATTTCCCCCTGATCGGGTGTCGCCAGACCTGAGATCAAAGCGGCCAGTGCAGATTGGCCATTGCCTGACACCCCGGCAATTCCAACAACCTCGTGACCATGAACCACCAGATCGACCGCGCGCAGGCTGTTGCGGGCATTGTCGCTTTTGACGGTGACCCCGGACAGGGCCAAAACCGGGGCACCGGGCTGCATGGCCGGACGCGGCACCGCAGGGGTATCAGCCCCGACCATCAGGCGCGCGATGGCTGTTTCGTCCGCCGTATCGGTTGCGATTTCACCAACTTTTTTGCCGTGGCGAAGAACCGCGATGCGATTTGAAAAGGCCAAAACCTCGCGCAGCTTATGGGAAATGAAAATGACCGACAGGCCGTCTTTGGTCATTGCGCCGATGTTTTCAAACAGGGTGTCGGCCTCTTGCGGGGTCAAAACCGCGGTTGGCTCGTCCAGCACCAGAATGCGAACGTCGTGGTATAGGGCTTTGAGGATCTCGACCCGTTGACGCTCACCCACCGACAGATTGCCAACCCGCTCGTCCAATGGCGCGGTCAGGCCCGAGCGGTCCATAATTCCCAGAATCTTTGCGCGCGCCGCGTGGCGGTTCTGACGCCATGACAGCAGGCTTTCTGATCCCAGCAGGATATTGTCCAGCGCCGATAAATTCGCCGCAAGCGTGAAATGCTGGTGCACCATGCCTATTCCAGCCGCAAGGGCCGCTTGCGGATGGCCCAGCGTCAGGGGCCACATGACACCAGCCTCGTCCGCCACATCTACCGTGCCGCTGTCAGGCAGATAATGCCCAAACAACATGTTCATCAGCGTGGTTTTGCCAGCACCGTTTTCGCCAAGCAAAGACAGAACTTCGCCGCGATGCAATTCAATACTGACCGCGTCATTGGCAACGATTGTGCCAAAACGTTTGGACAGATTATTCAGGGAAAGAACCAGGTGATTTGTCATGCGATATGAGGCCGGGCACCCGTTAATGACGCCCGGCCCTGTCGTTCCTTAATTGTCGGAAACCGGGGCTTCGTCGTTGATCGTCACGACGAAACTGCCGTCTTTAATGGCTGCAGACTTGGCATGAACCGCCGCCGCAACGTCAGCGGAAACCAAAGCCTCATCCATCGCAAGGGAACCGCCGCCATGGGCCATAAAGCTGTATTGGCCGTAATCTGCCGCCGCATAGTTCCCCGCCGCAACTGCCGCAATCGCAGTGTCGATCGTTGTCTCCATATGCCAAATCGCCGAGGCAAGGATCGTGCCCGGATAGTCGCCGGATGTATCAATCACGTTGCCGATGGCCTTCTTGCCACGTTCAACCGCCGCGTCAGAGACGCCGAAACGTTCCGCGTACATAATGTCAGCACCGGCATCCATCATGGCAAAGGCGCTTTCCTTGGCTTTTGGCGGGTCGTACCAGCTGTCGATAAAGTTCACCAGGAATTTGACATCCGGGTTAGTTTCGCGCGCGCCTTCCATAAAGGCATGCATCAAGCGGTTGACCTCAGGGATCGCATAGCCCCCGACCATGCCGATGACGTTGCTTTCACTGGCAGCCCCGGCAACCATGCCTGACAGATAGGCGGGTTCGTGAATGAAGTTGTCAAAGACCGAGAAATTCGGTTCCTGTGGTTTGAACGACGAGCCCATCAGAAAACCGGTTTCAGGATAATCTGCGGCCACTTTGCGGGCTGCGCGTTCCAGACCGAAAACTTCACCAACGATCAACCCGACGCCGCTTTCAGCGTATTCCCGCATCACCCGTTCGTAATCGGTGTTTGATACGTTTTCGGAAAACACATATTCGATGTCGCCGCGTGCTTGGGCCGCGTTAAGGGCGATGTGAATGCGGCTGATCCATTGCTGTTCAACCGGTAGGGTGAATATGCCCGCGACTTTCAGCGTTTCAGCCGCCGTCGCTGAGGCCGTCATCAACATTCCAAGCGCGGTTGCACTGGCTATGAAGCCTCGTCTCGATAAAAATTTGGGTAAGCTCATGCAGCTATTCCTTTCCCGATTTGCGTTTAAGAATAAAAACCATGGCCCACTGACACATTTTTTAATCAAACGATCAAGAATTATCTGCATACTACAACAGGCAATTCTGCTGGTGCTTTGCGCACGTTGCCGTATTGTCAGGCGGCATGGAAAGACGCATTTTCCGCGCATCACCCCATAGCAACGGAGTGTCGAGTTGCAAAATTTCACCACCCGCCCTGAAATTGCCGGAACTTTTGGCGTTGTCACGACAACCCATTGGATTGCCTCAGCTGTCGGGATGAAAATTCTGGAACAGGGCGGAAACGCGTTTGATGCAGCCGTGGCCGTCGGCCTTGTTTTGCAGGTTGTTGAACCACATCTGAACGGGCCGGGTTCCGACATGTCGTTGATATTTCACAGCGCTTCATCAGGGGAAAGCCGGGTGATTTGCGGCCAAGGGCCGACGCCCGGCCGCGCGACCATTGCTTATTACCGCGATCAGGGGCTGACGCTTATCCCCGGTTCCGGGCTTTTGGCGGCGACAGTTCCCGGGGCGTTTGATGCCTGGATGGTGATGCTGCGCGACCACGGAACGCTGCCTTTGCGCGATGTGCTGGAACCTGCGATCTATTACGCCGAAACGGGTCATCCGGTGCTTGACCGGGTTTGTGATACCATCGAAGGGATGGCGGATTTCTTTCAGCGGGAATGGCCGAGCTCTTATGCGCTTTGGTGTACCGCTGGGGCGGGGCCTAAGCGTGGTGGATTGCTGAAGAACCCAACTTTGGCCACCACTTGGGACCGTTTACTGACAGAATCGGAAAGGGTGGCAGGGCGCGAAGCCCAGATTGAAGGCGCGCGAGATTGCTATTACCGGGGCTTTATCGCCGAAGAAATCGACCGATTTTTTGTGTCCGAAGAATTGGCTGATGAATCCGGTGCTCGCCACAAAGGCCTACTGAGCGGAGATGACATGGCCCGCTGGTCCGCCCCGCAAGAGGTGCCGGAAAGTTACGATTACCACGGCTGGAACGTGCAAAAAACTGGTCCATGGGGGCAGGGGCCAGTTCTGTTGCAATCCTTGGCCTTGTTGAAAGGATTTGACCTTGATGGGCTGGACCCTGAGGGGCCGGAATTTGTGCATCTGGTGATTGAGGCGCAAAAGCTGGCTTTTGCCGATCGTGAAATTTATTACGGTGATCCGGATTTTGTCGATGTGCCGTTGGATCGCCTGCTGTCTGATCGCTACAACGACGAACGTCGCGGCTTGATTAAGCAAACAGCGTCGCTTGAACTTAATCCGGGCAGCATCACGGGCTTTGAGGATGTGCGCAGGCAGGGGCTTGCCATGCTCGCTGAAAATAGTGCCGTCGAAAGCGCGGTTTATGAGCCGACGATGGCCCATCTGGCGACGGAACGCGGCGACACCGTGCATCTTGATATCATCGACCGCTTTGGCAATATCGTTTCCGCAACACCGTCGGGCGGTTGGCTGCAATCTTCGCCGACCATTCCGGCCTTGGGGTTTTGCCTGAACAGCCGGGCACAAATGATGTGGTTAACGCCGGGACTGCCAAACTCGCTTGCGCCCAACAAACGGCCCCGCACAACCCTGACCCCCAGTATCGCGCAGTCTGAGAACGGAAAATGGTTAAGCTTTGGTACCCCCGGCGGTGATCAGCAGGACCAATGGCAGTTGGCGTTTTTTCTGCGGCACGTCCATCAGGGTAAAAACCTGCAAGAGGCCATAGACGCGCCGATGTTTCACACCAGCCATTTCCCGTCATCGTTTTATCCACGAGGGCGCGTGCCGGGTGAAATCATGGTCGAAAAATCATGCCCGCACGCAACGATTGACGAATTGCGGGCGCGTGGCCACAAGGTCGTCGTCGCCCCGGAATGGAGCGTCGGACGTGTTACCGCCGCGTCGCGCAACGTTGATGGAATTCTCAGGGCTGCGGCAACACCTCGCCTGATGCAGGCCTATGCGATCGGGCGCTAGTTCGGCCTTAAATTACGTGGGTGACGCGATCAGCTTTTCAATTTCGGGCCTGCGCGCATAAAGGCCCAGCACATCGCCCTGCAGACGGACCAGCGCGCCGACAGCATCAAGCGTTGGCGTTGCAATGTTCAGTTTACGGGCAAGTTCCTGCACCGAAACCATCAACCCATCCAGCTCCATCGGGCGGCCAAGTTCGACATCCTGTCGGGTCGACGGCTTGTGGCCGATAATGTTTGCGGCACCGTCAATCCGCCGCTCAAGCGACACGTTGAATTTGGCGCCAAGGGCCAGACCGACGTTGCGACATTCCTCCATCATGGCGCTGACCACGGCATGACACGCGGGGTCGTTGCCGATCAGATCAAGGCTAGCGCCAGTCAAAGCTGATATCGGATTGAACGAACAATTGCCCCAAAGCTTGATCCAAATCTCGTCGCGGATGCGTGGCTTGACCGGTGCTTTCAACCCGCCCGCCCGCATCAGATCGGACAGAAGCACAGCGCGTTCTGATCGTTCGCCATCCGGTTCACCCAGTGAAAACCGATCACCGCTTTTGTGCAGGATCACACCCGGTTCGCT
Source organism: Paracoccaceae bacterium (assembly GCA_021775315.1). Classification (GTDB taxonomy): domain Bacteria; phylum Pseudomonadota; class Alphaproteobacteria; order Rhodobacterales; family Rhodobacteraceae; genus UBA5972. Next base: position 48,284 of record JAJFIC010000052.1, read on the forward strand.
GATTTCGCAAGCCGGGTAGACGACACAGCCAATGGCCCGTTCAGGTCCGAAAAAGTTCCATTGCGCGCCCGCAGGATCAACCGTTTCAACCCAGTTTTCATCCAGCGACGTGCCGGTATTGGCCTTGTGAAAATACCACCACGGCACCCCGTTCACCGCTGATACCACTGCGGTGTCATCATGCAATAGCGGTGCAAACTGTTGCACAATCGGCGGGACGGAATGGGCCTTTAATCCAATGATAACATAATCCTGCGGTCCCAGATCGGCGGGATCAGCACTGGCTTTCAGGTGCACTGTTTCGCGCGTGCCATCCTTTTCAAGCGTCAGGCTGTTTTTTTGGATCGCTGCCAGATGTGGACCACGCGCGATGACACTGACATCGGCACCCGCCTTGGCCAGCGCAACAGCCAGAAAGCCACCGATGCCGCCTGCGCCATAGATGCATATTTTGGTCATGAAACCGCCTTTAGACCCAGTTTTTCAGCAAGGCCAATGCGTTGCAACTTGCCCGTCGGCCCTTTGGGGATTTCATCAAGAATGACAATCTGGCGCGGCACTTTGAACGCCGCCAACCGCTCGGCTGCAAAAGCGCGCAAGCCCTGTGCGTCAGCCGACTTGCCCTCTTTCAGAACAATCGCCGCGGCGACGTCTTCGCCCAGTTTGTCATGGCCAACCGCGAAAGTAACGGCCTGCTCAACCGCTGCGTGGTCCATCAGGATTTCATCCACTTCACGCGGTGAGACTTTTTCGCCGCCGCGATTGATGATCTCTTTCAACCGACCTGTCACGTACAAGAACCCATCCGCGTCAAACCGGCCTTGATCACCGGTGCGAAACCACGCAAGGTTGCCTTGTTCAGCGGGCAGGAATGCCTCGGCGTTGGCGGCATCGTTTGCCTGATAGCCGCTTGTTACATTCTGACCGCGAATAACGATTTCTCCCAAGGCATCCGCGTCTTTGGTGACGCCAGTGCTGGTCATGATGCCAACCTCAGGTCCCGCAGGCAGGCCAACGGAACCGGGTTTCTGCTGGCCCGTGCCGATGGGATTGCAGGTCATCTGATGCGCCGCTTCGGTCATGCCATAAGCCTCGGCCACGGGGCAGCCAAAGGTTGTTTCGATGTCCGCCATAACCTGTGGCGGCAGCGAGGACGAGGATGAGCGCACAAAACGCAATCGGGTCGCCTTGACGATATCCGCGTTGCGCACCGCACGTGCGACGATAGCCTGATGCATTGTTGGCACGGCGGTGTACCAGCTGGGCTTGGCCTGATCGAGCCAGCTGAATATCTTGAGCGCGTTGAAACCCGGCGAACAATAGATCGACCCGCCTGCCGTCAAAGAGCCAAGGACCGCCGCAATCAGGCCGTGAATATGAAACAGAGGCATCACATTCAGGCAGATGTCGTCTTGGGTTAACGCCAGCGAGGTCGCCACGTTGCGCCCGGATGCGGTAACATTGCGATGCGATAAAGGCACAAGTTTTGGGCGCGATGTGGTGCCGGATGTGTGCAGCACAAGCGCGATATCATCCGGGCTTGCAGCGTCTAATGGATAAAGGTCCCCCTGAGGCAGGTCGGTGTCAAAAGCCGCGGCCTTGTGCTGGGCCGAGACCGAGATCAGCGCAATTGGTATGCCTAGGCCACGCGCGGCTTTTGCCGCCGGACCATCAGCATCGGCGCATAACAGCATTTTGGCGTTCAGGTCCTGCATGTAATAGGCGAATTCGTCTTGTTTATAGGCCGGGTTCAGCGGCGCCGCAGTTGCGCAATTCGCAACGGCCAGAAACCCCGTCGCCGCCTCAGGCCCGTTCGGTAAAACAATCGCCACAGCGTCGGTTTTTGCTATGCCGGATTGCACCAGTGCACCGCTTGTTTTACCTATGAAATCAGCGAGTTCCACAAAATTCAAGGCATCGCGATCCGGCGCGCTGAAGGCGGTTCGCGTACTTGGTCCGCCGCCTATAATCTGGCCGATCGTCTGATATCCAGAAGTCATTTATCATCCACCCTTTTCTGTTTGGAGCAAGTTAGAGCCTCAGACAGCGCTGCCGTCAAGTGCGCGCGCAAATGTGATGTAGGTGACGGGTAAAAGCCCGCAATCACGGGGTGTGAATGGCTGTTGCATCTTTACTTTGCGCTGATTTGCGATCAATACTGAACTTTGGTTTTTTGCAGGATGCCGCATTATGAAGTGGAAAGAAGAATATTCTACCGGCAATGTCGAGATTGATAACCAGCATAAAACTTTGTTCGCCTATTCCGAAGATTTCCGCGAGGTTTTGGAAAACGGCTGTCGTTCAGAAACCTATGAAGGGTTTCTTGAATTTCTAACGATGTACACAAGTATGCATTTCGGTTTTGAAGAAGAATGCATGTTCGCCAACAAATGCCCGTTTGGTGAAAAAAACAAAAATGAGCACGCGGTTTTCATCAAAATCATCAAGCGGGAAATAGAGGCATTTCAGAAAGACGGCTTTGTGCCATCCCGGGCAAGCAAATTATTGGACGTCATCGACGCCTGGCTGGATAGCCACATAGGTCGTATTGATGTGCAGCTAAAGAGCTATATCGCGCAATAGCTGGCCTTGGTTGTAATGCGGTGAAAGCGGCAACAACACCCGAGATTTTCAGGCGGAAGGCCCGGTGTCTGTCAAGGGGCCCTGTTTAGTCTGCCGCTCGCGAAATGCAATGAACAGGCCGGATAAAAAGATCACCGCCGCTCCGATCCAGGTATAAATATCTGGGATTTCGGCGAAGAACCACGCGCCGATAAAGGCCGTCCAGATCAGCTTGAGAAAATCGAACGGCATCAACGCGGTTGGATCGGTTTCCTTCAATGACTGGCTAAGCGAAATCTGCGCGATCGAGCCGAAAAGACCGATCAAAACCATCCAGCCAAGCGTTTGCCACCCAAACGGCTGCCAGACCCATAACGCAGGGACGATGGAAAATATCCCAAGGAAGATGCCCATATAGGCGACAATGGTCACGCTTGAATCCGTGCGCGACAGGATCTTGATCAGCACCATCGCCACGGCCCATAACGCCGCCGACCCAGTGACCAGCAGCGCGCCTGTGTCAATGGCGACAAAACCTGGCCTCAGGATAATCAGCATGCCGATGAACCCCGACAGGATCGCCAGCCAACGGTAGATGCGAAACCGCTCACCCAGCACAAGGACGGCCAGAACGGCCATGAAAATGGGCGCGGTGAAGCTGAGGGCGGTGACCTTTGCCAGCGGCGAAGTCGAAAGTGCCGTGAAAAACATCAGCATCGCTATGATGTTGATCACGCCGCGCAGCGCATGCAACCCGATCCGCTGTGTGCGCAGCATCGCAAAGCGCGAGCGCATCAACAGTGGCAGCAGAAAGGCCAGACCGAAAATATTGCGAAAGAAGGCGATTTGAAAAGGCGGCAACACCTCGGAAACAAAGCGCACCAACCCGTGCATGATCGAAAACGCGAACGTAGACAGGCACATCAGCACGATGCCGCGCAAGGCGGGCGTCTGGCGGTTCCAGAATATGCCGAACCCTTGGAGGCTTGAGGTCTGCCTTGTCATTTTCCCTCGTGTTTTCTGTCTGCTCACGCGGCACCCGGCCAGCAAATCGCGGGGTGCCTTTTATTCTGCAGTCGCCGCTGTGGCATCGGCCTCATTTGGCCTAGGCCTCACCCAGAAAGGGTATGTTGGTATTGCTGTTTTCCTGTGGCAATCCATAGCTTAATCCGCGCGCAATCCGGTGTGTAAGTGCGGACCATGACTGCGCCAAAGGCTGCGGTAATTCTTGGTTCAGGACAGCATCAAACAGCGCCAGCCAAACAGCGAAATGTTCGGCTTTGACGTTGCCCGCTGCCATGTGCACCTGCATCGGGTTGCCATCATAGCAGTGCTGCAACAACAGCGCGTTACGCCAAAACCGCACGATCTTTTCTTCGTGCGTTGGCCAGTCTTTTACATGCACCGCAAAAACAGGCCCAAGCACAGGATGCGCACGTATGCGGGCGTAGAATTGAACCACAACGCAATCGATCTGCGCCTCTGTCACAGGGATGCGCGGGGGCATCGTCACACTGCGAAAATCCAGACGCCAACTAGGCTTATGACGAGATAAACGAGTGTGTTGACCATCCAACGGATCAGAGCATTTTCCCCCTCTGGGTCCACCCCCAGACGTTCGCAAGCCTTTGTTCCCGGCCATAGAAATACTTCAGTCAACGACATTCGGTCCACTCCTTAAAATTTTTATTAAACCGCGTGCCAGTCAATATTTTAAACCATGCATTGTAAATGCTTAAAACAATCGCATGCAGCTGGACAAATCTTGCCTTTTCCGTCCTAGCAGCGGTTTGCGCGATTGAATAGCACGGTTCCAAGGGGCTTTCTTCTTGAGGCCGGATCGCTATGCGCCCGCTGATGTGACACGCTTTAAGCGCGCGCTTGTCGCTTTGCTGGATGTGTTATCGAAATGCCTAAGGGGACATTGTTCAGAGGTTCCCTAGCTACATTGGAAAATGGTTGATTTGACGCGCATGTTTGCAATTTTGTGGTCAAAGTGGAGCAGCGGCACAGCGACAAACCTCCAGCTTACCCGGGCAGCCGGCGCTGTTGCATCCTGAACGCCACTTGCCATACTCTCAGCCAAAAGCGATAGAAACAGGCGCATCGAGTGTTCAGTCAGACCCTTCCTAACCGGTTGCTTCCTGCAGCGCTTCTGGCGCTGGCGACGGTTGTGGCGTTTGTGCTGATCTATCAGGTCTTTTCCCCCATCGAATGCCACCTGACCGACTATGAGGCCGCCTGCCGGGGCCTGCGCGGCTCATTGATACGGGCGGTGTTCCTGCTGGCGGTGCTTGCGCTTTACCTCTGGCGCAAACCGGGGGCCTATCAGGGGCTGCAAAAGGCCACAGCCGACGGAGCCGGGCCGCAGGTTTGGCTGCTGGTCTTTCTGTGCGGAGTCGTTATCGCCCTTGTACCCACCGCCCTGATCGCACCGGACGAGATGAACCACGCCTTTGGAACTGCCTTTGCATTCATGAGCATTGGCGCCGCACTGGCGGGGCTTGGGTTGTTGATCTGGACTGCAAATCCGGGGGCTTGGCTGGGTTGGTTGCGAGATGGCAACTATGCCATATTGGCCTATCTGACAGTTGCGGCGTTGTTGCCGGAACTGGCAACGGCAATCGCGCCTCTTTGGGATGGCACCAAGTTAAGCGAGCTGACCTTCACCTTGGTCAATAACTTACTCGTCCTGACCGGGGCCGAAGTGTTCGTGGAACCCGACAGCTACATTATCGGCGTTGACGGTTTCGTTGTGCAGGTCGCCAGCCAGTGTTCCGGCATCGAAGGGGTGGCGCTGGTGCTCGGCTTCATGACCCTTTACGCGCTGTTGATGCGCAGTGACCTTAACATGCGGCGCTATTGGCTGGTATTGCTGCCGCTGGCGCTGATGACAAGCTGGGGGCTGAACATCGTCCGCATCGCGGTTTTGATCATGATCGGCGCATGGGTGTCAGAAACCCATGCGTTGAACGGGTTTCATTCTTTTGCGGGGTGGCTTTTGTTCACGGCCTTAGCACTTGTGGTTGTGGTTGTGGCGCAAGCGATCCCGTGGTTTCACCGCAAGGACCGGGTGCAGAGCAAGGGTGCTCCGTTGGCCGACGATTGGATGGCGTTGTGCATTTTGCCCTTTGTGGTGATGATGGTGTCAGGTGTCGTTGTATCGGTGATCTGGGCAGAGCCTGAGGCAGGATATTCATTGCGCGTGGCGATGATGCTGGCGGTGTTGCTTTATTTCCACCGTGCCCTCAGGCAGATGGGCTGGCGGGCGAGCCCGCTTTCCGCCCTGGCCGGTGTAGTGGTTGGTGTTCTTTGGGTGCTGCCAACGCTGGGCAGCGCAGGCCCAGTCACCGCAGCACCTTATGCCACATGGGTCTGGATCGCCTTGCGTCTGAGCGGAACAATTCTTTTCGTGCCGATCATCGAAGAACTGTTCTTCCGCGGCTATATTCTGCGCCGATTGGATGAGGTCGGCGGCCTGTCCATGCGCCTGTTGGCCTTGGCCGTGTCATCAGGCCTGTTTGCCCTAATGCATGAGGCATGGGCGCTGGCGACGCTGGCGGGGCTGGTCTTTGGTCTGTTGATGCTTTGGCGCGGCCGTCTGGCCGATGCGGTGCTGGCCCATGTCGCGGCCAATGCCACGGTCGCGATCTGGGCGGTCTACAGCGGTAATTGGTCTGCCATATAACAAAGGGCCGCCCGAAAGCGACCTTCGGCAGCCATTTTTTGGATTAAACTTTCTTGGCATTCATCCGGCGGCGGCGTTCCCATACCAACACGACAACTGCCAGAACTGCGGCCAGTGCCAAAAGGCCCGAGGCGGCGTCGATTTCCGGTACTTGGCTGACCTTTTGCTTGGACTTCTTACCGGCTTCAACAGCTGTCGCCAAAAGGGCGAAACCGGCGCCTGAAGTTGCTGTCAGCATGATCTGTTTAACGAAAGGCATGATAGCCTCCTTAAGCCTAGAATTTACCCCAACGGAAGTCGGGTGATCTGCCTTCAGTTTGCCATGATCTTTCGCTGCAAAAAAACACAGAATACGGCCATTCTGTCAGGGCTTGGGAAACAGGTCAGAGCGCAATCGCGTATTGTTTCCCGTTTCGCCCTGATCCGGGGCTATTGTGAGGCTGGGTTCTAGGGCGACGAACCGACCGCACGGCTGGTTCAGAATCGGTGGACTTTCTAAGACAATTCGGCTCTTTAATTTGCCCTCTGCGAATTGGCCATTGCGCTACATCTCAGGGCGCCTTCAACAGGTCGACGCCACACTGTTTCAGACGAACCACGTTTGTGTTGGACATATTTGCCGTGCCGAACCTACGGATCCTATCCGTGATAAAACGTGACGCCGCAATTCGCCGGGTTGTTCGTAGTTTGGCTCAAACAGCATGATCTGATAGAACTGGGCGGCACATGCCACGCATTGCCAAACATGAGGCCTCGCGCCCCGTGTGATTGCATCTGACGGTTTGCTTTTCAGTTGGCGCTTTGATCCGGTTGCTGGCAGGGTGCAGCGAGTGTTTCAGAAACTGTGAAAGGTTTTCCCAGCGATGTTTGAATTCGATGCCCTGCTGTCAACGGTCGCCAAGGGCGAGGCAAAACCGTTTACCGGCCTTCCTCCATATCATTTCGTGGGCGGGAATATCGACGAGGCAACCGTTCCATCCAAAGCTCTCGCTCAAGCCATTGGTGACGTCATTCGGGACCAAGGCCATGCCATGGGGAAATACGGGATGAACAGCGGCCCCCAAGGCCATCTGCCGCTGCGCGAATTCATATCGGATAATTTGAAACGGCGTGCCGGGATGTCGGTAACACCAGACGAGGTGCTGGTGACCACCGGGTCGCTTCAGGCGATGGACTTGGTTAACAAAGCTTTGTTGAACAAGGGCGACGTGGTTCTGGTCGAGGCCGCAAATTATACCGGGACGCTGACAAAGCTGGATGCGCTGGGGGTCGATTATATCGGCGTTGAGCTTGACGAAAATGGGATGCGTATGGATGCGTTGGAACGCGCCTTGTCAGACCTTGCAGCGCGTGGCCGCAAGCCCAAATACATCTTTACCATTCCCACGGTTCAGAACCCGACGGGCACCGTCATGCCGATTGAACGGCGCCGTGAAATGCTGGCGCTGGCCAAGCAATATGACGTGCCGATTTTTGAAGATGATTGTTACGCGGATCTGGTTTTTTCCGGCGCGCGCCCGCCTGCGATCCACGCATTGGATGACGATCAGCGTGTGATTTATTGCGGCACATTTTCCAAAACAATCGCGCCTGCACTGCGGGTCGGCTATCTGGTCGCGCCCTGGCCATTGATGGGCCACATCTTGCCGCTGAAAACCGACGCAGGCAGTGGCGCGTTGGAGCAAATCGTGCTGGCCGAGTTCCTGCCGGGGCATTACGACGATCATGTCGCGGGCTTGTTGCCAATGCTGCATGAAAAAGCCGATACCCTGTGCGCGTCCCTTGATGAGAATTTTGGCGCAATTCTGGAATATGAAAGGCCCATCGGCGGAATTTATCTTTGGGTGACACTGCCAAAAACCATCGACACCGACCGGCTGTTTCAGGTCGCCCTTGCCCAAGGGGTAGAGATCAATCCGGGCTCCCAATGGGCCGTTGACGCTGCGGCCAACAAACACCGCATGCGCCTGTGCTTTGGTCATCCGACGGTTGGCAACATTCGCGAGGGAATCGCCAAACTGGCGCAAATCTGTTTTCAGGAATTTGGCCTGCCGATCAGAAGTGGAAATGTGGAGCGTCCTTAGACGGGCGAACCGGCATCGATGGTTTGGTTTTCGAGGCATAGTTGGGCATTCGCGACGAAACTCTTGTAACGATTGGAATCCCAAAACCTCAGTGTGGAACACCAGAACATCCAAGGTCGGTTTGACCTTCGCCCTGAGCGGTTAATCTCGGACGCCGCTTATGGAACCGGCCCAATGCTGGACTGGTTGGCGAAGCGTGATATCAAACCGCAAATTCCGGTGCTCGACCATACAGGTTGAAAGGATGGCACATGGTCACGCGCCGACTTTGACTGGGACGCCAAGAACAGCCAATTTATCTGCCCCGAAGGCGAGGCGCAGAAGCAGTTCGGACGCAACTATTCGGACCCGAACCGTGGCCCGACGGGCCAAGGTGTTGCAAAGTATCAAGTTTTGAAGCTGACCTGCCAAGCCTGCTTGTCCAAAGCGAAATGCTGTCCGATTGCAGGTGCCCGCAAGATCACACGCGAAGAGCACGAAGAGGTCCACGAGGTCGCCCATCTCAAACGCATCCTTGGCCTCGGACGGCTACGATTGCGTGGACCATGTGGTGCCAATGACGAATTCCTGCTCGCTGCAATTGCCCGGAACCTCAGTAAACTAGCTAAGATCTTTTCTGCACCGCAGCAAATACGAAAAGCCTGACAGGAAAGAAGCTTACGCCGTGCTCAGCACACCGTTTTCTGCGCCTGCAAAACGTATTTTTTCACAGATTCGACGGAAACCTGACATTCGCTGCGGATCGAAAGAAGGTGCGCTGAGGGGGGCAATTCTGCCTCCACCGCAGTCCCGCAAGTGACCGGCTCCAACGCCAACCCGAAATACCAGCTTCGAAACACTTGCCCGCACAAATACTTTGATGTATCAAAAGTGCACACAGTGTCTAATTATGACAAAGGGAGGCCAAGGGCCCCATGTCCAATTTCGAGCCGACATGCACCAATTATATGCGGGGCTTTCCGCCACCTGCCGACGAGGTAATTCGCTTTGCCGACGGAACATACCGCCAGTTCCCTCAGTTGCGCTGGACGCATTCTAATATGCAGCAGCTTGTGCCTACGAAACCCATCTGGCGCGGCCCAGATGCCGCAAGCGCGCTGCCTGCATGCGATGGGGGTATTGAGGCGTTGAACGTGACGCTTGAGTCAGACGAGCAGCTTGGGTTCGATCAAGTGATGGCGCGAACTCTGACCGATAGCTTTGGCGTGCTTCATCAGGGCCAGTTGGTGCATCAGTCCTATTACGGTGCCGCTGCCCCGCATCAAGCCCATGTGATCCAGTCCTGCGCCAAGTCATTTGCCGGGCTAATGGCTGAAATGATGATTGAAGAGGGTGTGCTTGACGAAAACGCACGGGTGCCCTCGTGCTTACCCGAACTTGCCGACACGGCATGGCATGACGCCACGCTAAGACAGGTCCTCGACATGCTGATCAACATGGAGTTTGCGGAGGATTATCTTGATCCCCACTCGATCGTTTACGACTATCTGGCCGCAGGGGGCATGATCCCGCAGCCAGCAGATAAACCAACCATCGGCGTGACGGATTTTCTGCCGAACGTGAAATCCGCAGGGGAGAACGGGAAGGCTTTTGCTTATCGTGAACCCAATATCAATGTTCTGACATGGATCATGATCCGGGTTGCAGGCGAGCATCTGAACGAAATGTTTTCGCGGCGGATATGGCAGCATATCGGGGCTGAGCACGATGCGTTCTATCAGGTGGACCCGAACGGGTTTTGCACGACGGCGGGATGCACGCTCAGGGACTATTTGAAGTTCGGCGAGGCTATTCGAACCGGTCTTGGTGGGCGGATCCGCAAAAAGGTGTTGAGTTCGATCTTTGGTGGCGGTGACCCGGACAGGTTTGCCGCCTTCGGGCATCCGGGGATGAAGGGCTGGTCGTATCGGTCGCAATTCTGGATGCGGCATGTGGGTGGGCGGGTCTGTGCAACGGCGCGGGGGGCTTATGGGCAGTTGCTTTATATTGATCCCGTCAACGAATTGGTGATCGCCCGTTTTGCTTCTACAAAACTATCACCGGGATATTTGGATGACGATCTGATCATGCCGCTGATCGACAGGGTCACAGAACACCTCACCGGTTAAGACGCCTCAGGCATGTAGAGCGCCCGGTACCACAGATCATCCATGACCCGTACCACCAGATCAAGATCGACTGGTTGAGCCGCTCCTTCATGGGTGCTAGCGCGGTAAATATCCCGTAGCAATGCGTCTGACATGGTGATCACAGCGCGTGCCTTCACCAGTAGAAATTCAGTATCCTGTCCACCGGGCTTGACCCCGCTTCGGGTCATCACGTCTTGCATGATGCGCGAAGCCCAGGCTTGATTGATTGTTTCCATGCGCCGCGCGATGGCGGGGTTTTCCAGCAACAGCGTCTCGCGGCCGGACAAAAGACGTGCGTTCTTCTTGGCGAGGTTGGCCGAGAAAGTGTTCATCCGGTGGATGGAGTCCTTTAGTGATAGTTTTGAGCCGCCCTTGGGTCGGTGAATTCGAACCAGCGCCCAATAGAATTTCATCACAGCAGCGGCGATGTCGCTGCGGCTATGATAATACAGATAGAACGTTCCGCGCGCCATTCCGGCGGCTTCGGAAATACCCTCTACTGTCAGGGAATCAAAGCCGCTTCTTTCAAGCTCACGCGCGGCGGCGGCGATTAATGCGGCCTTTGTGCGCACACGTTTACGACGCTTACGCATCACGATTGCACGCTGTTCCAGGATATCGGCGACACTAAACCCTTCTGTAGAAAGGTCTATTTCGGATTCGGTGTTCAAAATTCTCTGTTGCATGAAACCATATTGACTCGTGTCATTTTTGGTGTCAACGTACAAAAATAAACATGATGTCCAAAAATGAACAGAGAGTGCAAATGCAAGGAACGACGGTCCGCTTTGACAATGTCTCCAAATGGTTCGGCAACACGGCCGCGCTGGAGAATTTCAGTCTCACCGTCGCACCAGGGGAGTTCGTAACATTGCTGGGGGCCAGCGGGTCAGGCAAGTCGACCGCACTGAATATCCTTGCCGGGTTTTCCGATGCGACGTCAGGCGACGTGCTGATCGGTGATCGCTCGCTGACCGGCGTTCCGTCCGAAGATCGCAATGTCGGCATGGTATTTCAAAATTTCGCGCTGTTCCCGCACATGTCCGTTTTTGACAACGTCGCATTCCCGCTGAAAATGCGCAAAACACCGGCTGATGAAACACGCAGGCTGGTGATGGACTCGCTAGAGATGGTGAAGCTTGCCGGTTTTGCAAATCGTAAACCTGCCGCCTTGTCTGGTGGTCAGCGTCAGCGTGTTGCCCTGGCGCGTGCCGTTGTTTTTTCACCACCTGTCTTGTTGATGGATGAATGCCTGTCAGCGCTTGATTTGAAACTGCGCGAGGAATTGCAGGGCGAGATCAGGCGCATTCACAAAGATATCGGGGCAACGACCGTTTTCGTCACCCACGATCAGGGCGAGGCCCTGACCATGTCGGATCGTGTGGCCGTCCAGAACGATGGGAAAATTGAGCAGATCGACAACCCTGAGACACTTTATGATCGCCCGGCCACCCGTTTTGTGGCCGAATTCATCGGCCAGACCAATTTGATTGACGTCCGTCCTACAAAAGGCGGGGTCGAGGTTGCTGCCATTGGCACCCATATTCCGTCGGACAAGACCGACGGGGCCGTCATTAGCCTGCGGCCCGAACGGATCGCGCGCGCAGGGCAGATTTCTGCCGGCTCGGACATCACACAATTCAACGCGCGGCTGGAAGACACGGTCTTCCTTGGCGCCACAGTCGAACATCATTTCCGTCTTAAGGACGGCGAGGCCCTGACAGTGCGCGAAGGCCGCTCGGGCGCTTCCGACCTGCCTGAAATCGGGGCCGAGGTCGCATTGGAATTTCGCAAAGAAGACGCCGTCGTACTGGCGGACCACTGAATATCTGAAACCGGGAGGTACACATGAATACTCTGAAATCAATGAAACTAGGACTTGCAGGACTGGCCATAGGTCTGACTGCGGCCATTCCGGCAAATGCCGAAAAACTGACCCTGTCAAGCTCGGGCGGGCAAGTTGCGCAACTGATGCAGGGGGTATTCACCGGCCCTTTCACAAAGGAAACAGGGATCGAGGTTGAATATTTGGCCACCACGGACCGCGCGTCAGCCATCAAAGCCATGGTTCTTGCCGGAAATACGATCTGGGATGTGACCGAGCTCAACGCAATTGAATATGCCACCGCCTCTCTTAGCGGTTGGTTAGAGCCACTCGACTGGGCCGTTATCGACCCCAACAACATGTTGCCGGACAGCGCAAAGCTGGGTGACGCTGGAATCGCAGCAACCTATTCCAACATTTTAGCCATCCGCACCGATAAAGGTGCAGCACCCGGGTCTTGGGCCGAGTTCTGGGACGTAGAAAATTTCCCCGGTCCGCGGTCGTTGCAAAACCAGCCGTTTGACAATCTGGAATTCGCCTTGCAGGCCGACGGTGTTGCAAAGGAAGATCTTTACACGGTTCTGTCGACACCCGAAGGTGTTGATCGCGCGTTTGCCAAACTTGACGAAATCAAACCCCATGTCGTGGCATGGTGGACAACCGGCGCACAGCCGATCCAAATGCTGGCTGACGGCGAGGTCCACTATACGTCTGCCTTTAACGGTCGCCTGACCAAAATGGCCGCAGAAGGGCAGCCTGTGCAAATCGTCTGGAACGGCGGGGCAGTGAAACCATCCTATGTTGCTGTGCCAAAGGGTGCCCCAAACCGCGCAACGGCTGACAAGTTCCTGACCTTCATGCTGACCAGCCCAGAGCGGGCGGCAGGCTTTGCAAGCTATGCGCCATATCCATTCTTTACCAAGGGTTTGTATGACCTGCTGCCTACGGAAAAAGGCATTATCCTGCCAACTCATCCGGATAACCTCGCCCAGCAATTTGTTTCCAACGATCTTTACTGGGGCGCTAACTACAACGAACTGAATGAGCGTTGGCAGGACTGGGTTCTGGAATAAACCAATCTGCGGGCGGTTCATGCCGCCCGCATCCCCCTTGCCGACATCAGAAAGGAGACCGGAACCATGCGTATCACCCTTATCCCCGCGTTGCTGCTGGCCCTGATCTTTTTTCTCATTCCGGTGTTCATCATGTTCTATCAGGGCCTGTTTGACCCCGAGTTCACCACCCAGCATTTTGACCGCTTCTGGAACCGGGGTGCCTATCTGCGGATATTCATCAACTCGGTTAAAATTTCGGCAATAACCGGTCTGCTATGTGTTTTGATTGGCTACCCTACTGCCTATTTCATCGTCCGCCGCCCGCCTTCCGTTCGCCCGATCCTTTTGTTTTTGGTTCTGGTTCCAATGTGGATGTCGGTTCTGGTGCGCACTTATGCCTGGATGGTTCTGCTGGGGCGCGAGGGATTGATCAACATGGCCCTGGTCTATGTCGGCATCTTGGATGAGCCGATAAAGATGATGTACACGTCAGGTGCTGTTTATGTTGCAATGGTGCAGATATTACTGCCGGTTGCCGTGATCACGTGCTACGGAACCATGGCCGATATCGATCAAAGCCTGCTTAGTGCCGCCCGGGTAATGGGGGCCAAACCTTTTGCAGCCTTCCGCCGGGTTTTCCTACCCCTATCGCTTGAGGGGGCCGTTACCGGATTTCTGATTGTGTTCGTATTGTCGATGGGTTTCTTCATCGTACCGGCACTGGTTGGCGGGCCCAAAGATACGATGGTGGCCAATATTATTGCGGTGCAGGTCGCCAAGGCTAATTGGGGCTTTGCTGCCTCGGTCGCGCTGATCTTGTTGGTGTTCACCCTGATCGCCATGACCCTGATCCGTGTTGTCAGCAAACGCCTGATCTATTCCGCTCGGGAGGAAACATCATGAAATCCCTGCGAAACTCCCCCGGTTCGGTACTGATGACGCTGTTTTTCATCCTGACCATCCTATTTCTGTTCTTTCCGATCATGGTGATCCTGCCGATGTCATTTTCTGCCGGTGAAACATTACAATTCCCGCCAAAGAGCTGGGGCCTCAGATGGTATCGCGAGTATTTCAACGATGATCTGTGGCGGGCATCCACTTTCCGCTCGCTGCGGATTGCGTTGATGGCCTCGATCTTGTCGACCGCTGCGGGCACGCTGGCCGCTGTCGGGCTGGATCGGACCCGCAAATCACTGGTTCCGGTCTTCACCGGCCTGTTTCTGGCTCCGGCGATTATTCCAAATGTTATCATCGCGCTTGGGGTGTTCATCATGGCGGTATGGACGGGGCTGACCAGTTCGGAACCTTTGCTGGTGATGGTGCATGCCATGCTGGGCCTGCCGTTTGTTTTGTTAATTGTCGGGGCGGCTTTACGTCAGCAGGATCCGTCACTGGAAAACGCAGCTCGCGTATTCGGCGCAGGGCCCGTTCAGGCCTTTGTCACCGCCACACTGCCCCCGCTGACGCCTGCCATCATATCGTCCCTGATCTTCGCGTTCTTCATCTCGTTTGACGAACTGATCTTTGCCCTGTTCGTCATGGGCGGCAAGGTAACCCTGCCAGTGCGCATCTGGTCAGACCTACAGCATTTCATCAACCCGACCATTGCCTCGGTCTCGACCATCTTTATCATCGCAACAACGCTGGCCATGACCACTGCTGAAATCCTGCGTCGACGCAGCGCCAACCGAAACGCCTGAGGACAAACCACATGCCCATCAATTATGAAAAATCCGACGGTATTGCGACGATCACGATCGACAATCCTCCGGTGAATGTGTTTACGCCCGAACTGCATAAAGAGCTTTATGACGTGCTGAGGGATTTCAACGCTGACGCGGATGTTCGCTGTGGCATACTGACGGGTGCTGGCGACCGGGCATTCTCGGCTGGCGACGACATCAAATCGCCACGTCCGGAACGCACTCGTCTGGAAACGGTGGAGCGCCACCTATCACCTCGCGTTGACGGCGATTGTCTAGAATATCCGGGCTGGGAGCAGGAGATCATGACACTGCCGCGTCACAAGCCGATCATCGGTGCCGTTAACGGTGTGTGCGTCGGGCAGGGGTTCATGTTCATGATGCTGCTGACCGATATCCGCTATTCGGTGCCTGATGCACGGTTCGGCTTGCCCGAAATCGCTTATGGTATGGGCGGCGCCGGGGGAGCGCTGGGGCTTGGCAAAATGATCCCGCAAACAGCGGCGATGGAGCTGCTATTGCTGGGCGACAAAGTGTCGGCTGAAAAGGCTGAGCGCATGTTCCTGATCAATGGCATTGTCGATTCTGGCAATCTAATGTCCACTGCTCGCGCGGCAGCAGAACGCATCGCCTCGCACCCCGCGTTGGGTGTCAGGGTCGAAATGGAGGCCTATCAACGCGCGCAAGATATGTCGCGCAGCGACGCGATGGCGCTGGCTGGTCATATGTACCGCATGATCCGTTCAGTTCAGGATAAGGAGCCACCATTGGCCAGAAAGGGGGCCGCTGAATGACCTGCTCGCCGGGACAGGAAGAGATTGAGGCGCTTTCTGCGGAACTCAAGGCAACTGATCTACCACTAAGCCTTGGCGCATTCGCCGCGGCGCAGGCTGAGAAATTTGGTGACGCTGTCGCCATTGACTATTTCCAGGATGGAATACAACTCAGCTATACTGACATCCACCACCGCTCAAACCGGATCGCTGCGAATCTGCTATTGCGTGGATACCGCAAGGGTTCCCATATCGCAGTGATGCTGCCAAATGGCCCGGCCTCGGTACTGGTCTGGTTTGCAATTATGAAAATCGGGGCGGTGATCGTGCCCGTGAACACGGCTTACGGCGGCAGTGAACTGGATTACCTTTTGAACCAATCCGACTCGCAGGCCATAGTCATCGCCGATCAATTCCTGCAAGCGTTGGACGCAATGAAAACCCGTCCGGACATGCTTTCAAAGCCAATGTTGGTTTACGGTACTGACCTTGGATCCTTGGAAGATGGCGGGCCGCTGGTCGGTTTTGATCCCGGTTATCCGATTGCCGCAACTGATCTGGCCAGCCTGCAATACACCTCAGGCACGACTGGTTTTCCCAAGGGCTGTATGCTGACGCAGGAATATTGGTTGTTGCTTTCGCATTCAGTTGCATTGGTTCACAAAAGCTATGGCAGCTCGCGACTGTTCTTTTGGGCCCCGTTTTTCTATATGGACGGGCAATGGTCGTACCTGTCGGCAATGGCCATCGGAGGTACGGCAATTGTGGCCTCAAAGATGAGTCTGACAAAATTCCTCGATTGGCTTGAGGAACATCAGGCACATTATTGCGTGTTGCCCGAACCGATCATGAAAACAGCTCCTCCTTCGGCCAGCGACGCAAACTTGCCGCTCAAATTCGCTCATACCTTCGGCTGGCACCCTTCCGCCCGCGCAGAAGCTGAAAACCGTTTCAACACAGTGGCCCGAGATGGCTTCGGCATGACAGAGGTTGGCCCGGCAATGATCTGCCCCAAAGATTCAGGCGACAAGCTTTTGCGAAACACTTGCGGTGTTGCCGCCCCATATCGCGAAACCCGCGTGGTGGACGAAGATGGCAATGAATGCGCTGCGGATCAGCCGGGTGAGCTGCAAATTAAGGGCCGCGCAATAATGCTTGGCTATTACAAACGTCCTGATGCAAATGCTGAAAGTTTTGATGGTGATTGGTTTCGGACCGGTGATTTGTTCGTCAAAGACGCTGATGGGTATCACCGTATCGTCGGGCGGTTGAAAGAGATGATCAAACGAGCCGGTGAAAACATCTCGGCCAGCGAGGTTGAAGCTGCGTTGCGTGAGGCCCCTGAAATTGCTGAAGTTGCAGCTATAGCCGTACCCGATGACGCGCGCCGCGAAGAGGTCATGGTGTTGGTAAAACTGGCAAATGGGATTACGGAGGGAGAGTTCCCTCCTGAGGCAGTGAAAATGCATGCGGCCAGCCGGCTTGCTGGCTTTAAGCGGCCCAGATACCTTGCCTATGCGGACGAGTTTCCGAGAACAGCAACCAACAAGATCGCCAAATCTCGGATCGGGCTGGAAACCCGCCCAAACACAGTATTTGACCTTTCCAACGGACACACGCTGTCAGGGACTAAGATAGACGTGCTGTTTTAGGATATGATCAAGCTTATCAGTCGATCGGAGAGGGTAGAATTCCGCTCAAGTAACAACCGCACTTGATCCATACTCAGTTTGGGAAGTTTCATGCCATTGTTCGCAATTGCCAAGCTGCCGTTAACCGCGCTCTGATCGAAGGTCCGGTCTGGGCTGTTTTGCCGGCGGAAGCAACGATGCGCAGTGACCGTTTTGTCCCCAATAACAGCCATTGGCGCTCCGACCACTGAATGTCTGTTATTGCTTCGGTAGGGATTAAACCTACAAAAAACAGCAAGGCTGGGTCGACTCCGCAGACGCCAAGTTGAGCGCGCGCCAATGCACGACATCATGCTGGACAGAGTGCCATTTCACTAGACACCAAATCGCTCAACGAGCATCTTTTCTGAGAGCCAGAGCTTTGAACGTTAACTGTCAGCGATCCTCGGGCGCCCAGAGGCCTCAATCGTAAGTGTGGCCTCCAGGAAAACCTCGCGGTTTTCGGCTTTGGCGGATCTGATGCTGTGCGATGCAGTGATGTCAATGTCCTCCACACCCGAAGCGTGCATTTCAAGGCGGGCTTGTTCCGTTAGGTGGGCCGTCAATCGCGCGAAAGCGGTGTCTTTTACAACAAATGTTTCGGGTTCACCGTCTAAATGCACCCGAAACTGCCCTTCGGCCGGGGAGGTGATGGTGCCGCGTTTGCGGATTGTCACACGGCCAACCACCGCACCGATTGCATTGGCGACGCCAGCATATTCTGGCAGGATCATGTTGCATCCCAAAAGATCACCAACTGCCGGGTAATAGGTTGAAGCAGAGGCGCCCAGCCCAATTACATCAACAGCCAGGCCTGCGTCGACGCGCACGAGGCCTCGGTGACCCGCAAGCCCTCTTTGGGTCAGGATATGGCGGGCAAGATCGGCAGGTGGAAGATCGAAAGAGACTTCTTCTTCGGTGAAAGCACATTCCAGCAAAGCCAGACCCGTTTGATTGGTTAGTCGGTCAATCACCAGCTTGGCCACTTCCAGCGGATCAGAAGAAAACTTATTGCCCGCGCCAGTTTTACGACGGCCAAATTGTTCCAGCGCCATGCGGGCGCCGTCTGTGTTCCACTCATTCATAAGGCCCAAAGCGTGGGCCGCATCAGACGGCGTAAGACCCGAAACCTGAACCAAACCACGGTCAATAAGACGGCGATAGGCCGACATTTCGGCACGGGATTCAAAAATTGCATCTACGGGATGCACGGTACTTCCGATACGTTTGAGCAGCGTTGTTTCACGCTCGCCGATGCCGTCGCGTGCCACGTTTGGAACGGCCCGCACGAATAACCCATCATGTTCACCCGTTAAGGACGCGGCGACCTGACGTTCCAATGCCGGAAGAACCACATCGGGCGCTTGGCTCGCGATAAGACTGATCGGAATACGTCGGCGTGGTCCTAACGAAATGTCACCCTGTAAGCCCTTGGAAACAAAATGAACCTCGCTATCACCTCCCAAGCCGGTGGTGTGCATAGCGACAGCCTCGACCATTGTGCGGTATGGGCCAACACGGGCACCGGCGGCATCAATGGCGGGTCGCCCGTTGCGAAGAACCGCGATATCAGTTGTTGTACCACCAATATCAGAAACAAGTGCGTGGTCAGCACCGGTAAGCCAACGTGCGCCAACAATGGATGCAGCGGGGCCAGACAGGATCGTTTCAATCGGGCGGGCGCGGGCAAGTTCGGCACCTATTAAGGCGCCATCGCCCCGCACAACCATTAGCGGCGCTTGAATGCCAAGGGATTTCAGCTCGCTCGTTGCCTGGATGATTAGGCGGTCGATCATGCCAATCAGTCGTGCATTCAGAACGGCGGTCAGCGCGCGTTTGGGGCCGTTAAGCTTTGCCGAAAGCTGGTGCGATTGGCTGACAGGTCGCCCTGTCTTTTCGGTGATCAATTTCGCCGCGATCAATTCATGGGCCGGATTGCGGGTGGCAAACTGGCTGGCAACAGCATAGGCCGAGACAGTGCCTCCATCAGCAGTCAACCAATTTTCCAGGGCGTTCGCGTCAAAAGAAGTGATCTCTGTACCGGAATGATCATGCCCGCCCGCCAGAACGATTACAGGGTCACCTTTAAGCGCGTCGGTTAAGCCCTGGGCCAATAGATCTCGTTCGCGAAACCCAATATAGACGAGCCCGACACGTTCACTTTGGCCCTCAACCAACGCGTTTGTCGCAAGTGTTGTGGATAACGAGGCAAGTGCGATATCGGATGGATTCACACCGCTTTGACCCAAAACAGCGCGCACGGCCGCCCCAATTCCAAGGGCAAGATCGTGCCGCGTGGTAAGCGATTTAGCCGAAGCAACCACAGTAACGTCATCGCGGATTATGACGGCGTCGGTATATGTCCCGCCTGTATCAACGCCTAGCAAAAGTGCCATGTCATGCCTTATATTTCTGGTCCATATATGTGTCTAAGGGTGTTTAATGGTTTTGATCCGTTTCAACAGTTTAAAAACGACGAATGGCGACGGTTCCAGTCGATCAATGGCTGTCGTTGGGGCGACAAGGGTTTAACCACAACAGTTGGATCGCCAGCGCGCTGCCGTCGCTATACACGCCAATCCGCGCATAAATGTGATATCAAATGGTTCGCCCCTGTGCGGGGTCGCCGTGGGCAGGAAGCGGCAGCCCGATATGCGACACTGAAAGCGGCCATCGACAGCAAGCTACGTGGATGTGATCTGATCACTTTGAAAGTGGTCCACGGTTTTGCAGCTGACCAAGTGAAAGAACACGCATCGATTAACCAAAGAAGACCGCAAAGACCAATTCGGTTTTGAAATCACAGACGGTACACGAAAATCACTCACACGCTGGATAAATGATCCGCTAATGATGGGTTCGGAATTTATTTGGCCAGAACGCTTCCATAAACGCGCGCATATTTCGACTCACCAGTATGCCGGGCTTGTTCGGGATTGGGTGAAATCCATTGGCCTCGAACCGAGCGCCAATGGCACAAATTCGATGTGGCGAACCAAAGCTTCTCATATTTACAAGAAGACCTGAAACCTAGGCTCAGTACAGCTTTTGATCGGCCATACAAAGATGGACAGCACTGTCAGTTGCCATAGAGTTGAACTGGAAGACGCTCTAGCAATTTCGGAAGCCATTGAAATCTAAAAAGATGGGCCGGCTTCACGGTCGGCCCCGTGAACAGAGCCAGGCAAAATGCAGCAAACGGCCCCTTTCTATTCGGGAATATAAAAATGAGACCAATCGATGTCTGAAACACACTATCGTTCGTAATATCTTAGCGCATCTTTTCTGGCTAGAAAGATTGAAAGCCCCGCGTTGACCAATATTTGAGCATAAATGTGAAACTAGGATTTCGATTTGGGCCAAATATTTGGTGCCTGATTGGTATCTAAATCATATGTGGAAGTTGAATGATTTCCCGAAAATTAGCCCAACACAGTGTATTGGTGAAACGTAAATGGTGAGCCGGTCGGGGCTCGAATCCGAGACTTGCTATATAAAAGTTAGCGAGGACGTAGACTGCGCCAAAATATTACTTCAGCGGTCCAATCCCAGCAATATCAAATTACATGTTAGGGTTAAAGTTTGGGCAAGGAATTCCCTACTTAAAAAACATGCAATTATATCAACTAAATAGCGGTTCTCGTTGGCGGAGAAGGAAGGAGTCGAACCCTCCTGAGACGACGTTGTCGCCTCAAACCGGTTTTGAAGACCGGCGGCGCCACCGGGCGCCTCGCTTCTCCTGATGTTTAGGTCGGGATTTGATCGTCTACTGGTAGTTTTCCGGCTTTCCTGACGTCGCCAACCCGAACTGTTCGCCCTGTTCTGTCAAAATTTTCCAGCAAGGCCAACGCATATTTTCGGCTGGTTCCCAGAAGGGTGCGAAAATCCCCGGCGCTGATTTTGCCGTGATGCCCTAGATGCGCATCAAGCAACTCGATTGCCTTGTCCATGGCAGACGCCG
The DNA here is from genome assembly GCA_021775315.1 of Paracoccaceae bacterium. Classification (GTDB taxonomy): domain Bacteria; phylum Pseudomonadota; class Alphaproteobacteria; order Rhodobacterales; family Rhodobacteraceae; genus UBA5972. Next base: position 69,734 of record JAJFIC010000052.1, read on the forward strand.
AGAATGCCAGATTGTGGCTGATGCGGACCAGTTCGCCGCGTCGCTCCAGAAAGGCAACAATCGCGTTCAGGTCTTTGTCCTTTTCATCCAGCAGGGGTGGTGAAAATGGTGCCAGAGTCAGGGTTTCAAGCAGATCTGCCGCCCGATCCTGTTCAGCCGTCGTCAAAGCCGCGAGGTGGTCTGGCAGGGCCAGTTCCGGGCCTTGTCGGGTGAGTAATCCAGCCTCAACCACGCGATCGGTCAGTGCGCGAAACAGCTTCAAATCCGTGCCGGGTGCGATCTGCGCTCGCAGCATTTCAGCGTTCTGACCATTGGCAGAGGGTTGGGATTTGTGAAACATGGCCAAATTTGTGGTGAGGGTTTGGTTGAAGCCGTTCAATTCTTCAACGCTGGAAACCCACAGGTCCGAGCCGACGGCGATCTCAACCAGTGAGGTGCCCTTAGCAGCCATCGCGCGCAACGCGGCCAAAGTCACATTCAGACGAAAACAGAGTTCCGGCGCAAGCATTGCAAGGTCGCCGGTTGCGATCATTCCTTTGGCCGCTCCGATTGTATCACCCGCGCTGGAAGCCGCAAGAAACGCCAATTTTGCCGGATCGTCAACGCGGGTTTTGACGGCGACCGGATCAAGAACGCGACCACCGCCCAAAGTGTGTTCGGCCTGTTCATCGCGGATCACGAACCGGTCGCGGGCCATGACCTGCATCGGTTCGCTGACCGTGATTTGGGCGAATTGGGGCTGGTTGTCGCCATCGTCCAGACGCTTGCCAAGCCGAACCACGCGGCCATGTCGTTCGGCGGTGCCAAGGTGCAGGCGCAGGCGTTGGCCGGATTTCAAATCTCGGCTGGCCAGATCGGACAGGTGCAATTCAACATCAAAGCGATCCGAAACGCGGGCTATTGTCGGCGCGCAGGCGACGTCGCCTCGGCTGATATTGTGCCGGTCGATGCCGGTCAGGTTGATGGCAAGCCGTTGGCCGCTTTTTCCGCACTCGATATCGATGCCGTGGCTTTGCAAGCCGCGCACCCGACCGACTGCATCGCCCGGCACAATGACGATTTCGTCACCTTTGGATACAGCCCCGGAAATCATGGTGCCGGTGACGACGACGCCGCGACCCTGAATGGTAAAAACCCGGTCAATCGGCATGCGAAACACGCCAATCGTGCGGTGCTCGGTATCAGGGTTAAGCAGTTCCGCTATGCGTGTTTTCAAAGCGGCAATGCCAGCGCCGGTTTTTGACGAAACGAAAAGCACTTCGGAGGTTTCAAAGGCGCTGTGATAAACCAGCAAGTCTATTTCCTCGGAAACCTCAGCTAGTCGCACAGGCTCAACCAGATCCGACTTGGTGACGACAAAAATTGCCCGACCGACGCCCAACGCACGCAGAATGGCGAAATGTTCCTCGGTTTGTGGCATGACGCCGTCATCGGCTGCGATCACAAAAAGCACCAGATCAATGCCATGCGCGCCGGCCACCATATTGCGAATGAAACGCTCGTGACCCGGTACATCGACAATCCCGACCTGTTGGCCGTCCGGCAGCGTGAAATGCGCGAAACCAAGATCAATCGAAATGCCGCGTTCCTTTTCGGCAGGCAAATTGTCGGTGTTCAGACCTGTTAACGCCTGTACCAGCGCCGTTTTGCCGTGGTCAATATGCCCTGCTGTTCCGATGACAAACGCCATGATGCCTGCATTCCCATGTTTCCGCCCGGATGGTTATTGCATAATGTAACCACAGCAAACGAGGGAAATTCGCAATGGCAAAGCCCAGACCTGAAAATTCGGCCCGCCCGCCTTCGGTTGATGTCGTTTTGCGCGATGCTGCTTTCGCTGAATTGTTAACGCGTTTTGGCCATCAGGTCGTGCGGGATGCCATTCGATTGGAATTGGCAGAGATCCGCCAGAACGTGGGTGCGGTGGATACCGCGCCGGGTGCGATCCTGCAAGCGGTGCGCGCACGGGTTTCGCGTCGGATGGCGCCGAGCCTGAAACCCGTTTTCAACCTGACAGGAACCATCTTGCACACAAATCTTGGGCGCGCCCCTTTGCCGGATGTTGCGGTGCAGGCGATGGTGGCGGCTGCCGGGGCGGTTAATCTGGAATATGATCTTAAGACCGGAAAACGTGGGTCGCGCGACAGTCATCTGGCGGGATGGGTGCAGCAACTAACCGGGGCCGAGGCTGCAATCGTCGTGAATAACAACGCTGCCGCTGTTATGATGATGCTGAACACATTCGCGCTTGGCAAAGAGGTGATCGTTTCGCGCGGCGAGTTGATTGAAATCGGCGGGGCGTTCCGATTGCCGGATATCATGACGCGGGCCGGGTGCATCCTGCGCGAGGTTGGCACCACAAACCGCACGCATCTTAAGGACTATCAAGCGGCTGTTAATCCTTTGAGCGGTATGATCCTGAAAGTTCACACCAGCAATTACCAGGTACAGGGGTTCACAAAATCCGTGCCTGAACCTGAACTTGCAGCCCTTGCACGCAAGCACAATATTCCGTTTGCGGTGGATCTGGGCAGTGGCACGCTTCTGGATTTGACGCGGTTCGGGTTGCCGTATGAGACCACGGTGCGCGAGACATTAGAAAACGGTGCCGATCTGGTCAGCTTTTCCGGTGACAAGCTGCTGGGTGGCCCGCAGGCAGGCATCATTGCCGGTCGGGCTGATTTGATTGCCCAAATCGCTGAAAACCCGATGAAACGCGCGATGCGTCTGGATAAGATCACGATTGCAGCCCTTGACGCGGTTTTGCGGCTTTACGCAAACCCCGACCAATTGGCCAGCCAAGTACCGACATTGACGGCCCTGTCCCGGTCAAGTGAGGACATCAAGGCGCTGGCGGGACGATTGCAGCCCTTGCTTGCAGAGGCATTAGCCGGGCAGGCTGTGGTCGAGGTTCTGTCTTGCCACAGCCAGATCGGCAGCGGTGCTTTACCGGTCGATTTGCTGGAAAGCTATGCGTTAGGTTTACGACCGATTGGCGAGGGCGACAAGGCCCTGCGTCGTCTGGCGGCGGCCTTGCGTGATTTGCCGTGCCCGGTCATCGGGCGTATCAGCAATGGCCAGGTAATTCTGGATTTACGGGCTTTGTCGGATGAACCTGCTTTCAGCGTGCAATTGGGGCAGGTGGCCGCCTGCCTGCGCGCGGCCCGCTGACAACCGCCTGATAAATAATTGAACAAGAATGCGAATTTATGGCTGGTTGCAGTATCTGTTTGCCCGTAACAAAGATCCAAACCCTTAGCCGAAAGGAGCAAAAATGGACCCGATCCGCCTAACCGCACTCGCCCATGGTGGTGGTTGAGGCTGCAAGATTGCTCCAGCGTTGCTGGAGGAGATCCTCAGCACTCTGCCCCGGCAGATAACCGACCCGGCAATGCTTGTTGGGCTGGAAACAAAAGACGACGCGATTGTTTATCAGATTGATGATGACAAGGCTGTTGTGGCGACCACTGACTTTTTCATGCCGGTCGTTGACGACCCTTTTGATTTTGGTGCCATCGCTGCGGCCAACGCGCTGTCTGACGTTTATGCGGTCGGCGGGCGACCGATTTTTGCGCTTGCGGTGGCGGGTATGCCGACGGCAAAATTGTCGCCTGAAGTCATCGGGCAAATTCTGGCGGGCGGTGCTGATATGGCCGCCAAGGCCGGGATCATCGTTGGCGGCGGGCATTCCATTGACAGCCCTGAACCGATTTACGGTCTGGCAGTCGTCGGTCTGGTGCACCCCAAACAGATCAAGCGCAACTCGACAGCAAAGGCTGGCGATGTCCTGATCCTTGGCAAAGCGCTGGGTGTCGGGATATTGAGCAACGCGTTCAAGAAAGGTGAATTATCTGCGGCGGATTACGCCCAGATGATGGCCAGTACGACTAAACTGAACGCGATCGGGGCCGATTTTGCCCCGATTCCGGCTGTTCATGCCATGACCGACGTGACGGGGTTTGGCTTGCTTGGGCATTTGACGGAAATCTGCGAAGGCTCGGGCCTGACGGCTGAACTGGTGCTTGGCGATGTGCCGCTGCTAAGTTCCGCGTTGCCTTTTGCCCGCGCGGGCCTGAATACCGGTGCAGGCACGCGAAATCTTGAGGCGTTTGGCGGTGCCGTGGACCTGCCCGCCGGATTGCCGCAGTGGCATCGCAACTTGCTGTTTGATCCACAGACATCCGGCGGCCTGCTGGTGGCGGTTGCGCCTGAAATGGCCCAGCAGGTTCTAGCGATGTTTCATGCGCAGGATTACGGCACGGCGGCGGTAATCGGATCCTTGCGTGAAGGTGATCCTGAAATCGTGGTGACGGGTTAGTCTAAAGCCCCAGCTTATCGACCCATTCGCCCGGAACGATGAAATTCGCGATTAAACGCCGCCCCTTGTCCTCGCTGGTCAAAAACTCTGCCCGCAATGTCGTCAAGGCCTGTCCGGCAAGTGTTGATCGCCAGAACCAATCATTGAGCGGAGCAGAGGCAACCGAATGTGTGACAACACTCGCGGCCTCAATATAGAGGGTCTTGAGGTCATCAATGGCAAAGCGGATCACCTTGGATGACACACGCTTTTCGCCCAAGGATACGCCATCCAGCAGATTGCTGATCAGCGTGGCGACAGCGTCGGGTGAAAGGTCGGCATTGCCAAAACTGGTGCGCCCCCGTGTGCTTTGCGCCGCCTCGAAATGGCGTTTGAGCACTTCAAATTCACGCATCAAAGCCCTCCCGGTGACCGGTTGATCCCTTGGCGGTAGATCAAACGGCGCGCGCCAGACGGCACCAGAACGTTGCCCTAGATCGGGATAATCGACCAAAACCGGTTCCGGGCCCGCGTGATCCAGCAACGCCAACGCTTTTTCCAGCACATCGGTCTGGCCTTTGACATCACCGGCATCCCCCAGCGGGCGGCCCAATTCAAACGGCACAAACAACGCACGCGGTGGTCGCATGACCTCACTGTGCAGCCGTATCAGGCTGACCACGACGGTTGGGATACCAGCGGCTTCAAGACTGTGGGCCAGCGCGCACACGGCGCGCGTACAATGTGGTCAGACCGGAACCAACAGGACCGCGTCGACCTGATCGGCCTTTAACATTCCGGCAACCTGTGCCGCCTCGTTTTCCATCTCGGCAGGGTCGGTCGCCCCCATAAAGGAATAATGCCGCGCCGCAAGTGACCCGATTTTCCCGCATTCGGCCATTTCGGCCAGTCGTTCCAGCGGTAAAACCACGTTCAGATCCTGCATAAATCCGGTGCGGTCGTAATTGATTGAAATATGGCTCATCAGCACGTCATTGGGGGCTGTGCCTGTGGATATGGTTCTGAAATCATGTGCGCCCAAACCAAACCGCGCCTGGGTTCTTTCGTTCAACCCAGCGGTCGAAATGACCGCAACCCGGCGGCTTTTCACAGGTGGCCCACCGACAAACGGCGTGGTTTCAAAATGCTGGCAAGGCAGCTTTTCGATCGAGGCGCGCGTGCGTGGTGGGATGTCTTTCAGATGGGCCAAGGGGTGCTTTTGATTTGTTGCGTTCGTTTGGATTACAACACAGGTTCGGAACACTTTAAACCAAATTCGTGCCTTTCAGCGCCGTCGCCAGTCAGGTAGTCATTCGCCATGAGCTTTTCCTTGTCCAGCCTTTCAACGCTTGCAGGTTTGCCGTTCGACCAGATCATTGATGTGCGCGCACCGTCAGAATTTGCGTTGGATCATTTGCCCGGCGCGATCAACCTGCCGGTTCTTGATGACGATGAGCGGGCACTGATCGGCACCACCTATGTGCAAGTCAGCCGTTTTCGCGCCCGAAAACTGGGGGCGGCACTGGTGGCGCGAAATGCCGCGAGGCATCTGGAAGGCGCGCTTACCGACAAAGACGGCAGCTACAAGCCGCTGGTTTATTGCTGGCGGGGTGGGCAACGGTCAAACGCGTTTGCCGTCATTCTGGCCCAGATCGGTTGGCGGGTTGAGGTGCTGGAAGGTGGCTACAAGTCCTATCGCCGGTTGGTTGCGCAGAGCCTGTATGACACCGAATTCCCAGCGCCGGTTGTGGTTCTTGGCGGCAATACCGGCACTGCAAAAACCGATCTTTTGATGCGGCTAAAATCCATGGGTGTGCAGGTTATCGACCTTGAAGGCCTGGCCAATCATCGTGGCTCGTTGTTTGGGCATCGGCCGGGCGGTCAGCCGAGCCAAAAGGCCTTTGAGGGCATGCTGGCGGGCCAGATCGCAGCACTCGATCCGACAAAACCGGTAATGGTCGAGGCAGAATCAAGCAAGATCGGGCGTCTGAACGTGCCGCCCAGCCTGTGGCGGGTCATGCTGAAAGCGCCGCGTATCGTGGTTCAGGCACCGCTGAAAAGTCGTGCGCAATACCTGACGGCCGCTTACCGCGACGTTATCGAAGATCAACCCATGCTGCTGAAAACCATAGAAAAATTAAGACCACTACATTCCACTGACAGGATTAACAATTGGCTGCTAATGGCCAAAGATGCAGCGTTTGAGGAATTGGCCTCCGAGTTGATGCTGTGTCATTACGATCCGCGCTACAAGAAACAGGGCGACACCGGCACCCCAACAGATGAAACGATCTTTTGCCTTGATGATCTGTCGCCAACCGGGCTTGATAGCGCGGCGGAACGTTTGGCCAAACAAGTGACCGGGGCCATTTGAACCGCTGCACGCAACGACCGCCAAAAGGGGTGTAATGGCCAAGGTGGAACTTGAGAGCCGGATCAAAAACCTGCCCTTGTGGCAAGGCGACATTCAGATTGCACCGCTCGGCGGTGGCATCACGAATGTCAATTTCACGGTTCTTGACAGGCGCCGCAAATATGTCGTGCGTGTCGGTCAGGACATTCCCCAACATCACGTCATGCGGTTCAACGAACTGTCCGCCAGTCGCGCCGCCCATGCCGCCGGATTGTCCCCCGCCGTGGTCTATGCAGAACCCGGCATCATGGTGCTTGATTTCATAGACGGCGAAACCCTGACGGATAATTCCATTCGCACGCCTGAAATCCTCGCACGAATCATTCCGCTGGTCAGGTCCTGTCACAAAGACGTGGTCGGGCATCTGCGCGGGCCGGTCCTTATTTTCTGGGTGTTTCACGTATTGCGCGATTACGCAGCACAACTGGCCAGCTTGAACAGCCCGCATGCAACCCTTGCCCGTGATTTGCAAAAGACCGGGGATCGGCTGGAAACGGATGCCGGTCCGTTTGACATGGTTTTTTCCCATAACGATCTGTTGGCAGGCAATTTTCTGGACGATGGGGATCGGCTGTGGCTGATCGACTGGGACTATGCGGGTTATAATTCGCCGCTGTTTGATCTTGGCGGGCTTGCGTCAAACAACGGGCTGGATCAGACGCAGGAAATTCACCTGCTGGAAAGCTATTTTGAAACAGCGCTGACTGATGATTTATGGCACCGGTATTCCGCGATGAAATGCGCGTCTTTGTTGCGCGAAACGCTGTGGAGCATGGTGTCCGAGCATATATCCGCAATTGAGTTTGATTACGCCGCCTATACGGCGGAAAACCTGCAACGATTTCGCGAAAGCTATGATCTTTATCTGCAATCCTGAGGGGCCACATGTCTGAACTGCCAAGCACCGCCAAGGCCGTCGTTATCGGCGGCGGTATTATCGGCTGTTCCACGGCCTACCATCTGGCGAAACTCGGCTGGAGCGATACCGTTCTGCTTGAGCGCAAAAAGCTGACCTCGGGCACCACGTTTCATGCGGCCGGTCTGGTGGGGCAATTACGCTCGAACGCCAATATCACCCAGTTGCTGGGATATTCCGTCGATCTTTATAACCGGCTTGAGGCCGAAACCGGCCTTGGAACCGGGTGGAAGATGAACGGCGGTTTACGCCTCGCGTGCAATCCTGAACGTTGGATCGAGGTCAAACGACAGGCCACCACCGCGCATTCTTTTGGGCTGGAAATGGAATTGCTGACCCCGCAAGAGGCACAGGATTTATGGCCGCTGATGAATGTTGATGATGTGATTGGTGCCGCTTTTATGCCCACAGACGGGCAGGCCAATCCGTCCGACATAACCCAAGCACTGGCGCGCGGTGCGCGTATGGCCGGGGCGCGGATTTTTGAAGATACCAAAGTCGTCGATATCGAGATTGAAAAGGGCCGTATCCGCGCCGTCATCACCGATCAGGGGCGCATTGAATGTGAAAAAGTGGTGCTGTGCGCGGGACAGTGGAGCCGTGAATTCGCCGCCAAGTTCGGCGTGAATGTACCGCTCGTATCCATGCAGCATCAGTACATGGTCACAGAACCGATTGCGGGAATGCCCCCTGATCTGCCAACCCTGCGCGACCCCGATCGTTTGACCTACTACAAGGAAGAGGTCGGCGGGCTGGTGATGGGCGGCTACGAGCCTAATCCAATTCCATGGGCGACCGGTGGTGTTCCGAAAGGGTTTCATTATTCCTTGCTGGATGCGGATTTTGATCACTTTGAGCCGTTGATGGAACTGGCGCTTGGCCGGGTGCCAGCCCTTGAAAACATTGGCGTCAAAACCCTGACAAACGGGCCGGAAAGTTTTACACCCGACGGCAATTTCATTCTTGGCGAGGCGCCCGAGCTTGCGAATTTCTTTGTCGGTGCGGGGTTCAATGCCTTTGGCATCGCCTCGGGCGGCGGTGCCGGGATGGCGCTTGCAGAATGGGTAGCGACCGGTGGCCCACCTTTCGATCTGTGGTCCGCCGATATTCGGCGTTTCGGCGCGCCGCATTTTGATACCGACTGGCTGCGCAAACGCACGGTCGAGGCTTATGGCAAACATTATACGATGGATTGGCCGCATGAGGAAAACCAAAGCGGGCGACCATTCCGCCAATCGCCGCTCTATGATGAATTGAAGGCGCAAGGCGCGTGTTTTGGCGAAAAACTGGGTTGGGAACGGCCAAATTGGTTTGCTGATCTTGCTGCTGGAGAGACCCCAAAGGATATTTACAGCTTTGGCCGACAGAATTGGTTTGATGCGGTCGGGCGTGAACATCGCGCCGCGCGCGAGGCGGCGGTGCTGGTCGACCAATCCTCGTTCGGCAAGTTTATATTAGACGGTCCGGATGCCGCTGATGCGCTCGATTGGATCGCGGCCAATAACGTCACAAAACCCGTTGGCACGCTGACCTATACCCAGATGCTGAACGACAAAGGCGGTATCGAATGCGATCTGACCGTGGCGCGACTGGCCAAGGATGCGTTTTACTTCGTCACGGGCACCGGTTTTGCCACCCATGATTTTGACTGGATCTGCCGCAATATTCCGAAAGGTACGGACTGTCAGTTGCGCGATGTCACCACGCAAAACGCGGTTCTGTCGCTGATGGGCCCGAACGCGCGCGCAGTGTTGGAACGGGTCACAAAGGATGATGTGTCAAACGCTGGCTTTCCGTTTGGTCACGCCAAAACCATATCAATTGCCGACAGTCAGGTGCTGGCCTTGCGCGTCACCTATGTTGGCGAATTGGGATGGGAACTGCATTTGCCGATCAAAGACGCGCCCAAGGTCTATGCCGCATTGATGGATAAAGGCACTGATTTTGGCCTGATCAATGCCGGGTATCGAATGATCGAAAGTTGTCGGCTAGAAAAAGGCTACAGGGCTTGGGGGGCTGATATCGGACCGGATCACAGCCCGGTTGAGGCGGGGCTAAACTGGGCTGTCAAAATGAAATCACGCGTCGATTTCAAAGGCCGGGCCGCGATCGCGGCGCAACAGGCGCAGGGCGTCAAAAAACGCCTCGCTTGTTTTACGGTTGATGACCCATCAGTGGTTCTGCTGGGGCGGGAAACAATTTTCCGCAATGGCAAAAGGGTCGGATGGCTGTCCAGTGGCGGCTTTGGCCACAGGGTCAACAAACCAATCGGGCTTGGATATGTGCGCAACCCGGCTGGCGTTACAACCGACTATCTGACCAGCGGCACCTATACGCTTGAGGTCGCAACCCAGCGTATTGATTGCACCATCCACCTGTCATCGCTCTATGACCCAAAACTGGCGCGCGTAAAATAAACCGCGCCAATGCCCCCATCATTGTTCCCAAAATACTCCGGGGTGAGGCGCCCTTGCGCCGGGGGGCAGCGCCCCCAATCCGACGCATTAGCCGCTGATACTGACCACCGGATTTCGCAGCGTACCGATACCTTCAACGCCACATTCAATCACATCACCTGGCCACATCCATTCCTGCGGGTTGCGACCGGCCCCAACCCCTTCGGGTGTGCCCGTGGCGATTACGTCGCCCGGCTCCAACGTCATACCAGTTGACAGATCCGCAATCAGCACAGGGATTTTGAACAGCATGTGACGGGTGTTTGAACGTTGCTTTTCCTCGCCGTTCTTGGTCAGCCAAAGGTCCAGATTATGTGGATCCTCGATCTCGTCAGCCGTGACAATGCAAGGCCCGAAAGGCGCGTAAGTGTCTTGTCCCTTTGAGAAAATCCACTGACCTGCCCGACGATTGTCGCGCGCTGAGACATCGACCATAACCGAATATCCAAACACGTGTCGCATGGCGTCGGCTTCGTTAATGCGGGTCGCGCGTGTGCCGATGATGACCGCCAGTTCAACCTCCCAGTCCAGTTGCTGCGTCATCTCGGCGTTGTGTTGTATCGCCTCGCCGGTGGCAATGATCGCGGTTGGAGGTTTGGAAAACACCACGGGTTTGTCCGGCAAATTGTTGGAGGTATCCAGCGCGACCGAGGATTCAGCGATATGTTCGACGTAATTCAAACCTATCCCGAAAATATTCTTACGGGTCCGGGGGATTGGCGCCAGCAACGTCACGTTTTCAAACGGGGTTGCGACGCCAAGCGGCCAATTGCCCTGCATGTCGTCGAGCATCGCAGCTGTGGCGGTGACGGCACTTGGCCCAAGATCGATGAACTCAAGCATACTGCTGGGCAAAGGCTGGCCGAGCGCAAGGCCCAGTTCTTCCAGATCGACAACATTGCCGTCGACAACTGCACCCAGTTGGCCAGCGTCCGCCGGATGAATTCGGTAAGTTACAAGCTTCATTTCGGTCGCCTTTGTTAAAACGTTTAGTCGGGGTTCAATTTCTTAAGCAGTAGCGGTAATTTCTTGTCGGCCATCATTTTCAGGATAGGCCTGTTCACGGTAAAAATGCAGCTTTTCCATCACAGGCAGATCATTGAAGGAAAACAAACAGGCGTCATCCCCCTCGTCTGTGTTCACATGCTCATGCCAGACCCAGGGCGGGACGCAAAATATATCTTTTTCACGCCAGTCAAACCGCACCCCGCCAATGACGGAATAGCCTTGTCCTTTGGCCACATGGTAAATCACGTTGCCGGTATGACGGTGCGCTTTGGTGTGCTCGCCTTGACGCAGCAATTGCATATGGGCGCCCATTGTTGCCATCGGATGCCCGCCGGTATTGGGGTTGGTGTAACGCATGATAATGCCGTCAAACGGGCAGCCATCGGTCACGGTTGCGTAACGCCGCAAGCCCTCATAGGTCTGGTCCCAACTGTATTTCATCAGCGGCGAATAAAACGCGCCCCATTTTTCCTTGGCCGGCAGCAGCCCCGGTGCGCCAAAGCTGGCAGGGCTTGCATCGGTTGGCAGGTTGGAATTCTGATAATCGTCGGGGTGAACCTCGTAAAAATTGGCCTCAAGCGCGTTGGTCAATGGGATGTCCAACCCGTCCTGCCACATCGAAGTTTCGCCGCTTTCCAGCACCCCATGTTCGTGCCAGGTGCCGTTTGGCGTGATCACAAAATCCTTGGCCCCCAGCGTCAGGCGATGGCCGTCGACAACCGTATAGGCACCGGCACCTTCCATGATGAACCTCAAGGCCGATGCCGCGTGATTATGGGCAGGCGCGCTTTCACCGGGGCGCATCACCTGAATGCCGGAAAACAGCCAGCCACAGGCGGCGCTGACCTCTTTACGCTTTGGGTTTCTGAGGTAAATCACCCGCCGTCCAGCGGCCTCGGGCGATACAAGATCAAGCGAGGCCAAAATCTTGTCGCGCAGATCCGCGTGACGCCAGATCACCGGGGCCGAGGCCGGTGTTGGCTCCCACGGTTCAATGTCATTGGCGACGGTCCAAAGGGCGGCGGTGTCGTATTTTGCCAGATCATCGTAATAGGCTTCAAGAACCGCATCATCCTTGACCCGCGCCCGGCCCAATTGATCGTCGCTTTGATTTTTTGCCGTCATAGCCGTCTCCGTTCGCCCGCAATGTTGTCAGGCACATCCTGCGACGGATTTCAGAACATCACAATGTGCAAGATTGGATTTCACACCATATAGCAGTGCTGCGGGCCTATTTTGGCAAGGTCATCAGCCGGCTGAACCCGTCGCCCGACAACATCAAAGGGCGGTCGGTTTCGTTATGGGTAAAGCCCAGCCGATCATAAAATCGCGCCGCGTCATCATTGTCAGCATAGACAGTCAGTTTCAGACAGGTTGCGGCCCACGCTTCTGCCGCGTGAATAGAAACGGCGGTCAACAGGCGCCGTCCGATCGCCGCACCGCGCGCATCCGGCGCGACCCACAGGTCCTGCACATAGACACCCGCCTGACCCATCGTTGTCGAAAAATAGGGAAAATATAGCGCCAGTCCCAGAGGTTTCTCAGCGCCTTGTGCGATCTGGCAGTGAAACATTGGGACTGCACCAAACCCATGGGCGCGGATGATCGAACCGTCTGAGCGGAAGATATCACTATCGCCCAAATCCTCAGCCAGACGGGTCAGCATATAGGCGATAATGTCGGCATCATCAGCCACAGCATGACGGATTGAAATGCCGTTCATCCCGGGCCACGGTGAATATGCGCCTGACCTGTCAAACCTGACATCCTAGCCCCACAATGCCGGTTCAGGTGGTGAGATGATGCTGCCAGTGTATTGCAGGCAGTCATCGCGGTCTTTGGACAGTAAAAGCGGGCCGTCCAGATCGACGAAATCGGCCAGTTGCGCGACCACCATGCCCGGTGCCATTGCCAGTGACGTGCCAACATTACAGCCGACCATGATGCCAAAACCAAGCGCCTTTGCTTCAGCCGCAAAGGCAAGAGCCTCGGTCAGGCCGCCGGTTTTATCAAGCTTGATGTTGACGTATTCATATTTGCCGACAAGACCCGGCAATGAGGTCCGGTCAAGGCAGCTTTCGTCAGCGGCAATCGGAATGGCGCGTTCAAACCCTGCCAGCATTGCGTCGTGACCGGGCAGGAACGGTTGTTCAACCAATTCAACACCTAGGGCTGCCAGCTTCGGCAGGTAGTCGATCAATTGTGCCTCGCTCCAGCCGGTATTGGCATCAACGGAAATGCGCGCGTCAGGTGCCGCTTGCCGCACAGCGGCCACCCTTTCGGGATCACCTTCGCGACCAAGTTTCAGCTTTAGAACCGGGCGGTGGGCGTTCCTGCTGGCGTCCGCCGCCATTTTTTCAGGCGTATCCAGCGAGATGGTGAAAACCGTCGTGACCGGCGCAAGCGGCTTGTCCAGACCTGCCAGTTCATGGATGGGCGTGCCGCTTAACTTTGCCTCTAAATCCCACAGCGCGCAGTCCACGGCGTTTCTGGCCGATCCGGCCGGCATCTGGTCTTGTAGGGCGATTTTGTCCAACCCCGCCTCTATCTGGCTTTGCACCGCTTTGATGTCGGCGACGATGGTTTCGTCTCTGCTGAAAAACACATCCGCGCGTTCAGCTTCGCCGCGTCCAACCACGCCATCCTGTTCGATCTCAACGACCACAACCTCGCCTTGTTCCTGTACCATGCGGGCGATTTTAAACGGCTCATGCAGGGGCCATTCTTCGGTGTGAACGCGCATTTTCCTCATGTTATAGCCCCCATATTGTCAACCAGCCGGGCAACGCCTGTTCGTACCGGATCGACCACCGGCAGGCCGTGCTGGGCCTCAAGGTCCGCCATAAGTTCCAAAGCCTCGGCCTCAGGGAAATTGGACGAGTTGACTGAAATGCCCACAACTTCGGCATTGGGGTTGGTGCGGCGCGCCATCAACAGATTAGTGGCAATCGCTTCGTCTATTTCGGGCAGGGCGTAATCGGGATAATCACCGTCAACCAGAGTTCGGCCAAGTTCGTGGCACAACACCAGCGCGTCTGCTTGTGCGCCATGTAACAAACCAAGGCTTACGGCTGCATATGCCGGATGAAATAACGAGCCTTGCCCTTCGATTATGTCCCAGTGATCCGGCGCGTTGGCGGGTGATAAAACTTCGACACTGCCGGACACGAAATCCGCCACGACCGCATCGACCGAAATTCCCGCGCCTTCGATCAGTATACCGGTCTGCCCGGTTGCGCGAAAGCTGGTACTGGCACCGCGTTTTCGCATCTCGGTCTCGACCGCCAAGGCCGAATACATCTTGCCGACACAGCAATCCGTGCCAACGGTCAGCAGCCGTTTACCGCCGCGCTTCGCGCCAGTTCCGCAGGGCAGATCGGCAGGGGGGACGCGCACGTCATAAACCGCGCGCCCGCTGGCCTTGGCTGCCGCTGCAATGGCCGGAATTTCCGAAACCTTGTCATGCAGACCGCTGGCGATGTCCATGCCGTTGTTCAGCGCCTCGACACAGATCGAAACCCAGTCGTCGGGCAATCCGCCACCCACCGGTGCTAAGCCCAGAATAAAAGTGCCAGCCCCGGCTTTGCCCGCTTGTGCTACGTCCATATCCGGCAGGCCAAGATCAATGGTTTTTTCCGTCAACCGAAGCTGCGCCAGACAATGATCTGGCCGCCAATAGGCAACTCCAGCCGCAGTTTTTGCGTCAATCGCCAATTCGGCATCGCCAAGAAAAAGCAGATACGGCTTGCGTAGTTCAATCATGTTCATTCCCCAGTGCTCGTCCGATCCGCAAGCTGCGTTCGGATTGCTGAAACCAATTGGCCGACCATCAATCTTGTGGCTGCCAAGTGCAAGCCCCCTTGCGCCGTTCGCCCGGTTTGCGCCCGGTTTGCGCTTGTCAGGAAGTTGCTGTAACAGGCGTCAACGCAACCAAATCCGGCCAAAAGTCATGAGCGAACATCGCGCTGAATTGTTGATGCCTGCGGGCAACCTCAGGAAACTGAAGATGGCGGTGTTATACGGCGCGGATGCGGTTTACCTTGGCACGCCCGACATGTCCCTGCGCACCAAGTCCGAGTTTTCACTGGACGAGGTGATCGAAGGTGTTGAGTTTTGCCACGCCCACGGTCGGCGGGCCTATCTGACGTTAAACCTGTTTTCCCACAACAAGGACATCCCGAAGCTTGACGAATATATCGACACGGTACGTCAGGTTAAGCCTGACGGGCTGATCATTGCTGATCCCGGCGTGTTTCAATACGTTAAAGACCGCGCGTCGGAGCTGCCTTTGCACATTTCGACCCAAAGCAATATCTGCTCTTGGCTATCAGTTAAGTTTTGGGAGGCACAGGGGGCCGAGCTGTGCGTTCTGGCGCGTGAAGTCTCGTTTTCTGAACTGACAGAAATTCGCGAAAAATGCCCGGATATCAAGCTCGAAGCATTCGTACACGGCGCCATGTGCATGACCTATTCCGGGCGTTGCCTGCTGTCGAATTTCATGGCCGAACGCGGTGCCAATCAGGGCAATTGCGCCAATTCCTGTCGCTGGAACTACAACTTCAAAATGCGCCTCAAGGATGGCAGCGTGCAGGACCTCACGATTACGGACGAAAATGCCGACATGTTTGAGTTTCTGTTGGAAGAGGGCTGCCGCCCCGGCGAGTTGATGCCAATCGAGGAAGACGCGCGCGGCTCGTATATCCTGAATTCCAAAGACCTGTGCATCATGCCAAAATTGGACGAATACCTGCGCGTCGGTATTGACAGCCTCAAGGTCGAAGGGCGTGGCAAGTCGGAATATTACTGCGCTATCGTGGCCCGCGCCTATCGGATGGCGATTGATGATTACTATGCCGACCCCGAAAACTGGGACCCCAAGCCTTACATGCGCGAACTCGAAGCGGTCGGAAATCGCGGCTATACGCTGGCGTTTCACGATGGGCGTTTGACCAATTATGCGCATGATTATGAACACACGGCCTCGCTTGCCCAATGGGAATATGCCGGGGTTGTCACCGAGGTGACAGATGATGCGTTTTTGGTCGAGGTGAAGAATAAACTTGAGGCTGGCGAGGTGCTGGAATTTGTGTCGCCGATTGCGCGCCAAACCATGTTGTTGCGGGCTTATGATTTTGAGATCGCCGGCACGGATGAGCGGCGACAGGTGATCCATGGCGGCAGCAAAACCACGATCCGCTTGCCATTTTTCCTGTTCGATCAGGAAAACCCTGATGATCTGGTGGCGCGTTTCCCTGCCTTTTCCGTGCTGCGCAAAGAGCGGGCCCTGACGGACGAGCAATGGAACCGGGTGCGGTTTGACAAGCTGGCGCAAGGTCTGGAAATCAGCGGCAAGGACAACCCAACGGCCTATGCCCGGCGACGCGATGCGCTGGTGGAAAGCATTGGTGACAAAGCGACGGATCGACGGTTCAAAACCAACCGCATCGGCACCGAAGGGTGCTGTGGCAAGGGCTGCAACGGCTGCCTGATATTCTGGCAGGACGATCAATACGCCAATGCGCGCGCCATTCTGTTGAAACGCAAACAAGGCGAACAACTGACCCGGGCCGAGGCCACAGCCCTAAAACTGCCCGCATCCGCGACCTAGTGCGACCGCAACAGTCTAGCGCCGGTTCGGTCGTTGTATCTTGCGCGCAGCAATGTCCGCCAAATTGGCCAGCAACCGGGCGTAATCCTCATGGCTTGGCTCGCCTTGAAAAGAATTGTCATACATAGAAAAATCGTTGTGAAACAGCTCGTCGCGTTGGAAATAGCGTCTGGCAACCGCGGCGTTGTCAGCTGCGTGTATCCGGCAGATATGTTCAGCATGATCGCGTGGCATTCTGAAAGGTTTCGGCTCAGGGAACCACTCAAGGATCGCGCGTTCCAGAAGTTTTCTGGAAGGCGGCGCAATCTGTCCTGCTGAAAATTTCGTGGTTGAATTAATGCGCTGCAACAGGTTCAGGGCCCGGCCGTCCCAATTGGCGTTGCGAATGCCGGGCTGTTCAAAATCCTGTAGGTTTTCAAGTACCATTCCAGCCGCTTTGAGAAAGGTTTCAACCAGCGGCAGTGTGTTTATGCCACTGTCTGGAAATATCGCCGGATGGAAAGACTTCGCGCCAAACACCTCTTCCCAATTGATCAGGGCGTCGGAATATTTCAGGCCGATATCAGTTTCATCAAACTTGGTATAAGCAAAGTTTCGCACCATATTTTTGTGCTTACTGTTAAGAGAAAGGTCCTGACGGCGTAACAGCGTCACGACCCTGAACGTTTCGCAGTATTCCGCAAGCAAATCGTGCAAAATACCGACTTCTTCCCGCGTTCTGTATACCAAACCTTCGGCGGACAAAATGATCGTTTTGCCTTCGCTTTTGGCGGTGGTCAGCCACGCCCGAATTGTCGACTCAACAGCAGGGCGCAAGTTTTCAAGGTCGGCATTGTTTTGCACGCCACTTTTGGCAAGCCCGGGGCGTTGTTTGGCCACTTCGCGCATGCAAAACAGAATAAGTTCGCGGTGCACCTGCGATTCACCAATCGGATAGAAATAGTGCTGCGCCGCCAGACGATCTCGGTTCAGGTTAAGAAATGATTGAATCGAGGTGGAGCCGGTTTTCGCAGGACCGATATGGATGATACAGTGCATTTTCCCCAATTCCCATGCCGTTTTCTGTAGTCCAGACAGCATTTGGGCGTTATCCAAAATTGCGGTGCGGAGTTCAATGGCATTCGTCCAAAACTGGCGAAATGACGCCAATGCTTTGGCCCTTTCAGCAGGCGTTTAACGTGGTGTGGTCAGGCCTGCCAGGCAATCGCTGCCTGAGGGCCGATTTTCAACAGATCAACCGCGCGAGCGGCGATCTGGTCCACCACTTCGTCAAGATTTGCGGGCATCAGGTAAAAAGCCGGAACCGGGGGCAGGATGATTGCACCCATTTCGGTGGCGGCCGTCATGTTACGCAAATGGGCCAGCGTCAGCGGTGCCTCGCGCGTCAGCAGGATCAGGCGGCGGCGTTCTTTTAGTTGCACACTGGCGGCGCGGGTCAAAAGATTGTCGTCCAGACCGTTTGCAATCGCGGCCAGACTGCGCATCGAACAAGGGGCGACGATCATGCCTGCGATGTCGGTTGAACCGGACGCGATCGTGGCACCAATGTCTAGGATGGGATGCACGCGGTCCGCCAGTTTATGAAGGCCTCGCAAGGCGTCCGGGCCACATTCGGTCGCAATCGTGCGCTCGGCGGCGGTGCTGTTCACCAGATCAATACCGGCACCCAACGTGCGCAACCGACGCGCCACGGCAACACCAAGGGCCGCACCTGATGCGCCTGCTATCCCCAGAACAACCCGCGGCGCGCTCAACTGAACAGCCCCGGTATGTGACGGCTCACCAGATCTGCGGCGAAGGCCATGTCTTTTGGGTCGCTTGCCATTTTAACACCCCAATCGCGGGTGGTTTCAGTACCGATTTTGTTGGTCGCATCTATGCCCAGCTTGCCCGCCAAACCAGCCTTGGGCGAGGCGAAATCCAGGTAATCCATCGGCGTATCCTCCATCACCATGACATCGCGACCCGGATCCATCCGCGTCGCCAAGGCCCAGGCGACATCATCCCAGTTTCGCGGATCAATGTCGTCATCCACTACGATCACCAATTTGGTATAGCTGAACTGTGGCAGCATGCCCCAAAGCGCCATCATCACCCGGCGCGCCTGACCCGGATACCGCTTGTCGATGCTGACAATCGCCATCCGATAGGAACAGGCCGCAGGCGGCAACCAAAGGTCGCGGATTTCCGGGATCTGGCCACGGATGATCGGCAAGGCCAGCGTATTGAATACCTCGCCGATAATCGCAGGTTCGTCCGGCGGGCGCCCGGTATAGGTAGACAGATAAAGGGGATCAGGTCGGTGCGTTATCGCCGAAACCTGCATCAGCGGAAATTGTTCAACCGCGTTGTAATACCCTGTGTGATCGCCAAACGGCCCTTCTGGGGCGGTTTCGGTTGCCGATACCCAACCTTCGATGATGATCTCTGCGTTTGCGGGCACCATCAGGGGGACGGATTTGGCTGGCACCAGCTTGGGGCGCGCACCGCTGAACACCCCGGCAAAAGTCAGTTCAGAAACACTTTCCGGCAAGGGCAGGGCGGCGGATAGTAGCGTGGCCGGATCGGCCCCCAAAACGATAGCTACGGGCATGGCTTGCCCCTTGGCGGCCCAGCTTCGGTGATGCGCAGCCCCGCCACGATGGGCCAGCCATCGCAGGATCATATGACGCGAGTCGATAACCTGACTGCGATATACCCCGGCGTTGTATTGTGAAATATCGGCGGCCAGACTGCTGAAAGGGCGGGTCAGCACGACCGGCCATGTCACAAGCGGCCCGGCGTCTTCGGGCCAGTGTGTCTGCACCGGCAACCGGGACAGATCGGCCTGTGCGCCTTCTAAAACGATTTTTTGCACAATTGCGTTGCTGGTGATCTTTGGCCGGGTGCTCAGCGCAGCTTTTAACATCGGCCAGCGCGACAGGGCATCGCGCATGCCGTCAGGGGCTGTGGGCGAGTGAAGGGCTGCCAGAAATTCACCCAATTCGCCCAGCTTGTCTGGTGACACACCCAGCCCGGCAGAAACCCGTTGGGCACTGCCAAACAGATTGGCGATCACCGGCATTTCTGCCCGGGTGCCATTGGCCAGCACCGGATGGTCTAAGCGCAGAACCGGGCCGCCGGCCTCAAGCACAGTGCGGTGCACAGCCGACATCTGGCGATCAACCGACACCGGATCGGGTATTGATACAAGCTGGCCCGCCTCGGCGCACCAGTTCAAAAAGCTGCGCAGATCGGGGAAAACAGGAAGGTCTCGGATTTTTGCCTCCTTGCGAATGCTTTCAGGCTTCTAGCAGCGAGGAATTGATTTTGAATTGATCTATATCAAGTCAAACCGCCCCTGACTGCGATAGGGCTGAGCCAGCGAGAACGGTCCGCGCGCCGCTGCGCGCCTTTGGGGGAGCATTGCTTGCAACAGTCCAACATCCAAATTCCGACCTTCCCGCGCAGCGCAGCCCTTGCCCTTCGGGTCTTGCCGCTGTTGCCAATCTCAGCCTCGCTGACCGCATTTTCCCGCCGCATTACCAAGCGCTCGCCGGGTCTGTTCAGGCGTTTAGGGGAATATGATCGCAAACGGTTCATCCTTGACCCGACCGACCTGCCGATCCTGTTGCGGCTGGATGCGAATGGCGGCATTCCAATCACTACGGCCCATCGCAAAGATCCCGGGGACGGGGACGCGAAAATTGCCGGAAGCCTTGCGGCCCTGCTGGGGCTGGTACACGGGGCCTATGATGGTGACGCGCTGTTCTTTTCGCGCGATCTGGTGATCGAGGGCGACACGGCGGCGGCACTTGCGCTCAGAAACGCGATTGACGACGCTGAATTGGATCTGGCTGAGGAAATTGCCGCATTTTCCGGCCCACTGGCCCGCCCGGTGCGGCGTCTGGCAGCCTTGGCACAACGGATAACAGGCGTGGCCCTGATGCGGCCCGAGGAAGCAATGTCATGGTGATGGAAATCGTATGCCCCGCCGGGACACCTGCGGCACTGCGCGCTGCCGTCAAAGCGGGCGCGCATACGGTCTATTGCGGCTTTGCCGATGAAACCAACGCACGAAACTTTCCGGGCCTGAATTTCAGCCGCGCTGAAATGACGGAAGGCATCGCATTCGCCCATTCCCACGGCTCTAAAGTGCTGGTGGCGATTAACACCTTTCCCCGCGCCGGGGCAGAAACGATCTGGCACAGCGCGGTTTCGGATGCCCACGCTGCCGGTGCCGACGCGGTCATATTGGCCGATGTGGGATTGCTGGCCTACGCCGCTGAAGACCACAGCGATTTGCGTCGCCATCTGTCGGTTCAAGCGGCGGCGGCGAATGCCGATGTGATCAATTTCTATGCCGAGGCTTTTGGCGTCAAGCGGGTGGTGCTGCCCCGCGTGTTGTCGGTTCAGGAAATCGCCGCAATCAATGCCGACACCGACGTCGAAACCGAGGTTTTCGTCTTTGGTGGCTTGTGCGTCATGGCCGAGGGGCGGTGTTCGCTGTCGTCTTATGCAACGGGTCTGTCGCCAAATATGAACGGCGTCTGCTCGCCTGCGACGCATGTTGAATATACTCAGGAGGGTGGCGATCTTGCCGCGCGGTTGGGCGGGTACACCATTCACCGGGTCGCCGACGGAGAACCTGCGCCCTATCCGACGCTGTGCAAAGGATGCTTTCACGCCGGGAAAAAGACCGGGCATGTGTTTGAAGATGCGGTTAGCTTAAATGCCGAACAACTGCTGCCGCAATTGCGTGATGCCGGGGTCACGGCGCTTAAGATCGAAGGCCGCCAGCGGTCCCGGTCATATGTCAGCCAGGTGGTGAAAAATTTCCGGGCCGCAGTTGACGCGCTTGAGGCCGGGCGCACTTTGCCCGAAGGCATGCTCGCACGCCTTGCGGAAGGTCAGGCCAGCACCACCGGCGCTTATCGCAAAACCTGGAGGTAGCCGAAATGGAATTGACAGTCGGTGCCAATCAGTTTTTCTGGAAACCCGAACAATGGGCTGCGTTTTATGGCGACCTTTGTACCGCCCCGGTGGATCGTGTGGTTTTGGGTGAACTGGTTTGCTCCAAAAGGCTGCCGTTTTATCAGGATCAACTGCCCACAGCGATCGAACGCCTGATGCAAGCGGGTAAAAAGGTAACCCTGACAAGCCTTGCGCTGGTGACGCTCAAGCGCGAACGCAAAATGACCAGCGAACTGGCCGCCATGAATATTGAGGTCGAGGTGAACGACCTGACGGCACTGGCCGTGCTGCCCAAAGATGTTCCGTTTTCGGTTGGGCCACTGGTGAATGTCTACAACGAAACGACGCTGGCTTGGCTGGCCGGGCGCGGTGCCACGCGGGTCTGTCTGCCGCCCGAATTGCCGCTGGCCTCGGTCGCGGTGCTGACGCGCGCGGCAAATGATCTTGGTCTGGAGATCGAGGTTTGGGGCCATGGGCGGTTGCCATTGGCAATATCCGGGCGCTGCTATCACGCCCGATTGCATGGCCGTACCAAGGATAATTGCCAGTTCGCCTGCGAAGACGACGCCGACGGTTTGGCCGTGGAAACGCTGGACAACCAGCCGTTTCTGGCCATCAACGGCGTGCAAACGCTTTCCGCCAGCCATGCCAGCACAGCCTACCAGATCGAAGCCCTGCAAGATGCCGGCGTGTCCGCCTTGCGATTGTCACCGCAATCAACGGGGTTTGTTGCATTATGTGACCTCTATCGCAACCGGATCATGGGCAAAACTGATGCCACGGAACTGGTGGCGGGCATTGTGGCGCAGAACCCGGATTGCCAGCTTTCAGATGGATTCCTGACTGGGTCGCGCGGATCGGATTGGTCAGGCAGCAGCGGCTGATTGCGCCGCTGTTTTGGGGTCAAACCACGGAGATACTACGCGCCAGCATACTTGACCGGACGAAGGCGACGATGAATATCAACGTCAGGATCAGAATAATCGTGGGCGCTGGTGCACTGTCGATGAAGAAACTGACATAAACGCCCGAAACGCCTGACAACAATGTCACGCCAACCGCTATGGGCAGCATCAGCGCAAAGCGTTTGGTCAGCAGGAATGCGATAGCGCCCGGGGCAATCAACAGGCCAATCGACAAGATAATCCCGACCGCTGAAAGTGTCGCAACGATCGTCAAAGAAATCAAAGTCAGCAACCCATAGTGCAGCCAACCAACATGCAACCCAACAGCCTGCGCCTGAATAGGATCAAAGGCGTGCAACAGAAAATCCTGACGTTTGGCGATAATCACAACGCCAACAAACGCAGCGATTAGCCCTGCGGTCCAAAGGTCAGCCGCGTTCACCCCCAGCATGTTGCCAAACAGGATATGGTCAAGGTGCACATCGGTGCTGATTTTTGTATAAAGCACGATCCCGGCACCAAACATGCCTGAAAAAACGATACCCATTACGGTATCTTGTTTCACCCGACTGTTGCCCGCCAGAAACCCGGTCGCTAGGGCACAAATCATACCTGCAAAGAAAGCCCCGATGATCAACGGGATGCCCAGCAAATAGGCCACAACGACGCCGGGCAGCACCGCATGGCTGATGGCATCGCCCATCAGGGACCAGCCCTTGAGCACCAAATAGCACGACAGCATGCTGGTGGGCACGGCAAGTATCGCCATCATAAGAAACGCGTTGTTCATAAAGGCGAACTGGAATGGGAAAAGCAGTGTCTCAATCATTGTTCAACCAATGCCCGCGCAGCCTTGCGTCGCGTCGCCAAATAACCGTGTTTCGGGGCAAGGAAGAACACAATTATGAAGATAAGTGTTTGCAATGAAACGATCAGACCACCCGTCGCGCCATCCAAAAAGAAGCTGAGATAAGCACCAACAAAGCTGGTCATGGATCCAATCAGGACGCTTAAGGTAAGCAAACGTGGAAAGCGGTCGGTCAGCAGATAAGCCGTAGCACCGGGTGTGACGACCATCGCAATCACCAGGAAAGCGCCAACAGTTTGTAGGGCCGCGACACAAGAGGCAGACAAAAGGGTAAAGAAAACGACCTTAAGCAGGTCAGGTTTAAGCCCGATGGACCGCGCATGGTTTTCATCAAAGAACGTCACCATCAGATCTTTCCACTTGGCCAATAAAATCGCCAGCGTCACGAACCCGATTATTGCCAACTGCAAGGTGTCTGAGGGTGTGATGGCAAGAATGTTGCCCATTGTGATTGTCTGAACGCTTACCGAGGTCGGTGACAGCGACACCATGAACAGGCCAAGACCAAAGAACGATGTGAATATGATGCCGATGATCGTATCCTCTTTCAGCCCCGACCTCTGGTTGAGAAATAACATTGCCCCGGCGGCCAACCCGCCTGCTGCAAACGCCCCCAAAGCAAAAGGCAGGCCCAGCATATAGGCCCCTGCAACGCCCGGAACGATGGAATGGCTTAGGGCGTCGCCGATCAACGACCAGCCTTTCAGCATCAGGTAGGCCGACAAGAAAGCGCAAACCGCCCCCACCAGCGCGCTGACCCACATCGCGTTAAACATGTAGTTGTAAGTGAACGGCAGCAGCAGCGTATCTATCATTTGTCGGCCTCGTCGCCGTAAACGACGAAGGGGCGTTCATCATCCGTGATCACACGGATCTTACGGCTGTCGTCGTCGTCATGCAGGTCTGACCCACCCAAAACGAAATGGCGCAATACACCGCCAAAAGCCAACTCTAGGTTCTTTTGGGTGAATGTTTCTTTGGTCAGCCCAAAGGCCAGCACGGTTTCTTTTACCAATATGGTGCGATCGCAAAACTCAGGAACCGAGCCAAGGTTGTGGGTAGAGACAAGCATCACGCGGCCTTCGTCACGCATCTCGCGCAACAGCGCAATGATCGCGTCTTCGGTCTGAACATCGACGCCGGTAAACGGCTCGTCTAACAATATCACTTTGCCGTCCTGCGCCAAAGCTCGGGCAAGAAAAACGCGTTTTCGCTGTCCGCCGGAAAGTTCGCCAATCTGGCGAAGGCGAAAATCGGCCATACCTACGCGGTCCAGCGCAGTGGTTACAGCCTCGCGATCTGCTCGGCTTGGGCGGCGCAGAAAACCCATATGGCCGTAGCGGCCCATCATCACAACGTCTTCGACAAGAACCGGGAACGTCCAATCGACCTCTTCTGCTTGCGGAACATAGGCCACGATGCTTTTTCGCAGGGCCTCTTTGACGGGCATGCCCAGCACCGAAATTTCGCCTTTGGCGGTTGGCACAAAACCCATGATCGCTTTGAACAAGGTAGACTTGCCTGCGCCGTTTACGCCAACCAATGCCGTGATCGTGCCTGTTGGAATTTCAAATGTTGCATCACGAAGCGCGGTGTTACCGTTGCGGTAGGTAACAGTCACATTCTGAGCCGTGATGCCTTTGATATCGGTCAATCTGTCAAACCCCGTGCGATGGTTTCTGATGTGATCTTGAGAAGGTCGATATAGGTCGGCACCAAGCCGTCTTTGTCGGTCAAGCTATCCACATAAAGGACGCCGCCATATTCCGCACCTGTTTCGCGTGCAACTTGTTTGGCGGGTGCCTGGCTGACGGTGCTTTCACAGAATACAGTTTTGATTTTGTTGGCGCGAACACCGTCGATCACCTTGCGCACCTGCTGCGGTGTGCCTTGCTGATCGGCGTTGATTGGCCAGAGGTACAGTTCCTGCATCTCAAAATCGCGGATCAAATAGCTGAACGCGCCTTCGCAGGTCACCAACCAACGTTGCGCTGGCGGGATCGCCAAAATTGCATCGCGCAACGGGGCGATGGCATCGGTAATCTCGCGCTTATAAGCATCGGCGTTGGTTGCATAAGTCGCTGCATTTTTGGGGTCATGCGCGATGAACGCATCGCGGATATTATCAACATAGATCAAGGCACTTGTCAGGCTCATCCATGCATGTGGGTTCGGCTTGCCGTTATATTCACCTTCTGTGATGCCCATCGGTTCAATGCCGTCGCTGAGCGTCGCGCTGGGCACATCAGATAGGTTGGAAAAAAACTGTTCGAACCACAGTTCTAAGTTCAGACCATTCCAAAGGATCAGATCGGCGTCCTGCGCGCGGATGATATCGCGCGGGGTTGGTTGATAGCCGTGGATCTCTGCACCTGCTTTGGTGATGCTTTCGACGATAGCCGCGTCCCCGGCCACATTGCGCGCCATATCTGCAATGACCGTAAATGTCGTGACGGCCTTGAATTTATTGTCTTGGGCGGTCGCGGTCGTTGCCAGAGCAATGGCACCCAACAAACCCATGAACATTGCGACTATCTTCATTCTGGCCGATCTTTAGAAACGGAAAATTACACTCCTCAGACTCAATATGAGAATTGTTCGCAACTGTAAATGAAATTGATAACCATTCGCAAAGATAGTCTCGAGCTGGGAAACAAAGGTCCATATTGACCCATCGCATCAGCGCATTTTTGATGCCCTTGTTGGCGCAGCTATTGACCAGAAGAACGGGACTTTGGCCTGATCCCGCAGGCGGGTGCTCATTCAACAGGCCAGAAAAACGCTTTGACGTTGCCTTGTATCTCCACCTGCAATTTGCCGGCATCGACCCCATCAAGGATGTGGTACATCACCACCTCTTTTGTGCCGCTCTGACTTACCTGAAGGCTCATCATTGCCTTCATGATATTTGAAAGCTTTCCAGCAAAAGAATTGGCCGGGTATTCGCGCGTATTAAGGTTGGTAAAAATTCGCGCAACGGCGGCGCTGCTGGCAAGCCCGCCGACGGTTCCCGCAACCACCAATTCTTTTTTGAAATCGCACCACCAGCCAGACGGGGTGTTGATCAACCCGCCCTTTTCGACGCGGGAAGTTTGCCATGTATATTTCATCCGGGCCTGAATGTCTTCGTATTCGATTTCCTCTGACTCCATCTCGCGGCGGAATTTGACGAAGCCTTTGAAACGGCAGGCATGGTTGACCCATTTATAGGCCAGCGCCGAAGTGTTGCCGGGGAAATGGCTGGTGGGGAATTTAAGCCACCACCCTTTAGATTTGACCAGCATGCCGCCATTTGTGCCAAATTCCAGTGTCAGTTCATCCAACGCCGGTACGATTAAGGTCTGGCTGACCTGCATCTCTGCCAGATTCCATTTCTTGGCCAGACCACCGGCGACCAGTTTGCCCTCCATATCTGATGATTGCGAAGTATTGGCCATGATCAGCACGATCTTCTGGACGTCATCCAGTGTTTCACCTTCGCAGGGGCCGGTTTCCACATTGCAGACCATGCGCGTGTTTTCACCGCTCCAGTCCTCATAGGTATAGGTATCGCCGCCCTTCTTTTTCAGATAGGCGTGAACGACGAATTCAGGATCGTCAGCCAATTCACCAAAAACCACATGAAACCATTCCAGATCCGCGTCGATGTTCAGCATTACGTGTTGCCAGCTAAGTGGAGGCAAAACGACATCGGTACTGACAACGCCTTCGGAAGGCACGTCATACAACGCTTCGTCAAAGCTCGGGGTCAGGTTCTCTCCGTCGGTTGCAAGCAAAGGCGAGCCTTCGATAATGATCGGTGAAACCGGGTCACGGTTGAACATCAGCTTGGTAAAGTCGGCCCACATCATGTCCAGACCCATTTGGCTGGCGACCGCATCGCCGTCTTTGCTCGCACCGTAAAGGGTCATCAGGGTACGAAAGCTGCCGGGATCTTGCTGCCAAAGATAGAAAACGAAAAGTGCTGCAAAATGGTCTGCGTCAAGCAATCCGACAGCCTGATGCCGCGCCGATAAAAATAGATAATTCTCCATTCGCGCGCGTTTGTGGGTGTTTGGTGCGTTGAAATAATACTCAGCAATTTCCGCTGTACCCTCGACTAACCACAAATCATGCGCCGACAATTGTGCTTTGTCTACGACGCCGGATCGATATGAAAGGTGGTGGAACAATTCATGCGTTATGGTTGTTTTCAGCGTATCGAGGCTGGTGATCATATCAGGGTCGACACTGATGGTGAAATTCGCGTCGTCATCGGTCATGGCCAGTGGCTCTTGACCACCGGACACCAAAGCGTCGAGCTGATATGCCGTCAGCTCGGCGTTATTCATAATCTCGATAGGCACCTTCTGCGGCGACGGGTTCATGCCGCCGATTTGGCTGAAGAAAATGAACATCTCGCCATAGATCTGATCCACATGATCCGCGACAATCAACGCAGCCGTCGCGCTTTCTGCCTCAAAGGTGATCGTGGCGTGGGTGCTTTCCAGAACCTCTGCGTTTGCAGGCAGGACGCCTAGCAAAAGTGCCAGCAATGATGATGTCAGACGGTTAGACGTCATTGGTTCTCGATCCCCGCGATTTTGGCACCTTCGTCTGTTCCGATGATGATCAATACTGGTGCGAATGTTGGTATTCTGCTGCCCATAAACCTGAGCCGTAGGCGGTTGCTGCCCAAATCTTCGATCTCTGCTTGGTCCGGATCGGCCCCAATGGCGGTCACGATTGACGACATCGAAAGGAACCTCGCCATCGCTTTGCGTCCTTCGCGTGTTTCTGCGAAATAAGGCGCAAGGATATCCGGGTTGGCCAACAGCTGGGCCGTTGTCGGCGCGTCCTCGCCCAATAAGGCGTCTACCAGTGATCGAACAAGTTTTTCGCCGCTGGATGTATCAGCGGAGACTTCGGCAGGCGCTGGTTCTGTCGTCTCGTCCAGCCGCTTGAGCGTGGCGATTTGCCAACCGTGGCGGCGGTCTTTTTTCAGGGTCACTGCGAATTGCTGCCGACTAACAGTGGTACGCCTTGGGATTTCCACAAGGATCGTGCCTTGTGCGCCATCACGCGTTAAGGAAAAATCTTCCAGATTGATCGTTTTGTCACGATCCAGGATCGCTGCCGCCCAAAGTCCGCTGGCCGAAGCCCTGGCCGTCAGACAAGCAGCGCGTTCGGTCAAAGTGCAATCTGGCTGGCGCCGCCAATAGCCCCCGCCAAGCGCCCAATATTGGTTCAGGTTTTCGTAAAGCCAGGATTGCTCAGCCAGCGCATTGCGACGCTCAGAGGCTGCGATCAGGTCGCTCAACCAAGCCTTCAGAACGATTTCGGGGTCGGCAGTCGTTGACAAGGGCCGCCGTTGAAGAAGCCGTATCGCGCGCAGTTTCCATTCGCCGTGCACGCGGATGAAATCGACCGCAACCGACCATTCAAAACCCGGCGTTTCGCGATACCTCATTATGACCGGAACCCGCGCCGCGTCTTTGGCAAACTGCGGCTTGCCAACGGTAAAACCTTCAGCCCCGAACAAGGCAATATGGCCCATAACCATTCCGATACCGGGTTTGATAACGGGGTTCATCCAGCGTTGGTCGTCGTCAATCAGGTCGAGGAATTCCGGTGCGGTTTCGCGGTTTCCAAGTGTCGACTGTGCGGTAGCCGCCGCAAGAACTTCGTCAAGATAGCTGATGGACGCATTTCGCAGATCCTGCCCGAAAGCGGGTGATGCCACGGCCAGAAACAGTGTGCATATCCAGACCTTAATCATGTTTCACATCTATCATATAAGGCGAAAACAGCGGCCTTGTCTTCGGTGTGCGGTTTTCTATCAGCAACCGGATCGTCCCAGTGGCTGACACGCTGACTTGGCCTTTGGTTGATCTGCCGATCCGTTTTCCGGACGCCTCATCATAAACCGATATACGATAGCGGAAATCGGGGTTCTCAAAGCTGACAGAGATTGTCAGATCGGCGGGTGTGTCGACCACGTAGCGCCAGAGATCGCCGAAGTCTTCGTTGCCAACATGGCCTTCCGACGGGCCACCCCCCGATATTGTGGCAAAATCCTCGCCTTTGGGATCGTCACCTGCGTCGCCGCCAGCGCCGTCGGCAAAGGGCACCACTGAAACCTCAAACAGCGCATCCGGTGACATCAGCCGGTAATTGTCGCCGATGCCAAAGATGAACCCATTGCCTTCGGTATCAACAAAGGTCGCATCGAATGCGGTTCCCGGAATACCCGCGCCGCGCGCTGATTGCGCCGCCGTCGGGCTGCCATCCGGGGAAAGCATTTCAATCGTCATCGCGGTAGGCGCCGACGCACTTTCCTTTGGGCCGTCGTCTCCGTTCACATATTGCTGCGACTGTATCAGTCCGCGAACGACACCGCGCTGCCCCTCATTTGTGGCGACCCGGTAATAGCGGTAGGTGCCACGGTCCAGCAGTTCGCCCAACGTGTAAATGCCGGGCGGCAACGGCGTCGCAGTTTCAGGTGTCAGCCCGCCCTGAATGGGGTTTTCGCAACTTGGCGCGATGCGAACCGTCTTTTCGACGGCGAATTCAACGATCTCCTTCAACGCCCCGGCAAGTGCATTTTTGTCGGCAGCGTCCAGATAATCTGTACCGCCAGCCTCGGCCACTGCTTCAAGTTGTTTACGTTGTTCAGCATCAAGATCATAGCCGACAACATAGGTCGAAACCGCGACACCGGTGCCGGAAAGATGCGCCGCCACCGCGATCGGATCGCCGCCGCAGGTTTCTTCGCCGTCGGTTATCAGAACAACAATGCGCCGCGAAGCCCGTACCGATTGCAGGCTTTCCCCGACGGCCGCCAGCGATGCGGCAAGCGGTGTGTAGCCATATGCGGTTAACGCGTTTGCCGTGCGCGCAACCCGTCGCGATTGGTTGCGTGCAAACGGCACGATTTCCTGGGTGTTGGGGCAGCTCGCTTCGGCGGTTTTGGCCAAGCGCGTATCAAAGCCATACGCCCAGAGCGAAGTCACGACATTGGCACCGTCTATCCCGGTCACAGCAGCGCCAAGCGCCTCTTTCGCGATTGCCATTTTGGTTCTTCCCGCTTGCCGCGCCGCCATTGATCCGCTGGCGTCCAGAATGAAGACGAGCGCGACCGGGTCGGGCACAGGTGATGTTTCGCCCGGGTCTATACCTTTGGAATAATCCAACAGATTGCGGCTCAGCAGATCAAAGGCTGGACAACTTTCGACCCCTGTATCGATCCGACTAAACGCACCACCGCTGTTATTTCCGGCAAACAATGGCCCGCTCAGGTCGCTCGATGCAGTCTCACCGCCTTCGCCAGCCAATGGTGGCAATTCACCG
This sequence comes from Paracoccaceae bacterium, assembly GCA_021775315.1. Classification (GTDB taxonomy): domain Bacteria; phylum Pseudomonadota; class Alphaproteobacteria; order Rhodobacterales; family Rhodobacteraceae; genus UBA5972. The sequence goes on from JAJFIC010000052.1 coordinate 100,487, forward strand.
GGCGGTGTGTCCCCAACCTTTATCGTGCCGGAACTGCCACCATCAGGCAGCACCTCGTCAATCATCGGTCCGCCTAGTTTGGCAAGGTCTTTGGGCGACGTGATCAGGTAGAAATTTCCGCCCGAAGCCAGTGCAAGTTCCGCCAAAGAATGCAGCCGTTCAGCCTTGCCGATGGCCACGATGTCAATCGCCACGTCCGGTCCGCTTTGTTCTGCGATCCACAATGGATCATCGCGACAACTGGTTACCCCGTCCGTGAAATAAACAACCCTGCCGCCACCGATCGCCTGTAAATCGACAACCGCTTTTTCCAGCGCCGCACTTGGTGCCACCTGATGTCCATCGGCGGCAAAGCTGCGCGCAAACGCACTGATGTCCGCCGGACTGGGGTTCGTATCAAGCGGATAGTCAATCTTGAACGCGTTGCAATCAGCGTTCGGATCACCGCTTGTTCCCGTTGACGCGCGCATGAACGAAACGTCAGTGCGGCCCGCCAAAACGCCAGAAAACCCATCGAGGATTCGTTTCACGATATCGATTTTGGGCGCGGCGGTCAGTGCCCATTTACCGGGACGGCCTTCCTGATCGAAAACGACTATTGTCGGCGTGTCTGTGCGAAACACCCCTTGGACGTCCTGCGCGAAAACAACCTGGGCTGGCAAACAAGCGACAACAAACCCAGTTAAAAACCACCGAACAGACAATGCAATTCTGTTTCTACGCATGTCTAAACTTAGCGCGTGTGGGCGTTCTGGGCTACTCCTTAATAAATGAAAGTCCCTTTGGCGTGGCGATTTCGACTGACAGTGATAAGGACGGCAAAGCTGCCGCGCTCAGATATCAGAACGCACCGTGTCGAAACCGGCAGCGAATATGGGTTTAACAGCCGCTAATTAGACCACAGTGAACTGCCCCATCATGCCTGCATCTTCGTGCTCTAAAATATGACAATGGTACATGTAGGGCCGTTCCGGATCTGTATAATTGTCAAACCGAACCAATAGACGGACGATTTCGCCGGGGCTGACAACGACCGTGTCTTTGAGACCGGATTCATTCGGCTCTGGTTTTCGACCATCACGATCAAGAATGCGAAATTGCGTATTGTGGATGTGGAACGGATGGGTCATCGGCCCCGCATTTTCGATTTCCCAAATCTCAGTTTCACCAATTTTCACCACTTCATCTATGCGCCCGATGTCCATGGATTGCCCGTTGATGTTGAATCCACTGCCCAATCCCAACATCCGCATTGGACCCATTCCCGGCATTTCAAGCAGAAACCGACGTGTCCGTGTGGCGTCATTTTCTGACACTGGGGGTAAATCGGCAAGTTTTGGCGGAATATCCGCAGAGGGCGACAGGGCCTCGCCGGTTCTAAACTCGATCAAATCAAATCTAGGGTTTTGCTCTTGCATCATCATGCCCATTCCGGACCCTCTGGATGTGCCTGCGCTTTGCAATATAACTTTCTCATTTGCGATGAAATCTACGACGATTTCCGCGCGCTCGCCCGGGGCAAGGCGAAGTTGGGACATCTGGACCGGTTCCGGAAGTAAACCACCATCGCTGGCGATCTGTGTGAACTTGCGCCCATCCGTAAACGCCAAGTTGTATATACTGGCATTTGCGCCGTTGAGCAGACGCAATCGCAATTTGCTATTTGAAACGGCAAAATACGGCAGAACGGTGCCATTGATCAAGGGAACATTCCCCATCATGCCAGCCATTTCATCGTGCATTGATCGTTCATAAGGCATGGACCCATCACGGTAAAACCGCCGATCCTGAACGACCAGTGGAATATCATCGACACCATATTCGTTCGGTAAACCCAATTCTGCGGACGCGTCGTCGTCAATAATAATCATCCCGGCAAGCCCCGACCAAACCTGCGACGCCGTCGCGTGGATTTGATGCGAGTGATACCACGTGGTTGACGAGGCTTCATGAACCGTGAACTCGGGCGACCATGTCTGTTGTGGTTGGATGATTTGATGCGGTCCACCATCAGCTTTGGCAGGTAGGTTCATACCGTGCCAATGCAAGGTTGAATCAAACGTCAGCCCGTTTTTGACATTCATTCGGACGGTTTCACCAGACCGCATCCGCAAAACCGGTCCAAGAAAACTCCCGTTAATTCCGTTGGTGTCTGTCTTTAAGCCTGCAAAAAACTCTGTTTGGCCGCTTTGGAGGTTCAGATCGAAAACTCTGACATCGCCTTCGATCCTGCCGTTGTATAGCGGCGGGATGGCAACAGCGGTGTCGAACGAATACCGGCTTTGCGCGCTGGCATCTGCCCAGTTCAACGCGGCGGCGGATAGTGCAAGTGCACTGGTTCCTAAAAGAAATCCTCTTCTTGTGTGTTCAGGTTTCAAATCTTGTCCTTCCAGGTCAATGAATGCGCGTTATCAGTGGAAATCGGTATTCCAGTAGGGGGAAGGTCAACTGCGACAAATGCGGCAATGCACGGTAGACCAAAGTTCAGTGCACCATTTTTCCTTGGGCAAGTCCCAAATGATGCGGGGCATGATGGTCGCCAACAGCCATCAAACCATAAAACCCTAAGGCCTGAATGACCTGCGCGTCCGCGTCTGAGCTTACAATCCAAATCAAGGATGTCTCGCCGACCTCAAAATCACTATGCCAGCCGGTTTCGCCACTCAGAACCGGACCATGTGCCGGGACCATACGCGACGCCGCTTCACCCCCACGCCCCGCAAGGCTGATCGTCATCTTAACACCGTTGTCAGTGTTTGACTGGACGACGTTGGTTTCGGTGATCAATGCATCCATGTCGATCAAATGCATCCGTAAACCGTTGATATCTACGTGCTTCCAGTTTGTTCCCGGATCGTTGCGAAGGATTTTCACGATCTCGGCAATTGAAGCGAAAGCACCCTGACCCGGTTCGTTGACAACCAGCATTTCCGCGCCCTCACTATGCTGCGAATGCTGCGAATGCTGCATCGTCGTCGAATGGCTAGGGCTGGATTGGGCGATTGCTGGTCCGGTTGTGAATGAAAAGAGCAGCAGAATTCCGGCAGTCTTTAGGGGAAGTTTCATAGGTATTCCTTATCTGTTTTGCTGAACCTATCCGTCTACGGTGAATTCAACTATGATTGAAATCATGTTAGACAAATTTCCCACGCTCCCCGCCCCATTTGACCGCCTCGATATTTCTGAACGGCACATTGTCCGAACCCAGTCTGGCGGGTTTGTTTTCCATCAGGGCGCTACAGCCCATTCGATGTATTTCCTACAAAAAGGCAAAATCAGGTTGGTTCGCCATACAGAAAGCGGCCAACCCGTGACACTATTTCAGGCATCCCCGGGTGATTTCGTGGCCGAAGCGTCGCTTTTTACCCCCAATTATCACTGTGATTGCGTTGCCGATCGTAACAGCGTTCTTGTCCGTCTCGAAAAGCCAGATTGTCTTGATGCCCTTTCATCAAATCCGGAATTCTCGCTGATATATATCGAAAGATTGTCCAAACAGCTTCAGCTTTACAGGCGCCGGATTGAATTGATGTCCATCAAACCCGCCAAAGATCGTGTTTGGGCGGCGTTTTGCGACGGTTGGCTGGGCGAAAACATAACCGAATTCGCCTCCACACTCGATCTAACGCCCGAGGCCACATATCGCGCGCTTGGGCTTTTGGTGAAGGACGGCCTGATAACCAAATCGGGCTACGGGCGGTACACACCTAACCGGGCCTAGATGATTAAAGCCGTCATCCAAAGGTTTTTGTGGCGTGCCCCTTCTTGCGCATAAAGGTTTGCGCGTTCTTCCGGCGGGCCAACGACAACCGCCAGCCCCCCCCGAGCTTTGCACGAGATGCTTTGCCCTGCGACTTATCAAACTCAGGCGGCGTGTTTCAGGTACGCCTAAGCCTCCATCGCTTCCAGTTCGTCGATCATGCCCGAGATCATGGACAATCCCTTGTCCCAGAATTTCGGGTCAGATGCATCAAGGCCAAATGGGGCCAGCAGTTCCTTGTGATGTTTTGATCCGCCTGCCTTCAGCATGTCGAAATACTTTGTCTGAAAACCCGGTTCACCTTCCTCATAGACCGCATAAAGCGCGTTCACCAAACCGTCGCCAAAGGCGTATGCATAGACGTAAAAAGGCGAGTGGATGAAATGCGGGATATAGGCCCAGAACGTTTCATATCCGTCCATGAAATTGAAAACCGGCCCCAGGCTTTCACCCTGCACCGACATCCACAACGCATTGATCGCGTCCGGGGTCAGTTCGCCATCTGTTCGGGCCGCATGCAGCTTGCATTCAAAATCATAAAACGCGATCTGGCGGACCACGGTGTTGATCATATCCTCGACCTTGCCGGCAAGCAGCGTTTTGCGGGTGGCCTGATCAGGTGCTTCTGACAGCAATTTGCGAAATGTCAGCATTTCACCGAACACACTGGCGGTTTCGGCCAGCGTCAATGGGGTCGAAGACAGCAATTCACCCTGATCCGCCGCCAACACCTGATGCACCCCGTGGCCAAGTTCATGCGCCAATGTCATGACATCGCGGGGTTTACCAAGGTAATTCAGCATCACGTAGGGGTGGGCGTCAGTGACAGTAGGATGGGCAAATGCGCCGGGGGCCTTGCCGGGTTTGGTCGCAGCGTCTATCCAGCCGAGGTCAAAGAAAGGTTCGGCAATTTTCGCCATTTCGGGGTCGAAATCGGCATAAGCCTCCATCACTGTTTTGCGGGCAGTTGGCCAGTCAACAAGTGTTGCGTCATCTTGCGGCAGCGGCGCGTTCCGGTCCCAGACTTCCAGCGTTTCCAGCCCCAGCCATTTCGCCTTAAGCGCATAGTAACGGTGCGACAGTTTTGGATAGGCAGCGACCACGGCGTTGCGGAGCGCCTCGACCACTTCGGGTTCCACATCATTGGCCAGATGGCGCGATGCCTGGGGCGTCGGCAGGGTACGCCAACGATCCTCAACCTCTTTTTCCTTGGCCAGTGTGTTGGTGATCCGGGCATAAAGTGGCAGGTTTTCTGCAAATACCGCAGCGACCGCGCGGGCACCTTTTTCACGTCTGGCACGGTCAGCGTCCGTCAGCAGGTTGAGCGTGCTTTCAAGGTTCAGTTCCTCGCCATCCACGTCAAAAGTAAGGGCCGCAGTGGTTTCATCAAACAGCCGGTTCCACGCCGTGGCGCCGACAACTGATTGATCATGCAGGAATTTTTCAAGTTCATCAGACAGCTGATAGGGTTTCATGGCGCGCATGCGATCCAGCACCGGGCGATAGCGGGCCAGATCCGAATTCGCAGCCAGCATCGCTGCAAGCGTTGCGTCCTCGATCCGGTTCATTTCAAGCGAAAAGAACACGAGGGCCGTGGACATATCCGTGATTGCGCCCTGCATGTCTGCCATGAACTTGGCGCGATCCGCGTCGATTGTGTTTTGGTAATACCGCAATCCGGCAAAGGACATGATCCGCCCGGCGATAGATTGGATTTTCTCATAGCGATGAATACAAGTCAGCATTTCGTCGCCACTTAGCCCTGCCAGTTTTCCGGCGTAATCGGCAGCAAATGCAGCGCATTCACCTTCCAGCCAATCAAGGTCGCGTGTTATCTCAGGGCCGTCGGATGAGGGGTACAGATCGTCGAGGTTCCATTCCGGCAGGTCGCCAAATTCACCACTGCCGGTTTCGGCTTTGTCGCGGGTGATTTGAGGGGCGAGAAAGGGAAGTGTGAACATGCGTTTGCCTGCCTTATGTCTGAGTTTTCAGTCAATGACATAAGGGCAGGCAAGGGGGGACTTCAAGGCGCATCAGCCTTTGTTATTCGGTGTAGCGGGCGAAGAACTCAGGCGACAGAGCCGCCGCGCCTTTATGCGGCCACTTCTGTTACTTTGAATCTAATAATTATTTGTGCGATTTCAAGGGCTCAGGGGTGAAATCAAGCGTGACTGGAAAATGATCGGACGCCGCCAACAAGGCCTCGCGTAGTTCAATATTGCCGTAACAGGCCGGATTATCAAAAGGATGCCAGATTTCCCAGCCCTCGGTCTGTGGCCGCAGATCGGGCGATACCATGACGTAATCCAACAAAGCATTCAGATAGGCGCGCCGGGGTTTGATGTAAAACCGTGACGTCGCCGGGCCTGATGCCGTCCGTGCTGCCATCGCCGCAAAGGCGTGAGGATCATAAAGCATTTTGCTGTCTTCGCCATCACACCCCATGACGATTTCCACCCCGGAATGGCCGAAAAGATGCTCGTATTCGTCCAACCCCGGCCCGTCGTTCAAATCACCAAGCACGATTACAGGTTCATTCGCTGCCAGATGCGTATCCACACGGCGGCGTATCCAAATGCATTGCGCCAACTGTTTGCGGCGGTTTTCGATGGAAATGCGTACCTGTTCTTTCAGGTTTTTAGCACCATGCGGCGCCTTAGATTTGACGTGAACGCCGATCAGCCGGATAGGTGTGCCGCCCAGCGGTGTCAGTTCGACCTCAATTGGGGGTTTTGAAAACGTGACGGTTTCAAACGTTGCGTCGATGTTCAGGTCCATGCGCAAAGTGGTGTCAAACCGGGGTGCGGCGTCGGGCTGGTGGCTGTCCTTGGTGTCGCCTTTTGGATCATGGCGCGCTGTCAGTGCCGCCGGGTCGTACATCAGGGTAAGTTCTTGCTGGGTTTCGTTGGCGAAACCGCCAACGGCGCGAGTGGTCCGCAGATCAAAGGTTTTGGCGAACCGTTCCAACGCGCGGGTCGATGACTGCTTGTGGCCGCTGTTTGGGGCCTCGACAATCAAAATTGCGTCGGCGTCAACGGCGGTCAGCACTTTGGCAATCGCCTCGATCTGTTGGGCGCGGGTTATGTTGTGGCGGCCTGACCATTTTCCATCGGTTAAAAGCCTGTCGTTTTTGCTGAACAGGCTGGCGAACCATTCGACGTTATAGGTGGCGATGCGCATTACGGATGGGTGGCCTGGATGTGTTCCCAGGCATTGTTGATGGCGATCAGCTTGCGGGTGGCAAGGTTCACGGCCTCTTTAGGCACACCGCGCGCCAACATTTGGTCGGGGTGGGTTTCGCGCACGGCCTTTCGCCAAGCGGTACGAATTTCTGCGATATTCGTATCGGGATCAACGCCCAGAACTGCATAGGCATCAGGTGCTGCATCAGGGGCAAATCTTGTGCGCAATGTTCTGAACCTGCGATCGCTCAGGCCAAAAATATTCGCGACGGAATGGATGAAATCATCCTCTTTCGGGTGATATTCGCCATCCGCCATCGCGATGAAAAACAAGCCTTCCAGCAAATCCTCTAGCACGGGCGCATTGCCTTGAAACATTGTGGCGATGGAGCGTGCATAGGTTTCGTAGCCCGTGATGTCGGTGCGGGCCAGATTGAACACCCGGGCTGCCTGTGCCTCTTCTTCCTTAGGGATATGAAAAACCTCACGGAACGCTGTCACCTCGTCTTTGGTGACCTGCCCATCCGCTTTGGCCATTTTAGCACCAAGTGCGATTACAGCAATGGCGAACGCGACCGAGCGTTCCGGCGGCGTGCGCAGTTTTTCAAAAACGTGGCTGAGGCTTTCACCCTGTGCAAGGGCGGAAACTGCGTCAGCGATTCGGGACCAAAGGGACATTGTCTGCTCAGTGTTTGCCGATTTCGGCGGGGTTACAGGATTTTCTGCATCAAAATAAGATCATACCATTGCCCGAACTTATAGCCAACATCGGGCAGGCGCGCGACCTCGACATAACCGACGGCTGCGTGAAAGGCGATGCCGTCCGGGTTGCGGTGGCTGACGCCCGCAATCATTGAATGAATATGACGCCGACGCGCGTGATTCTCGATCGCAACCATCAACTGTCGGCCCAGCCCTTTGCCGTGCGCTTTTGGTGGCAAAACGATGGTGTTTTCCATCGTGCGGGCATATCCGTTTGAGCCGCGAAACTGGCCATATGTGGCAAAGCCTAAGATTTCGCCGCCATCTTCGGCAACCAGAAACGGGCGATCCTGCGCGGCCTTTTCATCCAGTTCGTCAGATAGGCTTGCCCGCGTCTTTTCCACGGAATTGAAGGTCACATCCGTGTTGCGAATGATCGGGTTCCAAAATTCAAGGATAGCGGTGTAATCACAGTGTCTGACGGGTCGGATGGGCATGGTGCGGGCCTTGTCTGGTTTGGGCCATGGTTTCGCATGGTGCAGAAAAAGGCCAGCGTGTTTTTGCCCTGCGTCAGGTTTTCCCGGTTGATACGCGCCGCCCGACAGGACAAAGTTGCCGCGACTTGAAACGAGGATGCCATGCCGCAAAACCCTTTTGACCCTTCACTTGTTGATGCTGAAACCGCGGCCTTTGTGGCCGATCTTGAGACCCGGTTGGCGGACATGCCTGCAGCACACGAAGTGCCCCCTGAAATATCGCGCAAAGCCCGCGACGAAGGCGTCGGCGCGTTTCCGTTTCATCCGGCCTTGCCTGAGGTTAAAGAAATCGACATTCCGCCAGCCCCCGGCGGGCCGGGGCGCGTTCGTATTCTGATGCCAGAAAGGCCGCCAACCGGGGTGTTTTTACACATTCACGGCGGCGGTTGGACGATCGGGCGGCCTTGGCATCAGGACCACCGGATGAAAAATCTTGTGTCGCGAACCGGCTGTGCGACGGTTTCCGTTGAGTACCGCCTTGCGCCGGAAAACCCGTGGCCCGCCTGTGTCGAGGATTGCGCGGCGGCAGCACGCTGGTTGCTGGATGTGACCGAGGCGCGGTTTCAGACCGATAAGATCGTTATTGGCGGCGAAAGTGCCGGCGCGCATCTGGCTGTGACGACGCTGTTGGGTATGGCGGCTGAGGGTGCGCTTGATCGGTTCAGCGGGGCTTTGATGACTTACGGGGCGTATGATATGACGATGACGCCCTCGGTGGCGAATTGGGGCGCGCGCAAGTTGATCCTGTCCACACCGACGATTGAATGGTTTTCAGGAAATCTGGGCATCCCGGCTGACCAATTGAATAACCCGCTGGCCTCGCCGCTATATGGAGATCTGCGCGGTATGCCACCCGCTTTGTTCCAATGCGGCACGTATGATCCGCTGATGGATGACACTTTGTTTATGGCGGCAAGATGGGCGGCGGCAGGGTCTGAGGCTGAAACCATCTGGTATCCCGGTGGGGTGCATGCCTTTGACTATTTCGACACCGCGCTGGCGCGCCGCGCCCATGATGACGGGATCGCGTTTTTGCAGCGGGTTTTTGCGGGTTAAGTCAGGCGCTCGCTTGTCGTGTTTGCCTCAGACAGCCATGGCGGCGATGTTCTGGTCGGGGGAATTCGGGGCATCGTTCAGAACAAATCCTTGCCTGTTGCGCATCACTTGCCAGGCTTTGGGGGGTGCCATTCGTGCGCGGCGGCGTTCCAGATGCCAACAATATTGCCCGTCCTGAAGGGTGGGCTGCATGTGCCAGCGGCTTTCGACCCCCTGCGCGCCACCTTCGGCTGGAAGTAAAAGCACCCCAAGGGGTTTTTGCTTTTTCTCCTGCGCGGCGGTCTGGGCCGCCAGATGCAGGCGCCGCACAGAGGTCAGGCTAGGTGCTGCGGGCAATTCGCACAGCACCAGCGGCACGCAACCGGAACGCAGGACCTCTTCCATCGACCAAAGCAGGTCTTCGGGGCGGTTTGGCGTCACAAAGGTGACGCGGCCGGGATCTATAAGATCGGCCAGCCCCTCGCCGTGCAGCCGGTCCTGTTGCCATGCCGGGCTGATCCAGAATACCGGGCCGTCCGCATTGGGCATCATGCGGGCCAGAATTTGGGCCAGCGTGCGCCGCGACGGGCCGCAAAATTCATGGATACGTGCCGGTGCCAGTGTCAGGTTCGCCAAAAAGGGCAGGCCTGGGTCTGTGCGATGTGGGCGACGGGTCAGCAAGGGTTGTGTCATAAAGACAGTCTAGAACGTTCACTGTTTGTCCTCAAGTCGAAATAACGGAAACCTTTCAGATAACGCTGGGTTGAACGTAAGAAGGTTGAATGCACGCATAATAAAATGCATAAATCTGAATACTTGCATCCAACAAAAACCATAAAACGGGGAAGAAAAATGAAAAGAATTCTAGCAATATTGGCCGCGACTCTGACCACCTTGCTGCTGGTCGGACAGATCGCCCATGCCGAAGGCAAGACACATTATATCGCCTTCCACGTGGATCAGGCAGACCCGAAAGTGCAGAATATGGCACTGAACAACGCGGTCAACGTCACCAAATACTACGAATCCCAAGGTGACAAAGTCGTCATTGAAATGGTCGCCTATGGCCCCGGTCTGACGATGTATCTTAAAGGCAAAAGCACCGTCTCTGACCGGATTTCGGTGATGTCGCTTGAAATGGAAAACCTGAGCTTTTCGGCCTGCGGCAACACCCATCGCAAGATGAGCAAGAAGGCCGGCAAAGAACTGGCCCTGCTGGACGAGGCAACAATGGTGACCTCGGGCGTTGTGCGTCTGGTTGATTTGCAGGAACAGGGCTACGCCTATGTGCGCCCCTGATTGCGCAAAACTGATCTGACAAAACCCCACCCCCTTGCGCTTGGCCGGGGGGTGGGTACAGATGGCCGTTCCACAAATGAACAGGATCCATCATGCGAAAAAACCCCCTTGGACGTACCGGATTAGAGGTCAGCGAATTGTGCCTTGGTTCAATGACTTGGGGCACGCAAACCTCGGCGAATGACGCCTTTCGCCAGATCGACACAGCCTTGGAATACGGCGTCAACATCATCGACACCGCCGAAATGTACCCAACCAACCCGCTTTTGAAAAAGACCCAAGGCGATACCGAACGGATCATCGGTCAATGGGTGGCGAAAAGCGGGCGGCGCGATCAGGTGTTGTTGGCAACCAAAGCATCAGGGGCCGGGCATCAGAATGTGCGCGACGGCGCGCCGATTTCCAGCAAGACGATCAGGATGGCGGTTGATAGTTCGCTAAAAAGTCTGCGCACCGACTACATTGATCTTTATCAACTGCATTGGCCCAATCGTGGCTCGTATATGTTTCGTCAGAACTGGACGTTTGACGCAACCGGGCAGGACAAAGCCGAGGTTATTGATCATATGGGCGATGTGCTTCAAGCCGTTCAGGCATTGGTTGATGCTGGAAAAATTCGCCATTTCGGCCTGTCCAACGAAAGTGCATGGGGCACCGCGCAATGGCTGCGAATATCCGAAGATCAGGGATTGCCGCGGGTGGTGTCAATCCAGAACGAATATTCGTTGCTGTGCCGATTGTTCGATCTTGATCTGGCGGAACTGGCCCATAATGAAAACGTTGGCCTGCTGGCCTTTTCGCCTGTCGCAACGGGTTTGCTAAGCGGGAAATATGCGCCCGACACCGTGCCGGAAGGGTCGCGCCGTAGCTTTTCCGATGATCTTGGCGGGCGGATAACACCCCATGTCTGGCCTGCGGTTGATGGCTATCTTGCAGTTGCACGCAAGCACGGGCTGCATCCGGTTCAAATGGCGCTGGCATGGTGTTCAACCCGGCCCTTCATGGCCTCGGCAATCTTCGGGGCAACCACGCAGCCCCAATTGGAAACTGCATTGCAAGCGGTGGAATTGCGCCTGTCAGATGAGGTTCTGGCCGATATTCAACAGGTTTACCGGACCTATCCGATGCCGATTTAAGGGCGAAGACCCGAGGCGCAAACCAAACGGAATTAGCGGCGATGCAATGCCCGCAGGTCCCGCACGGACATGCCAAAATCCCGCTTAAAGGCGCGGGCAAACACGGCTTGCGAGGTAAAGCCAGTGCGCAATGCGATCACCTGTACCGCCGACGCTGTGTCCAATGCCAATCGCCGTGCCTCTTGCAAGCGCAAGCTTAAGAAAAACGCGCCGGGCGACTGGCCGATCTGCTTTTGAAACAGCATTTCCAGTCCGCGCGTCGATAAACCAACCATCTTGGCGATTTTGGCTGACGGTGGCGGGTCCTCTAGTGCCGCGCCCATGATTTCGATGGCCCTTGCGACTTTGGGCGCGGTGCGTTGCAGGCGTGCGGTTGATACAGGTGCTTGCGGGGCTGATGGCGTCTGCACGGTTTCATAGATAAACGCGCTTGCCACGGCCTCGGCCAGTCGTGCGCCGTGACGGCTGCGGATGAGGTGCAGCATCATGTCAATCGCCGGTGATGCGCCGCCTGTGGTGAAATATTTCCCCGATATCGTAAACCGATCGCGCACGACGTTGATGCGCGGGAACACATCAGCGAATTCCTCTAGGTCTTCCCAATGGGTGGTTGCGGTCTGATTGTCCAATAGGCCGCTGCGCGCCAATATCCAGCCACCACCATCAACACCACCAATGGCGCGCATTCTGGGGGCGACATCGCGCAAACGGCGGATCAGCGACGGGGTCGCAAGCTCGGTCAGGTTAAACCCTGCAACGACGATCAGGGCGTCAAAATCCGGGCGGCTGTCCAGCCGGGTGGTCGTTATATCAATTCCTGATGTGAGGGTGATTTCGCCCCCATCAGGCGAGGTCAGATGCCAGGAAAAAACCGCCTTGCCCGCCCGGCGATTGGCCGCCCGCAAGGGATCGACACAGGCCGCCAACGACAGCATATTGCTGTCAGGCAGAATCAATATGCCGATGGCCAGCGGGGCAGGGTCCCGCACAAATATATTTTCTTCGGGTTTCATCAAGTATTGTTCGTAATGTGCAAAGTGACAAGTCGCAACCCGCGCCATGCTATTTAACAGCGACTCGCCCAATAATCGGAGACATCACAATGCCCTTGGAAATGAACCGCGAAGTTTTCATCACCTGTGCTGTCACAGGGTCTGGCGGAACTCAAGACCGCAGCCCGAATGTGCCACGCAGCCCAAAAGAAATCGCCGACAGCGCAATCGCAGCCGCCAAGGCTGGCGCCGCAGTCGTGCATTGCCATGTGCGCGACCCTGAAACCGGCGTTCCATCCCGGCGGCTGGATTATTACCGCGAAGTGACAGACCGCATTCGCGACGCTGAAACCGATGTGGTTCTGAACCTAACCGCAGGCATGGGCGGCGACATTATTTTCAACGGCGGTGAAAACCCTTTGCCGTTGTCACAAAACGGCACTGACATGGTCGGCCCGTCCGAGCGGGTTGAACATGTGCGCCAATGCATGCCGGAAATCTGCACACTTGATTGCGGCACGATGAATTTCGCCGAAGCTGATTACGTGATGACCAACACGCCCGGCATGTTGACCGCCATGGGCACAATGATGACCGAAATGGGTGTCATGCCCGAGATTGAGGCTTTTGACACCGGCCATCTTTGGTACGCCAAAGAGTTGGTAAAACAAGGCGCGCTGAAAGGCCCCGCACTTGTCCAGCTGTGCATGGGGGTGCCGTGGGGCGCGCCGGATGACCTGAATACCTTTATGGCGATGGTGAATAACGTGCCGGATGACTGGACGTTTTCGGCCTTTGGGCTGGGTCGCAATCAGATGCCTTATGTGGCAGCCTCGGTTCTGGCAGGCGGAAATGTGCGCGTCGGGCTTGAAGATAACCTGATGCTCGAAAAGGGTGTGTTTGCACGCAATGACCAATTGGTTGAACGCGCTGTGACCATCGTTGAAAATCTGGGCGCGCGGGTGATTGGCCCGGACGAAGTGCGTGCAAAACTCAGCCTGACCAAACGCGCGCCGGTTTGAAAATAGTGGGCCGGTGAAATGCCGGCCCTCTTTCCCCCGGGCGCAATACTGAACCAAGGATGAATGGAATGACCAAACAAGCAGCGATTGTTGGCGGTGGTGTAATCGGTGGCGGCTGGGCTGCGCGGTTTCTGCTGAACGGATGGGACGTGAAAATCTCAGACCCCGATCCGCAAGCCGAGCGTAAGATCGCCGCTGTGTTGGACAATGCTCGCCGTTCGTTGCCCGGCCTGTCCGATGTGGCCCTGCCAAACGAAGGCCAACTGACGTTCTGTACCTCAATCGGTGAGGCCGCCAAGGGCGCCAGTTTGATCGTTGAGGCTGTGCCAGAGAGGTTGGACATCAAACACGCGGTCTACGCCGAGATTGAGGCCGTGAACACCAGCGGCATCATCGCCTCGTCAACGTCCGGTATCATGCCGACCGATTTGCAGGCCAAGCTTGACCACCCCGGTCGCCTGATTGTGGCGCATCCGTTCAACCCGGTCTATTTGCTGCCATTGGTTGAACTGGTCGGCGGCAAACAGACCGACGCCAAACATATCGAATGGGCCAAACAGACCTACGCCGAACTTGGCATGCACCCTTTGCATTGCCGGGTCGAGATCGAGGGTTTCCTGTCGGATCGCCTGCAAGAAGCCCTGTGGCGCGAAGCCCTGTGGCTGCTGAAGGACGAGGTTGCCACTGCCGAAGAACTGGATGCCGCGATTGCCTTTGGCCCCGGATTGCGCTGGGCGCAGATGGGCACGATGCAGACCTTTCATCTTGCCGGTGGCGAAGGTGGCATGCGCGCCATGCTGGCGATGTTCGGGCCGTGCCTGAAATGGCCATGGACCAAGCTGATGGATGTGCCCGAATTGACGGATGACTTTGTCGAAATGGTGGGCGAGCAATGTGACGTGCAATCGGGGGATCTAAAACCGCGTGATCTGGAAATCGTGCGTGATAACAATCTGGTGGCCATGATGCGCGCGCTCAAGGCGCAAGGCTGGGGCGCGGGCAAGGTGTTGTCAGCCCATGATCAGCGGTTGCAGCCAGACGCCGCCAAGATCGACTATGCGCAACCCGTGCGCACGCTTGATCGCGTCGTGCCCGTGGATTGGACCGACTATAACGGCCACATGAACGAGGCGCGCTATCTTGAGGCTTTCAGCAAAGCCACAGACCGTTTCATGGAACTGATGGGCTGTGATCAGGATTACATCGCCAGCGGTGGCAGCTATTTCACCGCCGAAACCCATATCCGCCATTTGGACGAGGTTAACGCAGGCGCGCATATTCATATCGAAACCCTGTGCCTGTCCGGGGCTGGCAAGAAAATGCATGTTTTCAACAGCCTTTATCACAGCGACGGGCGATTGCTGGCCACCGGCGAACAGATGCTGATCCATGTCAGTCTGGAAACCCGCCGCGCCTCTGCGCCGTCACCGGAAATCGCCGCGCGATTGGCCAAGGTTGAAATGCATCACGCCAAGCTGCCTCGCCCCGATGGGATCGGGCGCGGTATCGGTCAGGGGAAATAACCGTGCAGCGGGTATTGGTCACAGCGGGCGCATCCGGTATCGGGCGGGCAATGGCAGAAGGGTTTGCAGCCAAGGGCGCGCGTGTTTGGGTCGCTGATATGGACCCGGCCGCACTGGCCGGTATTCCCGATGATTGGCATGGCTCAAAGGTTGATGTGACCGACGAGGCCGCAGTTGCCGACCTGTTTGCCGAGATCGCCCAAGAATGGGGTGGGCTTGACGCCCTTTGCGCCAATGCCGGAATCGCAGGACCAACTGCGCTGATCGAAGACATCGCGCTTGATGATTGGCGCACCTGCGTTTCGGTCAATCTGGAAGGGGCGTTCTTAGCAGCCAAATACGCCGCCCCGATGATGAAGGCGCAAAAATCCGGTGTGATTTTGCTAACGTCATCAACTGCTGGATTGTACGGCTATCCGGCGCGCGCGCCTTATGCGGCGGCGAAATGGGCCATCATTGGTCTGGGCAAAACGCTGGCGATGGAACTCGGCTCGTTTGGCGTCCGCGCCAACGTCATTTGCCCCGGCTCGGTCGAAGGTCCGCGCATGGAAGGTGTGCTGGAACGCGAAGCCATCGCCAAGGGCATGACCCGCGATCAGGTCTATGATGGCTATGCTTCGGGAACCTCAATGGGAAAGTTTGTTGAAGCCAGAGACATTGCCGACATGGCGGTTTTTCTGGCATCACCAGCAGCGCGGCTTGTGTCGGGCCAAGTGATTTCAGTAGACGGCCACACCGTCAATCCGGATCCGAAAGTATGATTAAAGCGCAATCCGAAAAGTGGGAACTGGTTTTCGGGACGAATTGCGCGCCGAAACAAGCGGGTAGAGCCGCGCAATTGATTCAATATAAGTGGACGCGGCTCTAAAGCCCGCTGATTTGCGGTCGGCCTGAAATTTCCGCCTTCAACGCGCGCAATTTATCGGGAATTTCGCGGGCATCAACCACCGCTGCGCGCACCAGCCCGTCAAATTGCGCAGTAAAGGTCTGCACCCGGTTGCTTTCGCGAAAAGCGATGTAGTGCTGGCCCAAATAAACGACCGCCAAAAGCGGGCCGAATACCGTCAACGGCGCGCTGTACACAACCCGCGCGTCGAACAGAAACAACCGCAGCGACGGAAAATATGTCTCGTATAGCGACAGGAAATGATCCAGCTGGGCGATACGAATTTCAATCGGCAAGCCGCGATAGTACCCTTCAGCACGGGCAAAGCTTTCCAGTTCGTGCAGCGGCACGGCGATCTCGTAATCAGAATTCTGGGTCTTGAACCAGCCGATATTATCGTCAACTGCGCCAATCGCCTGCGTGGTGGTCCGGGCCAGTTGCGGGCCGTATTCCCATGTCAGCATGTCTGCGGATTTCAGAATGTCGGGCAGCGTTGCGGGCACATGGCGGATTTTATACCCGGCAGCTTCGTGATGCCATTTATTCAACTGCTCGTCAGCCGAACTGCGCGCCGCATCGGTCACGGCCATATAGGCGTTCAGCACATCGCCTGGCCGCTCGGGCCGGTCTGTCAGGCCCAACAACCAATCAGCACTGACCCCAAGCGCACGGGCGCATTCCGCCACGACTTGTGCGTTTGGAAGGCGGGCGTTTTTACCCGCCAAAAGCTGCGAAACGGTCGAGCGATCCACACCAACAGCGCGCGACAACGCGCTTTGGTTCATGCCGTTCATCATCGCCGCTTTGCCCAGCCGATCACGGAAAATGGTTGAACGATCCCGTTTGTCTACTTTAATCATATTTGATGAATATCCGAACATATGATGAAAAAACAGTGCGCGTATACACTATACGCATCTTAGGGGTTCAATGATAGTGCAGTCGTAGTCGATCCAAACATCAGAGCAAGGAGCCTAAAGTGGAAAGCAATACCAGAAGTATCGTCAAGGCCATTTTATGGCAGGTGATGGGCCTAACTCTTATGGTCATTGTTGGGCTTCTGTACACCGGATCACTGAAGGCTGGTGGGGCCATGGCTGGCATCAATGCGCTGATCGGGCTGGCGACTTATCTGATTTATGAACGGATTTGGGCGCGGGTATCTTGGGGGCGCGTTGTGCAAAATGTTGCAAAAATGCGGTGAAGATATTCACCATTTGTGAAAAAACGGTGCGAATATTCGGCCTCCTCGGGGCTAAGCCGTTGTGATACTTCACGAATGTGTGAACACATACGAAACGGACCTTTGAAATGGCGTTAAAACCACCTGTGCCCACAATCGAACCGATCACAATTGGTATGCTCGGTTTATGTTATAGTGGCTTGGTGATCTCGGCCGTTTGGCTGCCGGAAATATCGGTCGCTTTGGCATTCGTTGTTCTGACTTTTTTCATCGCCTTGCATTCATCATTGCAGCACGAGATTTTGCACGGCCATCCAACGCGGATCGCAATGCTGAACGAATTGCTGGTTTTCCCTGCCGTTGGCCTGCTTGTGCCTTACGGCCGGTTTCGCGACCTGCATCTGGCGCATCACCATGATGAGATCCTGACAGACCCCTATGACGACCCTGAGTCCAATTTTCAGGACCCGGCGGTCTGGGCGCATATGCCTGTTTGGTTGCGGGCTTTGTACCGGGTCAACAACACGCTGTTGGGGCGGATCGTGCTGGGGCCGGGCCTGTCGATGGTGGCATTGGTGCGCGGCGACATCAATGCGTTCAAGAACAACGAGGCCGGCGTTCTGTCGGCTTGGTTGCTGCATGGTCTGGGGATCATTCCGGTGATCTGGGTGCTGATAAATTACAGCGCAATGCCATTCTGGGTGTATTTTCTGGCCGGATATTTTGGCTTTGGCCTTTTGAAAATCCGCACCTATCTTGAACATCGTGCATCTGAAAACCCCAAGGGCCGTACCGTTATCATCACTGATCGCGGTCTGTTGGCGCTGCTGTTCCTCAATAACAATTTCCACGCCGTGCATCACAGCCATCCGGGCGCGCCGTGGTATCGGATGCGCACGCTTTACGACGCTGACCCGGAAAGATATTTGCAGGGCAATGACGGGTATTTCTACCCGAATTACTGGCAGGTTTTCCGCAAATACTTTGTCCGCGCCAAAGACCCGGTTCCGCACCCTTTGTGGAAATCGTAGGACTAAACGTCAGGCGGCCTTGAACGTCATTGCCAGCCCGTTCAGGCAATGCCGCTTGCCGGTTGGTTTGGGGCCATCGTTGAAAATATGCCCCAAATGGCCGCCGCATCGACGACAGTGAACCTCGGTTCTTTTGGTGAACAGGGTGTTGTCCTTTTTGGTGCCAATATTGCCGGGAATAGAGGCCCAGAAACTCGGCCAGCCAGTGCCGCTATCAAATTTGGTATTGGATGGATAAACCGCCAGATCACAGCCACCGCAGTGGTAATTGCCCACACGATCCTCGCCCAGCAAGGGCGAGCTTTCGCCTTTCAGGCTGTTGGAAAACGGCTTTTCGGTTGCTTCATCGCGCAATACCGCAAACTGGGCGGGGCTTAGCAAGGCCATCCACTCGGCCTTGGTCCGAGTGATTTCGAATGTTGCGGCCATGGCGCGGTTGGTGGACATGCCAAAGGCGGCAAGTCCGGCTAATGCTGCGGTGCTGGTTAAAAAGTCACGGCGATTTTGCATGTGTGGGCGTCCCTATCTTTTGCGTTGCCTCTATATAGAGAGGTTTTCTGAAACAGGGGGTCACAAATTCTCGACTAGCTGTGAGCGGCGTGGCAAGAGGGGGCATGGAACTCTGGATACCGATTGCCGTCGCCGCAGCCTTTATGCAAAACCTGCGCTTCATGCTGCAAAAGCACCTGAAGTCGACGGGGCTGACCACGGGCGGCGCGACGTTTTCACGCTTTGTTTTTGCGGCCCCGTTGGCGGTCGCGCTGGCCGCAGTCCTGATTGCGACGGGGATGCGCGATCTGCCGGGCGTTAACGCGCGGTTCGCAGGGTTTGCGATGATTGGCGGGCTGGCCCAGATCATGGCGACGATGTTTGTCGTTGCCCTTTTTGCTGAACGGAATTTCACCGTCGGCATCACCCTAAAGAAGACCGAAACCATGCAAACGGCGATCCTGTCGCTGATCATTCTGGGTGAAGCGGTATCGGCCTGGGGGGTAATTGCCATTGTTGTTGGGCTGATTGGTGTCGTGCTGCTGTCTGACCCGCCAAAAACCGATATTCCGCTTAGCTGGCGGGCGCGGTTGTTTAACAAGGCGTCGGGCTATGGGCTGGCGTCGGGTGCGCTGTTTGGTGTTTCAGCCACAGGCTATCGCGGCGCGTCGCTTGCGTTGGACGGTGGTGATTTCGTTATCCGCGCCGTGGTAACCCTCGCCTTTGTGACGGTGTTTCAATCGATGGTTATGGCGATCTGGCTGGCATGGCGCGAAGCCGGGCAGATCGGTGCCGTGATGCGATCCTGGAAGGTCACAGCACTGGTCGGTGTGACGGGCGTGCTGGGTTCGCTTGGCTGGTTCATGGCGTTTACCTTGCAAAACGCCGCCTATGTCAAAGCACTGGGCCAGATCGAGCTGGTTTTCACCTTTCTCGCGTCTTGGCTGGTGTTCAAAGAGGTCAGCACAGGCCGCGAGATTTCTGGGATTCTGCTGGTCGTTGCCTCGATTTTGCTGCTGATCCTCGTGCTATAAGCGCAATCCGAAAAGTGGGAACCGGTTTTCGGAACAAATTGCGCGTAAAAACAAATAGATAGACCCGCCTAACGGACACAGATTAAAGGAACGCGGCTCTATCGCTTGTCGTAATAAAGCCCGACCACATGTTCTGCCTCGGCAAAGAACAACCAGCGCGAGACCAGCAATCCGATCAGATGCGAGGCGACCGCGACCAGTGCCAGTATGTGGTTGAATTGCAAAAACAGCAAAATGGCGACGGGCAACAAGCCCAGCGTGACGGTTGAAATCACACGCAGTTTCATCGCGTGTTTGCGCCCAACCACATGAACCATTTCTTTCATCAGATAATTCGGGCTGGAATGCGGGCTTTCCAATTGCCGGACCTTGCCCAGATTTCCCAGACCGGTCGCGGTTTCGATCGTGTGGCCAGCATTTGCAAATGCCTTGTCGCCCATTTGCCAAGTCGCCAGTTGCAGAACCGTCAGGACCAATAGCAATACCGCCGCAGGCATGACCTGCCCGGCCAGCAAAGCCCCGCCAGCAAGTGCGTAAGTCAGGAACAAAACTGGTGTCAGCGGCATGTTCCAGCGCGGCACGGTTTTCAACTGGTTGTAGATTTTTGAGGTGGTGAACACCGTCAGCAGTGCCAAAAGTCCGGCAATCCAGCCGACCACCTGTAAATTGGTGTCATAAAAGATCAGCCCGATGGCGTAGACCGCCATGACCAGCAAGGTCACAACTGCGGCGACACCTTCGCGCGACAACCACGATGTGCGCCATTGCGAAAAGGCGTTCATGGCGCGTGATGGTCGGCCCAGATGCAAGGTGGATGCCAACAACCCGCCAACCGACAATGCGTAGGCGATGAAGAAAAAGGCGAAAGCGGTCCAGCCGGTGACGTCGGGAAAGCCAAAGCCAAGCCAGAACATCAGTCCAAACCCAAGACCGGACAATGAGGTGAACAATATTACGGACGGTGCGGGATGCATCAGATTTTCTCCAGTGCTTTGTCGAGCCAACCTAGAAAACCGCCGGCCTGTTCGGGGACAGGATCAAGATAAGGGGCCAGAATGTCAATTTTGCCAATCCCGGTAACGTCTGTTTTTGGGCGTGGCGGCAGATAGCGGTTGACCGGTTTGGTGCCTTGTTCGGGCATCAGTTCCATGCCGCCGCGTTCAGCCGTCAGTTTTGAAACATTGCTGTCGGGATCCGCGAAGTCACCGAAATGCCGCGCACCCGCAGGGCAGGTGCGCACGCAAGCCGGGGTGCGGTCGATTTCCGGCAGGTTTTCATTGTAAATCCGGTCGACACATAAGGTGCATTTTTTCATTACACCTTCAGCCTTGTCGAGTTCCCGCGCGCCATACGGGCAGGCCCAGGCACACAGGCCACACCCGATGCAACTATCCTCGTTCACCAGCACAATGCCGTCCTCAACGCGCTTATAACTGGCGCCGGTCGGGCAAACGGTGACGCAAGGCGCGTCTTCGCAATGCAGGCAGGATTTGGGAAAATGGATGGTTTGGGCGTTTTTACCGTCCTGTTTGGCCTCATAAGAATGGACCCGATTCAGAAATGTGCCCATCGGTTCGGCCCCGTAGGCGTCGATATCTGACAATGGCGCGCCGTAATTGGATGTGTTCCATTCCTTGCAATTGATCACGCAGGCATGGCACCCGACGCAGGTGTCAAGATCGATCACAAGGCCGAGTTTCTTTTCGGTGGATTGAGGCAGGGCGGTCATGCTGCGGCTCCAAAAGCTGTTGTCGCAAAGGTGGTAAGGTCAGTGTTAAAGCGGGCGGGCTGTTCAAGAAACGGCGCGTGGCCCGCATATTCGTAAAGTTCAAGCTCGGCGTTGGGCAATAACTCAAACGCGGCGATACCGGTTGCGGGCGCGACGACTTCGTCTTCAACGCCGTGGATCACAAGGGCCGGTTTGTTGAAATTGGCATAGACAGGGCGAAAGTCCCAGTCAGCGGCGAACAACGCGCGACGGACCAGTGGTGTGACCTGCATATTCGCGTCAAACAGGGCGTCGGTGAAATCGGCGGCCAAAGGTTCGACCGTGCAATTGGTTATGAAATTTGCCGTGGCGGTGGCGCGTTTGGCGTCATCATCGGTGTAAAGGTCGCGGTTCAGACCGGGGCTGCCGGGGCCGACCATCCAATCTTCGCGGGCTGTGCCGATTGCCAGAATTGCCCCCGCCAACACGATGCCGGAAATTTCGCTGTCACCATATGTGGCCAGATAGGACGCGATCACCCGACTGCCGTATGACCAACCAACAAGGATCGGTTGATCAAGCTTAAGGTCGGTGATGATGGCGTTCAGGTCTGCGGCCCAAAGCGCGGTATCGGTATAGGCGGCAATATCCGCAGGTGCATCCGAGGCCCCGTGACCGCGCAAATCAGGCGCAATCAGGCGGTGGTTTTCCGCCAAAGCCGCCTGTTCGTGCCAACAGATATGGCTTTGTGCCCAACCGTGAATGAACACGATTGCCGGTGCCGTTTCAGCGCCCTGATCTGTTACGTGCAGTTCCAAACCGCCGCCGCCAGTGATCCGGTGGTCACGCATCAAAAATCATCCCCGTAGGTGACGTTTTTCGGGCCTTTGCCGACAGGTGATTTCTGTGCTGGGAAATGTGGCTGGCTGTTGTTTCCAGCAGGTGCCGCCGCTTTTTCGATGTTGACCCTAAGGTCAAACCAAGCTGCCTGTCCCGTGATTGGATCGGAATTCGCCCATCGCTGGCCGTCGCCTTTTTCGGGCAACAGCTCATCAATCAGGTAATTCAGCAAAAAGCCGCGGGTTGTCTCGCTGGCGTTTTCTTCCAGTGCCCAAGCGCCCGAGCGTTTGCCGATCGCGTTCCATGTCCACATGGTTTTGCCGTTCAGGGCATCCATGCGCACAACCGGCACAGTGATTGTGCCGTGATGCGACGTGACTTTGGCCCAGTCACCTTCGGCAAACCCTGTGTCAAGCCAGATTTCACCGGAGACGAACAGCGGGTTGGCACCGTGGATTTGTCGTAGCCATGCATTTTGACTGCCCCAGCTGTGATACATCGCCATCGGGCGTTGCGTCAGCGCGTGATACGGGAACCGCTCGATGTCAACCAAAGTGCCCTCAAAAGGTGGCCACCAGATTGGCAGTGGGTCCATTGTGGTTTCGACCTGTTTGCGCAAACGCTCTGGCGGTTGAATGTCGCCGTGGCCTTGTGCCGCCAGCCGGAATTTTTGGATCGGCTCCACGTAAAGGTTGAACACATAGGGCTGCGGCGCGTCATAGATACCGCGTGAAACCGCCCAGTCCTGATAATCTTTGTTCCACGGCTTAAAGAACAAAGCCTCGTCCGGGATGTGGTCGATCCAGAAACCGCCATTTTCGATATAGGCCTGAATTTGGTTCGGATTGGGCGCACCCCGGCCTTTACCTTTGCCGTCCTCGCCGCGAAAACCTGCCAGCGGGCCAACGCCGGGGCGGCGCTCGTGGTTCTGAATATAATCGGCGTAATCCTGATATTTGGCTGAGCCGTCATCATTCACCATGCCGGGCAGACCCAAACGCGATCCAAGCTGGATCAACGCGGATTGAAAGCCGCGTACATCGCGGTCGGGTTCAACCACGGGCCAGCGAATGCTGTCGGCTGCGGCCTCGGCCTCGCAGATCGGGCGATCAAGCAGGCTGATGCAATCATGGCGTTCCAGATAGGTGGTGTCAGGCAGGATCAAATCAGAAAACGCAACCATTTCAGACGAGTAAGCATCGGAATAGATGATATGCGGGATCACGTAATCGCCGTTTTCATCCTTGTCAGACAGCATGTCCATCACGCCATTGGTGTTCATGGAACTGTTCCAGGCCATATTGGCCATATACATGAACAAAGTGTCGATCTTGTAGGGATCACCCGCATGGGCGTTGGAAATCACCATATGCATCAGCCCGTGGCTGGACATCGGGTTTTCCCATGTAAACGCCTTGTCGATCCGTGCGGCGGTGCCGTCTTCTTTCAGCAACAAATCCTCAGGGCCGTGCACAAATCCCAGATGCGGGCCGTTCAGCGCCTTGCCGGGGTTGATACCCATATGAGGTTTGGGATGTGCCTCGACTGGTTTGGGGTAGGGCGGTTTGAACCGGAAACCACCGGGAACCTCGACCGAGCCGAGCAGGATTTGCAGAACATGCAGCGCCCGGCAAGTCTGAAAGCCGTTGGAATGGGCCGAAATGCCGCGCATCGCGTGAAATGCAACCGGGCGCCCGATCATCTGCGCGTGCTTTTCGCCCTTCCAATCGGTCCATGGCTGGTCGATCACGATCTCTTCTTCAAAGGCCACATGCGCCAGTTCGGCCGCAATACGTCGGATCGTGTCCGCCGAAATGCCGCACCGATCTGCCACAGCATCCGGCGCGTATTCGTCGCTGAGGTACTTTTCAGCCATCAGTTGGAAAACCGGGCGATGCGTATGTCCGGCGTGGCGGTAGGTGCCCGCCAGATCGGCCTTGATGCCCGGTGTGTCAAACGCAATGGGTTTGCCGGTTGCGCGGTCCAGAACCAGCGGTTTGCCGTCTTCATCGCGCAAGAACAAGCCGTGTTCGGCTGATTTTCTGTCTTCATTGACCAGGAAAGGCGCGTTTGTGTAGCGGGTCAGGTAGTTCAGATCGACTTTGCCAGCCTTCATCAGTTCGTGGATCATAGACAGGATGAACAAACCGTCCGTGCCCGGCGTAATCCCAACCCATTCATCAGCAATAGCGTTGTAGCCAGATCGGATTGGATTGACGCCGATGATTTTGGCGCCGTTTGCTTTCAGTTTTCCAAGGCCAATTTTGATTGGATTGCTGTCGTGATCTTCTGCAACGCCAAATATCATGAACAGCTTGCTGCGGTCCCAGTCTGGTGCGCCAAATTCCCAAAATGCGCCACCCATTGTATAGATGCCAGCGGCGGCCATGTTGACCGAACAAAACCCGCCATGAGCGGCATAATTCGGGGTGCCATAGGCCTGCGCCCACCAGCTTGTCAGCGATTGTGACTGATCGCGGCCGGTAAAGAAGGCCAATTTTTCAGGGTTGGTTTCGCGGATCGGTCTTAACCAGCTTTCAGCGATCTCGAACGCTTCATCCCAGCTGATTTCCTCAAACTCGCCTGCGCCACGCTCGCCGACGCGCTTCATCGGGGCGCGCAAACGCGATGGGGCATAATGTTGCATGATGCCCGCGCTGCCTTTGGCACATAGTACACCCTGATTGACGGGGTGGTCGCGGTTGCCTTCGATGTATTTCACTTTGCCGTTTTTCATATGCACGTTGATGCCGCAACGGCAGGCGCACATATAACAGGTGGTTTTGCGAATCTCGTCAGAGACTTCCGGGGACGTATCCAAAGCAGGCTGGTCAAATGCTGGCATGATGTTTTTCCGGTCCCTGTTCGTTGTCGCTGGCAGTCCTGCGCCAGAACATATTAGATCATTTGAATGTTTGTAACTGATAGGCGCGCCGATTGTCCAGAAACTTGCTTGCGCGCCTTTGTGTTTGCGGCCACATGTCGCCCCTCATATGCAATGATTTGCATTTAAGCGGCCTCTAATATAGCATCCCCGCATCACAATTGGGTTCATCTCGGGAGGAAATGATGAAAACGACCACATTAGCAACCATCACTCTGGTTGCGGCAAGCACTGTTTTCGGGGCATTTGCGGCAAGTGCTGCCACCGCTGTTGACAGAACATATATGCGCAAGGGCGATCAGGAAATTCGGGTATTTACGTTTGAGGACAAACTGTTTTGTCGTCGCGTATCGGACGAATTTGAGATGTGCCACGGCATGGAAGAAGCGGGTGGCGGCACCTGGACCGGGCCAAACATGAAACACCCCGATATGCCTAAGTTCATGACCTTTGAAGGCACCGTGGTCATTGGTGGCAACAAGAAGATGAGCATCGAAGGCTGCGTCGCTGGCGGGGCTGTTTGCGACCGCGAAGTCTGGGACGAGGTTGAATAAACCAAATCCATGATCTTGACGGAATTTCGGAACGCCGCGCCTCATGGGTGCGGCGTTTCATTTTGCGAAGATGCCAAAGCTGCCAATGCGATTGAGCCAAGGCGGGCGGCGGGCGGGTCGGCTCTGCTGGTCAGCAATAGGGGTACTTTGGCCCCTGTAATCAAGCCAGCGGCGCAGCCACCGGACAAATAAACCAGCGATTTGAACAGTATATTCCCAGATACGATATCTGGCACAACGACACCGTCCGCCTGACCTGCTACCGGGTCATCGTGCAATCCTTTTACCGCTGCGGCCTGTGCTGACAGGATCAGATCAAACGCTAACGGGCCGGAAAAATCGGCATCCGGAATGGTTTGCTGGGCCCATTCACACAACTCGCGCGCCTCTATCGACGAAGGCACCGATGCGATGGGCGTTTCTGTGGCGGAAAGAAACGCAATCTTTGGCCGTGGCGTGCCGAGTTTGCGCAGCAGCGATACCATCTCTTTTGTTTCGGTCTTACGGGTCGCAAGGTCCGGCGACACATTCACCGCGCCGTCTGAGACTAGCAAAGGTCGTCCACCATTTGGGTGGGACACATGAAATATATGCACCAACCGGTTTTCGTTTCGCAAACCGGCAGAACGCGCCAACGCGGCCTTTAGAAAGGCGTCGGAATGAATGTCGCCTTTCATCAGAATGTCAGCGTTACCGCTGCCGCAAGCATCGGCGGCAGCCGCCCCGGCAGATGATTCGTCTGATGCCTCAATCAATTGGAATTGCGAAATGTCCCAGCCAAGATCGCGGGCGATACAGGTAATCTCTGCCCGATTGCCAGTGAAAACCGGCGACATGATGCCAAGCTTGGTTGCCTCAAACGCCGCTTGCATCGGGATTTTCGCACCGGCATTGGCAATCGCCACACGCGGTGTTGCAACAGCCTGAGCGCGTGCCAACAATTCCGGCGGGCAGATCGGCGCGCGATCGGTCAGAAAGGGCGAAATCGGGTTCGTCATTTTTCGCCCTTCCCGTTAACCTGTCTTATACGCCTTTTTGCGGACGCATGTCAGCGCCGTCAATTCCGGCCACTTCTACCGGTGTTTTCATGGCGTCGCGGCGGAATGGCTCACCAAGTTCCTGATTAAGCATAACCTCAATAAACGTGGTCTCGCCGTTTTCCATCTGTGCCTTGATCGCCGCATTCAGCTTATCAGTCAGATCGTCCATCGAGGTCGCCTGAACGCCGTTGACGCCACAAGCCTGCGCGATGCCGGCATAGGACACCTGCCGGTCAAGTTCCGTGCCGACGAAATTGTCATTGTACCACAACGTCGTGTTGCGCTTTTCCGCGCCCCATTGATAATTGCGGAAAATGATCATGGTGATCGCGGGCCAGTCATCCCGGCCAATCGCCACCATTTCGTTCATCGAGATGCCAAATGCGCCGTCGCCCGCGAAACCAACAACCGGGGTGTCCGGGTTGCCGATCTTAGCGCCGACAATCGACGGAAAGCCATAGCCACAAGGGCCAAACAAGCCGGGTGCAAGGTATTTGCGGCCATCCTCAAACGTTGGATACGCGTTGCCGATTGCACAGGCGTTGCCGATGTCCGAGCTGATGATCGCATCCTTTGGCAAGGCCGACTGGATCGCGCGCCATGCTTTGCGCGGGCTGATTTTTTGTGGCTCGGCATTACGTGCGCGTTCATTCCAGCTGGTGCCCGGATCGTCGTCTTCATGATCCATTGATGTCAGTTCTTGCGCCCATCGTGATTTGGTGTCCGAAATCAATGCGCGGCGGTCGGCGCGTCCTGCGTCGCCTGCGCCGTCCCCCAATTGTTCCAGAATGCCGGTTGCAACTTTGGTCGCATCGCCGATGATGCCAACGCTAACAGGTTTGGTCAGACCGATGCGGTCCGGGTTGATGTCGACCTGAATAAGTTTTGCGTCATTCGGCCAGTATTCCAGACCATAGCTTGGTAGGGTCGAAAACGGGTTCAGCCGGTTGCCAAGTGCCAAAACGACGTCGGCCTTTGAAATAAGCTCCATCGCGGCCTTGGAGCCGTTGTAACCCAACGGACCTGCAAAAAGCGGGTGCGAGCCGGGGAATGCGTCGTTGTGCTGGTAGTTACAGCAAACCGGCGCGTCGAGCCGTTCTGCTAACGCAGCAGACGCTGGAATTGCGCCTGACAAAACAGCGCCAGCGCCGTTCAGAATGACCGGGAATTTTGCATTGGTCAGCAGTTCGGCGGCTTGGGCAACAGCGTCAGCCCCACCAGCCGGGGTTTCAAATTCCACAATGGCCGGCATTTGGAAGTCAAACACCTGTGTCCAGAAATCGCGCGGCACATTGATCTGGGCCGGGGCCGACTGACGACGTGCATTGGCGATGACGCGGTTCAGAACCTCAGGGATGCGGGTTGGGTCGCGGACCTCTTCCTGATAGCAGACCATGTCTTCAAACAAGGCCATTTGTTCAACTTCCTGAAACCCGCCCTGACCGATCGTTTTGTTGGCCGCTTGCGGCGTGACCAGCAACATCGGCGTGTGGTTCCAATACGCAGTCTTTACGCAGGTGACAAAGTTTGTGATGCCGGGGCCATTTTGCGCAATGATCATCGCCATTTTGCCGGTGGTGCGGGTAAAGCCGTCAGCCATATAGCCGCCGTTGCATTCATGCGCCACGTCCCAAAACTTGATACCCGCCTTGGGGAAATAGTCGGAAATCGGCATAAAGGCCGAGCCGATGATGCCAAAAGCATTTTCAATGCCGTGCATCTGGAGCACTTTCACAAAGGCTTCTTCGGTGGTCATTTTCATCTGTTTGATCCTTTGGATGAGATGTGCAGGCAACGCTTGAACGGGGCTGGTTCACCCCTTGCTTTGGCTGTTATGCGCAAAGCGGTCGAGAGTCGTTAGGGCCAGTTCTGATCGGGCTTAGGTCCAGTCGGAAACAGCCTGCGATATCCGACGTACGCCCTCTGGTATTTTCTTGGCTGCAATTGATGAATAGGCCAACCTGAAAAAATTCTGTGGCCCATCTTCGGCAGCAAAAAACGGGCTGCCCGGTTCGATCAGAACGCCTTGTCCGCGCAATATCTCGGCCAGCTTTTCGGTGTCGACCCCATCGGGCGTTTTCACCCAGAAACTAGAGCCACCGAAACTGGCGCTGCCACGAACGGTCAAGGGTGAGCCAACCAGCGCCTGTGTCATCACCTCGCGGCGTTGGTGAAACACGTTGCGCATTTGTTTGACCATGGCATCGTAATGCCCGCGCGCCAAGAAATAGGCGGTCGTGCGTTGAATATGGCCCGGCGGATGGCGCAAAATAGCGTGGCGCAGGGCGCGGGCCTGCCGGATGAATGGTTCCGACCCCACCAGATAGCCCAGCCGTAAACCGGGAAACAGGGATTTGGAAAAGCTGCCGACATAGATCACACGGCCATCCTCATCCAGGGATTTCAACGCCGGGCTGGTTGATTTCAGAAAGCTCATCTCGAATTCATAATCATCCTCGATGATCAGAAAATCCCGCTCGCGGGCAAGCCGCAGCATCTCATGGCGGCGCTCCATCGGCATGGTGACCGTGGTCGGGCATTGGTGGCTGGGGGTAGTGAAAACCACATCTGTATCCAGCGGCAATAAATCAGGCGGCAGCCCGTCAGAATCAACTGGGATCGGGTGTTGAAGGCACCCGGAATGGCGCAAAATATCCCGCAGACCCGGATAGCCGGGATCTTCAAAGGCGACCTTGCGGCCCTTTGAAAGCAGAATTTGCGCCACAATCCATAAAGCGTTCTGCGCACCAACCGTCACCAGAATCTGTTCCGGGCGGGCAAGAATGCCGCGACGAGGCAAGGTGTGGCGGGCAATGAAACTTGTCAGTTCTGAATCATCATGTTCAGCATAATCCGACGTCAGACTGTCAAATTCCTTGCGCCCAAGTGCCTGATGTGCGCATAGCCGCCAACTGGATTGGTTGAACAAATCCGGATCGGCCTGCCCGTAGATGAACGGGTAAGGGTAGTCGCGCCAATTGCGCTGCTTATCAACAAGTTTTGCGCCGGTGAAATCGTGCTGAATGACCCGGCCCCAATCGACGTTGTCTTTCGGCTCGGGCACAGTCCTGTTGGGAAAAGGCGCCACGGGTGCCGTTTTTGACACATAAAAACCAGACCGGTTTGACGCGCTCAGGTAATCGTCGGCCACCAGTTCGTTATAAGCCAGCGTCACTGTTATGCGCGATATTTTCAGATGCGCCGCCAATTTCCGAGACGAAGGCATTTTTTCACCGGGCAAAAAACGCCCCGACAAAATGGCCGAGGCAACAATCTGTTGAATCTGACTCTGCAGAGTTCCCTGAAAGCTGGGATCCAAAAAAAAGGTTTCTTCGCCTATGGCCATGTAAATCTCTCGTTCTGGACCTATGATAGGGGCAAAACTGGATACATGAAACCGTTTTTATAGCCGCAAAAAGTTTGACCGCCCTTCGGCGTTAAAGAAATACGGCACGCGCGCGTTGCGGTCAGGGTCGCGCAGGTCGGCCTCGATCTCGGCCAAAACGACCTCGGTGATGAACGGCATGTCCAGATTGCGGGCTTCGTCCAACGGAATCCACTGGAGGTGGCTGAGCTCTTCGCAAGCCTGATCGAAATCGTCTAAATTCCCGGCAACCCGATCAGCATCGACCACAAAGAACCGCGCGTCGAACCGGCGCGGCCTACCCGGTGGCGTCACGGCGCGAAACACAAACCGCATGCCGGCACCGCTGGGCCGCAATCCATGTTCAAAAAACTGTTGCCAATCTTTGGGCATATTAGCGGCGTCACTGATCGCCGTGTCGCTTTGTTCACCCAGCAGCAATCCGGTTTCTTCCCAGACCTCGCGGATCGCCGCCAGCACCAATGGCTCGGCCAGCGCCGGATCAGCCTCGGCCCTAAGGCGCGCCATGCATTGATCTGACAGGACTGCGCTTAGCGGCACATCGGCATCTGTTGCATCAAGGGCGCCGCCGGGAAACACAAATTTACTGGGCATGAAAGCAGCGGAATGGCCACGCTGCCCCATCAATATACGGGGCCTCGTTGCTTTGTCGCGCAACAGTATAACCGTTGCCGCATTGCGAATTTCAGCTTTGTTCATTTACCCGATCACCTTCTTGCCTGCGTCTAAATAGGCAGGTCGCATGATCCTTGTCCAGATCAGCTTCGCGGAGCCTCAAGCGTGGGTCGGCCAAATCCATGCATCCGCTTGGCCCATTGCATGGCCACGAACATGCCCTTGAATCGCGGCAACAGGTAAAGCGCAAGTGCCGTGAAACCGATGCAAAACAGAACGGCCATGACCAGCGGGTCAGGCCGAAACGTCGTGAATACAAACAGAATCATCGGCGCAAGTAGATGCCCGCTGACCAGAATCGTCACATAGGCAGGCCCATCGTCCGCCCGGTGGTGGTGCAATTCTTCGCCGCAAACAGCGCATTGTTTGCGGGTCTTCAAATAGCTGCGCATCATCGGTCCGGTGCCGCAAGACGGGCATTTCATCCGCCAGCCGCGCAAAAGCGCAGGCTTGACCGGCCGATCTGTGTTCAAAGTCGGGTTCATACTTTTATCCTGTTCCATCGCCCCCAGATAGGCGGCATTTGCAGCAAAAAGAACTGAGACAAGCTGTCTTGCGGCGGGATGTCGCGAATTTTTTCCATCCGTAGCGACGGAAACCCGGATTTGCCCCGTTTGAGTTAGTGAAGGTCGCAAAAAGCAGCCTTGCTTGAAAGAGCATTTGAATGAGCAACGGAGAAGAAAAATGAAAAAGACAACCCTCACAGGTATCATTGCCGCCCTGACCATCAGCGCAGTCGGTGCTGTCGCGATTGCGCCTGCATTTGCCCACGGTGCCAAAGAAGGCGGCAACCGCATGGGGCCGCGCGGACCTCAGTTGAACTTTGAACAACTTGACGCCAACAGCGATGGCAAAATCACGCCCGAAGAAATGGCCGAGCATCGGTCAGCCCAATTTGCAGCCCAAGATGCAGATGGCGACGGGTTCCTGTCGCGCGAAGAAATGACAGCCGCCGTGCTGGAACGCGCCAAGCAAGGGATGGAAAACCGGATTGATCGCATGATGGAAAACCGCGATGCGGATGGTGATGGCCAAATCTCTTTGGCCGAGCTTTCCAATGGCAAGGACCGGTCAGCCAAGTTCTTTGAGCGGCTTGACACAGACGGTGACGGCGCGGTTTCCGCTGAAGAACTGGAAGAAATGAAAGCGCGTTTTGGCAAAGGTAAAAAAGGTTGGGGTCACGGTAAACGCCAACAGCAACCTAGCGAATAATCACGCAAATGGCCGACCCGGTGGCGCAATGCGCCGGGTCGGTTTGCTCTTTTCGGTGAAAGCCGCTACGCGATCAGGTTATGGATATGCCGCTGGACGCAATGACTGACATAAGCGACGATGCCTTGCTGGTTCTCTATGCGAACGGCGATCGGGCGGCGGCCAGCGCGCTGACTTACCGGCTGACGCCGATGGTTTTTTCTTTGGCCAACAGGCTGTTGAATGACCGGGCCGAAGCCGAGGACGTGGCGCAGGAAGCGATGTTAAGACTGTGGAAAATGGCACCCGATTGGCGGCAGGGCGAGGCAAAAGTGACGACCTGGCTTTACCGGGTGACCAGCAATCTTTGTACCGACCGGCTGCGCAAACGTCGCGGCATTGGGCTGGACGAGATCGCAGAGCCAAAAGACGAAACGCCGGATATGGCGACGCGAATGCAAACCGAGGATCGGGCGCAGGCTTTGCGGTCCGCTTTGTCTGAATTGCCGGACCGACAGCGCAAAGCAGTGGTCCTGCGCCATTTTGAGGGGCTGGCAAACCCCGACATCGCCTCGGTGCTTGACGTAAGCGTAGAGGCCGTTGAAAGCTTGGTTGCGCGCGGAAAACGAAGTTTACGCGCCTTGTTGCTGGGGCAAAAAGACGAATTGGGATTAGAAGAATGACACAGAAAAATCCGGATACCGATCAGGACCTTGAGGTTTTTTTCACGGCAGAACAGGCGGCTGATAATCGCACCTCTGACGCGCTGATGGCCGCGGTTTTGCGTGATGCAATGGCGGCGCAACCTTTACCTGCGGGTATTGCGACCGCGCCCAAGGCCCGGTGGTCGTGGCCGCGCGACCTGTGGGATACAATGGGTGGTTGGGCAGCGGCGGGGGCTTTGTCAGCTTGCCTCGTTCTTGGGCTTTCGATTGGGTACACGCCACCACAAGGTTTGGCGGATATCGCGATTTCCGTGCTTGAGACCGCGGGAATTTCAACCGATGACAGCGAGTTTTTCACGCTGGACGACATGATGGCAGAGGGGTGAGTTATGGGTGACGAACAACAGATCACACAGCCGGGGCGGAAATGGACGCGCTATTTACTTGTTGCGTCCCTTGGTCTGAACATCATTGTTGCCGGTCTGGTGGGCGGCGCGATGTTGCGTGGTGGGCCACCCGATCATATCCGCCGGGATCGCGATGTCAGCGTGCTGGGCTTGCGGGCCTACTACCGCGCGCTCGACGAGAGCAGCCAGACAGAATTGCGCGACGCGATAAAAGCGAAACGGACACAGATCAAAGTTGGACGCGCGGCGTTTCGCGCCCATCTGGAGGCCTTGGCAAATGCAATCAGCGTTGAACCGTTTGATCCAGCGGCGGTAACGCAGGTGCTTCAATCCCAAGCGGGCACCGTTTCTGAAAATATCAGGACTGGGCATCAATTGTTGCTTGATAGGGTTTCAGCCATGTCACCAGAGGCGCGTCAAACGATGGCCGAGCGGTTGTTGCAGCCCCCAAAACGGCGCGGGCCGGGCCGGAATTGAGCGTTCAGGCGGCCGAGGTGAACAGCGTGACCATGTTGCGCCCATCCGCCTTGGATGCATAAAGCGCCTTGTCAGCCTGACAAATCAACGATTCCACATCCTGTTCGCCGGGATCCCCCAGTGTCACGCCAATGCTAACGGTAATATGCAATCCACCCTCGCGCGCAGCGCAGGGAAACGGGGTTTGTTCGATCACTTTACGCAATCGTTCCGATGCAATGCGCGCCTCGTTTTCAGACGTATCCGGCATCGCGATCAAAAACTCTTCGCCACCAATGCGCGACACCAAGTCAACGCCGCGCAGGTTTTCCTGAATACGACGAGAGAATTCTTTGAGAATTTGGTCGCCTTCGTTATGGCCGTAATTGTCGTTCACCCGCTTGAACTTGTCGATATCCAGAACCATCAGGGCAAAGCCTTTTCCGGATTCACGCGCCCTTTCTGTAATTTTTTCAAGATGTTGGGTTGCGTATCGGCGATTGTATAGACCGGTCAGAGGATCCAGAACCGCCAGTCGCAACGTGTCGGTCACATTGCTGCGCAGGCGATCAGAAATATGCTTGCGCCGGATCTGGCTGTTAATTCGCACCAGCATTTCAGAAGCATCAAACGGGTCGAAAATGTAGTCACTTGCACCTAAATCAAGGCCCTTGGCGGCCTTTTCCTGATCACCGTCCGGCACCACGAGAATTACACCGGTATGCCGGGTTCTTGGCCGCGATCTAAGATGTGAAACAAGCCGCAATCCGTCGCCAAAGGCCCCAAGGCGGGCATGTATGACGAACACGTCAGGGATGTCCGGGCTGTCGAGTTCAATAACCTCATGTTCGGCCAGCATTACCTTTGTTGAAACAGACGGATGAGGTGAAAGCTGTTCTTCCCAGACCTGCGCCATCTTGGAATTTGTCGGCACCAGCGTAACCCGACCGGGCAATGTAGCGGCGTCAAAATCATCGAGAATCGGTTCACCCAGTCCCAATTCTTGTGTGGTCTTGTCTCGCAAGCGCAATTCATCAAACATAAACTTGGCGCGCAGCAGGTTGCGAACGCGCGAAAGCAGTGCCAGATCGTTGATAGGCTTGCTTAAGAAATCGTCAGCACCACATTCCAGACCGCGCAACCTGTCACCGGGTTCGATCAACGCTGTGACCATGACCACGGGAATATGGGCGGTTTTGGGGTCTCCTTTCAGTTTTCGACACACCTCAAACCCGTTCATATCCGGCATGACGATGTCCAGCAGGATCAGATCAGGTTGGAAAATATGGGTTTTTTCAAGGGCTTCCACGCCGCTTTCTGCCTGAACCACATCATAATATGACGACGCCAATTTGGCGCGCAGAATCATCCTGTTTGTTGCGATGTCATCCACCACAAGAATGCGTCCCGCCATGGCGCTTCCCTTCCGCGGTTACTGCCCGCATTTTTGCTTTGTTGGGTTCCATTTAGACCGCAAGGTGTTAAGAAATCCTTTCTAGAAGCTTACGAAGATTGAAACCGGGTCAAGGGGATGACATGCAGAAAGTCCAGGCAGAAACCATTGCAATTCAAGCGCTTGGCTGGCTTGCAGGCGACGACGAGTTGTTAGAGTCGTTTTTGGGAACATCGGGTGCCGATGTTAACGATCTTAAAGGAATGGCGCAGAACCCTACATTTTTGGGGTCGATCTTAGATTTCATCCTGATGGATGATGCATTCGTCACCCGATTTTGCGACAGCGTCGGGCTGTCTTATGAAACGCCGATGCAGGCGCGTCAGTTTTTGCCGGGCGGCGAGGTGGTCAACTGGACTTGAATATAAGGCCCCCGAGGGTTGATCTTTGCCACAGGGTTAAAGATCAACCTCGATCACGCCGCCATCGGCAAGTGCGCGCGACTGACACAAGATGACCTCGGACTCGCGTTGTTTGTTGGACAAAACGAAATCCCGGTGTTCAACCTCGCCTGAAACCAATCCGCATTTGCAGACGCCACAAATCCCGTCAGAGCATTTGACGTCTACATGCACGCCGTTTTCGGCCAAAACATCGGTGGCGGATTTATCTGCGGGCACAACAAACTCGCGGCCCGATTTTGCCAGCTTCAAGGTGAACTCAAAATTCTCGTATTCCGGGGTTTCAGGTGTCGAGAAGTATTCAAAATGCCGGTTCTCCTCGGGAAATCCTGCTGTGGTTGCGGTGTCCAGAACGCCCTGCATATAGACGTCCGGTCCACAGGTATAAACATGAGCACCGTCCTGATATTTCAACACCTTAGACAAGTCTGCACGGCTGCCTTTGTCGGAAAAATGCAGATGCAGGCGATCTTTCCACGGGACAGTTTTAAGATCTTCAAGAAACCCGGCATTGACCTTTTTGGAACACGAATAATGCACCGCGAAATCCGCCCCGATTGCGTGCAGGCGATGCGCCATTGCGATCATCGGTGTGATGCCGATCCCGCCCCCCATCAGGTAGGTTTTTGAGGCGGTTTCATCCAATGGGAAATGATTCAGAGGTTTCGAGATAAACACCATACGGCCTTCATCAAAAATCCGGTGCATCAGCTTAGAACCGCCGCGCCCCTCGTCTTCGCGCAGAACCGCGATCTGGTATTTGGAGCGGTCCGCCGGGTCGCCTGACAGTGAATATTGACGGAAGAATTCCGGCGCGACCACGACGTCGATATGCGCCCCGGCTGTGACCGGCGGCATGTCTGTGCCGTCAGACATTGAAAATTCGTATTTTGTCACGTCGGGGGTCATAGCCTCGGCCTTTGACAGCTTGACCCGCAGCACCGGGATGTCAGCCGCGTCTGCTTGGTCGGCGGTGTAGATATGTTCGGGTGGCAGACCTTGCTGGCGGCGTTTTTGATGCTCCTCGGCTGGGATCATATCCTCGTAAGCCTGAATGCCGGCTTCGCGGTCCATCGGAAAGGGCCAGGCATAAGGGGGCGGCGCCAGAGGGGCAGGGTAGACCGCCAATGTCTGATCCTCGCGCTTCAGATCAAGCTTTTTTTGCAATGCGCGGGCGTTCACTTCGTGGGTCGAGGTATGAAAGGCGCCATCATCGACCATTTCCAAATCCCACCACCATTTCTTGACCTTGTTAATCTCGCCATTGCCCAGAATATCATCAAGCTTGGCTAAGGCTTTAGCAGTAACCGGCGCATTCATAGCGGCCCAACGAAAGGGGCGTTCGGCAAATATGCCTTCAAGGTTCCACGGGCAGGTTTTCATGCAGCGCCCACACATCGCGCCGTTTTTCTGGCTGACACGATAGGTCGTGCAGCGCGAGGAGTCTGATTTCCAGATTTCATAGCCGTTAAACATCAGCTTTGGCCCGGCGGTGATCGCACCAGACGGGCATTCGCGGGCGCATTTGTTGCAGGCTTCGCAGAATTTTTGCAGGCCGAAATCAATCGGCTTGTCATGGGTCATCGGCATGTTGGTGGTAACGACCCCGGATTTCAGGCGTGGGCCAAGGAAAGGATTAAGGATCACTTCGCCAATGCGTGACACTTCGCCAAGGCCCGCGAGTAGCAACAAAGGCGGGTGCAGAACCTCGTCATCCATCACGGAATGCACCCGCGCAGTATAGCCAAGGTTGCGGATTTGCTGGGCAAGTACACCCCCAATCAAGGAAAACCTGAGATAGGCGCGCATCGATTGCGCACAGGCGATCCAATCGTCGCCCGAGGCGCCCTCCATCGTTTCGTGCCCCTGATCGACAATCATCGACACGGCGTTGCTGTGATAGGGTGTCAGCGTTTGACCGGCGGCATCGTGGGAATAATAGACCCAGTCCGGGCAGGCAGACAGGCCAACCGCGTCCATTCCTAGAAAATACAACGTGGCCTTCAGATTGGCGGCATTTCTGGCGGCATCTTGTGTCGCCGGATCAATTTTTGGCGCGGCTTCGCCATCCTGCAACACGATGAACGCGCCCAGTGAAGGGCGAAAGGCAAAGGCGGCGGCGGATTTGCGGACGTAGTTGCCGTTTTTCGCGCCTTCCTGCGCCAATGGGCCGAGATCACCAAACAAGGCGCGTGCGAACATGTTGGCGCGTTTGGGCACGCGGGCGACATTGGCGGTGTCTATATAGGTTGTCGGGGTTTCCTGACGCTTGAGGGTTTCAAACGGATGTGGGCCGTCTTTGTAGCTGCGGCTTTCATACGGATCACGATTGCGGGCGTTTTTGGCATGCGCGCCAAATCCGGTTTTCCAGGACAGGTTGGGTCGCTGGCCCGATGCAAGCGGCTTGTCCGGTGCGATTTCCAGATTGGTCGTGATGACTGCAAGGCCAAAACGCGCGCCAAGGTAAGGGTTGACCAGCCCGGCGTTGTCGATGGTGGCCAATCCAGCGGCGACCGCCAGCTTACCAAGATCTATGTCGGTCTCAGCCTCGGAATGGGCGCGGGCCTCGACCCCCATCAGACGAATGTAATTTGACAGGGTGACGGCGGTTTCTGCACCGCGCAGGCAGGCGCGCTGGGGCTGGGCATTTGCCAGCCAGTCACACCCAGCCTCGCCTTTGGCTGGGTCGCGGTTGTATTCATACAGAAACACAATGGCGTGGCTGTGATGCGTGCACCCCTCTGGTGGCGCCTTCATGCTTTCGCGCAGACCCGCCATGATGACGTCAATGCCGGCCGCAAAGGTTTTCGGCTGCATGGTTTTGACCTTGTCAGCCAAACGATCGACGTCAGGATTGCGAAACGGCGTTTCAAGCCACGCGTCTTGCGGTATTTTGCATATCCCAACCATTGAAGCGTCGCAATAATAGCCAAATGACTTCAAATGGTTGGCACGTTCAACCGGGTCCTCAGGGATTTCCGCGGTTTCACGTTTAACCAGACCTTCGCGTGTGGCATCCAGCATTGCTTGATATTCCTGCATGGCATTCACCACCGAGGCCGGGTCTTCCGGGCGGCGAAACAGGGTTTGTTGCATGGGTGGCACGTTGGACAGATCAGTCGTCTCAACGCGCTGCAACCGCTCCAACGGATAAGGCCCCAAATTCATTGGCCGGTTCTTGTAAGAAAAGAATTTTCCCATCGTCATTTTCCCGTTTATTCAGAGGCCCGAGACATCGCGTGCCTCGCCCTCCATCAGTTTCTTGATGATTGAACGCAGCATGTCCTGTTCGTACCAGGACAGCTTGTCACCGAAATGGCTGGCGTTGGTTTGTGCGGCGTCAATCGCCGTTTGCAAAACTTCATGGCCCGCTTCGGTCAGTGCCACCTCGGTCATGCGTTTGTCTGCTGTGCCGCCGCATCGCGTGACAAGCCCGTCCGAATCCAGCGCGCGCAAAGCCCGCGATGTGGCGGTGCGATCAATGCCGACATATTCCGCGATGTCCGAGGGGTTTTTCAGGCCCTGTTCGTGTACCGCCAACAGAACGCACCATTTGACGCGGGTCAGCCCAACAGGCGTCAAAAGCTGTTCAAACCGCCGCTCGCTGATGCGAGACAGCAGTGTCATTTGATAGCCAAGTGAGGCGTGAAGGTCATATGAATTCGACATAGTTGACATTGGTAACTACTTTAATTGACACTGTCAACTAAAATTGAATATGCCCTGTGTCGCGTTTACGCTCCGAAAAAAGGCGTTGCGCAGACAGATCAGTTGTGGAACCTGAGTCTCGCTATAAAGGAGCAGCAATAATGGATCACATCAAGGGAATTTTGTTCGACAAAGACGGCACGCTGTTTGATTTCCAGACCACCTGGGGAACATGGACGTCGCGCTTTTTCCTTGATGTGGCGGGTGGGGATCAACAAGCTGCAGCAGAAATGTCGCTGGCGGTTGGCTATGATATGGAAGCGCAGGTTTTTGCCAAAGACAGCGTCATCATTTCACACACGGCTGACGAGGTTACGGCGGCGATTGGCAAGCTTTTGCCAGATTGGGCACCTGATGACCTGCTGGCGCATGTCAATCACACGGCCGCGCAGGTGCCGCAGTTAGAGGCGGTGCCGTTGGTTCCATTGTTCACCGGTTTTCGGGGGCGGGGGCTGAAACTCGGCGTGGCAACGAACGATGCTGAATCCCCGGCGCGGGCGCATTTGGGTCGTGCTGGCATCATCGACTTGCTGGATTTTATCGCGGGCTATGACAGCGGCTTCGGCGGCAAACCTGCGCCCGGCATGCAACACGGGTTCTGTGAAAAATTGGGGCTGAGCCCGGGTGAAGTGTTGATGGTTGGTGATTCCGCGCATGATCTTATCGCCGGTCGGGCCGCTGGAATGACGACAATCGCGGTTCTGACTGGGATCTCTGAAGCGCACGAACTGGCACCCTATGCCGACGAGGTGTTTGCCGATATCGGGGAAATTCCTTCGTTTTTGGGGCATTGAAGGCGCTTCGTTTGCAATTGATGCCTGCGCATCAAAACCAATTCTTCTGAAAAAGGCATGCCATCAGTCGAATCCGACATGTCGGGTCGTTTTCGCCAAAGTCCGCCGTTGATCCTTGGCTTTTGCTGAGCGGCAACAAACGACAGGAGAGATCACGTGGCCAGACGAGCACGAAGCGGTGGGCGCGCAGGCAATGCGCGGCGCGATTCGACCAAAGCGATTGAACAGATGCCGTGGCGCATTCCGGTCAACACGGACCGCCCGACAGAGCCGCTGGACCAGGACGGCGTGCAAGCGATTCATGACGGCGCGATGCGGATATTGGAAGATATCGGGATTGAGTTTCTGAACCCCGAGGCGCTGGGCATA
Organism: Paracoccaceae bacterium; assembly: GCA_021775315.1. Lineage (GTDB taxonomy): Bacteria > Pseudomonadota > Alphaproteobacteria > Rhodobacterales > Rhodobacteraceae > UBA5972. The sequence continues at coordinate 140,827 of JAJFIC010000052.1, forward strand.
CTCAAAAAGGCTGGCTGCACCGTTAACGGCGAGAACGTTAAGATGGGCCGGGAATTCGTGATGGAAATGCTGGCCCATGCGCCCGCCGAATTCGTTATCACGCCGCGCAACCCGGAACGCGCAATTCCGCTTGGCGGCAAACATATTCTGTTTGGCAATGTTTCGTCACCGCCGAATTACTGGGATCTTGAAACCGGAAAAATCAGCGGTACTTTTGAGGGCTTCAGCAATCTGATGAAGCTGACACAATATTTCAACTGTATCCATTTCGCGGGTGGGTATCCTGTAGAGCCAGTTGACGTGCATGCCTCCACGCGGCATCTGAAATGTGTGTCGGAAAAGCTGATCCTGACGGACAAGGTTGTGCACGCCTATAGTCTTGGCCGCGAGCGGGTCGAGGACGTGATGGAAATGACCCGGATTGCAGGCGGGTTGACCCGCGATGAATTTGATGCCGCCCCGCATATGTACACCAACATCAATTCGGTCAGCCCGCTGAAGCATGATTTCCCCATGCTTGAGGGCGCGATGATCCATGCCCGGCGCATGCAACCGGTCGTAGTGACGCCGTTTACTTTGGCTGGCGCAATGGCGCCGGTGACCATGTCGGGGGCGGTTACGTTGTCGATTGCCGAAGGACTGGCCGCGATTGTTCTGTTGCAGGTGGTGAATCCCGGCGCGCCGGTGGCGATCGGGACCTTTACATCCAATGTCGACATGAAATCCGGCGCTCCTGCTTTTGGTACCCCGGAATACATGCGCGCTACCCAAATGACGGGGCAAATGGCGCGGTTTTACGGCCTGCCGATGCGGGCCTCAGGCGTTTGTGCAGCAAATGTGCCGGACGGGCAGGCGATGTGGGAAACGTCAAACTCGCTTTGGTCTGCGGTACAAAGTGGCGCAAATTTTGTTTACCACGCTGCTGGCTGGTTGGAGGGTGGCCTGATTGCCAGCCCGGAAAAGTTCATCATGGATTGTGAAGCGATTCAGATGATCGAGCGGTATATGGAACCTGAAGTGGTCGCGACCGCGCCCGAAGACATTGCCATTGAGGCGATACGCGAGGTCGGGCCGCAGGGGCATTTCTTTGGTGTTCAGCACACGCAGGATCGTTATGAAACCGCTTTTTACAGCCCCTTTGTCAGTGATTGGCGCAATTACGAGGCATGGGAACTTGATGGCGGCACCTGGACGGCAGAGCGTGCGCATAACGTTTTCAAGGACATTCTGAACGAGTTTACCCCGCCAGTGATGGATGAGGCCGTGAAGGAAGAATTGATGGCCTTTGTTGACAAACGCACCGCTGAGGGTGGCGCGCCAACGGATTTCTAAGCAACCTGATTGCGGCCCTTTGGGCCATTACATATTAGCCCCTTTGGGGCGGGTTCGCTCCGCTTGGGAGTATTTGGCGCAATAAAGAATGGTTGGTTGTGCGGTGTCAGCGGGTGTCTGGGGTATGCCAATCACCCGTTGACGCTGTGCGCGCCCGCGCCTTACCATCCGGCAATGCATTTTGCGGAGGGCTGGCTATGACACAATCCGAAAATCCAATGAGATTGCGTCTGACGCTCGCAGTGATTGGCGCGATCGCTGGCTTCTTTTTCTGGATGCTGTTTGAGCATCTGCCGGATGTGATCAGTGACCAGCGATTGTTGATGCTGCTGGCGGCATTTATTGGCAGTTTGTTTGGCGGATTGCTGTTGATGGTCGGTCGACTTGGGCTGCGCGCTGCTGCACGCTATGCCGTTGGTATTGCACTGGTTTCTTCTTTGTTGCTGTATTGGGCCAGCTTTCGCTTTCTGGATGTGTCGACATTTTTTGACAGTATTCACCCGGTTTTTGCCCTGATTGTTCTGGCACATCTGCCCTTGCCATTTGCAATGGCGCAAGAAACCGCGCCAGGGGGATGGCTGGATTACGAGGGTCTGTTTGACCATGCCTGGTCGATCTTGGTGCGCACCATAACAGCGTGGGGATTTACCGGTCTGTTCTGGTTGGTCATTTTCTTAAGCGACCAGTTGTTAGAGCTGGTCGGGTTTGAATACCTCGGTGAATTTGTCGATCATTATTGGGTTTCAATGCCGCTGACCGGTATTGTTGTTGGCTTGGCGATGGCCGTGCTGAATGAGCTGAAAACTGTGGTGTCAACGCTGCGTCGTCTTGCGTTGCAGCTGTTGCGGTTGTTGCTGCCGTTGGTTGCCGTGGTCGTAGCGTTGTTCATCGTACTGGTGCCATTTCGCGGATTGGAGCAGGTGTTTGGTTCGCTTTCTGCGGCTGGGACGATGTTGGCGATGGCTGCAGGTGCCGTTACGCTGATCACCTCGGCGGTGGATGCGCGGGACGGGGATGCGGCGCATTCAAGGGTCATGGTGATGTCTGCCAAGGCCTTGTCGGTTTTGCTGCCGATTATCGCTGGTATTTCGGTTTATGCGATTTGGGTTCGGGTGGGGCAATATGGCTGGACACCGGCGCGGATAGCTGCGGGGCTGACATCGCTTGTCGTTTTGGCCTACGCGCTGACATATGCCAGTTCGGTTTTGGTCGGTTTTGCGTGGCGACAGCGTATACGTCTGGCCAACACCTGGATGGCTGTGTCGGTCATTGCTTTGTCGGTTTTGTGGCTGAGCCCGGTTTTGAATGTTGAACGTATATCGGCAAACAACCACTTGGCGCGATTTGACGATGGCCGGATTTCCGTGGCTGAACTGGATGTCTGGCGGTTGGGTGATGATTGGGGCATTGCGGGTCAGGCAGCCTTGGCGCGTATTCGCCAGATCAAGGATCACCCATCGCAAGTGGCGCTGAGCGATAAACTGGCGCGGTTTGATCAGGGCGAAAGCCGCTGGAGTTTTGAGCATGATCGCGGCGGATCTGAAAATACAAAGGATGTTGCGCGGCTGAAAACGATTCTACCCGTGGGACCGGCAGGGCAGCTCATTCCGGATGGCGCATTGGAGGAAATTCCCCGCGTCACGGTCGGGCGCATATTGGCGTCCTGTGAAAATCAGTTGGTCGATGGGCGTCCGGGTTGTGCCGCGGTTATTGGGTCGTTTTCGCGTGCGAAAGAAGAGCACTCAGTTGTGCTGTTCTGGCGTAGTTCCAGTGCCGCTAAAACCGAGATTATTGTTCTGGATCAAGTGAATGTAACTGGAAAATTCAGATATAAAAGGTCGGTTTTTTCAATCGGTGGAGATGCCGAAGCCCAACCGGCAGAAGAGCTGATTGCGGCGGTCCAAAACGGTGATTTCAGGTTTGCACCGGCGCGGATGGATGCGGTTGAGATCAACAATATCCAGATTTTGCCACGGCGTTGAAATCTTTCTGATTGTTTCGGGATTTTTAACGGGTTCGACCTAGTCTTCCGGCAGGTGATGTGACGGAGGAAGGATTTGTTGTGCATGGACTGGTAAACCGCTCGATACAGCGATTTGTGCAAAACACTTATGGTGAGCAGACCTGGGCAGACATCTGTCATGACGCGGAACTTGGGTTTGCGAATTTCGAGTCGATGCTGAGCTATGACAGCAGCCAGACTGAGGCTGTGTTGAATGTAACCTGTAAAAAGCTTCAGCGCGGTCGTATTGGGTTGCTGGAAGACATCGGAACTTTTCTGATCTCTGATCCTGCGTCGGATGCATTGCGGCGTTTGTTGCGGTTCGGCGGCGAAAACTTTGAAGAATTTCTGCTTTCACTTGACGATTTGCACGACCGGGCGCAACTGGCTTTGCCCGATCTTGACCTGCCGTCGCTGGAATTGCGGGAACACTCAGCCAAATCCTTTGAATTGCAATATAAATGGCAGGAACCGGGATTCGGAACTTTGGTATTGGGAATTTTACGTGCCATGGCAGACGATTACGGGGCGTTGGTTTTGCTTGATCATTCCCACGGGCAGGATGATGTCGGTGACCATGACCGGATTTCAATCAGTTTGCTGGATGCGGAATTTGCCCAGGATCGCGGATTTGAACTTGGTGGTGCGCATTGACGATGCGTGTGGCTGATTTCGCGCCGAGCGACGTAAAGGCATATCACAAAGGTCCTTTGTTGGGTAAAGTTGCGATTGACCGGTTGATGCCAATGCATTTGTGGGTCGGGCCGACCGGGCATGTGATACGGGTCGGGCCAACACTGCGGAAATTGCGACCGGGGCAGGCGCTTGTCGGCCAGCGGTTAACGGAATTGCTGGAATTTCGCAGGCCGCGCGGGGTACAGGTGATGGCTGATCTGATTGCGCGCGACGGGGCTTCGATACAGGTTTTGTTTCGTGCAGCACCGCGCAGTTCAATGAAAGGAATTATCGTGGCCCTGCCACAGCAACAGGGCGTTTTGATCAACCTTTCAATTGGAATCTCAGTGGCTGAAACGGTCAGCAAATTTGGCCTTGTCAGCAAGGATTTTGCGCCTTCGGATCCGACCGTCGAAATGCTCTATTTGATTGAAGCGCAGTCGGCCATTTTAAAGGAAAGCAAAAAGCTGAACACGCGGTTGCAGGGGGCCAAAATAGCGGCGGAAGAACAAGCATATACCGATACTTTGACGGGTTTGAAAAACCGCCGGGCGCTGGATCATATAATGGGGCGGTTGATTGGGCGGGCGCCAAACGACAAGTTTGGCCTGATGCATGTGGATCTCGATTTTTTTAAGTCAGTCAACGACACGCATGGCCATGCCGCCGGAGATCATGTTTTGCAGGAGGCCGCTCGAATTTTTATTGAGGAAACCCGTTCGGACGATATTGTTGCACGCTCCGGCGGAGACGAATTTGTTCTGATTTTGATGGATTGCGTTGATGAAAAAATGCTGAACAAAATAGCAGGGCGGATCATAGACCGGTTGCAACGTCCAATTATGTTTGACGGCCTTGATTGCCGGGTTAGCGCCAGTATCGGAATTACTTTGTCTAACAACTATAACGAACTGACCGCTGATCAAGTTTGCAGCGATGCGGATGCTGCGCTGTATCAATCCAAACATAAAGGCCGGTCGTGCTATACGCTGTTCACGCCGGACGGGGATAAACATCTGCAGAAAGGAAACTGAGTTATCAAAGCCGCGGGTTTGACTGACATCTCAGGGCAATGTCAGCCGCCGATTTCGCGCCAGCGGCGACCATCGCGGTGCATCAGCATCAGCGCGTCTTCTGGGCCGGAACTACCCGGGTCGTAGGGGCTGGGTTTTTCCTGACCTTCAGCCCAAGCGCGGCAGACCGGATCGATCCATTCCCACGCAGCTTCGACCTCGTCGCCGCGCATGAACAGGGTTTGGTCGCCCCGGATAACATCCATGATCAGGCGTTCATAGGCATCCGGCACAACGATGTCGGCGCCCAAAGCCTCGGCAAAGCTCATATCAAGGGGAACTTCGGTTAGGCGCATTCCGCCTGGGCCGGGTTCTTTGATTGTCATTCTTAGGGTGATGCCTTCGTCGGGTTGCAGCCGAATAATCAACGCATTGCCGCGCCGGTTTTCCATTGCGGGAAAGATTGAATGCGGCGGGTCACGAAACACAATGGCAATCTCGGACAATCTTGCGCGTAATTTTTTGCCGGTTCTCAAGTAAAACGGCGTTCCCGCCCACCGCCAGTTC
>JAJFIC010000053.1 GCA_021775315.1 Paracoccaceae bacterium
GATCGAGCCGCGCTCGATCAGTTCTTTGCGCAGACTGGCGGCATTGGTGATATTGCCATTATGGCCAATCGCGCAGCCACCCATGGAAAATTCACCGAAAAACGGCTGCACGTCGCGAATTGCTGTGTTGCCTTTTGAGCCTGACGTGGAATATCGCACATGCCCGATCGACAACTCGCCGGGCAGGGTTTCCATCAGGCTGGCTTTGGTGAAATTATCCCGCACATAGCCAAATCGCCGGGCGGAATTGAAACCATCAATCGGGTCATGGCTGACGATACCGCCCGCTTCCTGACCGCGATGTTGCAGGGCATGCAGGCCAAGGGCGACAAAGTTGGCCGCCTCGGCCACGCCGATGACACCAAAGACGCCACATTCCTCTTTCAGTTTATCGTCGTCAAACGGATGGGCCAAAAAGGGAAGCATTTTATCGCGCATGGGGGTTCAATCCTGGGGCAGCCGACATTGCCCCCTCTTAAGCTGCCCAAAGCAGGGAGTCACGCCCAAGTCGCCCTGAAAGTCAAAGAATCGTCAGATAATTCAGGTGCCCGAAGTGCCCGATTGATCGGCTTTGTCCTTGACGCCGCTGTTTGGGGCACAAGCGCCGGTCAGTTGTTCGTAACGTTCAACGATCCATTCCGGGGCTTCATTCGGGATTTGCTTTTCGATAACGTCTTTGGATTGCTCAAAAATCGCGGCTGAACGACTTTCGTCGATCATCGGCACGCCCTGACCTTCAGGCACGATCCGGTCATAAAGCACAAAGGCCACCGCGATCAGAACCGCGCCGCGCAACACGCCGAACAGGAAACCCAGCCCCTGATCGAATCCCCCAAGGGCGGATTTCTGCACAAGGCTGGAAAACAGCGGCGTAAACACCGACACAACGATCAACGCCACAGCGAATACTGCAAAGAACGCGGCCAAAATCGAAAGCTCGCAGGAATCGGCCAGAAAATCACCGGCAATCGGGATTTCTTTGACCAGCGGTTCGGCTTGCGGGGCAAAGAAAAACGCCACAAACGCGGCGACCACCCAACCGGCAATCGACAGAACCTCGCGCACGAACCCGCGCGAGAATGCCAGAACGGCAGATACCAGAATGATCCCGGCCACAGCCGCGTCCACGATTGGAAAGTTTTCCATCAATTAACCTGTTTTCGTCGTCTATGCTTCGATATTCCCAAAAACCTCTACAATAAAATCGTTGAGGTCTGAAAGTTTTTTAATGGTAATTCCGCCGGATGTCTCGGTTTTTATCGAAGACGGGGCCAAAGCGGCGCTGAATCCCAGTTTTGCGGCCTCTTTCAGCCGCGCTTCGGCCTGGGAAATGGGGCGCAGGGCACCCGACAGGCTGATTTCGCCAAAAATTACGGTGTCGGTTGGCAGGGCATGATCCTGCCGGGCGGAAATCAACGCCGCTGCCACGGCCAGATCGGCGGCGGGTTCTGAAATGCGCATGCCACCGGCGATGTTCAGATAAACATCCATGCCGGAAAACGTCACGCCACAGCGCGCCTCTAGCACCGCAAGGATCATCGCCAACCGACCACTATCCCAGCCAACCACGTTGCGCCGGGGTGTTGCCAATGAAGACTGTGCCACAAGCGCCTGAATTTCCACCAGAACTGGCCGGGTGCCTTCGATGCCAGCAAACACGACCGAGCCTGAGGCAGGCGCGTCGCGTTCAGACAGGAACAAGGCCGACGGGTTGGTCACCTCGGCCAAACCGGCACCGGTCATTTCAAACACACCGATTTCGTCCGCCGGGCCAAAACGGTTTTTGACGGCGCGCAGAATACGAAACTGATGGCCGCGCTCACCCTCAAAATAAAGCACGGTGTCGACCATGTGTTCGATCACACGCGGCCCGGCGATTTGCCCGTCCTTGGTGACATGCCCGACCAGCACCACAGATATGCCGCGCCGTTTGGCGAATGCTGTCAGTTCATGCGCCGCAGCGCGCACCTGACTGACCGAACCGGGGGCGCTGTCGACGTGATCGGCCCACATGGTTTGAATGGAATCAATGATCGCAAATTCAGGCCGTTCAGCGTCAAGCGTGGTCAGGATATCGCGCAGATTGGTTTCAGCGGCCAGCTTTACCGGCGCGTCCGACAGGCCCAGACGGTTGGCGCGCATTCTGATCTGGCTTGCGGCCTCCTCCCCCGAAAAATAAATGGATTTCAGACCTTTGCGGGCAAAAGCTGCGGCGGCTTGCAGCAACAGCGTTGATTTGCCAATGCCGGGATCACCGCCGACCAGAATGGCCGAGGCAGGAACCAACCCGCCACCCAGCACCCGGTCAAATTCGTCCAGCCCACTGATCGCACGCGGCAAGGGCGGGTCTTTGGTTGTGAGATCAGAAAGCTCAATCCGACGGCCCTTGGTGGCGCCCAGCGATTTCTTTTTCGGCCCGGTGGACAACGCCGCCTCTTCGACAATCGAATTCCACTCGCCGCAGGTTTCACAACGCCCGGCCCATTTCTTGTGTCCGGCACCACAGGCGGAACAGGTAAACGTGGTTTTAGACATCCGTGGCTTTCCGGCTGAGGAACGAAATCGTGTAAGAAGCGATCACACAGCCGGTGAATAGATACAAGCCCCAGGCGGTCTCAACCCGGCCATTGACGCCCGCCACGCTGATGCCGGTGTAAAGCACGATATAAATCGCGATCAGAAACACATCGGCCATCGCCAGCTTGCCGATGAAACTAAGGGTCGGCATCAGGCGGGGGGAAAGCAGGTCGTATTGGATAAGGCCGACGCCGATCACCTTGATATAAGGCGCAAAAATCGCAAAGAAGGTCATCAGAAGGGCGAGGTAAATGTCATGCTGCCAAATGCCCTGCAGGGCCGACATGATGGAGTTTTCCGTCAGGCTGAGAAACGGCAGGAGGCCCGATTTCATCAACGGCGCGAACCACGCGATGGGGAACAGGATGAGGAGGGAGAAGTTGGCGAGGCGGAGGAGGTTAGTCATAACGGTAAACGCCTCCCATTGGGCCAAAAAGATCCAACAACGAGTATCCCAACATTTGCAACCCAATCACTGCGACCACCAGCGCAATGAAAACGCTCCAAATGTCGAGTTTAACTGATCTCCAGTGTCTGCGAACCAGATGTCGAGCCAAAAAAGCAACGGCAGTTACTTCCGCAAACTGTATTGCATAAAAAGCAAGTGGGTCTTGGAATGAGCGGCGCGACATTGGATTAAATAATTGGACGATTAGCAAACTCCCCCCTAACACAAGTGGGGAAACCCTGAAAGCCAATGATCCTTGCCTGTTCGTAGTCTGCTGGGTAACCAATAAGCTTATCCACGCTATCGCATACACGAACAAAAAAATGTTCAAAAAAGCCAATATTTGCCCGAAAGCCAGAATAAACGGGAGTGGATGTTCCTGTATCACCTCACTGCCTCAATCGGCCCCTCGGCCCTGGCGTTGATAAACTGATCGAGATACGGATCGCCGCTGTCGTCCATATCCGCAATCGGCCCGGTCCAGCGCACTTTGCCGTCGTGGATCATCGCCACCTTGTCGGCAATTGCCCTGACGGAGGACATGTCGTGGGTGATGGTCATGGCGGTTGCGCCCATCTCGACCACGATCTCGCGGAACAGCTCGTTGATCACGCCGGCCATGATCGGATCAAGCCCGGTGGTTGGCTCGTCAAAGAATATGATCTCAGGCTCTGCGGCAATTGCACGGGCAAGGCCGACGCGTTTTTGCATGCCGCCTGATAGTTCGGCCGGGTACATATCTGCGACCCATTCTTTCAGACCAACCCGCCGCAGCTTTTCCACCGCGATGGCGCGGGCTTCCTCTTTCGGGCGCTTCAACGCACCGCGCATCAGCCGGAACGCCACGTTTTGCCAGACCGTCAGGCTGTCAAACAGCGCGCCGCCCTGAAACAGCATACCAAAGCGGGCCAGAAACGCGTCGCGGTCACCAAGGTTTGCGTCCTTGCCATCCACTTGAATGTGGCCCTTTTCCGGTTTCAACAGGCCCAGCACCGACTTGATCAGAACGGATTTCCCGGTGCCCGATCCCCCGATGATAACCATGCTTTCGCCTTTGGCCACTTCCAGATCAATGCCGCGCAATACGTGGTTGTTTCCAAAGGATTTATGCACATCCGTAAAGGTGATCATATCGCTGTTCATGTGGCCACTCATTGGGTGAAAAACAGTTGTGTCAGCAGGAAGTTCGACGCCAGTATCAGGACCGAAGCTGACACAACCGCGTTCGTGGTCGCCTTGCCAACGCCCTGCGCGCCGCGCCCGGAATTCATGCCGTGGTAACAGCCCATGACCGCCACGATGAAACCAAACACCGCCGCCTTGATCAGGCCCGATGTCACGTCCCAGCTTTCCAGAAAATCAACGGTGTTGGTCACATAGGCGGCGGGGTTGAACCCCAGCGACGTTGTGCCAACCAGAAACCCGCCAAAAATCCCGATGACGTCGCCAATACCGGCCAAAATCGGCATGGCAATCGTTGCGGCAACCACGCGCGGCACCGTCAGGTATTTCATCGGATGGGTCGAAAGTGTGACCAGCGCGTCAATCTGTTCGGTCACTTTCATCGTGCCAAGCTCGGCCGCGATGGAGGCCGAGACCCGCCCGGCCACCATCAGGCCACCCAGCACAGGGCCAAGTTCGCGCACCATGCCAATGGCCACAATAGAGGGCACAACGCTTTCCGCATTGAACCGCGATCCGCCAGCATAAATCTGCAACGCCAGCGCGCCGCCGGTGAAAAAGGTCGTCAGGCCGACCACGGGTAACGAGAAATATCCAATAGTCAGAAGCTGTTGGCCGAATTCCTTAAGGTAAAAAGGTGGGCGCACAATGTGGCTGATCGTTGTGATCACAAAAATCGCGATCCGCCCGATCGAGGCCAGCAGGCCCAGTGTGGACCGCCCGATTGGCGATAGGAATGCATGGGCAATATTCATCGGTTCTGGCCGTTCATTTGTTGGTCACACGCCCTTGTAGACACGATTGTAGCGCGCGCCAAGGCTGGTCAGGATTTCATGGCCGATTGTGCCTGCGGCTTCGGCCAGTTGGTCGATATCCTGCTCGGGGCCAAGGATATCAAACGCTTCGGGAATTCCTGCAATATCCGTGACATCAACCGTTATCATATCCATCGACACGCGCCCCACGACGGGACAGGGCACAGCACCGGCCCAGACCTGCGCATTTGCGCCCATCGCCCGGATTAAACCATCCGCGTAACCCGCTGACAGGGTTGCGATTTTGGAGTTTCGCGCCGCAATCCAGCCGGTGGCATAGCCGACGCTCTCACCCTTCAGGACAATGCGCGTCTGAATAACCGGGATCGAGATTTGGACAACCGGCATTGCCGCGGTGAACGGCCATCCGCCATAAAGCCCGACACCGGGGCGGCACAGATCAAAATGGTATTCCGGCCCCAGTAAAATTCCGGCGGTGGCGGCCAGTGAGCGCCTGACCTTCAAACCATCGGTCATGTCGCGGAAATTCTGCAATTGCGCGGCGTTCTGTGGATGCTCTGGCGTGTCGGCACAAGCCAGATGCGACATCACCAAACGCGGCCCTTTGGCCATCAACTGATCCACCAACCCGGCGAATTCATCCTTTTCCATCCCCAGCCGGTTCATCCCGGTGTCAAGCTGCACACCAAACGGATGCTGGGCCAAAAGGCTGAAATGCCGTTCGACTTGCTGGGGTGAATTCAGCAGCGGTATCAGCGTGTTATCACGTAAAACAGTGGTATCGCCGTCCATATGGCCGGAAAACACATAGATTTCGCCCGTTTCACCGATGGCGCGGCGAACGGCTATGCCCTCGCTCGCGTCCGCTACAAAAAATGAGCGCACACCAGTGGCGACCAAAGCTGCCGCCATGCGGCCAGCATCCAAACCGTAACCGTTTGCTTTTACGACGGCACCGGTTTCGACATTATGCGCACTTAGCGCGTCCATCGCCTGCCAGTTCCGGGCAATTGCATTCAGATCAATGGTCAGGGTCGCGCTGGTCATGTCCACCTCGGAAATTTTGTGTTGGCAGGGGTCACAAATCGCCTGTCCGGGTCAACCCCCAACTTTGTCGCCAGTTTTATCTGCAACTTTGTGGGTGTCATACCCGGCCTCAAGTTCAGCGCGCAAAAACGCACCAAAATTCAGCGGCTCAAAACGCGGCGTGCCGGTTCCGGGCAGGGGGGCGATATTGGCTGAAACATGGGGATCATAGAAGAACGGCACCGAATAACGCTCGCGGCCTGAACGATTGATAACCCGGTGCGGGGTCGAGCGTAGCCGCCCGTTTGACATGCGGTGCAGCATATCCCCGACATTGACCACGAATGAGCCGGGCATATACGGCGCATCGACCCAATCACCTGAAGGCGTGCGCACTTGCAAACCACCAATCCTGTCCTGCGCCAATATCGTCAGACAGCCGAAATCCGAGTGCGGCGCAGAGCCGAACAAATCATCCGCGCTGTTTTGCGGGCTGGGCGGGTAGTGCAACAGGCGCAACCATGTGGTCGGCAGATCGAACATTGCCAACGCATCAGTTATCGCGCTGTTTGAAAGGTCAGCTTGGGTTGCGCGCAAGGCAATCGCCATCAGCTGTGCCGCGAGGGTTGTAAGGGCGGCGACGTACGTCTCGCAAACCACGCGAAAGCCGGGCAGTTCTGGCCATTGGTTCGGGCCCGACAGATAGGTGGCCGGGTCATGTGCTGTGTCTTCCCGCATCAGCATGAAACTGGCCGACTGGTTGGGTTTTGTCACCTCGGCGAGTTGAGAGTTCACGTCTGTTGAGGTGTTGATCGGGATGTAGCCGCGATGCTGCGCGTCCAGTTCCACTGCCATCTTTTGTTCCATTGGCAGCGCATGAAAAGCGGCACTGGCGTCGAACATCGCCTGAATCAGCCCCTCATCAACGCCGTGATTGACGATATAGCCAAATCCGGTTTCGCTATAGGCGCGCGCGAAATCATCACTCAAGGCTTGCTGCGCCTGCGGGTCTGTTGAAAAGAGCGCGCTGACGTCAAGAACCGGTATTTCACTGAAATCTGGCATATTTTCCCTTTTCAACACGTTCGCACAACAACGCCAAAGCTGCCATTTGTGGCCCGACTGCGCTGCCTTTCAGGCCGCGTGCATTTGTCCGGTGTTGCAGATAGTGTCGACAACCCATATCAAAACCCAACATCAGGAGAGAGCAATGCGCGCATTTTTACAAAAACTACCTTATTCGGCATTGATCATCTTTGCTTTGACCCTTGGTCTTGCCCCCTTTGTGCCACAGCCGCATATCTGGGAAAAGCTGAACATGCTGATTTCCGGTGAATTAACCAAGGCGATTGATATTTTTGATTTCCTCTTTCACGGCTCCCCCTGGATATTGCTGGCGTTGAAACTGGCGTTGTCCAATTCCGACGATGAATAGGCCCTTGCCCTAAGCATCCTGCTTGCGTTTGGCCGACACGTCATGGGCCAAGGTGATCGTATAGGTCGACAAATCCGCCAGGTTCTGATCGGCCTTTTGTGGTTCCTGCGCCTCTATCGCGTCGGCAATAGCGGTGTGAAAGGCGATGATTTTTTGCCGGTTGCGGGCTGAAAATGTAATCATGTTCATCAGCGGCTGCATGGCCTCAACCGCGCCGGCAAGCTGGTAAGACAGCACCGGATTGCCCGCGCCGTCAACCAGCGCGCGGTGAAAGGCCACGTCGCTGTCGCAGAAACTTTCGTCAGACAATCCCGGCTGGGCCTGCCGGTGGATTTCAGCCCGCATTGAGGCCAGGTGATCCGGTTGGCGACGGTTGGCCGACAGGGCAACACAGGCGCGTTCCAGCGCATATCGCGCCTCGCAGGCGGTTTCAAAGCTGACCTCGTTCATCGACAATAGCAGCGTCGAGGTGGTGATCTGCTGGCGATACGCCTCTTCAAAGCTCAGGCGGTTAACGAATGCACCGCCCGTTGCACCGCGCAGGGTGCGGATCAGGTTTTGCGCCGCCAGTCGTTTTAACGCTTCGCGCACGGTCGGGCGGGATACGTTAAACTGCTCGGACAGCTCGGCTTCGCTTGGCAGACGCTCATCCACTGGCAGCGCGCCGGACATGATTGACTGTCGGATCGCCGAGGCGATTTGCACCGGTAGCGCGGCCTTTGGATCAAGGGTAACTTTGACGGGCATTGCGGTCTCCGGCGGGTGCATTTCAATTGTCTTACATTAATTGTTTGACATTTACCTTAGCGCGATAAAGATTGCAGTCAAAGGGCAATTTTCAAGGGTCTGAGTCGTCTCGATGCGCAACATGGTTTTCCGCTTTTCCGGTGCTGTTCAATGGCTGGGCTTTTTTGCTCTGATCCTGTTGGCATGGGCAATCCTGTTTGCCATGCAACCCGGCGCGGTTGAGGCTGAAATGCTGCGCCTGTATGGGGCGAATTTCTGGGCCGCCTTATGTGCGCCGTTGACAGGGCAATCCGGTTTTGGCGCGGTGTTCGCGATGTGGGCGCTGATGTCTGCCGCGATGATGGCGCCGACTTTCGTGCCGACCCTGAAAACCTATCGCGACCTGACCTATACTGAAGCGGCCAATGGCGCGACTTCGGCAGCCTTATTGGCGGCCTATCTGGGTGTCTGGATCGGGTTTTCCGCCCTTGCGGCGGCTGCCCAGTTGTGGCTGGCGCGGCTTGGTTTGTTGAACGCCGGTGGGGCCAGTGCCAGTTGGGGGCTGACGGCGGTGTTGTTGCTGGGGGCAGGGGCGTATCAGTTTTCAACGCTGAAAGAGGCCTGCTTAAGCAAATGCCGCGCGCCGATGACGTTTTTCATGGGCCATTGGCAACCCGGCGCGCTGGGGGCTGCGAAAATGGGCTTGCAACTGGGGCTGGTGTGCCTTGGCTGTTGTTGGGCGTTGATGTCGCTTGGCTTTGTCGGTGGCGTGATGAACCTGATCTGGATGGGGATCGCAACGGTGTTGATGGTGGTCGAGAAATTACCGGAAATTGGGCGCTATGTGACGCGCCCGCTTGGAATCGCCCTTTTGGCTGGCGCGGTGTTCGCGGGCCTTCAGGCGTTTGGAATTTAACAAAAGGAACCGATAGAAATGGCTGATAAAACCACACGAAAACCCGCTGACCGGATACAGACTCCGGCCAAGATCGACAGTCGGATGCCGGGCGCGCGCAGTGACGAGGGGCTGACCCCTTGGGCAATCAAGGGCGAGCTGATCCTGAACTGTAACTGTACGGTATTCTGCCCCTGCGTTGTATCGCTGGGCGATCATCCACCAACCGAAGGCCATTGCCAGACATGGGGCGCGGTGCGGATTGATGAAGGGTTTTATGGCGGCGAGGATCTTTCCGGCATCAATATCGGTCTGCTGATCGAAATCCCCGGCAAGATGGCGCGCGGCAACTGGAAAACCGCGCTGTTCATCGACGATCGTGCCAGCCACGCGGCATTTGACGCGATCTGCCAGATTTTCACCGGTAAGGCCAAAGGCACGACCGGCTTGTTCAAGGTTCTGGTCGGCGAAGTTCTGGGGGCTGAGCGTCAACCAGTGCGTTATGAGACTGAAGGCAAGACACGCCACATCACTGTCGGGCGTAAAATTCAGGGCGCGGTTTATCCGGTTCAGGGCAAAAACCCGGACGAGGATATCGTGATCCGCAACACCAAATACTGGATGGGCGCGGATATCACGGTGGCGACGGCCTCCAAAGGCAAGCTGCGCGCATATGGTCGCGTCTGGGATTTCGACGGCCGTTCGGCTGAGATTTGTCAGATTGACTGGCACGGGCCTCGCTGATGATCACGGCCGACTGGGCGCGCCATATGGCGCGTTACAATCGCTGGCAGAATGACAGTTTGGTCGCGGCGGCGGACGGGTTGGACGGCGCGGCGCGTGAACTGGATCGAGGGGCGTTTTTCGGATCGATCCAGCGGACTTTCAGCCATCTTTTGTGGGGGGATACGATCTGGATTGCCCGTTTTGATGGTGGAAAAAGTGTTTCGGTCACAAGTGACGGCAGTCTGGAAATGGCGCGCGATTGGGCGCAGTTTAAGTCCATGCGTACCGCCATGGACCAGAGGATAGGTGATTGGGCATCAACGGTGACCGATGCGGATATCAAGGGCGTCCTGACATGGTATTCCAAAGCGGTTGAGCGGGAAATGTCGGTCTCGCGCGCGGTTTGTATCATGCAGATATTCAATCACCAAACCCATCACCGCGGGCAAATTCATGCGATGCTGACATCTGCAGGCGCAACCACCGGTGATACCGATCTACCATTCATGCCGGAGGGGTACTGATGGCGCTGCTTTCCCCTTCACGCCGTTTGCGGCGCACGCCCTTTTCCGACGGTGTCGAAGCCGCCGGGGTCAAGGCTTATACCGTTTACAATCACATGCTTTTGCCAACGGTTTTCGAAAGCGTCGAGGCGGATTATCATCACCTGAAACGCGCCGTGCAGGTATGGGATGTGTCCTGCGAACGGCAGGTTGAGCTGCGGGGGCCGGATGCAGGACGGTTGATGCAGATGATGACGCCGCGCGATCTTAGGCGCATGCAGATCGGGCAGTGTTTTTATGTGCCGATTGTGGACGAAACAGGTGGCATGCTGAACGACCCGGTCGCAGTTAAACTGGCCGAGGATCACTGGTGGATTTCAATCGCTGACAGCGATCTTCTCTATTGGGTGAACGCGACGGCGCATGGCTGGCGGCTGGATGTTCTGGTGGACGAGCCTGACGTTTCACCGCTGGCAGTGCAGGGCCCGAAGGCCGAGGAATTGATGGCGCGGGTGTTTGGCGACGAGGTGCGCGACATTCGGTTTTTCCGTTACAAGAAACTGGCCTTTCAGGGGCGGGATCTGGTGGTGGCGCGCTCGGGCTATTCCAAACAGGGCGGGTTTGAAATCTATGTTGACGGCACAGATATCGGCATGCCGCTTTGGGACGCTCTGTTTGCGGCTGGCGATGATCTGGACGTACACGCGGGTTGCCCCAACCTGATCGAGCGCATCGAAAGCGGGCTTTTGAGTTACGGCAATGACATGACCGACGACAACACGCCGCATGAATGCGGTTTGGGCCGGTTTTGTGATACACATAGTGCGATTGGCTGTGTTGGCCGGGATGCCTTGTTGCGTGTGGCCAAAGAAGGCCCGATCCAGCAGGTCAGGGCGATTGAGATTGAAGGCGATCCGGTAGCAGGTTGTGACCGCTGGTGGCCGGTTTTTGCGGGCGGCAAGAAGGTAGGGCGCATCAGTTCTGCCACCTGGTCACCGGACTTTAAGACCAACGTGGCCATCGGCATGGTCAAGATGACCCATTGGGATGCCGGAACGATAGTAGAAGTTCAAACACCGGACGGGATGCGACGCGCAACCGTTCAGGAAAAATTCTGGAATTGAGGAGAAAGACATGAGTTTTAACGCATTGATCGTGGACAAAGACGAAGACGGCAAAACCCACGCGGCCGTGAAACAAATCACGCAAGAGGACATGCCGCAATCCGAGGTGACGGTGGCGGTTGACTATTCGACCGTGAACTACAAGGACGGGTTGTGCATGGGTTCGGGTGGCGGGTTGGTGCGCAGCTATCCCCATATTCCGGGCATTGATTTTGCCGGAACGGTCGAAGCATCAAGCGATGATCGCTACAAGGCGGGCGACAAGGTTGTGCTGACCGGTTGGCGCGTCGGCGAGGCCCATTGGGGCGGTTATTCCCAAAAGGCCAATGTCCGCGCCGATTGGCTGGTGCCGCTGCCGGAAGGTCTGACCACCCGTCAGGCGATGGCTGTTGGGACGGCTGGATTTACCGCAATGCTGTCGGTCATGGCGCTTGAGGATCACGGTCTTGAACCGGGTCATGGGCCAGTTCTGGTGACTGGCGCTGCCGGTGGTGTTGGATCCGTTGCGACGGCCATTCTGGCGGCGCGGGGCTATGAAGTGGCGGCTGTCACCGGACGGCCAGAAACCGAAGAGTATCTGCGCGACCTTGGTGCCAGCCAGATCGTGGCGCGCGAAGATATTAACCATACCGTCAAACGACCGCTTGAGGCCGAAAGCTGGGCCGGGTGCATTGATGCGGTGGGCGGTGAGATGTTGGCGCGTGTGCTGGGCCAGATGAAATACGGCGCGTCAGTTGCGTCTGTCGGTTTGGCAGGGGGCGCCGGTCTGCCGGCCACAGTGATCCCGTTCCTGTTGCGCGGCGTCAATTTGCTGGGCATCGACAGTGTGATGCAGCCTTATGACAATCGTGTGCGGGCCTGGCAGCGGATCGCGCAGGATTTGCCGATGAATAAACTAGAGGCCATGGTGCAACCTGCAACCCTGTCTGATCTGCCGAAACTTGGAGTGGATATTCTGAAGGGTCAGGTCAAAGGCCGCGTTGTGGTTGATGTGAATGCCTGATGGCATTGCCACCTCAAAGCGATCTTGCGATCACTTTAAGGTGGCACCGGGCTCAGAGCTTGCGCTCTGAGCCTGCCTCCGGCGGGAGTATTTTTGGCAATAAAGAAACTGGGTAATGGGCCAACTACGCCCGGCTTGTTTTTTGCGCTTTACAGTCATTTGAAATAAGGGTTTTCTGGCCTCGTTGCCGGGATCAAAGCATCCGGGCGCTGTTGGTGAGGGTTGGGTTTGACTTGCACTCACCGGCTTGGCTGGAAGACCTGCCTTGTTGACCTGTTTGACTGGGTTTGATCTTGGTGGCGCGCGTTTTGACGCTTTGTAGCCTCTCTCTGGTCAAACGAAACTGGCTGGGAGCCTTGAGATATGAAGAACCTTGATCTTGATTATGTCCGTTCGCAGTTTCCTGCGTTTTCGCAACCTTCGCTTGTCGGGCAGGCGTCTTTTGAAAATGCCGGTGGGTCTTATACCTGTAAGCCGGTGATTGACCGTTTGTTCAGGTTTTACCACGAGCGCAAAGTGCAGCCCTATGGCCCTTACGAAGCGTCGCGCCTTGGCGGCGAGGAAATGGACGAGGCCCGTTCGCGGCTTGCGGCTTTGATGTCGGTGGACACAGATGAGGTGAGTTTCGGGCCATCAACCACGCAGAATACGTATGTTTTGGCGCAGGCGTTTCGCCAGTTTCTGAAACCCGGCGACGCGATCATTGTCACCAATCAGGATCATGAGGCCAATACCGGGCCTTGGCGTCGGTTGGCGGATGATGGGGTTGAGGTTCGGGAATGGACGATTGATCCCGAGACGGGTCATCTGGATGTTGAGCGTCTGAAATCCCTGCTGGATGACAAGGTTAAGCTGGTCTGTTTTCCGCATTGTTCGAACGTCGTGGCCGAGATCAATCCGGTGGTCGATATTGTGGCGATTGCCCATGGTGCCGGGGCTTATGTCTGTGTCGACGGGGTGTCTTATGCGCCGCATGGTTTGCCTAATGTTGATGCGTTGGGCGCAGATATTTACATGTTTTCGTCATACAAAACCTATGGGCCGCATCAGGGCATCATGGTGATCCGCCGCGCGCTGGGCGAGGCTTTGCCAAATCAGGGGCATTTTTTTAACGCGGATAGCCTTTACAAACGCTTTACGCCTGCCGGGCCGGATCACGCCCAAATCGCGGCCACGGCCGGTATGGTGGATTATTTTGATGGGCTTTATGAACATCATGGTGGGCCCGGGGGTAATGCGGCCAAGCGGGGTGAATTTGTGCATGATTTGATGCGCAATCATGAAATCCGGCTGTTGCAACCGCTGTTGGATTACCTGACCGCGCGAAATTCCGTGCGTCTGCTTGGCCCGTCTGAGGCTGGTAAACGCGCGCCCACCGTAGCGGTGGCGCTGCGCGAACGGGCCGGGGATGTAGCGGCACGCCTGAAAGATCACGGGATCATGGCCGGTGGTGGCGATTTTTACGGGCTACGGGTCATTCGCGCAATGGGCGAAGACCCGGATCACGGCGTGCTGCGGATGAGTTTTGTGCATTACACCAGCGAGGCAGAAATTGCCAAGCTGATGACGGCGCTGGATGATGTGCTTTAGGCGTGGGGGGTAAGCGCTAGAAATCCTGCACCAGCTTTGTGGTTAACGGGTCGAGAAACCCTGCGATGGTCGCCTCGGTCTCTAGATCAATCGCGGCTTTGAGGTCGCAAGATGCGGTTTGGCGGAGCACCCGTTTCATTGCGCGAACCGCCAGCGTCGGCAGGTCGGCCAGTTTGCGGGCAACCGCGCGCGCCTCGGCCAAAAGCAGATCGTCAGGCACGACACGCCACGCCACGCCGATTTCTGCCAGACTGTGCGCGTCGTATTTTTCGCCCAGAAACAACATTTCGCGGGCTTTGTTCAAACCAACCATCGCTGGCAGTAACGAGGTCACGCCTCCGGTGACAAAGAAGTTCAACGACACTTCGGGGAAAAACCCGCGCGCGCTGTCGGCCCAGATCGGGAAATCACAATTGATCGCCCATTCAAACCCGCCGCCAACGGCCCAGCCGTTGATTGCGCCGACAATGGGAATGTCGCCAAACATCATGGCAGTGGTCACGCGCTGGATGGCGTCGACCTGAATGCGGGCCTCGGCCTCGTCCTTTGGGTGCTTGTGATCCTGCCGGTCGTCGCCCGCGCAAAAGCCTTTGCCAGCGCCGGTCAGGATGATGGCACGGGTTTGCCCATCGGCATTGGCGTCTTCAAATGCTTGCGCCAGATCGCGGATCAGCGCGTGGTTCATGGCGTTCAGCCGCTCGGGTCGGTTCAGGGTCAGCGTGCGTACGCCATCTTCAAGGGTGGACAGGACGGTTTCGTATTGTGGTGTGCTCATTCGTAGCTCCTTATCACGCGGGCGGTTTTGCCCATTGTAACTGGCAGGCTGCCTTTGGGTAGCAAGGTGACGCGCGCGGTCGCGCCGAGGGATTTTTTTAGCGCAGCGGTGATTTTGGCGCTAATGGCGTCTGAGGCAGTGATACCGGCCGCCAATTCTGCCGAAACCGGCAACGCGTCATAGGGCGGTGGTGCATCCAGATATATCCGGTAATCCCCCGACAACTCAGGTATGCCCGCCAAAACAGCAGCGACCATCGTGGGAAACAAGTTCAGGCCGCGCACGACGACCATGTCGTCATTGCGCCCGACCACGCGAAAGCGAAAGCCGCTGCGCCCACAACTGCAGGGCTCGGTTTCGTCAATGGCAATGATGTCGCCGGTGCGAAAGCGCACCAAAGGCTGACATTCGCGTTCCAGATGGGTCAGGACCAGTTCACCCCTGACGCCGGGTTCAATCTTGATCGGCGCGGCGGTTTCCGGGTCGATCAATTCAGGGAACAGCACATCCGCCGCCATGAAATGCAATCTGGTGTCGTGCGCGCATTGGGCGGCGAAATTGCAGAACATATCGGACACGCCGTAATTGGCATTGCGCGGCTCAAGCCCCCATTGATCGCGGATGCGGGCGCGCAGGGCGGGATCGTCAAGACCGGATTCGCCGCCAAACAGGCCGAGCTGTAGGCCCAGATCATGCGGTTCAATGTCGGGGAATTTCTCGGCCAGCACTTTGGCGATGACGGCAGGATAAGATGGGGTGCAGGAAATCGCGGTGACGCCGACCTCTAGGATTGTGCGGATCAGTAGCTCGGTGTTGCCAACGCCAAAGGGGATCACCATTGCACCGGTGCGTTCCAGCCCCAAATGATCCGTCAGACCGCCCATCCACATCTGATAATTCAGACAATGCACGACGGTGTGATCCGGCCCCAACCCGGCAGAGCGTTGGCAGCGCCCGGCGATCTCCTCAGTTATGTCGCAATCATGTGCCGACAGGGCAAGGTTCATCGCCTGGCCGGTTGTGCCGGATGTGCGGTGCAGGCGATTGACCTTGCTGCGTGGTGTCCCAAGATAGTCGCCGAAAGGGGGATGGGCGGCCTGTGACAGCCTGAGATGGGCCTTATCGCAAAGCGGGAAATCCGCAAGATATGCAAGTGAAACCGGCAAAGGCTGCTTTGATAGCCGCGTTTGATAAAACGGCGATGCACCGACATGCAGGCGCTGGATTTCCCAGCGGGCCTGTTGATGTTGCCAGAGCGCATCCGGCGCCAGATATTCCCCGTTTTTCTGCATCAAATAGTCCGTCAATTCCGTGGATATTTCCGGGCAGAGGCTTTGCCCATGCGCCGCGATTGTCAACGCGCATTTCCGCTAGGGATCGGGGAAATATGAACAAAACCTAAAAAACTTGGCAGGAAGCGGGGAATCGGGCTAGGATTTGGCGATATCAGGTTGGGCTTTGCCGCATAGGGGGGGGTAGGGGATGACGATACTGACAAGTACAAAAGGCCAAAAGGATCTTCCACGATATTTCGGGCCGGTGTTTGACATTGTGCGAAATCTTAATCACGGGCGGATAGATTTCAAACTGCCGGATGGTCGGGTTTTTCGCGCCCAAGGCCGCGAACCCGGGCACGCGGTTGAACTGGTTGTGCATAATACCGATTGTTTTGCGCGCCTGATCCGCGAGGGCGATCTGGGCTTTTCCGACGCCTATCTGGAAGGCTGGTGGTCGGTGTCTGATCTGCAGGCTTTCATGGATGTTTTGCTGGATCGCAACGAAGCGGTGTTTGACGGTTTTCCCGGCATGGGGCTGGTGCGGTTTTACGAGCGTATGCGCCATTGGATGAACCGCAATTCGCGCGAGCAGGCGAAAAAGAACATCTCGTATCATTACGATCTTGGAAACGAGTTCTATGCCAAATGGCTGGATCGGACGATGACTTATTCCTCGGCCCTATTCAAAACCGGTCAGGAAGATATGGAAAAGGCGCAGATCGCCAAATACAAATCTATGGTCGACCAGTTGGGCGTGAAAGCCGGTGATCATGTGCTTGAAATCGGCTGTGGCTGGGGCGGCTTTGCTGAATACGCGGCGGGGCAGCGCGGCCTGCGTGTGACCGGTCTTACGATCAGTCAGGAACAGCATGACTATGCGGTCGAGCGGATGGAAAAGGCCGGGCTTTCCGACAAAGTGGACATCGTCATGCGCGATTACCGCGACGAAACCGGTGTTTACGATGCCATCGCATCCATTGAGATGTTCGAGGCTGTGGGCGAAAAGTTCTGGCCGGTGTATTTCAGCACTGTGCGCGACCGCTTGAAACCCGGCGGTAAGGCGACCTTGCAGATTATCACCATCGCGGAAAAACGGTTCGAGGTTTATCGCAAAGGCGTGGATTTCATCCAAAAGCACATTTTCCCCGGTGGAATGCTACCAAGCCGCAGCGCTTTGGCAGAACAAATCGCAAATGCCGGGTTAAGCCGTGAGGGATCAATCGAATTTGGTGAAAGTTATTCCCAGACATTGCGCCGCTGGTCTGACACGTTCAATTCTAAGTGGTCCGAAATCGCTGAAATGGGCTTTGATGAACGGTTCCGCCGGATGTGGAATTTTTACCTCGCCTCCTGCGCCGCCGCGTTTCACGCCGGCAATTGCGACGTGACACAGATCACCATCGCCCGGCCTTCCTGAGCATGCGGGCAATGCCAACATCCGGCAAACTTGTGGCCGGTTTGTGTTTCGCGCTTGTTGGCTATCTGACCGCCGGGTTTTACGCCACCG
>JAJFIC010000054.1 GCA_021775315.1 Paracoccaceae bacterium
AGATTATCCGCCCCCATCAGCCAGACAAAGCGAATGCCGGGAAATAACGGCAGCAATCGCGTCAGTGTTTCGGCGGTATAGTGCGTGCCAAACTGCATTTCCAGATCACTGACCAATACGCGGGGATGCTTCACCAACGCCTTGCACGCCGCCATGCGTCTGGAAAAGTCCGCCGGACCGTTTTTTTTCAGCGGATTGCCCGGCGATACGATCCACCAAACCCGATCCAGTCCGAACCGGCGCATGGCTTGTTTTGTGATATGCACATGCCCGGAATGTGGCGGATCAAACGAGCCGCCAAGCAAGCCGATGGTCTGTCCGGGAGCAGCGAAAGGAAGGCGGCGGAGCATATCGTTTTCCAAAGGCAAGACCCGACTACATTGATCCATCTGGCCGGACTGTCAAGCAAGCCCGCGTTCTGTCACCAGAACTGGTCAAACGCAACCGGTACCGCACCGCCCGGCAAGTCACCACCTGCCGATAATTCCGCTGCAAGACCGCTTGACAGGGCCATCACCAGATCAAGCCCTGCATTCAGTTCTGTGTTGCTTAGATAATTCAAAAGCGCACAGGCATCGTCCAGCCTGTCCATGCCAGCCAAAGCGCTGGCAATCCCAATCATCTGTCGGGTTTTATCCACCAGCGCAGCCTCGCGTTTTTCAAACACGCGCATCATACGCGCAAGTGTTTTGTCGCCTGCGATCTGCATCAGATACATCAGCCGCTTGCATTCATAAACCGCCGAGCGTGCTGCCTCGACCCCTTGCACCACGCCAGAAACCGTATCCATCCCCTGACTAAGTGCTTTACGCATATCCATGAAACGATGCGATTCACCAACCGTCAGGTAACGATGGGCTGCAAATTCCGCTGGCACATCAGCTTGCCCGACAAAAACCGGCGCGAACGGGGCCGCAACCGCGCCCACAGGGGCGTGCCAAAGCATCCGCAACGCATCCGCCACCGGTGTCACCAGCGGCACAACCTGCCCGTAGCCAGCCGTATCACCGGTCAGTTTCGGCGTGCGTACGGCCCAAATCACATCCGCAAGCCCGATCTTTTCAGGCAGCGCGGCGCGGCGGGTCATCTCGTCTTCGATCCACTTGATCCCGTGCCAACGGCCTTTGCCGTCGCCATAAATCGCATTGGCATCAAACAACCCGCTGGAATACCAGCCCATTTCCGTGGCCATTGAGACAAAGTTCGGCGACCACATGAAATCCGGATGCTCAGGCTCGGCCACGGGCACCTCAAACACATAACCGGGACGCGAAGCGCGGATCGCATCAGGGCCAAGCCGTTCAGCGACCCACAGCCCCTTGCCGCCTGCAAACTGGATCATCACCCAAGCCTCATCCGCATCCGCAAAAATATGTGAATTTCCGCCATAGGTGCTTTCGCCATATGTCGCGATCAAATCAGCCACAATCTCAACCGCTTGGCGCGCTGTGTTTGCGCGTTCCAGAACGATCCGCGCCAAGTCGCTGTAATTCGGCCCGGTTTGATCTGCCGGCGTCATCTCTTTCAACTCGGCGCGAGAGGATGACCAGATATCGCGCACGGCAACACCCGCAGCGTTAAGACCGCCATTGGTGATCGGCGCAGGAACCCCCAGAAAATACGAATAGCTAACCCGGATGTGACGATGCGTGGTCGCAACTTGCGGAATTTCCGTTCGAACGCCCGGCATAGCGGCGTCTGGGCCGACACCCACTTTGATCAAGGAGCCAGCGGGATGTTCCGCCGCTGGCACGATTTCCAACCAATGCGAGGACGGCTCGTCGCCATAGCCGCCCAGCCAAGCATGGCCTGTGGCTGAATGGTTTTTGCCGATGTAAATGGCGTAGCTCATTGTGGTTCCTCAATCTGGCGCATTGCGCTGATGATAGAGACAGACTAAACCCGCCGAAACAATATTCCGAAGGGGTTTATCATGGCATCTTACCAATACGTTTACCACATGGACGGCGTTTCCAAGACCTATCCGGGTGGCAAGAAATGCTTTGAAAACATCCGCCTGTCCTTTCTGCCCGGCGTAAAAATCGGTGTGGTTGGCGTCAACGGTTCGGGTAAATCGACCCTGATGCGTATCATGGCTGGAATCGACAAGGATTTCACCGGCGAGGCTTGGTCTGCCGAAGGGGCCAAAGTCGGCTATCTGCCGCAGGAACCCCAGCTTGATGAAACATTGGACGTGCGTGGTAATGTCATGCTGGGCGTGGCTGAGAAAAAGGCCGTGCTGGATCGTTATAACGAATTGGCGATGAACTATTCCGACGAAACCGCAGACGAAATGGCCTCTTTGCAGGATCAGATCGACGCGGCGGACTTGTGGAACCTTGACGCAAGTATCGACATCGCGATGGAGGCGCTGCGCTGCCCACCGGATGACGCGGAAATCGACACCCTGTCAGGCGGTGAAAAACGCCGGGTTGCCCTGTGCAAATTGCTGCTCGAAGCGCCTGATATGTTGCTGCTGGATGAGCCAACCAACCACTTGGACGCGGAAACTATTGCGTGGCTGCAAAAACATCTGATGGACTATAAAGGGACCATTCTGATCGTCACCCATGACCGCTATTTTCTGGATGATATCACCAGCTGGATCCTTGAAATCGACCGGGGTCGCGGCATCCCTTACGAGGGGAATTATTCGGCCTGGCTGGAACAAAAAGCCAAGCGGTTGGCTCAGGAAGCCCGCGAAGACAAGTCAAAGCAAAAGACGCTGGAACGCGAACTGGAATGGATGCGCCAGGGTCAGAAGGCCCGGCAGGCCAAGCAAAAGGCGCGGATCAATGCCTATAACGAATTGGCGGATCAGTCAGAGCGCGACAAGGTCGGCCGCGCCCAGATCATTATCCCGAACGGGCCACGTTTGGGCAGTAAAGTGGTTGAAATCAATGATTTGAAGAAGGGATTTGGTGACAACCTGCTGATCGACGGCCTGACCTTCAGCCTGCCGCCCGGCGGTATTGTTGGCGTGATCGGCCCCAACGGCGCGGGTAAATCGACCCTGTTCCGGATGCTGACGGGTCAGGACACGCCAGATTCCGGTACGCTGGAATATGGCGATACGGTGAAGCTAAGCTATGTTGACCAGTCCCGCGACGCGCTGGATGGCAACAAGAACGTTTGGGAGGTCATCAGCGACGGTCTTGATATCGTCAAGATCGGTGACGCCGAAATGAACTCGCGCGCCTATTGTTCGGCGTTCAACTTCAAAGGCGGCGACCAGCAGAAAAAGGTCAGCTTGCTATCGGGGGGCGAGCGGAACCGCGTACACCTTGCCAAACTGCTGAAAGACGGCGGCAATGTTTTGCTGCTGGATGAGCCGACCAATGATTTGGACGTGGAAACCCTGCGCGCGCTGGAAGACGCACTGGAAAGCTTCGCCGGTTGTGCCGTGGTCATCAGCCACGACCGGTTTTTCCTGGACCGGATTTGCACCCATATCCTGTCGTTCGAGGGCGACAGCCATGTGGAATGGTTCGAGGGGAATTTTGAGGATTATGAAGAGGATAAAGTGCGCAGGCTAGGGGCCGATGCGCTGGAGCCGAAGCGGGTGAAGTATAAGAAGTTTACGAGGTAGTTAAGTGGAATATAAACTCAGCTCTTTAAGCCGAAAACGGATAATACGAAAAAACTTGTTCTCCTTTTTTTTGTTAGTCGCGATGTTTATTCTCTGGTTCCAGACTAAAGAATCTACATTCCTAATTGTAGGTGCTTTTCTCGTTCTAACTATTTCTACGCGCTGGGCCGCAATGATTAGAGGGAAAGTCCCTTTGGAAATTCGTGAAGACGGAATTTCAGTCCGGTGGCTTAGAACTAAATCGGCGACTTGGGATGAACTGTTATTGGTCAAAGAATACTCTGAAAAAGCAGTGGTATTTTCATTTGGCCCGTGGCCGTTTGACAAACATATTCTCCCTTGGTGGCGGATTGAGGTGGATAGAGACGATGTATTGGCTGCATTAGCCGAAAGAGCTCCTCATGCATTCGACGCGAATAAATTGTCCGACGAGGATTGCAAGCCGTAGGGGGGTCACTCCGCCCTACGCAGCCCCTTTGAAAACCGCGCCTTGATCGCGCACCAGATTGTCCGAACCCCGCATCGCTAGATTAACCGTGAAGAAAATGCTTGCGCCGACAATCCGAGGCCTGTGATAGTTTGACATTCGCTAGAATGCCGACACTCTGGTTAATTCCCCACCAACCCCCAAAAGGACCACCCCATGCCGTTCGACCTGACCCTGCCCGATTGGATCGGAATTTTCGGCTCGTTGGTCATTGCCGCCGCGTATTTCGCGGTTTCAAACGGCAGGATGGAGGCCACAAAGCCTGCTTTTCAGGGCCTCAACTTGATCGGGGCAATCCTTGTCTTGGTCTCGCTTTACAGCCGCCCCAATCCGGGCGCAATCTTGATTGAGCTGTTATGGGCCTGCATTGCCGTCATCGCGTTGCTTCGCTTCGTCCTTGGCCGCAAACGCTAAACCGTGACGCCGGTTTTTGCCCGCACAAACCCTTCGATCTGGGCTGCTGGCATGGCACCTGCTTGACGGGCGATTTCGCGGCCATTCTGAAACACAATCATCAGCGGAATGCCACGAATGCCGTGTTGGGTTGAAACGGCTGGAAAATCTTCGGTGTTGATTTTGGCAAAACGCACGTTAGGGGCCAGTTTTTGCGCGGCTTTGGCAAATTCCGGCGCCATCATCCGGCATGGCCCGCACCACGGCGCCCAGAAATCGACCACGATCGGAACCTGATCGTTTGCCTTTGATTTCGCAAGCGTTTTGGGGTCAATTTCACTGACCCGCCCGGTCACCAGCTTGCCACCGCAAACCCCACATTTCGGGCCCGCGCCCAGCTTGTCGTCGGGCACTTTGTTCACTGCCGCGCATTCCAGGCAGGTCAGTTTTTTCGCGTTCGCCATGAAAGCTCCTATCGCTTCACCATATATTCACAATGCCTAATATGGTGAAGCTTTAGCCGCATTCAAGTCCGCGCAATCACTCGGCCGCGTCCAGATAATCCTCCATCGGGGGGCAGATGCAGACCAGATTTCGATCGCCCCAGGCGTTGTCCACCCGGTTGACCGGCGACCAGTATTTGTCGACCCTAAATGCGCCCGGAGGGAAACAAGCCTGTTCACGCGAATAGGGCCGATCCCATTCGCCGACCAGATCTTCGACCGTGTGCGGTGCGTTTTTCAGCGGGTTATTTTCGGGGTCTATGCGACCTTCTTCGATATCCTTAGCCTCGGCATAGATCGCCAGCATCGCGTCGCAGAAACGATCAAGTTCGGCTTTGGTTTCGCTTTCGGTCGGCTCGATCATTAAGGTGCCCGGCACCGGAAAGCTCATCGTCGGGGCGTGAAAGCCGCAATCGACCAACCGCTTGGCGATGTCGTCTACCGTCACACCGGCAACGTCCTTTAATGGGCGGGTGTCGATGATACATTCATGCGCCACACGACCATTCGGGCCTTTGTAAAGCACGCCGAACGCGCCTTCTAGTCGCTTGGCGATGTAGTTGGCGTTCAGTATCGCCACACGGGTCGCCTGTGTCATGCCGGGGCCGCCCATCAGCAAACAATAGGCCCAGGAAATCGCCAGAATAGACGCCGAGCCATAAGGCGCTGCCGAGACCGCACCTTCGCCGTCCGAGCCACGCGGATCGCCCGGCAGAAACGGTTCCAGATGTGCCCTGACACCGATTGGCCCCATGCCCGGACCGCCGCCGCCATGGGGAATGGCAAAGGTCTTGTGCAGGTTAAGATGGCTGACATCCGAGCCGATCTCACCCGGTTTCGCCAGGCCGACCATCGCGTTCAGATTGGCCCCGTCCAGATAAACCTGCCCGCCAAATTCATGAGTTATGTCGCAAACTTCCTTGACGGATTCCTCAAACACGCCGTGCGTCGAGGGGTAAGTGATCATGCAAGCCGCAAGATTATCCGCGTGTTTGACGGCTTTGGCGCGGAAATCCTCAAGATCAATATCACCGTTTTCCAACGAGCTGACCGGCACAACCTTCATCCCCGCCATCTGCGCACTGGCCGGATTGGTGCCATGTGCAGACATCGGGATCAAACAAATGTCGCGATGCGTGTCACCCCGTGAACGGTGATAAGCAGCGATGGTCAGCAGACCCGCAAATTCCCCTTGCGCACCGGAATTAGATTGCATCGACATCGCATCGTAACCGGTGATCTGGCACAATTTGGACGACAAATCGTCAATCATCAATGTGTAACCCTCGGCTTGCTCCAGCGGCACATAGGGGTGCAGTTGGGCAAATTCGGGCCAGCTTAGCGGGATCATTTCAGCCGCGGCGTTCAGTTTCATGGTGCAGGACCCGAGCGGGATCATCGCCCTATCCAGCGCCAGATCACGATCCGCCAGACGTCGCATATAACGCATCATTTCGCTTTCAGCGCGGTTCATATGAAACACCGGATGCTCCAGATAGGTGCTGGTGCGCAGCAATGCATCAGGAATGCGATATTCCGCTTCCAGATTATCATCCACGCGGGTGATGCCAAAGGCACGCCAAACCGCCTCGATCGTGGCGGGGCGGGTGCGTTCATCCAGCGAAATGCCGATCCTTGTGTCACCGACGCGGCGCAGGTTGATGCCTTCGTCAACGGCCGATTTGATAATGACATTCTGCATTCTGCCGACATCAACGGTGATCGTGTCAAAGAAATAGTCTTGTTCAATCTTCAGGCCGATGCTTTCCAGCCCTCTGGCCAGACGAACCGTTTTGCGGTGGATCCGCTGTGCAATCGCCTTGAGCCCTTCTGGCCCGTGCATCACCGCATAGAAAGAGGCCATGACCGCCAGCAAAGCCTGCGCTGTACACACGTTGCTGGTCGCCTTTTCCCGGCGAATATGCTGTTCCCGGGTTTGCAACGCCAACCGGTAAGCACGGTTGCCGTGGCTGTCGATTGAAACGCCAACCAAACGGCCCGGCATCGACCGTTTATAGACCTCTTTGGTGGCCATGTAAGCCGCGTGCGGGCCACCGTATCCTTGCGGCACACCAAAGCGTTGGGTTGTGCCAACAGCGATGTCAGCCCCCATTGCGCCGGGTTCTTTCAACAGGGTCAGCGCCAGAGGGTCAGCCGCCACCACGGCAATTGCCTTGGCTGCGTGCAAAGCGGCAATTGGATCAGTGAAATCGCGCAAAAAGCCATAGGTGCCGGGGTATTGGAAAATCGCGCCAAAAACCGCATCCGGATCCAGATCAATTTCCGGGTTGCCGACGATGACTTGGATGCCAATCGGGGCCGCACGGGTTTTCATCACCTCGATGTTTTGCGGATGGCATTTGTGATCGACGAAAAAGGCGGTCGCCTTGGATTTCGACACCCGCTGCGCCATCGACATTGCTTCGGCACAGGCGGTTGCCTCATCCAGCAAGGACGCATTGGCGATCTCAAGCCCTGTCAGGTCGCTGACCATTGTCTGGAAGTTCAACAAAGCCTCAAGCCGGCCTTGTGAAATTTCCGGTTGGTAAGGGGTGTACGCGGTGTACCACGCCGGGTTTTCCAGAATGTTACGCTGGATTGCTGGCGGTGTGACTGTGCCGTAAAACCCCTGCCCGATCAACGTCACCATATGGGCGTTTTTACGCGCCACTTCGCGCATGTGAAACAGCATTTCACGCTCGGATTTGGCGCGTTCCCATTCCAGAGGGGCCTTTTGCCGGATGCATTCCGGGACGGTCTGGTCGATCAACTGGTCCAGACTATCAACGCCCAAAACATCCAGCATACCGTCCATTTCCGTGGGCGAAGGGCCAATATGTCGGCGGTTGGCGAAATCATATGGCAGGTATTCGGTGGGCTCAAAAGTCATGGCATGCTCCGACGAGATTAGGGCGCCCCGAAACCGGTTCGGGGCATGTGAGGGCGAAAAAGGCTAGTCGATCAACGCTTTATAAGCATCTTCGTCCAACAGATCATCCAGCTCGGACATATCCGCTAGCTTCATCTTAAACATCCAGCCAGCGCCCGTGGCGTCCTCGTTAACTTTTGTCGGCTCATCGACCAGTGCTTCGTTCACTTCGACGATTTCACCATCCAGCGGGGCCAGAATATCTGACGCGGCTTTAACGCTTTCGATCACAACGACTTCGTCATCTTTGCTGACTTCGGTGCCGACTTCGGGCAGCTCAACAAACACCAGATCGCCCAATTGGGTTGCAGCATGTTCCGTAATGCCAACAATCACCACATCGCCCTCGGCCAACAGCCATTCATGTTCTTCGGTGAATTTCATAGTATTTCTCCTCGTTGATGTTCTCAGTTGTTTATCGTTTGAAATTTGCGGCCGTAAAGGGCATTGCGCTGATCGTAGCGGGCAGACGTTTGCCACGCAATTCGGCATAGATCACAGTGCCAACAGTCGCGTTGGCTTTCGCCACATAGCCAATAGACATCGGCCCTTCGATTGTGGGGCCAAATCCGCCTGAGGTGACCGTGCCAATGGGCGTATCGCTGGTTTCACTGGCAAACAAAACCGTGCCCGCGCGCATTGGTGCCCGCCCTTCGGGACGCAGACCAACGCGCTTGCGCGCCGCCCCGTCCGTCAGTTCGGCAAGGATTCTGTCAGCGCCGGGAAAGCCACCTGCCCGTTCGCCGCCTGTGCGGCGCACCTTTTGGATGGCCCAATTCAACGACGCCTCAATCGGCGTGGTGGTGGTATCAATGTCGTTACCATAAAGGCACAAACCGGCCTCAAGCCGCAGGCTGTCACGCGCGCCAAGGCCAATTGGCGCGACCGCTTCAATCGCTAGCAATGCCTCGGCGAACCTGACCGCATCCGCGTCCGGCACCGATATTTCATAGCCATCTTCGCCAGTATAACCCGACCGCGACACCCACAACTCAACCCCGTTCCAATCGACCACGGCCACATCCATGAACCGCATTTCTGCGGCTGAGGGAACCAATTGAGCAAAAGCGGCCTCGGCAGCCGGGCCTTGCAGCGCGAGTAACGAGCGGCCATTGATCATTTCAAGCGTGCAACTGTCGCCCATGCCCGCCTGCATCAAGGCAAAATCAGCGTCTTTACAGGCGGCATTCACCACCAACAACAAATGATCACCACGGTTTGCAATCATCAGATCGTCCTCAATCCCGCCAGCGGAATTGGTAAAAAAGCCATAACGCTGTCGACCAGCCTCCAAGCCCAGCACATCAACCGGAACTAAGGCTTCCAACGCGCGCGCTGCATCCGTCACGTTGCCCGAATTGGCGCGGATTATCACCTGACCCATATGGCTGACATCGAACAATCCTGCCTCGGTGCGGCAATGCAAATGTTCCTTGAGAACCCCAATCGGGTATTGCACCGGCATGGCATACCCTGCGAACGGCACCATCTTTGCGCCCAACCCGGTATGCAGGTCAAACAAGGCCGTCTGTTGAAGTTCGCTCATGGCGACTCCCCCCAAATCTGGCCGGTATTCATTGCTGAAAAACCCGGCATCGGTCCAAACGCCACCACATGGTTGCGCTGCGATGCCCCCTCTGTTCTTTTGCCTGAGATCGTTATCCCTTCGGCGGACGCGAACGCCTCTCTCCAGAGTGCTTTACCAAAATCGGTCCGGTGGCCTGAGAGTTTCCGGGGCGGTTGCTCCTTCGGCACTGGGCTTGGCCCAGATTCTCCCGATTCTGATACGGCACACGCTAGTATACCGTGTCGGCCAAATCAACCGACTTGTGAAGCACCGGTCAAGTTCCTTATACAGGCTTGAAATCAAGGGAGGTTCCATGTCTGACCCGTTCTTTTTCGGCTACGGCTCGTTGGTCAATCGCGCGACGCATGATTTTAAAAAGGCGCGTCCAGCGCGGGTTTCAGGATGGCGCAGGCAATGGCGTCACACCTCGTTGCGCGAAGTTGCGTTTCTGACGGTGGCCGAGGCACCCGGCCATGAAATTGACGGCCTGATCGCGGCTGTGCCAAACGGCGACTGGGCCGCACTTGACGTGCGTGAACGCGCCTATGACCGCTTGCATCTGTCAGATCATCATGTCGACCACGACCACCCTGACCAGATTTCGATCCAAATGTATAAAACCAAGCCCGGTAATGACGCGCATCCGACAACGCGACACCCGATTTTGCTAAGCTATCTTGATACCGTCATCAAAGGGTATCTCGATACGTTTGGCGAAACTGGCGTGCACGATTTTTTCGAAACTACGGATGGGTGGGAGTCACCGGTTCACAATGATCGGCACGCGCCGATTTATCCGCGTCATGATCCGCTGACAGATGATGTGCTGACGTTTGTCGACGAAAAACTGCACGCCGTATCGGTCAAGGTGACAGATAACGCACCTTTCCGGCGCTGGTGAAATCAAAGCTCTATCCGCTACACAGAGCTTGGGATTTTCTGCAATAATGGCATCAGACCGGCCATATCCGGCCCATGCGCCGATCCTGTCAGCGCCTTGCGAAGCGGCATGAAAAGCCCGCGACCTTTGCGACCGGTTGCCTGTTTCACCGCAGCCGTCCAAGCAGACCAGGTTGTGGTGTCATAAGGCCCCTCTGGCAGCAATGTCAGCGCGGTGGCCACAAATTCAGTATCCTCAGGATCAACCAACGGCGCGATACCGTCGCGGCACAGCGCCCACCAGTTGGCTACGTCAGAACGGATATCGACGTTTTCATGCACAGCCGCCCAAAGCGGCTCAACCACATCCGCTGGCACGCCAGCCTCAGCCATTGCCGGGGCGATATCTTTGGCGCTTAAACCGGACACATATTTTGAGGTCAGCGGTTTCAGATCCTCAACATCATATTTCGTAGGTGCCGCACCAAAATGCGAGATGTCAAAGCTTTCGACCAATTCGTCGACCGAGCCCATCAGCTCTACCGGTTGGGACGAGCCGATCCGGGCCATGTGCGAAAGCAAGGCCATCGGTTCAATCCCGGCAGCCCGCAGATCACG
Source organism: Paracoccaceae bacterium (assembly GCA_021775315.1). Classification (GTDB taxonomy): domain Bacteria; phylum Pseudomonadota; class Alphaproteobacteria; order Rhodobacterales; family Rhodobacteraceae; genus UBA5972. The sequence goes on from JAJFIC010000054.1 coordinate 10,966, forward strand.
CAGCGCCAACGTACCCAGCCGCTTTGACAAAGCCTCGCCCTGTGGTCCGGTCAGCAGCGAATGGTGGGCAAATTCCGGAACACTTCCACCCAACGCTTTGATAATCTGAATTTGAGTGGCCGTATTGGTCACATGGTCCGAGCCGCGCACAACATGGCTGATAGCCATTTCAGTGTCGTCAACAACCGACGCCAACGTATACAGGATTTGCCCGTCGCCCCGGATCAGTACAGGGTCTGACACCGATGCCGCATCAATCGAAATGTCGCCCAATATGCCGTCATTCCATTCGATCCGGGTCTGATCCAGCAAGAACCGCCAATGGCCGGGCCGCTGCGCCCGCAGGTCGTCTTTTTCCCGCGCCGTCAGCGCCAGTGCCGCGCGATCATAGACCGGGGGCTTGTGCATGTTCAGCTGCTTCTTGCGTTTCAGATCCAGCTCAACCGGGGTTTCAAAACACTCGTAAAAACGCCCCACCTCGCGCAATTTGTCAGCCGCTGCCTGATACCGATCCAGCCGCGAAGACTGGGTTTCCACCCGATCCCATGACAGCCCCAGCCATTCCAGATCTTCCTTGATCCCATCGGCATATTCAGGTTTCGACCGCTCAGCATCGGTATCGTCAAGACGCAGAATAAACTGTCCGCCAGCTTTGCGGGCGATCAGATAGTTGAACAGCGCCGTGCGCAAATTGCCGACGTGAATATAGCCCGTCGGCGATGGGGCAAAGCGGGTTGTCGTCATTGGTTTTGACATAAGATCAGGCCGTCTTTCAGGATTTGCAGTATTTCGCTGTCTTCCTACACAGTGCATTCAGAAATGCCAATGCGCAGGCAAGCGGGCTTTTTGACATCATTGACTAAGATTGCGCAAGGAAAACTGGCGAATCCCACAAAATTTGGATATGGACAACGGGTATATTGCGTACCCATTTGTGACCGCCATTTTTTTCTACAACATTTGCCGAAATTCTTATCCCAATGACACGCCATTTTTCTGACCTATCCACAGACCATTTGCATTCCGAAATCCAGCCCAAAGATTGGCCGCGCATATTGACGGCTTACAGCAAGGCTGATCCAGCACGATCCTTGATTGAACTCTCCAGAACTGTTGTGCCGTTCCTCGCCCTATGGTCTGGCGCAGCTTACGCAATGCATGTCAGTTATTGGCTGACTTTATGTCTATGCGTGCCGGCCGCCGCGTTCCTGACCCGATTGTTTATTTTTCAGCATGATTGCGGTCACCGCGCCTGTTTTCCAAACCGCGCGGACAATGATTTTCTGGGGCGAATTTTAGGCGTTGTCACCTTTACACCCTATGCAATGTGGCGACGCAGCCATCAGGTACATCACAGGATTTCCGGCAATCTGGACAAACGGCGCGGCTCGGACATCCGCACTTTGACATTGCGCGAATACAAGGCTTTGTCAAAATGGGGTCGGTTCGGATATCGCGCCTACCGCAACCCGGTCACCTTGTTCGTGTTTGGCCCGTTCTGGGTATTTTTTGTGCGTTATCGTCTGCCGATCGACATGAAAAACGCAACCCGCGCGGACTGGGTCAGCACAAGCGGCACCAATCTTGCCATTATTTGTACAATCCTTGGGCTGGGTTGGTTCATCGGGATTGGCACGGTTCTTGCCGTACATTTGCCGATCGCTTTGATGACGGCCACGCTGGGTGTTTGGCTGTTTTATGTGCAGCATCAATTTGAGCAGACCCTGTGGCGCAACGACGAAAACTGGTCGGCGCAAGAAACCGCGTTATTTGGCAGTTCGCATTATGAGCTTCCGCCAATTGCGCGTTGGTTTACCGGCAATATCGGTGTGCATCACGTGCACCATCTGTCCAGCCGCATTCCTTTTTATCGCCTGCCAGAGGTCCTGCGCGACCATCCCACATTGGCGACGACCAGTCGCGTCAGCCTGCGCGATAGCCTAAAATGCCTTGGCCTGCATCTTTGGGACGAGGATCAAAACAGGTTGATATCCTTCGCCAAAGCCGCAAAACTTGACGCGTGACAATCCAAGGGGCGCGCCGTGCAACAAATCAACAAACGTATCAATTATATCGAGTTTTCTGTATCCGACATTGAGCGGGCCAAAATGTTCTATGGCACCGCATTCGGCTGGAGTTTCACCGATTTTGGACCGAATTATTGCGAATTTAATGACGGCCACATGAAAGGTGGGTTCGACGCCAGTGGTGAGGTCACGACGGGCGGGCCATTGGTGGTGCTATACGGCGACAACCTGCCAGACCTGCAAATTGCAATTGAGCAAGCGGGCGGCATAATCACCAAGCCGATGTTTGATTTTCCCGGCGGCAAACGGTTTCAATTCACTGATCCCGAAGGCTATGAATTGGCGGTTTGGTCAGAAAAATAAACCCTTTCATCTTTTGGAAAGGAATCAGGCGTAGACCTAAGATGTTCCGTCTAGGCGGGGCCTGCTTGCTTGCAGAAACAGACCTCCAGTCTGTATTTTTTGCGCCCCGTCCGGATCACGGCGGGGCGCATTTCGTTCTTGGCTCTCAGTGGTTTTGCGCCACGACCGCCCCCGGGTTCATAATCCCCAATGGGTCCAGCGCCGCCTTGATCGCCCGCATCGCCGCCAGCTTGGCAGGGTCGCCGTATTTAAGCAGATCATCAGTTTTCATGCGACCAATGCCATGCTCCGCCGAAACCGACCCACCAAGTGCGTCAACCAAGCCGTAAATCGCATCTTTGACCGGCCCGCCAAGTGCCTTGAATTCGGCCCGATTGCGCCCTTTTGGTGGGTACACATTATAATGAAGGTTACCGTCCCCAACATGACCAAAACAATTGATCCTCAGGTCGTCGCCAAGACCGGAAACAAGCGCGGCACCACGGTTTATCAATTCAGGAATGCGGCTGACCGGCACAGAAATATCGTGCGAGCTTATCGCCCCGACCAGCCTGTTCGCCTCAGGAATTGTTTCACGCACCGCCCAGAATTCCTGCCGTTGGGCCTCGTTCTGGGCAATCAGTGCATCCGTCGCCAGACCCGCCTCGAACGCGTCTTCCAAAACCTGTTGAAGCCGGGTTTCAATATCAAAATCCCCGGTCACGCCCAAATCAATCAGCACCATCCATTCGGACGGATCAACAAAAGGCAGGCGAACTTGCGGTTGTTTTTCCGCCAAAAATTCAAACCCCTGTCGATGGATCAACTCAAAGGCCGATACCGTCCCACCCAGTTGGGTCTGGCATTTTGCCAGCAAGTCAAGGGCCGCAGACGGGTCAGGTATCTGTAACACTGCAGCCACATAGCGTGTGGGATTGGGAAACAGTTTTAGACTGGCCGCGGTGATGATGCCCAGACTGCCCTCGGCCCCAATCAACAGGTTTTTCAGATCGTACCCGGTGTTGTCTTTGCGCAGACGTTTAAGACCATTCCAGATCGTGCCGTCCGGCAGAACGGCCTCTAACCCCAAACATAAATCGCGCGAATTGCCATAGCGCAGAACGCCAACGCCACCAGCATTTGTCGACAGATTTCCACCGATTTGACAGGACCCTTCAGAGGCCAGCGAAAGTGGAAACAACCTATCAGCGGTTTGTGCCGCGCCCTGCACATTTGACAAAATGGCCCCGGCTTCGGCGACAATAACGTTGTCCGCAGCATCAACATTCCGAATGCGGTTCATCCGTTCAAGTGACAAGACAACCGGCGCGGGAACATCTTCGGCCACCTGCCCGCCAACCAGACCGGTCCCGCCGCCAAAAGGCACAATTCCGATCTTGTGCTGCGCGCAAGCTCTGACGATTTCGGCCACTTCGACAACGCTGCTGGGCGCAAGCAAAACACCGGCGGACCCGTGGTAGATGCCGCGCGGTTCTTCCAGATATTTCGCTTCGATTGGCCTGAAACATTTGTCCGGCAAAACTTGGCGCAATTGCGCGACCACATCGTCATTTATGGGGTTCAGAGTCATCTGATATTGTCCTTTGCGCCTCTGAAAACCACGCCTTGCTGCGAAGTTTAAGCCATCCTTTGTCACGTCAAATGCTGCGCCCGGTGCCCTCTAACCAAGGGCAATTCGGCGCGCGCATTCCCTTTCGCGCCAAATCCAGCCGCATCTCTTCAAACTGTTTTCGCAAACCTTCTGGCAGAAATGGCCGGTCATGTCCCCAGAAACTCGGCCCACCGAAAGTTTCATGCGGCTGCCAAGCATCCTCATCAATAATCCGCCCGCCGAACCCGGTTTCAACAAAAAATCCCGACGGCGTGTGGGTGTAAAACGAGGTCATATAGTCGTTGGTGTGACGGCCCAATGTGTACGCCACGCGCCCTTCGTCAAGCTGCGCCAGATCATAGCCCTGCCCGACATCATCCAGCATATCATATTCGATCATGAAATGATGAAACCCCCGTTCACCGGTGCCGACCAGTGCAAAAGAATGGTGCCGCCCGTTGACGTGAAAGAAATAGAGCGGCACAGGTTTAAGCCCGTAATCCGACACGTTGAAGCCCATCAGATCGCGGTAAAACGGCATCAGCGAGGTCGCGTCTTTGACCTTCAGAACGGCATGCCCCATGCCGTATGGCCCTGTTTTAAAGCCAGAAACCGGGCGGCCCGGAACGAATTCACGGTCTTCGATGTGCGGGTCGGTAAAGACCTCAATCCGATTGCCTTCGGGGTCGGAAAACCAAATCAACGCGCCAACAAAGCGCTGATCACACAGATCCCGTGTGCCGGCCGTCACCGCGACACCGGCATCGGCCAGGCGCGTGGCCAGACGTTCCATCGCGGGCGTGTCCACTGCCTGCCAGCCCATAAAGCCCAACCCTTCGTCCTGATCGCCAGTAACCACCAGCCGCTGCTTTCGGTCGTCCATTCGAAAGGCCCTAACCTTGCCTGCGCGGTCCACCTCCTGCATGCCCAGCAGACCGGTTGCATAGTCGCTCCAATCCGTTAGCCGGGTCGAATTGATGCCGATATACCCAAGCGAGGCTATTTCATTCATGCGTTCAACACCTTTTTCATCGCAGTCAAACCGCGGACCAAGTCTTTGGGAAAAAATGCCCCGGCGCAATAACGATCTGGTCGGATCAGCATAACCTGATCCCGGTGCGTTCTTAAAGGGCGGCCCAAACCACCGCCCTTAACGCCGTATCGTGGAACCACGCCGCCTTGCCAATCCGCATCCCATGCCAAAGCAATCTTTGCTAGGTCAAACCCGGCGAACTGTCCCGCCGACATGCGTTCCAACGCAGCAATTCCAGCTGTATCCTGCGCGATAAGGGCAAAGCCACTGCCCAGAACCTGATCCAGCAAAACCTCGCCTTCAGGACCAGAAATCATCGGCTGCGGGATCATTTCACCCACCAGCGAGGCCTCGAATTCGGGCGTGTCGAGGTCAACGAACAGGCCGCCATCATAGCGCGGCTTTGGCTTGAACCGCATTTGCATGAAATAGTCCTGAACCTGCGGAAATGGCGCCATCGCAGCGACCAATTGTTCGCGAAACGCCAGCTTTGCCGGTTCAACCGGCATCACGATATCCCCCATCGCCACCGCCAGTTGGATCATTGCCCAGGCCGGTTCACGCCGTTCACGATCATAGCTGTCGAGAATGTCAGCCGAGGCCGCGCCGTGCAAAACACTCGCCAGTTTCCAAGCCACATTGCCAGCATCACGCAGTCCGGCATTCATGCCTTGGCCCGCAAATGGTGGCGTCAGATGGGCCGCGTCCCCAAGCAACAAAACCCGGTCCTTGCGAAAGCGTTCCGCAATACGCGCATGGAATGTATAAATCGTTTTGCGGATCAGATCGCTTGCCGTAAGCGTGCGAAACGGAGCCACAAGATCGCGCACGAAATCGTCAGACAAGGCCTGTTCATGGCTTTCACCGGGCAGCAACATGAACTCGTACCGCCGCCCGCCATGCGGGGCGGGAATACTGACATGCGGCCGGGCACTGGAACAAAAAAACCGTGAAAACCGCGCATCATCCGGGTCATTTCGCGCATCAAGTACGATCCAATCCTGTCGATATGTGCTGCCCAGCATCTTGATGCCAAGCGCGTCACGGATCGGGCTGCGGCCACCGTCACATGCCAGAACATAAGGTGCCAGAACGACGTCAATCTGGCCATCTGGCCGCTTAACGTTCAACGTAACGCTGTCTTTGTTTTGGCTGAGTTTCAAAACCTCGTTGCCAAACCTGATATCAATCAACTCGTTTGCGTTGGCATGTTGCAACAGGTCAGCCTCCATCTCGGGTTGGCTGATATAATGTTTCTTTTCAAACCCATAGCTGCGAGGCCCTGTGCCAACCTCCGAAAAACAGTTGCCGTTATCGTCATAATACTTGCCACCAATACCCAGAATTGTGCGGTCGACATAGGTTTTGTCAGCACCGAAAACCTGCAACAAACGTGCTCCCTCGTCATCCAGAACAATCGCCCGCGGTATGTCCATCGGCGCGTCGTTTTTTTCAAGTACGATGGACGAAATACCATAGCTCGCCAACAAATTGGCAGCCGTAAGACCGGTCGGCCCTGCGCCGACAATGACCACCTGTGATGTTTTTGAATCCGTTAAGGATTTGTTCATGCCGCCATCCTGTCAGTCACGCGTGGGATCGGTCGAAACGGCGACCAATTGCTTGCCGAAATT
>JAJFIC010000055.1 GCA_021775315.1 Paracoccaceae bacterium
TCATAATTATTCTCATGTTCGAAAACCATCCGCACGGCTCTTGCGCGTACCTCAGGTGAAAACCTGTTTGCTCTGCTGCTTTTTTCCATAGCTCCAATCTTTCCTCGATTTGGAGCCTCCTGAAAACCCGGTGCGGTTCAAGGTGATGCCTGGGGACATTGCCTACAACATGATGCGGATGTGGCAAGGTGCGTCAGGTCTCGCCGATGAAGAAGCCATCGTCAGCCCTGCCTATGTGGTCTTGGCCCCGAAGAACAATATTGACCCCAGGTACGCAGCGTACTTCGACAAGACCCCGAAAATGATCCATCGGTTCTGGGCCTATTCCTACGGTTTGACAAATGATCGCCTGAGACTTTACCCAAAGGATATCCAGCGCGTTCCGGTGGAAATCCCCCCACTCCCCGAACAACGGAAGATCGCGGAAATCCTCTCGACCTGGGATCGGGCCATCAAGACAACCGAGGCCCTGCTGGCCACTGCCCGTAATCAGAAACTCGCCCTCATGCAATCCCTGTTGACCGGTAACCGCCGGTTTCCAGAGTTTGTGGGGCAGGAGTGGAAGGAGGTGCGGTTGGGGGATGTGGCTGACATAGTGTCCGGTCCTGCGTTTAAGTCGGATGGGTTCGTTTCGGAAGGTTTTAGACTAGTCCGTGGATCAAACGTGAAACGCGGCCACTTAGATTGGTCTCCGTCAATCACAATGCATTGGCCGAATGACGATAACGTTTCTGAATACAGGATTGGGGCCGGGGATAGATGTCACCTACAACTGAGATGAACTCCTGGATATGGCCGTTCGCCCCGTTTTTCGTTTTCTCCCGGTTCCAATTTCGTTCATTGATATATTGTGGTCGTACCCGCGACAGGCGCATCGCTGGGTCCTGCTTTGGGATTTCTGGTCTGGGTCGGAAATTAAACAGTGGATCAGGTGGGCCGGTGAGGAAGGTGAACTTCACTGGTGGTTGGGGCTTCAGTTCATCCAATTGCCGGTCGAATTCTGCGTATATTTGTTGGGCAATCCGATGTTCGCTCCGTTCAGCTTGTTTTCGGTCTGTTGTTCCAGTCGAGCGGCGAATTTGCTTGTCTTTTCCAGCCTGTAGCCCCAAGGGCTTGGTGACTTGGACATACCACTTGTTTCCTTTGGCCTTTAGCCGGATCAGTTTTGAAGTGTGAAAGTTCATTGCCTTTTTCCCAGCCCAATAGGGTCCAAAATAGGGTCCATTGCAGGGTCTGACTCCTGCTATAGTCCTTATTTTAATACATTAAAGAGGTGCTGAGTGTCAATGGAGGCGAGTACCGGAATCGAACCGGTGTACACGGATTTGCAATCCGCTGCGTCACCACTCCGCCAACTCGCCTCGCTTGTGGTGGCCCCGTCGGGCGACGCTGGCTATAACAAGGGGCTTGCAGGCGTGCAAGCGACTTCTCTGGAATGTGACGGCCTCAACACCAGATACTGCGGATGGTTGAGTTGCCGTGCCTTTGTTTCTGTGGCAAGACTGTCGGAACCAATAAACCCGATTCTTGAGCAGCATTATGACAGATTTCACAGCCCTTCGCACAGCCATGGTTGATTGTCAGGTCAGGCCTTCTGACGTGACGAAATTCCCAATTATCGAGGCGATGCTTAAAACCCGTCGCGAGGCGTTTGTGCCAAGCCATTTGCGCGAAATCGCCTATGCAGGCGAGCACCTTGCGCTGGGGAACAAGCGGATCGTCATGGACCCGCGTGTACTGGCCAAGATGCTGGATGCGTTGGATATTGGACCGGACGCGCTGGTGTTGGACCTTGGCTGTGGCCTTGGCTATTCGACGGCGATTATTGCCCATATGGCCGAGGCTGTGATTGCGGTTGAACAAGACGAAGAACTGGCGGCTGAGGCCGAGGCGAATTTGGCGGCCGAGGCGGTTGATAACGCGATTGTCACCAAAGCAGCGCTTACTGACGGCGCGGCCAAGCATGGCCCTTATGACGTCATCACCATCAATGGCGGCGTTGAACAGGTGCCCGAATCTGTGCTGGCACAGCTGAAAACAGGTGGGCATATTGCCGCGATTTTTATGGATAGCGCACGCGGGCAGGGCGCTGGCCATTGCCGGGTTGGCACCAAAACACCAAGTGGCGTTGCATGGCGCACGGTTTTTGACGCGACCGCCCCGGTTTTGCCGGGATTTGAACGCGACGCCGAATTCGCATTGTAATGCCTATTGAGAATAAGACGGCGATCCCCATCTTCTAGGATGCAGTGATTGTCTGGGGCAGGTTGAGGGTAAAATGAACGTATTAAAGACAGCTATGGTTGCAGTCACCCTTGGGGCATTTCTGAGCAGTGCAACGGCTGGGGCCGCGCATACGCTGACCGACGCGCTGATCAACGCTTATCGCAACTCAGCACAGCTCAAAAGCGAGCAGGCGGCGCTGCGCGGAACCGACGAAGGTGTCGCTCAGGCTTGGGCGGCGTTGCGTCCATCTGTGAATGCCAGCGCAACCTCGGGCTATTCGCATTCTTATAACACCGGTGTGAATTCCAGGGTGTCAAACCTGACACTCAGCCTGGATCTTTTGGTCTGGGATGGCGGCGCAACCGAATTGGCGGTCGAAGCTGCGCGTCTGAATGTTGTCGCTGCACGTGAAAATCTGGTCGACACGGAACAAACCGTTCTGTTGAACGCCGTAATTGCCTTTATGGATATGCGCCGCGACGCGCAATTCCTGGAACTCGCTGAAAACAACCGATCGGTGATTGCCCGTCAGGTGCAAGCCGCGCGCGACCGGTTTGAAGTTGGAGAGGTTCGCCGCACTGACGTTAGCCAGGCAGAGGCGCGATTGGCCGGGGCTTTGGGCACGGTTGCATTACGCCAGGGCACGCTTGAGATTTCGCGTGAGGCTTATTTCGTCGCAATTGGCAAATATCCCGGTGTCTTACAGGCACCACCACCGCTGCCACGCATTCCCAATACAGTAGAGGCCGCGAAATCCATTGCCTTGCGCGGCCATCCGTCCATTTTGCGGGCCCAGCATGGCGTGAAGATCGCCGAGATTAATGTTTATCGGGCTGAGGCCGCGATGAAGCCGAAAATTTCACTATCAGGTAGCCTGAGCATCAATCCCAAAGCATTTTCTGGGGACACGGCTGGCCTGTCGATCAAGGGCACCGCGCCTATTTATCAGGGCGGGCGGCTGACATCTGCCTACCGCCAGGCGCTGGCACTGGAAGAGAAATCACGCTCGGACCTGCAATTGGCCGGTTTGCTGGTGGCGCAGAACACGCATCGGTTCTGGGCGCAATTGCAGATCGCTCGCGCATCTATCACTGCGCGCCAGAAAGAGGTGCGCGCCTCACGTGTTGCCCTGCGTGGTATCCGGGAAGAGGCCAATCTGGGTGCCCGCACAACACTTGATGTTCTGGATGCCGAACGTGAAATGGTTCAGGCAGAAACCAATCTGGTCGAAGCACGACGAAACGAATCTGTAGCAGTTTATTCGCTTTTGTCCGCTATGGGTTTGTTGACCGTGAACCATTTGCAGTTGGGAATTAAGACCTATGACGCGAACGTCAATTACAACAAGGTTTCGACCGCACCAAAACCAACGAACCGGGCCAAGCTCCTGGATAAAATATTTACACGCGCCGGTAAGAAGTAAAATTATAATCAAGGTGTTGTGTGCTGACAATGCTGGGGCTACTATCAGTGTAATGGCCGAAAGGGAGCAATATGTCTGATCCTGTTTCAACAATGGATGTCGAGGACGTCTTGTCCTCCATTCGACGTCTGGTTTCTGAAGAAGCAAAAGGCGCCGGTCATGCAGGCGAATCAGCAAGTGGAATTTCATCTGCGGGCTTGCACGAAGAGGCTGAAAATGCTGCTTCCGACGCGCTGTCGGAACTTGTGCAGGCGGTCGAGGGCGGCGCTGACATGTCTTTGGGCGATACGGAATCCCGGTATTCCGACGACGAAGATGACGCTTTGGATTCAGAAACAGATTATGAAAGTGATCCGCAGGTTTCATTCCGGCATCAGGCCGCAAGCGCGAACAGGCGCAATGATGACCAAAAACTGGTTTTGACCGCAGCTTTGCGGGTGGCTGATCCTGAACCCTTGGAAAACACATCGGGATCATTTGGAACGGCCCCGCATGTCGCAGACGAAGATCTGGCAGACGACAGCGCTGCAAATGGTTCTGGTGCCGCGTCGGAAGCTTCGGATGCACCGTATTCCTACCCGCACTTGCGCCCGGTTGACGATGTGCAGGACGAGAATACGCAGCCCGAAAATACCGACCCACAATCGGAAAAGCCCGCACCTTTTGATTATGCCCCAGAAGACACGCTATTTGATCGCGCCAAACAAGCGATGGAGGCTGTCAAAGATGGTCGCGTCGCGCGTGGCGATCTGGCGTCAACAATTGCCCGCCCGCAACCTGACTCGGTTGCACCTTTGCGCGCTGTTGAGGCTGCGAACCACGATGGGCCAGTATCTGGCAACGTTGAAGAGGTCGCAGAGGCCGAAACGGCTGAGATGTCTGAGGCAGAGGCTGAGGAAAACACATCCGGGGAAACCGCCGATATTTCACCAACTTCCCCTTTCCGCGCGGCAGGTGGTGCGTTTGCGCGAACCGAAGCCGTTAACGCCGACGCAGAAACTGACGAGTTTGATGAAGGCGAGCCTTCGACAATTAACTTTGCTGAGGCTGACGACTCGATCCTTGACGAAGACACCCTGCGTGATCTGGTGTCGGATATGGTGCGCGAGGAATTGCAGGGCGAGCTGGGCGACCGGATCACGCGAAACGTGCGCAAACTTGTCCGTCGGGAAATTCAACGTGCCATGGCCAGCCGCGAATTTGAATAGCGGATTTTAACCCGCAGCAGCCAGTTTTAACAGCAAATCAAGGTCCATGTGGGTTTCCAGATGGGTCGCGAGGTCGTCCAGGCTCTGCTCGACGGTTTGGCCGTATTCCAGCCCGGTATCATGTACCCCCAGCGTTTCCAAAAAAGCCGCCCTAAACGCGTCAGATGTGAACAGGCCGTGCAGGTAGCAGCCTTTTATTTGCCCATTCGCTGACTGCGCCCCTTCAGCGCGCGAACCGATGGACAGCCACGCGTTGTCACAATCCGGTCCAGAGGTTTTGCCAATATGGATTTCATAACCTTCCAGCATGATTTTGCGCGGCAGGTATTGCGCGCTGACATTGGCCAGACGTTTTTCCGGGTGCATTTGTGTGACCACATCAAGATGGCCAAGGCCCTGAACCCGGCCGGGCGCACCTTCGATACCGTCGGCATCGATGATTTCGCGCCCCAGCATTTGGTAGCCTCCGCAAATTCCCAGCACGTGACCGCCGCGCCGGATATGTGCGGCCAGATCAATGTCCCAACCCTGCGCGCGGAAATAGGCCAGATCGGAAATTGTGGATTTCGTGCCGGGGATTAAAACCAGATCGGCATCGCCGGGCAGGGCGCGTCCGGGTTCAACCATGTCGATGCTGACCGAAGGCTCCAGGCTGAGCGGATCAAGATCATCAAAATTGGCGATCCGCGACAGACGAGGCACGGCGATCTTGAACTTGCCGCCGCTGGTGGATGCGATGTCCATGACATCTTCGGCTGGCAGTTTCCATGCATCTGCAAACCAAGGCACGACGCCCAGTGAATGCCACCCGGTGCGGGTTACAATCTCCTGTAACCCCTGATCGAACAAGCTGACATCGCCGCGGAACTTGTTGATAACAAAACAACAAATACGGGCACGATCCTCTGACGACAAGACAGAATGGGTGCCGACGATTTGCGCGATAACGCCGCCGCGATCAATATCACCTGTCAGGATCACAGGCACATTTGCCGCCTCAGCAAAGCCCATATTGGCGATGTCGCCCGCCCTTAGATTGATCTCAGCCGGGCTGCCTGCGCCCTCGATCAGAACCAGATCGGCGTCTTTGCGCACCCGATCATAACTTTCGATAACGGCGCTCAGTAATTGCGGTTTCAGGGCCGCATAGTCGCGCGCCTGAACCGTCGCCACGCGATTTCCCTGCAAAATGACTTGCGCCCCGATTTCGGATTCAGGTTTCAGCAGGACCGGATTAAAATCTGAATGCGGGGCGACCTTAGCGGCCAGTGCTTGAAGGGCTTGCGCGCGGCCAATTTCGCCGCCATCGGTCGTCACGGCCGCGTTGTTGGACATGTTTTGCGGCTTGAAGGGTCGCACTGTCAAACCGCGATGCCAATAGGCGCGGCACAACCCGGCCACCAGCATCGACTTGCCGACGTTTGAACCTGCGCCTTGAATCATTATCGCTTTGGTCATGGACCCTCCGCCTCTGGCTTTAGCGGATCACAGGAACTGGGAAAAGCCGGAAGTTGCGGGCAGCACCGTTAAACTGTTTTGGTGATCGTGGCCGGGGCCGGTTCAATTTCAGGCGCGGCGGACGCATCGGAACCTGAACGGTCATTGGACACAACATCCGATTTTTTTGCAGCCAGGTTGGCTGCAACGCTGGCGTGGATGTATTCCGATTTGTCCGCCAGCGTGATGCGTTTTTTGCGATAAAGGAAAAACTTGGCCGAACCTCGCGTTGATCCATGGGCCAGTGCCGAGGGGTCCGTTGGGAAATCCTGTCGCCAATTGTCAGGCAAAGGCAGACCGCAGGCCTCGGCATGGTCCAGCATCCAGACAAGTGGAATGTTTGACAGCGCGCGGGCCTGTTGGAACGCGCCTAAATGACCACCAACATCCGCATGGCCGCCGCGAAACCAGGCCTGTTCCAACCGACCAGACCAGTCTCCGCGCGACTTCCACAGAACCGGGGCAAAAGCCGTGCGGTTTTCATCCATCGCCAGCGCCTGAAACCCGTTGCGCGTGGCGTTACCCAGCGCATGATTGTGAAAATCAGTTGGCCGGGGCGCCAGCCGCCACAACAGCGGATACTGAATACCAAGCGCTTTGACCGTGTCCCAGACACCGACCATTTCGATGCGTACATCTTTGCAGCAAAACGCCTTGGTGAATTGCGCAGCCGAATTTGTAATTTGGTCCTTCCGGTAGTACCGAAAAGCCTGCCGGACATTGCTTTCGGTGGCATGCTGACGCCTAAGCAGGCCGATCTGGTCGATAATGCCAGCCAGCGACCGAACGGCATAGGCGCCTCGGGAAAAGCCGAACAGAAAGATGCGGTCGCCCGGTCGGTATCGCGCGGCAATGAAACCATAAGCCCGTCGGATTTGGCGTGTCAGGCCGCGCCCGGCGACGACATCAAGCATGCTGCGCCATGTGCACCATTGAATGCCTTCCTCGTACCTCAGCGACATGTGGTTCGAGGGCTGCATGCTGCACAGCAATCGAAAGGTCAGACCTGCATTGCTTTCGCGCGCGGGGCTGAGCGAACTGAGGGTGCCGTCGATGATGACGACATGGGTGATAGGCGGGCGGGTCATGGTGTGAACAGACTAGTGCGGTCGCGGCCCTACAGGAAATCAATTTGGTGGCAACAAGGGTGAATATGCAGGCCGCGTATGTTTGGCCTCTTTACCGAAATCCTTGCCAAGTTCGCGTGGCTGGTCTTTGATACAGCGCATATTAGGAGGTCAGCATGGAAACGCTTGCAGGATTTGAGAGATACGATTTTCAAGGGCCATTGGCAGACGGTAATTCCGTCAGTCACCCGGTTTATTTCATAGGGCAGGGGCCGCCGATTGTGATCTGGCAGGAATTGCCGGGAATTGGTCCAGAAACCATTGAGCTGGCGATCAAAATTTCCGACGCCGGGTACAAGGTTTATCTGCCGCATTTGTTTGGCCCTTTGGGTCGGATGAGCTTTGTCGGCAATATCGCCCGTCTGTTTTGCATGCGGCGCGAGTTTCATTTGTTTGCCGCCAACAAGGCCAGCCCAATTGCCAATTGGATGGCAGCACTTTGCCGGGATGTGCGGGCGCGCAATGATGGCGCGCAGGTGGGTACGCTTGGCATGTGCCTGACCGGCGGTTTTGCTTTGACGCTGATGGCTGATGATGCGGTGATCGGCGGGGTCGCCAGCCAGCCGTCGCTGCCCATAATGAAACAAACTGCCCTGCACATGAGTGCGCGGGAAATCAGTGACGCAAAAGCGGGCATGCAGGCCAAAGGCCCCGCCCTTGCGATGCGATATTCCGGCGACCCTTTGTGCAAGGCCGCCAAGCTTGACACGATCAAGGACACGTTTGGCGACGGTGTTGTCACGCATACGGTTCCCGGCAAAGGCCACGCGATGCTGACTGCCCATTGGAGCGATGAGGCTTTTGAAAAAACCATCGGCTATTTTAACGACCGCTTTGCCAGCAAGCTCTGACGCCTCAGTTCAAGGTCAAATTACGGCGTAAACGGCGTCGTATTTATGGCAGACCGTGTTAGATTCGGTATCCCATTCTGGTTGACGAAAAACCGGTTGGGAGGAAATAATGCTGGCACCAATTCCCATGGAGAATGGTCATTTGTCGGCTTCATTGGTCGCGCAATATTGGCAGGATGGGTATCTTTTCCCGCTTGAAATCACGCCACCGGATCAGGCGCAGGAATGGCGGCAGGCCTTTGAAGACATGGAACGCGACTGGCTGGCGTCAGATTTGCCGTTGCCGCTCAATTCCTACAAACGTTTGAACGCGCAATGTGTGATGCCGCTGGCGTGGGAAATTGGTTCAAACAAGGCGGTGCTTGACGTTGTTGAAGGCGTGCTCGGCCCGGATATTTTGCTTTATGCAGTTGAGTTTTTTGTCAAAGAACCCGGAACAACACATACCGTCAGCATGCATCAGGATCTGACATATTGGGGCATGGGCGCGATTGACGGGTTGTTGACCGCATGGATTGCGCTTAGCCCGGCAACGCC
This sequence comes from Paracoccaceae bacterium, assembly GCA_021775315.1. Taxonomy (GTDB): domain Bacteria; phylum Pseudomonadota; class Alphaproteobacteria; order Rhodobacterales; family Rhodobacteraceae; genus UBA5972. The sequence goes on from JAJFIC010000055.1 coordinate 8,870, forward strand.
GCAATCAGGGTGCATGGATTTTGTCCGGGCCAGCCACAAAAACGCGATTTTACCGCATAGTGATACGTTTGACGCAAACAACCTTTTGTCACGTGGTCAGGAAGTCAGCGTCGAGGTTGCAGACAAAGACAAAGTTGCGATCGAAATTCACCCCGGACAGATGAGCCTGCATCACGGTCTGACCATCCACGGCTCTGGGCCAAACACATCAGACGATCGCCGGATCGCGGCGGTCGTGCGGTATTTGACACCAGAGGTCGCGCAAGAGCATGGTAATAAGGACTACGCTATTCCAGTGCGTGGGCAGGATACCGGCGGCAATTTCAGGCACTATCAGCCAGCGCAGGATTGGTTCACAACGCAGGGCTTGTCGATGCATGACGAAATCAGGGCGCATCAGGCGCAGGTAACTATGGCCGGGGCACGGAAAAAATCAATGTATGAAGGGGCAAAGTGATGGAACAAGTCAAATTTACGCAGATGAAAGACGGCGACAAGGAAGACTACGATTTCCTGACAAAGCACGAGATTGACTATACCAAAGGCACCGCAGATCGCCTGCTAAAGGCGCTGGTCGAGCTTGATGACAGCATGTCAGGCTATCAGATCACCCGCCTTGGCCATTCTGTGCAATCGGCTACGCGAGCTTGGCGGGATGGGGCGGATATCGATTGGGTGGTCTCGGCCCTGCTGCACGATATTGGCGATATATATGCGCCTTACAATCACGACGAATACGCGGCGACGATTCTGCGCCCGTTCGTGCGCGAACAATGCAGTTGGTGCGTTGAGACCCACGGTGATTTTCAGATGTTGTTCTATGGCGAACATCTTGAGGGCGGCAATCCCCACAAACGCGACCGCCACAAGGGCCACATGTATTTCGACGATTGCGCCGCGTTTTGCGAACGCTGGGATCAAAGCAGTTTTGACCCTGACTATGACACCCTGCCGATCTCGTTTTTTTCCCCGATGGTGCATGAGGTTTTTGCCCGCACACCATATGATCCGGACGTTATTCAGGCCGGAAAGCGGCAGCCGTTGCAAGATGCCGAAATCGCCGCCACGCGGTAAGCCCCTTTCCCTTGCCGCGTGCATTCGCTAGATGATCCTGCAAACCGCAGATTTGATATGGGGTCATCCCGAATGCCGATGGAAAAGAATTTTGACGCTGCCGCCGCTGAGGCCGCGATTTACGCCAATTGGGAAAGCTCTGGCGCTTTCAAGGCTGGTGCAAACGCCAAACCGGGGGCTGAGACTTTCAGCATCATGATCCCGCCACCGAATGTGACGGGCGCTTTGCATGTGGGGCATGCGTTCAACAACACGTTGCAGGATATTCTGATCCGCTGGCACCGGATGCAGGGGCACGACACCCTGTGGCAGCCCGGGCAGGATCACGCGGGCATTGCCACGCAGTTGCAGGTCGAAAAGATGCTGGCGGCCAATCAGGAACCTTCAAGGGCTGAAATGGGGCGCGAGGCGTTCACGGCTAAGGTTTGGGAATGGAAAGAGCAATACGGCTCAACCATCATCAACCAGCTCAAACGCCTTGGTGCGAGCTGCGATTGGGACCGCAATGCGTTCACGATGTCCGGCGCGCCCGGCGCGCCAAAATCCGATGAGGGGCAGTTCCATGATGCCGTCCTGAAAGTTTTTGTCGATCTTTACAACAAAGGTCTGATCTATCGCGGCAAACGCCTCGTAAACTGGGACCCGCATTTTGAAACCGCGATTTCCGATCTTGAGGTCGAGAATATCGAAGTTGACGGCCATATGTGGCACTTCAAGTACCCGCTGGCGGGTGGGGCGACTTATGAATATGTCGAAAAGGACGCGGACGGCAATGTAACCCTGCGCGAAACCCGCGACTACATTTCCATCGCCACGACGCGGCCTGAAACCATGCTGGGTGATGGCGCGGTTGCGGTGCATCCTGATGATGAACGCTATGCGCCTATCGTTGGCAAGCTGTGTGAAATTCCTGTGGGGCCGAAAGAACACCGCCGGATGATCCCGATCATTACGGATGACTATCCCGACATGGATTTTGGATCAGGTGCGGTGAAAATCACCGGTGCGCATGACGCGAATGATTACGGCGTGGCCGAACGTGGAAATATCCCAAAGTACCGCCTGATGGATACCCGCGCCAATATGCGCGACGACGGCGCGCCTTACAGCGAAACCGCAGCACGGGCGCGGGCGATTTCCGAAGGGGCAGACTGGGACGGGGCCGAGGTTGATACGCTTAATCTGGTGCCGGACGTTTATCGCGGCATGGACCGGTTTGAGGCGCGTAAAGCGGTGATTGCGGATATTGATGCCGAGGGTCTGATGATCGTCGTTGAAGATAAAAAGATCATGCAGCCGTTTTGCGACCGCTCCAAAGTCGTGATGGAACCGATGCTGACCGATCAATGGTACGTGGACGCGGCCAAGCTGGCAGGGCCTGCGCTTGAGGCGGTCAGGGATGGCCGGGTCGAGATTATGCCGGAAAGCGGCAAGAAGGTCTATTTCCACTGGATGGAGAATATTGAGCCTTGGTGTATCTCGCGGCAGCTTTGGTGGGGGCATCAGATTCCGGTTTGGTATGGGCCGTCCAAAGAAAATTACAAAGATTCTATTTCCTTCTGCGCGCCGAGCTTCGCTGAGGTCACGAAACAGGCAGAAATCTATTACGGTTTTGGAATGGAAATTCACGAAGGTGGTGAAAAGCCGAATCTTGAAAAAAAGCTACAGGAAAAGGGCCTTCTCAGAAGCTTTAACGGATGGGGTTATAGGCGAACGGGAGATGAAGAAAACTCTGTCGATGCGGTTTTCCTCCAACGCGACCCTGACGTCCTAGACACATGGTTCTCCTCCGGTCTCTGGCCGATCGGCACGCTCGGCTGGCCGAATTGGGGCGAGGACACCAAGAAATACTTCCCGACTTCCACCCTTGTCACCGGCCAGGACATCCTGTTCTTCTGGGTCGCCCGCATGATGATGATGCAGCTTGAAGTGGTTGATGACATCCCTTTTGATACCGTCTATCTGCACCAACTGGTGCGAGATGAGGCGGGCGTGAAAATGTCCAAAACGCTGGGCAATGTCATTGATCCGTTAGAGATGATTGACGAATACGGCGCCGATGCAGTGCGGTTCACCATGACCTCGATGGCGGCGCTTGGTGGCAGCCTGAAACTGTCGATGGAGCGGGTCAAAGGCTATCGTAACTTCGGCACTAAGCTCTGGAATGCCGCGCGGTTTGCCGAGATGAACGAATGCAAACCGAGTGCGGATTTTGACCCCACGAAGGTCAACCAGACCGTCAATAAATGGATCATCGGCGAAACCGCCCGCACGCTGGCAACCGTTGACACAGCCCTAAAACAATACCGTTTCAACGACGCGGCAGGCGCGCTTTATGCCCATGTCTGGGGCAAGGTTTGCGACTGGTATGTCGAACTGGCCAAACCGCTGTTTCAAGGCGAAGACGCCGCAGCCAAGGCGGAAACGCAGGCAACAATGGCTTGGGCGATCGACCAATGCCTGATCCTGCTGCATCCGATCATGCCCTACATCACCGAACAGTTATGGGGTGACATTGCCCCACGCGACAGCCAGTTGGTTCACGCCGATTGGCCGACTTACACGCAGGCTGATTACGTGGATGGGGTGGCCGACCGGGAAATGAACTGGGTCATTGCGCTTATTGAACAGGTGCGTTCGGTGCGGACCGAGCTTCGGGTCAATGCCGGTGCCAAAATCCCGATGATCCAGCTTGATCTTGATGCCGCCGCGCAAAAGGCCCTTGATGGCAACCTTGGTATGATAAAACGACTGGCGCGCATCGAACAGGTTCTGACTGCAACGGACGCGCCAAAAGATGCGATCACCTTAGCGGTCGAAGGCGGTACGTTCTGTTTGCCCTTGGCCGATATTATTGACGTGGCAGCGGAAAAAGCGCGGCTTGAAAAGGCGCTTGAAAAGCTTGGAAAAGAGGCGGGCGGTTTGAAAGGTAAACTTAACAACGAAAAGTTTCTGGCCAACGCCCCGGCTGAAGTGGTGGAAACCCAGCGGGTAAGGCTGGCCGCGATTGACGAAGAAACCGAAACCCTGAACGCCGCCTTTGAGCGGATTAACGCGCTGGGCTAAAGGGGTATCTTATGGCTACGCGCGTGTAGGTGGTTACTCGAGCTTTAGCCCTTTGGTCTGGAGCGCTTTGTTTAAGTTTGTAAGCAAAAGGGTGACGCGGTTAGAATACTGTGTCACATGAAAACCATACTGGTCGGAGAATAAGAAACATCCGTCCCGCTCTATCGTGTGCATTGTATCACCGAACTTGAACCAGATATAATCCAGTCCGGCGTCAAGACATTGCGGAGTTTCGCCAGTCGGAGGCTTTGACAAAATCGGATCACTCAAAGCAGTATCCGCGATTGCCCGCGCGCGTGCATAGGCGCCTTTATTCCGAAACCGTGCTTTACCTTCGAATTTTGCCCAATTCTTCCATCGCCAGCCCGGCATATTTTCATAAACGCCGTCAAAACCGGCTTCGTATTCCATGACGTCATCCTGCCAAATCGTCCAATACCCATAGCCCCAAATTGTTCCGCCCCATCCGAATTTTATGCTGTCTAAATGTTCATCTGCATTGACTGTCGTGCCAAAAAGAATGAACATCGCTGAAGCAATAACGAGTATTTGTTTCATAATATCTTGGCTCCTAAAAGACCGGAGAAACCAAAAGCGTAGCTGTTGAGCGGTGATTTGTCCAAGCCTGTATTTGCCCTGCGCCTGTTCAGTGAATTGTTTGTGTTTTCCATTTTGCGGACTTGCTGACCGTACCAAATAACCTATATTCGAGCGCTATGACCAGACCCAGATACACCCCGCTTGTCGCCTCGCTGCCTGCAACCGTGCCCTTTGTCGGGCCCGAAACGCAGGAACGCGCCCTTGGCAAGCCATTCGCCGCGCGGCTTGGCGCGAACGAAAACGTGTTTGGGCCGTCCCCGCGTGCGGTGGCTGCGATGAAAAAGGCCGTGGCCGGGGTCTGGCAATATGGTGACCCGGAAAACTTTGACCTTAAGGCCGCGTTGGCGTCGCATCATCGCGTGCCCGCAGAAAACATCGTGGTGGGTGAAGGTATCGACGCTTTGCTGGGGTATTTGTGCCGCATGGTTTTGGAACCGGGTGACAAGGTTGTGACATCCGCAGGCGCCTATCCGACTTTCAATTTTCATGTGGCGGGGTTCGGCGGCGAGCTGATCACCGTGCCTTATAAAGGCGATCACGAAGACCCGGTTGCGTTGATCGAAAAGGCAACCGAATGTGGGGCCAAGCTGATCTATCTGGCCAACCCGGACAACCCGATGGGAACGCGCCACCCGGCAAATGTTATCGCCGCCGTGATCGCTGCTGTGCCTGATGGGGCATTGCTGGTGCTGGACGAGGCCTATCTTGAATTTGCCCCGGAAGATACGGCACCCGCCCTTGACCCCGACGACGACAAAGTCATCCGCTTTCGCACCTTTTCAAAGGCCTACGGCATGGCGGGTGCGCGGGTTGGCTATGGTGTCGGTGCGGCTGGCTTGATCGACAGTTTCAACAAGATCCGCAACCATTTTGGCATGTGCCGGATTTCTCAGGCAGGCGCGCTAGAAGCCCTTGCCGACCAGCGCTACCTGACCCAAACCATCCAGAACGTCAGCGATGCACGCGACAGGATCGGCGTGATCGCGGCTGAAAACGGGCTGGTCGCGCTGCCGTCGGCCACCAATTTCGTGGCTGTCGATTGCGGCTCTGACGGGGCCTTTGCCAAGCGGGTTTTGGACGCGTTGGTTGCCCGGGGCATATTTGTGCGCATGCCTTTTGTTGAACCGCAAAACCGCTGTATCCGGTTGTCTGCGGGGACCGAGGCTGATCTTGATCTGTTTGCGGCTGCATTGCCCGACGCACTGGCGGAGGCCCGTGGATGAGCGACTATCCCCGTGACATGATCGGCTATGGTGCCAAACCTGCCAAAGCGAACTGGCCCGATAGCGCCCGGATCGCGCTCAATTTTGTGATCAATTACGAAGAAGGCGGCGAAAATAATATCCTGCACGGCGACGCCGCGTCCGAGGCATTCCTGTCAGAAATCGTCGGTGCCGAGCAATGGCTGGGCCAGCGTCACATGAACATGGAATCGATCTATGAATTCGGCTCGCGGGTCGGGTTCTGGCGTTTGCACACCATGTTCACCACGCGCGACATGCCGGTCACGGTTTTTGGCGTGGCCACCGCGCTTGAAAAAAACCCCGACGTCGTGGCTGCAATGAACGCTGCCGATTGGGAAATCGCCAGCCACGGTCTGAAATGGATCGATTATCGCAACGTCCCTGAAAAGGTCGAGCGTGACCACATCGCAAAGGCGATCCAAATACATACCGAAGTGATGGGTAAACCCCCGGCGGGGATGTATCAGGGCCGCAGCTCGGAAAACTCGATACCGCTGACGATGCAGGCAGGTTTTGAATATTCCGCCGACAGCTATGCCGACGAACTGCCCTATTATGTTGACGGGCCAGACGGGCCGTTTCTGATGGTGCCCTATACACTAGACGTCAACGACATGCGCTTTGCTTCGCCTCAGGGGTTTAACTCCGGCGATCAGTTTTTTGCGTACCTCAAAGACAGCTTTGACGTGCTTTACGCCGAAGGCGGGCGCATGATGTCCGTGGGCCTGCATTGTCGGCTTGTCGGGCGGCCGGGCCGCGCGGCGGCGCTGATGCGGTTTCTGGACTATGTGCAAAGCCACAAGGATGTGTGGGTCACAAGACGCATTGATATCGCCCGCCATTGGCGTGCTGAACATCCGGCTGCAAAAGGGGAATGACATGACCGCAAGGCACTATTTCACGCCCACAGGTGGCCTGCCTTCGCAAAGCGATCTGATGACGGGGCGTGCGGTGTTCACTGATGCGTACGCGGTCATTCCCAAAGGCGTGATGCGCGATATCGTCACCAGCGCTTTGCCGCATTGGCAAGGCGCGCGCGCTTGGATTTTGGCCCGGCCCCTAAGTGGATTCGCCGAAACATTTGCACAATACATAGTCGAGCTGGCCCCCGGCGGCGGTTCAGACCGTCCAGAACCGGATACCGAGGCCGAGGCGGTGTTGTTCGTCGTCGCCGGTGAAATGCAACTGACGCTAGCGGGTAAGGTCCATGTTCTGACGCCGGGCGGCTATGCTTACATTCCCGCAGGCGCCTCTTGGCAGGTCAGGAATACCGGAAGCGCGCCCGCTAGTTTCCATTGGATTCGCAAGGCTTATGAACCGGTAGATGGGCTGCAAGCCCCTACGGCTTTCGTGACGTCCGATCAAGCACATGAACCTTTGGCGATGCCCGACACAGATGGGCGCTGGGCCACCACGCGCTTTGTCGAACCGGATGATCTTAGCCATGACATGCATGTCAATATCGTCACGTTTCAGCCCGGCGGGGTGATCCCGTTTGAAGAAACCCATGTGATGGAACACGGGCTTTACGTGCTGGAAGGCAAGGCGGTCTACAAGCTCAACCAAGATTGGGTCGAGGTCGAAGCGGGCGATTTCATGTGGCTGCGCGCCTTTTGCCCGCAAGCCTGTTACGCCGCCGGTCCGGGGCCGTTTCGTTACCTGCTATATAAAGACGTGAACCGCCATCCGGCGCTGAGGCTCAAGTGATCCTCAGACCCGAACCGTTGACGCCGGCGGCATTTGCACCATTTGGCGATGTGATTGCGTGCGACCCAACCAAAGCGTTTGACATCAATGATGGATTTACCACGCGCCATCACGCGCTGGCCACCGTTGAAACCGACGTGCTGGCGATCCTGTCGATCTTTCAGGGTCGCGTCCGCCCGCTGAGCGTTGCCATGCTTGAATGCCACCCCAAGGGGTCACAAGCCTTCATGCCGCTGGATGGTCAGGACTGGCTGGTTGTGGTGGCCGGGCAACCCGTTTCGTCGGCGTGTCGCTTGTTTCGCTGTCGTGGCGATCAGGGCGTCAATTATCGCGCGGGCGTCTGGCATCATCCTTTGTTGGTGATTGATCGGGCGCAAAGCTTTTTGGTGGTGGATCGCCAAGGCGAGGGCGCAAATCTGGACGAAGTGTTCTTTGACGCGCCGCTTGAAATAGATCTGACGCAATCCGGAGCCGATTAGGCTCTTTCCCCCTGCGCCCCTCATTGTTCAAAAAATACTCCCGCCGGAGGCTCCGACCTTTCGGCCAACGCTGCCCCGTCGGATTTCACGACGTCCGGTCAGCCAGCGCAAAAGCGCGCGCCTGCACTTTGTCAAGCGCCGCTTTCAATTCCGCTTGATACCCCGCAAGCGGGCTGCCGTCATCGGGAACCTTGATTTCCGGACCTGCCACATAGGCCAGCCGCGAAAAGGGCAGATGCAATTGTGTCTTGTCCCAGTTGCGCAAGATTTTTCGGTTGGATGTGGCAATGGCCACGGGAACAATCGGGGCGCCGCTTTTTCGGGCCAGCAGCAAGATGCCTTCACCGACCTTCAGCGCCTCTTTTGGCACATCCGCCGTTGTCAGAACGCTTTCACCACCCCGCAGGGCGCGCAGCATTTGCAGAAAGGCACGCGCACCACCCTTGCCGGTTTGGGTTTTGTCGGTGTTGCCGCTGCCGTGGATCAGTTTCAGGCCCAGAATGCCAACAGCCCCGCCAATCATCTGGCCGTCGCCGTGCAGTGCCACCAGCGCATAGGGGCGCGGTTTGCCGTGGAACCAGAATGGAAACAGAAAATTCTGACCATGCCAATTGGCGTAAATTGTCGATGCCGGATCGTTTTGAATCTTCGGTTCAATAATTTTGCGCGACGTATAATAAACCAGCCGCAAATAGGTCGCGACCACATAGCGCCCAAACGGCCCACGCAAAAAAGACTTAAGCGAGTGTTTCAAGGTGGGTCTGCTCCGGTAGGGTAATTCTTGCACGGATATTAGGCTGGAATTCCGCCGCTGTGAATCCCCTAAATCAAGCGAGCGGCGACTCGGCTTGACACCGGGGATCAGATGCCTATAACCCGCGCATCCGGCATGAAAAGGCTGGATCATATTGGTGTTGGTGGCCCCCGCAAGGGGATGCCTGTCGCCCGGAAACGGGAAAGGACAACGCCCTTCACATAGCGTTTGCATCCCGGGAACCTGAATTGGTTTTCAAATGGGGGCAAAAGCACTCAAACGAAGGAGATCAGCCGTGACCAAACGCACCGCTGCCAAATACAAACTTGACCGCCGGATGGGCGAAAACATCTGGGGCCGTCCTAAATCCCCCGTCAATCGTCGTGAATATGGCCCGGGCCAGCACGGTCAGCGCCGCAAAGGCAAATTGTCCGATTTCGGCCTGCAGCTGCGCGCCAAGCAAAAGCTTAAAGGCTATTACGGCGACCTGACCGAAAAACAGTTCCGCCGGATTTACACAGAGGCCGAGCGGGTCAAAGGCGACACAGGTGAAAACCTGATCGGCTTGCTGGAACGCCGTCTGGACGCCGTTGTTTACCGCGCCAAATTCGTACCTACGATTTTTGCTGCGCGCCAGTTTGTAAACCACGGCCACGTGACTGTGAACGGCAAGAAGGTTAACATTCCTTCCTACCGGGTTAAAGAAGGCGACGTGATCACCGTGCGCGACAAATCCAAGCAAATGGGTCTGGTGCTTGAGGCCGTGGCCTCGGCCGAGCGTGACACACCGGAATACATGAATGTTGACCACAGCAAGATGTCGACTGAATTCATTCGTACCCCCGGCCTGTCTGACGTGCCATATCCGGTCATGATGGAACCAAATCTGGTCGTCGAATTCTACGCCAAGAACTGATCCAAACAGATCGCAGAAATTCCAGAAAGGCCGCGCATCGTCGCGGCCTTTTTGATTGCCGCTATAGGGGCAAGGGGCGCTGTTCCAATATCGCCTCCATAGCAAAATACGATGTGACACTGTCCAGTTCGACCTTGGAAATCAGCCGCTGATAAACCGCGTCATAGCTGGTCATATCGCTGGTCACTACTTTCAGCATATAGTCATAGTCGCCACCAATCCGAAAGAAATCGGTGACCTCAGGTATCGTGCTGACATGGCGGCGAAAACTGTTCAGCCAGTCCGCCGAATGATGCCGTGTCCGCAGCATGACAAAGACCACCAGCCCCAATCCCAGCATGTCACGGTCAAGCCGGGCGGTTGATCCGCGCAATACGCCCGACGCGTTCAGGGCCTGCAATCGCCGCCAGCAGGCGTTTTGTGACAACCCCACCTGATCGGCCAATTCGCGTTGCGACAGGGACGAATCCTTTTGCAGTTGCGCCAAAATGCTGCGGTCAATTTGATCTACATTATGATGTTTCATTCGATCATATGACACAAGTTATCCGACTTAGGCAATGATTTAGGGGCAGTTATTGCACGGTAAACCAGTTCAAATGCTGCAAGCAATGGGAAAACGCATCATGCCTTTGAATGAATTCCGAAACAGCCTGAAATCCTTCTCGATCATTGACGACCTGCACAGCGGCCTGATCGGTGAGGGGCAGCTTATCGCCGGCTCGCTTGGTGACGTGCCGCTGATCTATGCAGATTACGTTGCCTCTGGTCGGGCCTTGCGGCAGGTCGAAACCTTCATCATGGATCATGTGCTGCCATTCTATGCCAACACCCATACCGAAGACAGCTTTTGCGGTCATTACACCACCAGATTGCGCGAAGATGCGCGTGCGGAAATTGCCCGCCTCACCGGGGCCGGTGCGGGCTGTTCGGTGGTTTTTGCAGGCTCTGGTGCAACGGCGGGATTGAACCGACTGGTGCAGTTGTTTGGCGTCAATGCGGCCCGGAATCCCGTTGTTCTGGTGGGGCCTTATGAGCACCACTCAAACATTCTGCCATGGCGCGAAAGCAATGCGCGCGTGCTGGAAATCCCCGAAGCTTCAACCGGCGGTCCAGATCTGGACGCGCTAGAGGCCGCGCTAAAAGACGCCAGCGGTTCCGATCTGGTGATCGGCAGCTTTTCCGCCGCATCCAATGTGACCGGCATCGTGACAGATACAACGCCGGTCACCCGGTTGTTGAAACGATACGGGGCGCTTTCGGTATGGGATTACGCCGGTGGCGCGCCTTATCTTTCGATTGATATGGCGACCGGAACAGACGCTGAAAAGGATGCGGTGGTTGTGTCGGCGCATAAGTTTCCCGGCGGGCCGGGGGCGTCTGGCGTTCTAATCCTGCGCGATGCGGCGGTTGTTTCCAAGGTTCCAACATGGCCCGGTGGCGGCACGGTTTCGTATGTTTCGCCCTGGGATCATGACTATATTGATGACATCCCAACCCGTGAAGAGGCCGGAACGCCAAATGTTGTAGGCGACATTCGCGCAGCATTGGTATTCATGGTCAAAGACGCGATCGGGCAACGCAGGATTGCCACGCGTGAGTCCGAATTGAACGCGATGGCGCTAGCAGGCTGGGGTGATAACCCGGCTTTGCAATTGCTGGGCGTGGATAATCCGCATCGTTTGCCGATCTATTCGTTTCTTGTTCACGGTTTGGATGGAGCTTTGGTGCACCACAAGGACTTCACACAGATGCTCAGCGATCTATATGGCATCCAGACCCGGGGCGGTTGTGCCTGCGCCGGGCCTTACGGGCATTGTCTGTTGAACGTTGATCGTAAGACTTCCGAGGCTTTGCGGCTTGAAGTTCTGTCAGGCAACGATCGGGCGAAACCGGGCTGGGTCCGCCTGAATTTCAGCTATTTGATGAGCGATGAAACCGCGCACTACATCATTGATAGCGTGAATGATTTGACCCGGCGGATGATGGAAACGGTGCCCGAGACCCAGATTTCCGCCTGAAACCTTTGTCATGCAGTTGCAGCCAGCACATGTCGCCGGTCAACCAAAATGTCGGTGGCGATTGCACCGACCCACATGGAAAACAGGGCGATCCATGCTGTTTGTGCAAAGATTGACGCCCCGGTAAGGCCGTTGCCGATGGCGCAGCCACCCGCCAGCATGCCGCCAAAACCCATGAGTGCTGCCCCAATCATGCCGCGGCGCATTGGGGCCGGGCCGTCAAAACCCTGAAACCGGAATTCGCGCGTTGCCATTGAAGCCAGAAAAGCCCCAAGGAAGACACCGGGCACGAGGCCGATCTCAAATTTCAGGACCGGATCGCTTGTCAGAAAATACATCAGCGTCGTGGCCGATGGCCCGGTAAAGGTAGCGCTTTGCACGGTCACAGGCTCAAAACTGACCTCAGCCAGGATCGAGGTCATGATCCAGCCCAAAGCGACGGCAAAGCCAACCCCTGATGCCATGACCAATCGCCCATAGCCGATCTTGTTCTGGTGCGACAGAACAAGCGCCAGCGCTGCCACACTCAGCCCCAAAACCAGTCCGGTAGATGCCGGCAAGTGCATGTCGGCCAAAATATGCACATTGCGGCCTGACGGTGTGATCCATAATCCGGCAAGCCAATTGCGCAAAGGTGCCAGCCAACCGGCCATCGCCATTTGTGCAAATACCGCAAAGACCAGGCCGTTTGTCACAGACCTAAGGTTCCCGGTCGCTGCCAGCACAAGCATCCGGCCAGAACAACCGCGCGCCAAAATCATCCCCATGCCAAACAGCAAACCGCCGATAATGGCGCCGGAATAAGACCCGGCCACCGACATAATCCGGGCTTGCGATGTGGAAATGATCCCGGCCAGTTCAGCGCTTTGGGTCCAGATAACAGCGGTGGAAAAGGTCAACAGCCACACAGACATCCTCGGGCCCATCTGAATGCGCGCAAATTCGACGCAAGCGGCGCGCAAACAGAACCGCGAACGCTGTGCCGCGATGCCAAAGACCAGACCGACCAACAGCCCAACAAGGCCAGCAGCCAATTCTTCGTCAAGCGTTTCGACAAGCCAGAGCAAACCGGCCTCCTTAAAAAATGGCTGCGTGCTGTTTGTTTATTAGCAATACCTAATATTCATACTTTGATCTATGTCACAAAAATCCACATTTCAGTCGGGTTCGACAGGTTCAAGCGCTTGGCATGTAATCAGTTCTGGTGCGCCCTAGGCGAAAGGTCTAATGCGGTTAGATGACACGTTTTCTGAAACCCGATTTTTACGGCCTGGAAGAGGCAAAGTCGCTGCCGCGTTGGCGTCAGCCGATTGTCTTGCTGTTTGTCATGGCTGCTGCCATGCCGCTGGCCTTTTCGGTCTGGAGTGCGCTTTTAAACAATTTCGTTATCGAAATTGCCAGCTTTGACGGTGTCAAAATTGGCTGGCTACAGACAGTGCGTGAAATTCCGGGGTTTCTTGCGATTGGCGTGATCGCCATCATCATATTTATGCGCGAACAGGTTCTGGGTCTTGTGTCCCTGATCGCACTTGGACTTGCGACGGCCGTTACGTCGTATTTCCCAGCTTTCGAGGGATTGCTGGTGACGACGATGATCAGTTCGATCGGGTTTCACTATTATGAAACAGTGAATCAGTCGCTGCAATTGCAGTGGATCGACCGCGATAAGGCGCCTCAAGTGTTGGGCTGGCTGGTCGCCGCAGGTTCGGCGGCTTCTTTGTTTGCCTATGCGGGTATCGTTCTGGGCTGGAAATACTGGGGCCTGACCTATGAAATGGCGTATCTGCTGGGGGGTGGCCTGACCATTCTGCTGGCGCTATTTTGTCTGTTGGCCTATCCGCAATTTGACGCGCCGACACCGCAATTAAAGCGCATGATCCTGCGCAAACGTTATTGGCTGTATTACGCATTGCAATTCATGGCCGGTGCCCGGCGGCAAATTTTTATCGTGTTTGCAGCGTTCATGATGGTCGAAAAATTCGGGTTTGAGGTGCATACCCTGACCGCGCTGTTTCTGATCAACTTTGTCGCCAACATCATTTTTGCGCCGATAATGGGCCGCGTGGTCACCCTTTTTGGCGAGCGCAATGCGTTGGCCTTTGAATATATCGGTCTGATCGGCGTATTTTTGGCCTATGGCGGCATTTATTATTTCGGTTGGGGGGCGACATTGGCGGCGACGCTTTATGTCGTGGATCATTTGTTTTTCGCGCTGGCATTTGCCCAAAAAACCTATTTCCAGAAAATTGCTGACGCGAGGGACATCGCGCCAACGGCTGCGGTTGCCTTTACCATCAATCACATCGCTGCCGTGTGCTTGCCAGCATTGCTTGGCTATTTGTGGATCACCTCGCCGGGTATGGTGTTTGGACTGGCTGCGGGCATGGCGCTGGCGTCTTTGTTGTTGGTTTTACTGATACCGCGACATCCAAGTCAGGGTAACGAGACGATTTTTTCACGCCGTTCGGCGCCCGTTCTGGCGGAATGATAAATGTCTGAAAGCGCGGGTCGTTTTCTGACAGGATCCACAATGGGCCACGTGGTGAAGATGACACTGACCGGATCGGTTGGCGTTTCCTTCATGTTTCTGGTGGATGCTGCAAATCTGTTCTGGGTGTCCCTATTGGGGGTCGAACAGTACATGGCCTCGCTTGGTTTTGCCTGGGTGATCCAGTTTTTTTCGGTTTCCTTCGGCATGGGCATGATGATCGCGGTGATTGCGTCGGTGTCGCGTCTGATTGGGCGCGGCGACCGGGCTGATGCGCGGCGGCAAACCACGGTGTGTGCGATTTCGGCCTTTCTGTTGCAGCTTTTGGTCGCCAGCCTGACCCTATTTTATCGCCATGAATTGTTGGCGCTGGCCGGGGCCGAGGGGCAGACGGCGATTGATGCCGCGCGCTATCTGATGATCTCGATGCCGTCGTTGCCTTTCATGGCGCTGGGTATGGTCGGTTCGGCGGTTTTGCGGGCCGAAGGCGACGCGTGGCGGGCGATGACGGTGACATTGTCGTCAGGTGTGGTTTCGATGGTTATCGACCCGTTTTTGATTTTCGGCCTTGATCTTGGCCTTGACGGGGCGGCGTTGGCTGTGGTCACGGCCCGGGTTTTGTCCGGGGCGATCTCGATCTATTTCGTTTTGCGGGTTCACGATCTGGCGGGGCGGATCAGCTGGTCAGATTTCACCCGGCTTTTCCCACCTTTCGCGGTCATCGCCGTGCCCGCAGTTCTGACCCAGTTGTCGACACCATTTGGCAATTATGTCGTCACAACGGTGATTGCCGGGTTCGGCGACGGTGCGGTTGCCGGTTGGGCCGTGGTGGCGCGACTGACGGTTTTGGCCTTTGGTGGGTTATTTGCGCTTTCCGGGGCCATTGGCGGCATTTTCGGGCAAAACTACGGGGCTGGTCGGTTTGATCGGGTCAAACGCACGTATCGGGACGCCTTGGTGTTTTGCGTGATCTACACGCTGATCGCGTGGTCGTTGCTGGCCTTTGCCACCAGTTATATCATTGCGGCCTTTGGGCTGGGTGCAGAGGCGTCGCAGGTGATCTCGGCCTTCACTTTGCTGGCGGCGGGTGGTTGGGTCTTTACCGGCGCTTTGTTTGTTGCCAATTCGGCGTTCAACTCGTTATCCCGCCCGTTATGGTCGACGCTGTTTAACTGGTCGCGGGACGGCCTTCTGTTGTGGCCCTTGGTTGTTCTGTTCAGCGGCTGGTTTGCCTCATCCGGCGCGATTTATGGCCAGGCATTATCCAGCGTGATTGTCGGGATCATAGCAGGGGTGGTTGGCTGGCTTTATGTTGCCCGTCTGGACAGGCAAAGCACCGCGGTTTATGCATCCGATTAAAGGAGAGGCCAAATGAACCCACATTTTCACAGAAAGCAGGAATTGCCGGACGCGGCCTCGGCCATTCCTGGGCGCACGACGCCACTTGCAACCGCCGAAACCCATTTCGTAAATGGCAGACCGCTGAAAGGCGGCATTCCCGCTGGGTTTGAAACCGTGTTTTTTGGCATGGGCTGCTTTTGGGGTGCCGAACGTCTCTTGTGGGAACTGGACGGTGTCTGGGTCACCTCGGTTGGGTATGCAGGCGGGCTGACGCTAAACCCGACTTATGAGGAAACCTGCACCGGTCAAACCGGCCATACAGAAGTGGTGCAAGTTGTTTTTGACCCCGCCGCGATTGCATTTGCTGACTTGTTGAAGGCTTTTTGGGAAAACCATGATCCGACGCAAGGCATGCGGCAAGGCAACGATCTGGGCACGCAATACCGGTCTGCGATTTACACCACGGGGGACGCACAGGCCGAGGTGACACTTGCCTCGCTGCAAATCTATAACGAACGACTTGCGGAGTCTGGTCACGGGGCGATAACGACTGAGATCGGGCCAATGGGCGTCTACTATTACGCCGAAGAATACCACCAGCAATATTTGGCGAAAAACCCGGGCGGATATTGCAATATCGGCGGCACCGGTGTCAGTTGCCCAGCCGGATTACAGGATTAATTAATGCCAACTTTTACCGCGCTGACGACGCTGCCGTCCAAAGACAAGGCCGAGGCATTAAGTGAAGCGATGGAACGCCTGACGCCAGAGCCGACCGGGGTCGGTGTGCTGGAGGTTGAAGATGGCTCTGACCTGTGGGAGGTCGGTGGCTATTTCATCGAGCCACCGGATCAGGCGGGTCTGGCCCTGCTGGCCAATGTTTTTGACGCGCGGCCGTTTGTGATTTCTGAATTGCCCGAAACCGATTGGGTGGCGCATGTGCGTCGCGAATTGGCCCCGATCAGGGCTGGCCGGTTCTTTCTGTTTGGCAGCCATGATGCGGACAAAGTACCGATGGATGTGGTGCCGCTCGCCGTTGATGCGGCATTGGCATTTGGCACGGGCCATCACGGCACGACACAAGGCTGCCTGATCGCCCTTGATCGGCTGGCGGAGCAGGGTTTTGTCGGGCGCAATGTGGCCGATATCGGTTGTGGCACGGCTGTTTTGGCGATGGCGGCTGCGAAGATCTGGCCCGACAGCGCCGTTTTGGCCAGCGATATAGACCAAATTGCAATCGACACCTCGCTGGCCAATCTTGGATTTAACGGGCTTGAGGGGGGTATCGACTGCGTGACCTGCCCGGGGTTTGACCACCCGAACGTGACAGGTGCTGCACCTTTCGATTTGATCTTTGCCAATATCCTGAAGGCGCCTTTGATTGCACTGGCAGCGGATATGGGGAAATACGCGGCACCAGCTGGCTATGTTATCTTGTCAGGTATACTCAACACTCAAGCGGATGATGTCATTGAGGCCTATCAGCCAGAAGGTTTTGCGTTGGTCCAAAGGGACGAAATAGGCGAATGGACAACACTGAGCCTGCAAAAAGCGCCAGGTTAATTGTTTGGTGACGCGAATTGGGGTAGCGTTCGGAAAACAACAACAACGGTGTAGGGGAGCAGCCCATGGCCGGAAAGAACCTAAGCGAATTTAACAGGCGCGTAAAACACTACGCGAAAACCCATAAAGACGGACCAGTGCCGGTCGACGCCTATGGCAAACCGGTTTACAAAACCCGGATGCCGCGTCTGCGCCTTCCGTGGGGTGCGATGGTTATGGTCCTGACGCTGGCCTTTGCCCTGAAGGCATTCATCGTTTTGCGCATTGGCGAAGATCAATACCGAAACCGACTGGCAGCCCTTGACGGTCCGGGCTTTGGCAAGCGGGTTGGCAAATTTGTCATGCAGCCTGACCCCCTGACATTAAAACTCAGGGATCTGGCGCGCCCGATCATAGGGCAATAATGCGAAAAGCGACTGGCGATAATGAAAAAGGCCGCACCCTTGCGGACACGGCCCTAATTCATTCGGGGTTTGCAGTCGGTTCAGAAGAACCGGTACGCAGGGCCCGAGATCACGTCAACGTCGCCGCGTGACAGGCCGATATCGGCCAGTTCGTGGTTGCTGAGTTTGCTCAGCGCGTTGCGTGTTACGCGATTGTTATTCCATTCAACCAGCGATGCGCGTTTTGCGTCAAGATATGACACAAAGCGAAATGTAATTTCGGCCCCGAAAGGTGCCGGGCGAGTGGTTTCAAAAGTTGCCATTTTGCAGTCCTTTAGTTTGTGTTGGCCGGATATATGCCGGTTTCATTCAGCGCACATACGCCTTGATTCGCGCCCAAACAATTGGCATTTTTGCATGTCTGTAATGCAGTTTTTGCATAGGAGGGCACGTTTGGATCAAAAGCGACAAAACCGTTGATAAACAATGCAAAAACCGACACTTCCGACACAATTTGAACAAACTATTTGCGGTCATTTTTTACGATTTTTCTGCGTTCAATGCAGGCGGCGGACTTGCCAAACACAACACTGGCCAATGTTCTTGTTTCGTGCTACTGAAACAGGCAAGCAAAAAGACGACAATAATCATTGCGAAAGAGCAGGGGCGACATGCGTGTCATTGGAATTGATCCTGGGCTCAGGAATATGGGCTGGGGCATTGTGGATGTTGAAGGCTCGCGGTTGAGCCACGTTGCAAACGGGTGTTGCACCTCTAAATCCGGCGATCTGGCCAGTCGTTTGCTTAGTCTGCATGTGCAACTGGCCGAGGTTTTTGCCGAGTACCATCCCGAAACCGCCGCGGTCGAGCTGACCTTTGTCAATTCCAACGGTGCTGCGACGCTGAAATTGGGACAGGCCCGTGCGATTGCGCTGCTTGTTCCGGCCCAGGCTGGCTTGACGGTGGCCGAATATGCCCCCAACACGGTCAAGAAGGTCGTGGTCGGGGTTGGCCACGCGCAAAAGGAACAGGTCGCGCATATGGTCCGCACCCAGCTACCCTCGGCCAAGCTAACCGGTCCGGACGCCGCCGATGCCTTGGCGATCGCGCTGTGCCACGCGCATCATGCGCAATTTTCCGGCAGGTTAGAGGCAGCCTTGGCTAAGGCAGACAAATGATCGGGAAAATTACAGGGCGGCTGGATTATCGCGGCGAAGATCATGCGCTGATAGATGTGCAGGGCGTTGGCTATATTGTTTATTGCGCCCGCCCGACGCTTGCCATGATGCCTGCACCGGGTGGTGTCGTCGCCCTTTATACCGATTTGCTGGTGCGCGAGGATAACCTGCAATTGTTTGGCTTTCCGACATTGGCCGAAAAGGAATGGCACCGCTTGTTGACCAGCGTTCAGGGGGTTGGTGCCAAAGCGGCGCTTGCCATTGCAGGAACACTTGGCGTCGAAGGCGTGGCCCGCGCGATTTCGTTGGGTGATGTGACATCAATCAAAGCCGCCCCCGGCGTTGGCCCGAAACTGGCGCAAAGGGTGGTTATCGAACTTAAGGACAAAGCCCCGGCCATTATGGCGCTGGGCGCGGCTGGCGCGGCCCGGGCCGAAGCGGACGCCGCTGTTGTGATCGAACCTTCGTTTGAGGCGCGGCCGGCGCCCTCGCAGGGCGACGACGCGGGATCCGGTGCGGCGGCGCGGGCCGATGCCCTGTCCGCGCTGGTTAATCTGGGATACGGCATGGGCGAAGCGGCTGGCGCAATTGCTGAGGCGATGGGCGACACGCCTGAAGCCGACACCCAAGTCCTGATCCGCCAATGTCTGCGGCTGCTGGCGCCAAAAGGCTAGGGGATTGATATGACCGAACCCGACCCGACCCTGCGACCAGAACCGCGCCTAGGCGACGCTGACCGGGCGTTGCGACCACAAAGTCTGGATGAATTTGTCGGGCAACGCGAATTACGCTCAAATTTGAACGTGTTCATTGAAAGTGCGCGGATGCGCAATCAGGCGATGGATCACACGTTGTTTTACGGCCCGCCCGGCCTTGGCAAAACCACATTGGCGCAGATCATTGCCCGCGAGCTGGGTGTAAATTTTCGCATGACATCGGGGCCGGTTCTGGCGCGGGCAGGTGATCTGGCGGCGATCCTTACCAATCTTGACGAACGCGATGTGTTGTTTATCGACGAAATCCACCGCCTGAATCCGGCTGTGGAAGAGGTTCTGTATCCAGCGCTTGAAGATTTTGAACTTGATCTTGTGATCGGCGAAGGCCCTGCCGCCCGCACCGTTCGCATTGATCTGCAACCCTTTACGTTGGTCGGCGCAACAACGCGGTTGGGTCTGCTGACCACACCCTTGCGGGATCGCTTTGGCATCCCGGCGCGACTGGAGTTTTACACCGAAGACGAACTGTTGCAGATCGTCACCCGTGGTGCGGCCCTGATGGGGGCCAATGCCGATCCTGATGGGGCGCGGGAGATCGCGCGCCGGGCACGCGGCACGCCACGTGTTGCCGGTCGATTGCTGCGCCGGGTGGTGGATTTTGCTGTGGTCGAAGGCGACGGGACCGTCAGCAAAGCGGTTGCCGATCGGGCGCTGACCCGGCTTGGCGTTGACCATATCGGGTTGGACAGCGCGGATCGGCGATATTTACGGTTACTTGCAGAACATTATGGCGGCGGCCCGGTTGGGGTTGAGACCATTTCTGCCGCATTGTCCGAGGCGCGTGATGCTGTAGAAGAGGTGATTGAACCCTATTTGCTGCAACAAGGGCTGATACAGCGCACTCCACGGGGGCGCATGTTGGCCGCTCGTGCGTGGCGACACCTTGGTCTGGAAGCCCCGGCGGCACCCGGCCAAACTGACTTGTTTGGAGGCCCGAAATGACTGACACGATGACCCAGATTACCGCCCTGAAACCCGGCCGGGTTGAAGAATTGTTCACCGCCGAAAACGGCACTTACCGGTTTTCCCGCTGGGGTCGCCCGATTGCGCCGGTGGTGTTTGGCATTGATGACGACACGTTGGGCCATCTGAAAGACGCCATGGCCTCGGTCGCGTTGATCGCGAATATGGAGTTCGTGGAAACCGATCCGGAACTTGGTGCCAACCTGATGATGTTCTTTTGCACCGATTGGGACGAACTGGATATGGTTCCGAACCTCGATCAGTTGTTGCCGGATTTTGATGTGCTGAAAGCTTCGCTCAAACGCACGGGTGCCAATCAATACCGCACGTTTTCGTTTGATGAAAACGGTGCCATCAAGGTGTGCATTGTTCTGCTGCGGTTTGACGATCATATGGCGCAAACCTCGGTCCAGACGCTGGGTGTTGGCCAAATGGCACAATGCATTTTGCTGTGGGGCGATGGCGCTTTTGATGATGAAAGCCCGATTGCAATCGTGCCGGAGAACGCCATGTGCATCGTCAAACCGGATCACGCCGCGCTGATTGCCGCCGCATATGACCCGGCGTTGCCGCCCTCTGCAACCGAGGCCAGCCACGCCATGCGATTGGCGGCCAGAGCGGCCAAATTGTTGGAAGAAGTGGTTAACAGTGCATAAGTTTTCGCTGCGGGTCTATTACGAAGATACCGATCTGGCGGGCATCGTCTATTACGCCAATTACCTGAAATTCATCGAACGGGCGCGGACGGAATTCATTCGCGAACTGGGTGTTGATCAGACGCAAATCCGCGAACAATTGGGCGTGGTCTTTGCTGTCCGTCGGGTTGCGGCGGATTATCTGGTGGCCGCAAAGTTTGACGATCAGTTGGTGGTTGAGACATCCGTCAGGCAGGTTTCCGGCGCACGGATCGGCCTGAAACAAGAGGTTTTGCGCGGCGATGCGCGACTGTTTAGCAGTGATGTGACACTGGTCAGCCTGATGGATTCCGGCAAACCCGCCCGCATTCCAGCGGATATTCGCCGAATATTAACGGAAAAAATCACCTAAGCCGCTGTGAATCCGTTGAAATGTTGCTATTGAATGCGAAATTTCGATACTGTCGTGGATGTAACCGGGGCCGTTGACAGATACGGTAATTGCGAAAAAAGAGCAGATAGATGGAAACCGAAACCCTCACGGCCCTTCAAACCGTGGATTATTCGCTGTTGGCGCTGTTCTGGCGCGCGTCCTTTATTGTCAAATTGGTTTTGCTGGCACTTGTTGCCTCGTCCTTCTGGTCATGGGCAATAATTTTCCAGAAATTCATCAATTTCCGGGTGGCGCGACGCGACGCGACGATGTTTGACCGGGCTTTCTGGTCGGGCGAGCCGTTGGATGAATTGTTTGAAAAGGTCGGTGAAAAGCCGCGTGGTGCTTCGGAAAAGATTTTTTGTGCCGGGATGTCGGAATGGCATCGCTCGCACCGCTCAGACGGTGGGCTGATTGCCGGGGCGCAGGCCCGGATTGACCGGTCGATGGATGTGGCGATCGCGCGCGAAAACGAGCGGCTTAATCAAGGCCTGACATTTCTGGCCACAGTCGGGGCAACCGCGCCATTTGTCGGGCTGTTCGGGACTGTTTGGGGCATCAAGAATTCGTTTCAGGAAATTGCAGCCCAGCAAAGCACCAATCTGGCCGTAGTTGCGCCCGGCATTGCCGAGGCGCTGGTGGCAACCGCGCTGGGTCTGGCTGCGGCGATCCCGGCGGTGATCTTTTACAATAAACTGTCGGCAGATGCAGATCGAATGGGCGCGGGCCTTGACAGTTTTGCCGATGAATTCTCGACGATCCTGTCGCGCCAGTTGGACATTTAGCCAATGGGTGCGGGGGCAATTGAAACAAGCCAACGGGGCAAACGGCGGGCGCGGCGTCAGCGATCCAAACCGATGGCCGAGATCAATGTCACCCCATTTGTTGATGTTATGCTGGTGTTGCTGATCATTTTCATGGTGGCCGCCCCCTTGCTGACGGTCGGTGTGCCGGTTGAGTTGCCAAAAACTGCCGCCACTCCGCTGCCCAGCGAAGACGAGGAACCGTTGACGCTGGCAATTACAACGGATGGTCAATTGGTTTTGCAAAAAACTGCGATCGAGCGGAATGAACTGATCCCGCGCCTGCGCGCCATTGCGGCGGAACGGCAGGACGACAAGATATTTCTGCGGGCTGACGGGGCGGTCGCCTACGAGGTCGTCATGCAGGTCATGGGTGCCCTTAACGCGGGCGGGTTTCGCAATATTGGTCTGGTTACCGATAGCGGAGGCCCCCGATTGGATGGGCAGAAAAACTAGGCGTGGGCGATGGAAACGGGGACTTATATATCCGGTCTAGGCCACGTCGCGGTGGTCGGTTGGGCCATTTTGGGAGGGGCAATGTCAAGCGATAGCCAGCCACCGGAATTTCAGGTGACGGATATTTCGGTTGTGTCCGAAGCTGCTTTTGCCGCGCTGATCTCTGACGCTCCGTTGATCGCGACCAACATCAACCAGCCCAGTTCGCCGGATGTTTCCGAGGCCGCCCCCGACGCGCCCAAGGCTGGGGAATTGCCGCAGCTGTCCAGCTTTGCCCAACCTGAGGCGCCCCAAGCTGCGGGAACAAGCCCGGACCTTGCGTCAGTCAAGGACTCGCCCCGTGCCAGCGCGCAGACTGATGCGCCGCAATTGGCCGAACAGCCAACCACTGACGTTCAGGGCGCGACCCTGATCGTGCCAACGGCACCCTTGGCCAATCGTGACCGCAACGGGCTGAAGCAGCCGGATCAGCTGGCCATGATCGCGCCAGAACCCCCGGCGCCACGTGTCGACGTGACCCCGGCCCCTAAGCCGCCAACGGATGCCGAAAAAGCCCAAGAGGCCGAAAAGGCGACAACGCCGGATCCAGAAGCCAGCAAACCGGCCGAAAAAGCCGACGAAAAGGCGCCGGATCAGGCCGCGACCGAAATTATTACCGAGGCGAAGGAGCAGGAAAAAACGGCGGCACCTGTGCGCTCGTCCCGCCCGAAAGGCCGCCCGGCCAAGCTGGCGGAAAATTCAAGTGCGGCCACAGGAATAGAACAGGCCATCGCCAAGGATCAGGCCCAGACCGGAAATGGGGCTGGCGCTACCACACCGGTTCGAGCATCGGTACCAAGTGGACCACCTTTGTCGCAAAACGAACGTGAGGGGCTGCGCCTTGCAGTGCGCGATTGCTGGAACGTGAACCCTACGTCTGATGCCGCGCGGATCACGGTCACTATTGCCGTGACAATGGATCGGTCAGGCAAGCCAAGCGGACCTGTCCAGTTTTTGTCGGCCACCGAAGGCTCTCAGGCGGCCAAGGACAGCGCCTTTGAAGCCGCCCGCCGCGCTGTTCTACGCTGTGGTAGGACTGGCTTTGACTTGCCTGCGGAAAAATACGACCAGTGGCGTGATATCGAAATGACTTTTAATCCCGAAAAAATGAGGCGCAAATGACACCTCTTGTTAAACTTCTGACTGTTAAACTTGTGGCCGCGGTTTTTATGACAGTGACGGCTGTGCCTGCACTGGCGCAAACCACCGGGCCGCTTAAGATCGAAATCACCGAAGGTGTGATCGAACCGATGCCATTCGCGGCACCGGCGTTTGTGGCGCAAAATTCCAACGCCCGACAATTGGCCGAGGATCTGGCGGCTGTCGTCGCTGCTGATCTAATAGGGTCTGGCATATTTCGCGAAATTCCACGTGCTGCCCATATTTCCGGGATCAGTAATTTTGACGCCCCCGTGCAGTTTTCCGACTGGAAGGCGATCAACGCGCAGGCGTTGGTGACAGGGGCCGTGACCTTGCGCAGTAACGGACAGATCGCGGTCAAGTTCCGCCTGTTTGATGTGTTTGCCCAAGCGGCGTTGGGCGAAGGTCTGCAATTCGTCGGCACCAAGGAAGATTGGCGGCGCATGGCCCACAAAGTGGCAGATGCGGTTTATTCAAGGCTGACGGGCGAGACCGGGTATTTCGACAGTCGCGTGGTGTTTGTCGCGGAAACCGGGCCAAAAAACGCAAGGCGCAAGCGCCTGGCGATTATGGATTATGATGGCGCAAATGTCCGCAATCTGACCGATGACGCCTCGATCGTGTTGGCTCCGCGGTTTTCACCAGACGGCAACAAGGTGCTGTACACGTCCTATGAAACCGGAATGCCCCGGGTTTTTGTGCTTAACCTGAACACGATGCGACGCCGCGCGCTGGACGATTTGCCGGGCATGACGTTCGCCCCCCGGTTCTCGCCAGATGGTAAAACCGTGGTGATGTCACTGTCCGAAGGTGGCAACACCGATATTTACACCGTCAATGTCGCCAGCGGTAAACGCAGCCGCATGACCTCGTCTCCGTCAATCGAAACTGCACCCAGCTATTCGCCGGATGGCCGACAGATCGTGTTTGAAAGCGACCGCGCGGGCAGTCAGCAGCTTTATATCATGTCCGCAAATGGCGGCGAGGCGCGGCGGATCAGTTTCGGTAAGGGCCGTTATGGCACGCCGGTCTGGTCGCCAAGGGGCGATCTGGTGGCCTTTACCAAGATCAACAAAGGCCGCTTTCATATTGGAGTGATGCGGGTTGATGGCAGTGAAGAGCGCCTGTTGACCGCGTCCTTTCTGGACGAGGGGCCGACGTGGTCGCCAAACGGTCGGATGCTGATGTTTTTCCGCGAAACACGTGGGGCAAACGGCGCACCTTCGATCTATTCAGTCGATACCAGCGGGCGCAGCTTAAAGAAGGTCGCGATACAAGGTTTCGGTTCTGATCCTTCGTGGTCGGCTTTGCTGAAATAGTTGGATTCACAAAACGCGCCATGAATGGTATAAGAACCTAAATGGCTGAACTGGCCAAAGCGACAGGCAGACAAAGGAAACAGGAAATGAAACGCACTCTGATTGGATTACTGGCCGTATGTGTGCTGGCTTTGGCGGGATGTAGTACCGGCATTCCGGATTCCGGCGCGAATGCAGGTGAGAATTTCAAACAAGACAGCCCGCAGTTTTTCATGGCCTCAGTTGGTGATCGGGTTTTGTTCGCGGTTGATCAAAGCACACTTGGCGCTGAAGCGATGTCGATTTTGGATGCTCAGGCCGGGTGGATGATGCAAAACGGCGAATTCAGTGCGATCATTGAGGGTCACGCCGATGAGCAGGGCACGCGGGAATACAACCTCGCACTTGGTGCGCGCCGGGCAACTGCGGTGCAAAACTATTTGGTCAGCAAAGGCGTTGCCGCAGGCCGCCTGCGCACTGTAACCTTTGGTAAAGAGCGCCCGCTTGAGATTTGTTCGACCGAGGCGTGCTGGTCCAAAAATCGCCGTGCCGTGTCTGTCGTATCGGCCGGTGGCACGAGTTAATCGGAGTGACATGATGTTTTGGCGAAGCCTTTCGATTTTTCTGATGCTGACGCTGGCGGCGCCGTCAGCGGTCGCGCAATCGCGTGCGGAAACGCTGGCGGATATTCGTCAGGACCTCAGCTTCCTGCATGTCGAAATCCAACGTCTGAAACAGGAATTGTCTACGACCGGAACCAGCGATGTTTCAACCAGCGGCACGCAACTTCAACGTCTCGACACGCTGGAAGGGGAATTGCGTCGGATCACTGGCAAGGTTGAAGAGCTGGAATTCCGCATCGACCGGATTGTTCAGGACGGCACGAATCGCATCGGGGATCTGGAATTTCGACTGGTGGAGCTTGAAGGCGGCGATATTTCAACGCTTGGCGCGACCTCGACCCTTGGCGGTGACGTAGACACAAATACCGTGGCTGTTGTCACGCCGCCGAACACAACAACCGAACTGGCCGCCAGCGAAGAGATTGATTTTGCCAATGCTAAAGACAGCTTTGATCAGGGCGATTTCCAACGCTCGGGTGATTTGTTTGTCGCGTTCGTTGAAAATTACCCCGGCGGACCACTGACCGCAAAAGCCCAGTTTTGGTTGGGGGAATCGCTTGCCGCACAGGATGATTGGTCTGGGGCGGCAACGGCTTTTTTGCAAAGTTTCTCAAGCTCACCAGATGCCGATCCCGGTGCGCGGGCTTTGTTTCGACTGGGCATCAGCCTTGATCGCATCGGCAAAACCAGCGAGGGCTGCATTATGCTGGATCAGGTCGACGCACTTTTCCCGGGCACGCCCGAGGCATTTGATGCCAAGGCCCAGATGCTTGCCTTGAACTGTCCAACTTGACACTGACAGCCTCGTGAATAGCAGCATTGTGAATGGCAACACTATGAATTTCGCCCATGATATGGAGCGTTGTTTGGCTGGCCAAAGGCCGGTGCGCATAGGTGTTGCCGTGTCCGGTGGCAGCGATTCAACCGCTTTGCTGGTTTTGCTTGCTGATTGGGCGGCGCAAAACGACGTTGTCTTGTCCGTCGCAAGCGTTAATCACGGATTGCGTTCCGCGGCGGCTGACGAGTTGGCGCAGGTTTCAAAGCTGTGCCGGGACTTGCGGGTTGAACACGATATCTTGCACTGGACGGATTGGGATGGCGCGGGAAACCTTCAGGATAAGGCCCGCCAAGCCCGGAATGAATTGATTGCTGACTGGGCGCAGGCCAATGATATCAAGCATATAGTGCTTGGCCATACGGCGAACGATCAGGCGGAAACCGTGCTGATGCGCCTGATGCGTGGCTCGGGCGTGGACGGATTGGCCGCAATGACGCCCACGCGGCATCACCTGAATTTGCAGTGGATCCGGCCCTTGCTGGATTACACGAGGGATGAACTGCGCGCCGTTCTGACGGCGCAGAAAATCTGCTGGTCTGATGATCCGAGCAATCTTGATGACCGGTTTGACCGGGTTCAGACCCGCAAAGTGATCGAGGCGTTGAACCTGTCGGTTTCCGGTCTGGTGGAAACGGCCAACCGAATGCGCGAAACCCGCAGCTATCTGGAGGCGCAAACCGAGGCTGCGGCGCGCAATCTGGCCAAGGTCACACCCGTCGGCGATGTCGAGGTTGATTTTGACGGGTTTCTGGAACTGCCGCTTGAACTGCGTCAAAGGTTGATGTCCCATTGCCTGAAATGGGTGGCGTCCTGCCCTTATCGGCCAAGGATCGCGGCATTGCGACGGTTTCTGGGCCAGATCGACCAGCGGCGCAAAGCCACATTGGTCGGATGCGTCGGCGAGGTGCTGACAACGGGTCAAATCAGAATATCGCGCGAATTTCAGGCCGTCAGCAAGGTTTCAGTTGCCACTGGGCAGGTCTGGGACGGGCGCTGGCGGCTGCAAACGGACGTGGCCACACCGGATCATACAGTTGCGGCCCTTGGGCAGGCAGGGCTGGCACAATGTGAAAACTGGCGCCAAACCGGGCATGCGCGCACCAGTTTACTGGCCGCACCTGGCGTGTGGTTGGGCGATGCGCTGGTGGCCGCACCGTTGGCTGGATGGAAACAGGGATGGACCTGTGAGTTGATTAACGGGCGAAATAGCTTCTATTCCTCTGTTTTATCGCATTGAAGAATTCGCAAGGATGCCTATGTTATGCCCAACTTCGGCTGGCTATTGCTGGCTCGTCCCTCTTTAAGGAGCAGGTGTTTTGGGAAACACACGAAATATTGCGTTCTGGGTTATCCTTTTCATGTTGGTCCTTGCGCTATTCAACATGTTCAATTCAAGCCAATCGTCGTTAAGCACGAACTATGAAAACTTTTCGACGTTTATGAACCGGGTTGACCGCGGTGAGGTTGAAAGCGTTCGACTGGATGGCGAAAAGATTTACGTCACCGCTGCGAATGGGCTCGAATTTATAACGATCCGCCCGGTGGGTGCTGAATTCACAGACAAATTGCTGGCGTCAAACGTTGAAATCAAGGCAGAGCCGCAGGAAACCTCGGGCTTCCTCAGCTTTTTGACTTTGTTCGGCCCAGTATTGCTGCTGGTCGGGGTCTGGGTATTTTTCATGAACCGGATGCAGGGCGGCGGTCGTGGCGGCGCGATGGGCTTTGGTAAATCCAAAGCAAAGCTGCTGACAGAAAAGTCGACGCAAGTGTCGTTTGACGATGTTGCTGGTATCGACGAGGCCAAAGAAGAACTTGAAGAGATCGTTGAATTTCTGCGCGATCCCGGCAAATTCACCCGCCTTGGCGGCATGATCCCCAAAGGTGCGTTGCTTGTTGGCCCTCCGGGCACTGGTAAAACGTTGCTCGCCCGCGCCATTGCAGGCGAGGCAGGGGTGCCGTTCTTTACGATCTCAGGGTCTGACTTTGTTGAAATGTTCGTTGGTGTCGGTGCAAGCCGGGTGCGCGATATGTTCGAGCAGGCCAAGAAAAACGCGCCTTGCATCGTGTTCATCGACGAAATTGATGCGGTTGGTCGCCATCGTGGTGCCGGTTACGGCGGCGGCAATGACGAGCGTGAACAGACATTGAACCAGTTGCTGGTGGAAATGGATGGTTTTGAAGCCAATGAAGGCGTGATTCTGATCGCAGCCACCAACCGGCCAGACGTACTTGACCCGGCGCTGTTGCGTCCCGGTCGATTTGACCGTCAGATTCAGGTGCCAAACCCCGACATCAAAGGCCGTGAAAAGATTTTGGGTGTACATGCGCGTAAAACGCCGCTGGCACCGGATGTTGACCTTAGGATCATCGCGCGTGGCACACCGGGCTTTTCGGGTGCAGATCTGGCCAATCTGGTGAACGAGGCAGCCTTGATGGCGGCGCGCACCGGCAAACGATTTGTGACGATGGACGATTTTGAAAATGCCAAGGACAAGGTCATGATGGGGGCAGAACGCCGCTCAATGGTGATGTCTGAGGATGAGAAAAAGCTGACAGCGTATCACGAAGCTGGCCATGCCGTTGTCGGGCTGAATGTGCCGCAGCATGACCCTATTCACAAAGCGACAATCATTCCGCGCGGCCGTGCCCTGGGTCTGGTTCTGTCTTTGCCTGAACGGGATCAGCTTTCGGTTACCAAGACCAAATACACCTCAAAAATCGCTATGGCGATGGGCGGTAAAGTGGCCGAAGAACTGATCTTTGGCCCTGAAAACGTCACCTCTGGGGCGTCCTCGGATATTCAGCAGGTCACACGCATTGCACGGGCAATGGTCACGCAATTTGGGATGTCAGAAAAGCTGGGCAACATCGAATATGCCAGCGAACAGCAGACCTATATTGGTGGGCAGGGTGCGCAGTTTACGGCCGGTCCGGAAGCTCGAAAAGAGATCGACAATGAAGTGCGCAAGCTCGTCGATACGGGATATGAAACCGCCAAACGGATTCTGACGGAAAAAGCTGATGATCTGGAGCGGTTGGCGCAAGGGCTTTTGGAATATGAAACCTTGACCGGCTCTGAAATCACCAAGGTGATTGCTGGTGAGGCTTTGAAGCGTGGCGAGGACGAAGATGACACCCCCGCCAGCGGCAATTCGGCCAGCGTTACAGCCATTCCGAAGACCAAAAAGCCAAAGCCACCGAAAGATAACGGGTTGGAGCCTGAGCCGACAACTTAGGCCAAGTAAACCAAATGACATCAAACCCGTCCGGACGAAATTCCGGGCGGGTTTTTTTGCGGCTTGTGATTTCGCGCCCAGAGCGGCAGTTTCAACCAAACAACTTCAAGGAACATCATGCCGGCCCTCAAACCCACAAAGATAACCGGAACTGTAACATTTCTGGGGCATGTCGCGGATAGGCAAGCCCAACTTGCCTCGACCCCTTTGACCCGCATTGACGCAAATTTTGCCGGATATGCGGCGGAATCCCACGGCGGCCTGACCCGACCATCAGACAGCCGGGTGCTCAGCCAATATCCACGCAACACGGAAATCCGCAACACAAGGCAGTTCAGTATCTTGTCAGAAGAGGAACTTGCCTTGATCGCCAAGGAAATGGGTGTGAAAACCTTTGATCCCCAATGGCTGGGCGCGTCGATGGTGATCAGCGGTATTCCTGATTTCACCCATATCCCGCCGTCCTCGCGGCTGCAATTTTCCAGCGGCGCGACGCTGACTGTAGACATGGAAAACCGGCCCTGTGTTCTGCCGGGCCCGGTGATTGAGCGCGCACATCCCGGATTGGGCAAGCTGTTCAAACCCGCAGCGTTAGGGCGTCGCGGCGTCACCGCATGGGTCGAGCGCGAGGGGGTAATTTCGCATGGCGATCAGGTCAGCCTGCATGTGCCGGATCAACGCCCCTGGAACCATGTTCCGGACTAAGACGTTTGTTTCCGAAACGAAAATACGAAATGCGTGTTAGGCGATTCCAAGCCCGGAAATGTCGTAAAGTGTGCGATTGCACACCAAATTGAGGTTATAGGCACTGAGAAGAGTTTATTGAACCCCGGGGAAGGGACCAAAGCGATGGCCTATAAGTCAGATATCGAGATTGCACGCGAAGCCAAAAAACGCCCAATTCAAGAAATTGGGGCCAAGCTTGGCATTCCGACTGAGCATTTGCTGCCGTTTGGTCATGACAAGGCGAAAGTGTCTGACGAGTTCATCAAAGCCCAACGCGGTCGCGAAGACGGCAAGCTTATTTTGGTCACAGCGATTAACCCAACACCTGCGGGTGAAGGTAAGACAACCACAACAGTCGGCTTGGCTGATGGATTGAACCGCATCGGAAAGCAGGCCGCGATCTGTATTCGCGAGGCGTCGCTTGGTCCGTGTTTCGGAATGAAGGGCGGGGCCGCAGGTGGCGGGTACGCTCAGGTGGTTCCAATGGAAGAGATGAACCTGCATTTCACCGGCGATTTCCACGCGATAACATCGGCGCATAACCTGCTGAGCGCCATGATCGACAACCATATCTATTGGGGCAACGAGCTGGAAATTGACGAACGCCGGGTGGTTTGGCGTCGGGTTTTGGATATGAACGACCGGGCGTTGCGGGACGTTGTGACCTCGCTTGGTGGGGTTTCAAACGGCTTTCCACGCCAGACCGGATTTGATATCACGGTGGCCTCGGAAGTGATGGCGATCCTGTGTTTGTCGACAGATCTTAACGATCTTGAAAAACGACTGGGCGACATCATCGTGGCCTACCGCCGCGACCGCACACCGATCTACTGCCGCGATATCAAGGCTGATGGTGCAATGACCGTGCTGTTGCAGCAGGCGATGCAGCCAAATCTGGTGCAAACACTGGAAAACAATCCGGCATTTGTGCATGGCGGACCATTCGCCAATATCGCGCATGGCTGTAACAGCGTTGTGTCGACGACCCTCGCGCTGAAG
Organism: Paracoccaceae bacterium; assembly: GCA_021775315.1. Lineage (GTDB taxonomy): Bacteria > Pseudomonadota > Alphaproteobacteria > Rhodobacterales > Rhodobacteraceae > UBA5972. Next base: position 40,649 of record JAJFIC010000055.1, read on the forward strand.
CTTGCGGATTACGTGGTGACCGAGGCGGGCTTTGGGGCCGATCTGGGTGCCGAAAAGTTCATGAACATCAAATGCCGCAAGGCAGGCTTGGCGCCGTCAGTTGTGGTTTTGGTGGCAACGGTTCGCGCGATGAAAATGAACGGTGGCGTTGCCCGTGCTGATCTGGGCGCTGAAAATGTCGAGGCCGTCATCGGTGGTTGCCCGAACCTTGGCCGCCACATCGCCAACCTCAAATCGTTTGGCGTGCCGGTTGTGGTCGCGATCAACCACTTTGTCACCGACACAGATGACGAAGTGCAGGCGATCAAAGACTACGTGAACACCCACGGGTCTGAGGCGATCCTGTGCCAGCATTGGGAAAAGGGCAGTGAAGGTACGGTTGATCTGGCCACGCGGGTTGCGGAAATCGCCGATGCGGATATCGCCAGCTTTGCACCGATCTATCCTGACGAAATGCCGTTGATGGAGAAAATCGAAACCATCGCCAAGCGGATTTATCATGCCGACGAAGTTTTGGCCGATAAGAAAATCCGCGACCAACTGCGTCAATGGGAAGAAGCTGGTTATGGCGACCTGCCTGTTTGCATGGCGAAAACGCAATACTCCTTTTCAACGGACCCAAATCTGCGCGGCGCACCGACAGGCCATTCCGTGCCTGTGCGCGAAGTACGGCTTTCAGCAGGGGCCGGGTTCGTCGTGGCGATCTGCGGCGAGATCATGACCATGCCGGGCCTTCCACGCACCCCAGCGGCCGAGGCGATCATGTTGAATGATGATGGCGAGATCGAAGGTTTGTTCTAAGCGGGTTGGCGGGCGGCGCGGCATTGAGCCCCGCCGCCCGCCTGCCTTTGGCAAGAGTATTTTTTGAACAATGATGAGGGTAGTGCAATGAGCGCGAAGATTATCGACGGCAAGGAATTCGCCGCAACCGTGCGCGAAAAAGTCGCCACACATGTGACGCGCTTGAAGGCTGATCACGACATAACGCCTGGGCTGGCTGTTGTGCTGGTTGGCGAAGATCCGGCCTCAGAAGTTTACGTGCGTTCCAAGGGAAAGCTGACCGTCGAGGTAGGCATGAATTCCTATGAGCACAGACTAGATGCCACCACATCTGAGGCTGACTTGCTGGCATTGATCGAAAAGCTTAACGCGGATCCTGCGGTGCACGGCATCCTGTGCCAGCTGCCTTTGCCCAAGCATCTGAACGAAGATTTGGTGATTAATTCGATTGATCCGGCAAAGGACGTGGATGGGTTTCACATCAGCAATGTCGGATTGCTGGCGACCGGGCAAAAATCCATGGTGCCGTGCACGCCGCTCGGCTGTCTGATGATGCTGCGGGACCATCTCGGTTCCCTGTCTGGTCTGAATGCGGTCGTGGTCGGTCGGTCCAACATTGTGGGCAAACCCATGGCGCAATTGCTGTTGCGTGACAGTTGCACGGTCACGATTGCCCATAGCCGCACAAAGAATATTGAAGCGCTGTGTCGCGGCGCCGATATCGTGGTTGCCGCTGTTGGGCGGCCCGAAATGGTCACGGGCGAATGGATTGCAAAGGGTGCGACCGTGATTGATGTTGGTATTAACCGCATTCCGGCCCCTGAAAAAGGCGAAGGCAAGACGCGACTGGTTGGTGATGTCGATTTTGCCAGTGCGTCGGCTGTTGCCGGTGCGATAACGCCGGTTCCGGGTGGCGTTGGGCCGATGACGATTGCCTGTTTGCTGGCCAATACGGTCACCGCTTGCTGCCGGGCAAATGGATTGGATGAGCCTGAGGGCTTGACGGCTTAAGTTTGGGCTTTGTCAATCGACGCGGGCAATCACCGAAAGAGTGTTGCCCGCGAATTCAACAGGAGTCTGCCCAAGTTTGACCGCTGGACAGGCCTAAATCTCATGCCTGACGTGACCATGTACGGAAATAATTCATAACGATTGCGTGTGTTTAGCGCATGCACTCCGCTCACTGGTTGTAATTTATTCAAAAAATCGAATATTACTTGGCCATGTATGTGGCGTTTCAAGAATTGCGCAGTCGTTTAACCAGTAGATCACGAATTTCCATCTGGATTGGTGCGTCGATTGCTTGTGCTATTTCCGACCCGTTTGGCCTTGGGCTAATTTTTGGCGAGATCGGCAAGGGATTTTTCTGGTTCTTTGCAATCGCAATGGCGATCGTGTTTGGCAATATTTCAGAATTGTTCGTCAGGCGCACTTTCCCCGGCGTCTCGATCGTTTTGGCACTGGTTCTTCAGGCCATCGGTTTCACCTTCTTTTACAGTTTGCTTGTCGTCAGTATTTTGCTGGGTTTTTCGCCGAATTGGGCTGAGATGGGCATAGCTTTTAGCGAGATTGCCGTGAATTGCGGGATGATTTATCTGGTGGTCACGGTCATCAAGGAACTTTTCATACATAGCACGACCCCCGCACCCGCGATCTTTAACCGATTGCCGGACGCATTGGGCACCGAGCTGCTTTGGGTGTCCAGCCGCGATCATTATGTTGAGGTTTGCACCAAACTCGGCAAAGAACAAATCCTGATGCGGTTTTCTGATGCCCTAAATGAACTGGAAGGCTGTGCCGGATTTCAGGTGCACCGTTCGCACTGGGTGGCGCGCGCGGCAATTGTTGGCGTTCAGCGCAGCAGCGCCAAAGTCGAACTTGACTTGTCGGACGGCACGACCATTCCGGTCAGCCGCAGCTACCATGAAGTTGTTGAAAAGGAGGGTATTCTTTAAAACATCATTGGCACGGCGGTTGCTGTCTTGCCCGTCAGAACGGCAATAGATTGGGGTGCCATCAGCTCTTGCAAAACAGGGGTGTCAGTACGCAATCCACCGGTATATTGGCCGTAAGCTGGCAGGATCACCCGGGATTTATCAATCAGAAAACAAGGCCGCGAGATACTGCGCCCTTTGGCGTTTACGCGGGTTTTCGGGTGGAAATGGCCAGAGATTTCACCGGATTTGTCAGGGTCCGCAATGTGCCGAAAGACCAATGGACCCTCTGTGTGGGTGGCAACATGTGTGCCACCGATATCCACCGGACCCGGATCATGGTTGCCTTCGATCCAAATCCAACGCCTGCCAGCGATCAGGCAGGTCAACCAGCGATGGTCTTCTTCCTCCATTTCCTCAAACGCTGCCAGATCGTCAAAACTGTCGCCGAGACAAATGATTGTTTGTGGGTTCCGGGTCAGGATATCGCGCTCAAGGCGGGCCAGAGTTTCGGCGTTTTCATATGGCGGCAACAAGGTCCCGCCCTTGCGGGCGATACGCCCGGATTTGCCAAAATGCAAATCGGAAACGCAAAGCAACCCGCGTTCGGCCCACCATAATGCGCCACTTGGTAAGGCGGTCAGATGGGCGTCGTTCAAGATAAATTCATAGGTTCGCATTGCAGCAGAAAACACCGGAACGGGCAGCGGGTGCAAGGGCTAGGATGATGGGGGGGCAGAATTAGCTAAGTGTCAACTCAGCCCCGCCTTGGCCATCATTTGCTCGGCAGCCTCGGCCAGCAAGCGTTCTTCGGCTTGGCCCCGGATCGGCACTTTGCCAATTTCCAGCAACAACGGTGCTGCCAGCGGGGTCAGGTGTGGGGCGTGAACGTGATCGATCTTTCCGGCGACGCGGCTAAGCATCTCTTCGATCCGGGTGAAATCGACCAATCCGCGCATGGCCTCTTGTCGGGTCAGGCGCATGAGCAGGTGGTCAGGTTCGTATTTAAGTAAAGTGTCGTAAAGGATATCGGACGAAAATGTTGCTTGGCGACCCGATTTGCGTTTGCCCGGCAGGTTTTTTTCAATCAGGCCGGCAATGGTGGCCACATTGCGAAAACTGCGCTTCATTACGGCGTTGCCTGCAAGCCAGGTTTCCAAACCATCCAGCATGCCTTCACGTGCCAGAAATCGCGCGGGATCGGTGATTTCCTCAAGCCCCCAGATAAGCAACGCATAGTCGGTTGATACAAATCCCAAGGGGTGCAGTCCGGCATTTTCCATGCGTCGCGTTAGTAATAAGCCCAATGTTTGCAAGGCATTGCGACCGGCAAAGCCATAAAAGCAGGTGAACTGGCGGCTGTCCAAAGGAAAGCTTTCGACCAGCAAACGGTCAGGGCTGGGCATGCTGGAAATTCGGCGTTGCAGGTGGAGCCAATCCGCAGTGTGAGCGGGTAATTCGGGCCAGTCTTTGGCTTGTAGTTTTGCCAGAACGCGGTGCGACAAGACGGTTGAGGTTGCGAATTTGGTGCCTGAAAACACGGCGATCTTGGGCTTTTTGGTGGCCTCGCGCGTCACTTGCACTGTCATTTCGCGGATGTTTTCATAGCGGACCACTTCGCCGCCTATCAAAAACGTGTCGCCCGGGGTTAGGGTGGCGGCAAAGGATTCCTCGACTTCGCCAAGCGGGCGACCGCCGCGCCGGTTTTTCAGGCGAACGGCCAGTGTTTCGGTGTCGACAATGGTGCCAAGGTTCATTCGGATTTGGCGAGTTGCCCGTGGATCGCGCAAGGCATAGGTGCCGTCAGGCCGGGTGATCAACCGTTGCCATTTGTCATAAGCCTGCAGGGCGTAACCACCGGTTGCACAAAAGGACAGGCAGTCATCAAACTCTGCCCGGCTGAGATCGCGGTAAGGGCCAGCGCGGCGAAACTCATGATAAAGAGCCGTTGCATCGAACGGGCCGGAACAGGCGGTGATCAGGATGTGCTGGCACAAAACATCGCGCGGGCCTGTGCCGCGCGGTTCGCCGTCAAGTTCATGGGCATACACGGCCTCTAGCGCGGCGCGGCATTCGATGACTTCAAACCGGTTTGCAGGCACCAGAATGGCGCGGGATGGGGCGTTGTAGCGGTGATTGGCGCGGCCGATACGCTGGACAAGACGTTTGATGTTTTTTGGCGCACCGATCTGAATCACCAGATCCACATCGCCCCAGTCAATGCCAAGATCCAGCGTCCCCGTACACACGATTGCACGCAAAGAATTACTGACCATGGCCAGTTCGACCTTTTCACGGGCCTCGCGCGAGAGTGAGCCATGATGCAGCCCGATGGCCAACCCATCATCATTGGCCATCCAAAGCGCGCGAAAGAAGAGCTCAGCTTGGGCGCGGGTGTTGATGAAAATCAGGCTGGTGCCAGCCTTTTTAACTTCGGCCAATACCTCTGGAATGGCGTAATGGGCGCCAGCGCCGTTCCAGGGCGGGGCCGCGCTGGTTTCCAAAATGGTGACATCCGGATCCGGGCCGGGATCGGCCAACAGGATGTTTGTGCTGTGATCACCGGGTGACATGTATTCAGCAAGGGCTGGTGGATTTTCTACCGTCGCTGACAGGCCGATGCGGCGCAGATTTGGCGCGAGCGTTTCCAGCCGTGCAAGGGCAAGCATCATCTGATCGCCGCGTTTGCTTTCTGCCAGCGCATGGATTTCATCGACGATAACCCGTTGAAGTGAGGCAAAAATCTTTGGTGCGTCTTCATAAGACAGCAACAACGCAAGGCTTTCTGGCGTGGTCAACAGGATATGCGGCGGGTCGGCCCGTTGTCTGAGTCGTTTGGAATAAGAGGTATCACCGGTGCGATCCTCGACCCGGATCGGCAGGGCCATGTCTGCGATTGGAATGCCAAGGTTGCGGCGGATATCCGCGGCAAGAGCTTTGAGCGGCGAGACATAAAGTGTATGCAAGCCGCGCCCACCGTTGGCGAGTTCCCGGAGGCTGGGCAAAAACCCAGCCAGAGTTTTGCCGCCACCTGTTGGCGCGATCAGCAAGGTGGATTTATCGCATGCAAGGTCTAACAATGTCTGTTGGTGTGGGTGCAGTGACCAACCTTTTTGGGCGAACCAACTCTCGAAAATTTTCGGCAGTTTTGTCATTGCGCAAGGGTAGCAAAAGGCGGCCCTGCGGGCCATTCCTTTCAGCCCCTAACGGGGCGATGCGCGCCGCGCGGCAGTATTTTGAGAACAATGATATTGGAGTTTAGCTGGATTTCGCTTTGAGCCCGGCAACCAGATCGACCAGCAATTCCGGTAAGCGTGTGTCGGCGTCATCCGGGGCTGCATCAAGGGCGGATTGCACGTCTTTCTTTAGTATGCCGATTGTGTTTTCGGCCTCATAACCATCCCGCGAAAATTCAATCTGGTGAAATGCGGAGGCAAACCAGTTCTGGCCGGAACTGTTGTCGATCAGGGTGAGCAGATTTTGTTGGCTGAGATTTTGATCTGCGGCCCAATCCAGCACAAGGCGGGTCATCACCGTGTTGGACGCCGCAAGCAGGTTGTTCAGGACCTTCGCGCTCATCCCGGCGCCAAAAGGGCCCATCCGGTGAAAGCTTGTGCCCATCGCGGCGAATAGCGGCTGGAGCGGGTCGAGGTCGTGTGCCGTTCCGCCTAGCATGAAAGACAAGCGACGTTCCTGTGCCGCGATTGCAGCACCTGACATCGGCGCGTCGATCAGCGTGATGTGTGCGGGAATTCGGGATCGTAAGGCCTGCAAATAGCGCGGTGATAGGGTTGAGCAAATAACGATGACGCGCAATGATTGGGTGCGGTCTATCAGGTTTTGGGCCGAAAAAAGCAGTTCCTCCGTTTGGGCGATATCGCGCACCACGGAGAAAAGAATGTGCAGGTCTTTGGCAAATATCAAAGCGTCGTTCTGAACATGTGGCGCGAGATCGCCATATTGCGAGGCAGGTCGAATGTCAAAACCCCGCGCGTCAAAACCCGCCCCGATCAGGGCACGCAGCATGGGTTCGCCCATGCGGCCACACCCGGCCAGACCGATACCTGTCAGGGTCACGGGGTTTCGTTCACGAACAAATTGGCCCAGGCCCGGTCAATCAGGGTTGGTGTCATTTGTGGCGCTATTCCTTCATAGGCGCAGATTGACAGGATTTGGTCGACCAGAAAAGGACTGTGAAAATTGGCAAAGACATTATCGACTTCTGGATAGCGGTTTTTCAGCATGTGAACGACCGATTGTTCGTCCAGCGGCACCTTTTTCGCCCGGCAGACGCGCATAAAGATTTGCAGGAACTCTTCCTGATTTGGGCCGTCGATTTTTACCTTATAGGCGATGCGTCGCAGGGCTGCGGCGTCAAACATTTCGGAAGGCAGGAAGTTGGTCGAGAAAATCACCAATGTGTCAAACGGCACGATGAATTTTTCGCCCGATTGCAGCGCCAGAATGTCAAAGCCGCTTTCCATTGGCACAATCCAGCGATTTATCAGCGCCTGCGGTGGCTCAGCCTGACGACCAAGGTCATCGACGATGAACACGCCACCCGTGGATTTCAGCTGAAGCGACGCCTGATAGGTTCGCGACACGGCATTGTATTTCAAATCCAACATATCAAGCGTCAATTCACCGCCTGTTATCACGGTCGGGCGGCGACACAGCACGTAGCGGTTGTCAAAACGGTTGCTCGATCGACGCAAAGCACTTGTGTTTTCGTCTTTGACCTTTGCCAGTTCATGCACGATCGGGTCGTAAAGGGTGATGACCTGGCCAAGATATTCAATCGCCAATGGCACGTAAATATTGTCGCCAAGCGCGTCCCGGATGCCATTTGAAATTGAGGATTTGCCGTTCCCGGCGGGGCCATACATCAGGATTGATTTACCCGAATTGATTGCTGGGCCAAGCTCGTCCAGCAGACCATCGGGCAGGACAAGGTGGCTCATGGAATCGCTAAGCTGTTGTTTGGAAATGGTTATATCTTTGACCGCTTGGCGTTCAGTCTGGGCTTTGTAGGTTTCCAGCGGCACCGGCATCGCGCCGTAATATTCCGACTGTTGCAGGGCATCAAGCGCACGGGCCTTGCCAAGATCGGACAATTCATAGGCCATTTCGCTGGAGCCTTCGGCGTCGCGATTGCCCATCGCCTCAATCAGTTTTTGCTCGCGCACCATTTCAATCAGGTCCTGCGTCAACTGCACCGGCAGGCTGATGGCTTGGGCGATGGCGCTGGCCGTGGCCAAATGGCGGCGAAATACTGTTTTCAGAAAGATATCGCGCAACATGACATTGGTCAGGCCGGTATCCGCAAGCGAGGTAGGCTGCGGCGGGGCTTTGACGTCGATTGCCTGCATGTTCATCGTGGGCCTCGTTTTTATTGTTATTTTGGTCGATTCTATCGGTTTTCATGGTTTCCGCCAACAAAAACTACATTTGGCTTTAATGCGGGTTTTGCATCCGGACCATAGGAGTTGTAGAGTTGTAAAAAGGTAAATTGGCGGCGAAAAATGGGCAGGCCTTCGGCAGGGATATTATTCGGTTTTCTGGTGGCGGTGCTGGTGGTTCAGGCCGGGCTTTTGCTTGGAAAAGGCGTGTTGCTGATCGACCAGCACGAAGGTGACGCGCTGCATTTGATGCAGATTTCGCTGCGGATGGGGCAGGGACAGTGGCCGCATCTGGATTTCATGACCCCAATTGGTGTTTTGGCTTTTGCGCCGGTTTCCTGGCTTATTTCGCTTGGCGTTGGGGCTGGTAAAGCGATGATGGGCAGTATGCTGATGGTTGCCCTTTTGATGTTGTCCGCGATCTGGTGGGTCGGGTTTTCACGGTTGTCTTCGGGGTTGGCTTTTGCCTTTGGCGGGTTTTTGATTTTACTGATCACTGCGTTGGTTTATGGCGGTGACGCGCAGGTGGCCTCGATCTCGATGTATTATAACCGCTGGGCTTGGGCGGTTGTGTTCATGCTGGTGACACTGGTTGTTTTACCTGCCGGTCGCGAGTCCGAGGTTGCTGACGGCTTGGTTTTTGGCTTTGGCATGGCTTTTCTGGCGCTGTGCAAAATTACCTTTTTCGCGGCCTTCCTGCCGGGTATTTTGTTGGGTCTGATAATACGCAAACAATGGACGGCGTTGGGTGTTGGTCTGGCAATTGGCTTGCTGGTCGCGGGTGCGATGACGTTGTTTGGCGGGCCTGAATTCTGGGTCGCTTACATTGGCGATTTGCGCGCTGTCAGCGGGTCGGGCATTCGCCCTCAGCCCGGTGAAAGCCTGTCTTATCTTTTGATTTCGCCAGTGTTTCTGGCCGGAAACCTGTGCCTGCTGGCCGGGATTGTTCTGCTCAGGCAGGGCGGTCAGGCGGTTGAGGGGATGCTGTTGCTGGTTTTCGCGCCTGCTTTTATCTATGCCACTTATCAAAATTGGGGAAATGACCCTAAATGGCTGATTATACTTGGGTTTATCCTGCTGTCTTTACGACCCGATCGCCACCTGAATAATGCGTTTGGTTGGGATGTGGGCCGCTCTTTGGGCATCGTTAGTCTGGTTTCCTTTGCTCTGATCCTGCCGACAATTTACACGATCAGCCTTGCGAATGTCCGCCACGCGCGACTGGATCGGGCCGATTTCTTTCAGGTCTTTCCGGGTGCGAATAATGATGATGTGTTCATGCGCGTGGATCGGATGTACGCAACCGTACGACGCGCGCCGTTTTCTGTGGATAACGCCAACATCAGACAGACGGCCGAGGCAGCGATTGCCTTGCCCGAGGATACGCTGTTTGGTCAACCGCTTGGCCTTTGCAAGCTGCATATGGGGCTGGTCGGCATGCTGCAACAGATGGCGACTGATCTGGAGGAAATGGATGGGTTGAGCGGCAAATCCGTGTTTGTTGCCGACACGTTTTCAAACCTATGGTTGTTTGGAAAAACCACCCCCGTACCAAAGGCCGCGCCGTGGTATTATGGGGTGCAACCGGCCTATAAGAACGCTGATTTTCTGCTGGTGCCGCTATGTCCGGCGACCCCTGCTGCGCGATCACAAATTCTGGCAGGATTGCCGCTGTCAGGTGTGAATTTTCAAGAGGTCATGCGCAACGAATTGTTCATTTTGTTGCGAGTTTTACCTGATTAGCACGCTCTGAAAACCCGGCCTGTTCTTGTGGTCAATCGCTAGAGGCCCATCAAGCCCAGGACGAGGTAAAAGATCAACGTACCGGACAGCGCCAGCCCCATGGGGAAATCTTTGCCCGCGTTCCAGGATTCCCAGCTTTCGGTCATGCGACGGATGGGGCCGATCATGCTGAAGGCCCTGTGGGTTACGTAGGCCGCTAATAGCATCGCTGCGAATAACAGTAAAACCGCGCGGGTATCGCCATAGGCGAAAAATGGGGCGATTGCCGCTGCGTATTTTGCGTCACCACCGCCGACAAGCCGCAGGGCGTTGGCGACAAAGCCAAGCAACAGCACGACGACCAACTGCAACAGGCGCCCCAAATAGGTTTCAAACGGCAGAGCGATTAAACCGAACACCAAAAACACCGCGGCCATGACCATGACGGCGCGGTTGGTGATTTTCATGTATTTAAGGTCGCTCCAGGCCACCCAAAGGGCGACGGGTAGGGCGGCGGGCAACAGCCAGATCGCTTCAAAAGCAGTGATTTCCATGGGTGTCTATTGCTTGTTTCTAGTTTTCGAGAGCGGCAAGCGTGCGCACCGCAACGTCGAAATGTTGCGGATGGGTTTCGATGGCCTCTTCCAGCAGGCCACGCCCGATGTCTATATCGCCCTGCCTGATCGCGCTGATGGCCATGGTGTGCAGCAATTCTGCCCGTTCGATTTGTGTCATACGAATGATCGGCAAGGAATATTTCCGCTGGGAAGCGCGGGCCAGCACAAGGTTGTTTTTTGCGGTAAACATGTCCTTGTCATAGGTGATTGCTTGCAGGAAAAGCTTTTCTGCCTGATTGAAATCACCGCGCGTCAGTTTGGAATAGCCCCAGTTGTTGTAAACGCCAGCCGGGGTCGTGGTCAGCCCCGATGCGGTTTCATAGAAACTGTCGGCTTTGTCCCAATCCTGGTTGCTGTCGGCAATCATTGCCTCTAGCCGGTAGCGTTTATAGGTTTCAAAGGTGGGCGGCACTTTGTTAAGCTGCGCCTCGGCCTTTGGCCATTCGTTTGTGCGGATCAAGGCATCGGCAAAATCCACCCGGTCGCTGTTGGTTGCCTCTTTGTCGTCCACAATATCAGCAAAAACCAACACTGCCTCGGACGCGCGTTTTGCCCGCACCAGCGATTTTGCCAAACCACGCTTGAAATCAAGACGACCCGGTTCCTGCGTCAATGCCCGCTGGAAATAATCCACGGCCTCGTTCGGGTCGGCCACCGTCATCATGATGTCGTTCAGATTTGTTGCATCAATGACGTTCACGCCATCGATCTTTTTGTCCACATCCGGCTTTTTCAGCTTTTCACAAGCCGAAAGCCCCAGAACAAGACTGGTGCAAATCACTGTTAAAGAAAAAAGTCTCACGTTCGGGGACTTCCTCTACTGCTCGATGTCTGTTTCCGGTGTTTGCAGCAGCAGATAGCGCCCGTTGCCACGTCGAACCAGTTCAAACTTATCTTCGTTACGAACAACATACGCGGTATTTTCTGTTCTGGCGATAGCAAGGCGCAAATTTTCGCGAATTTGGTCGGAATTTCCGTTATCTAAGGCATAAGCGTTGCGAAAAACACGCCTTGCTTCGCCTTCTTCGTTCAATTCCATCAATACAACCCCAAGGTTATTCCATGCCGGAACATGCTCGGGGTCTTTTTCGACTGCTTTTCTGAGCAGGGTTTCGGCCTGTTTCAGGCGCCCCAGCTTCAAATTGGCCGAACCCAGCGCGCTGAGCACGTCGGCATTGAGGCCGTGATCGACCGCGCCGCGTGTATACGCCCTGAGGGCAAGTTCATATTCCCCAGCGGCCATCAGACGGTGGCCAACGATCAGGCCATCCACGGCCTCGGTCAATTTGGGGGTGCCCTTGGGGGCTTTCGGGCCAACCCGATTATTTTGCAGACCATGCGTTGATGATTGGCAAGCCGCTAATGTCAGCATCAATGCCAGACTGATGTGCCTCACCCAGTGGTGCAAAACCTATCTACCTTCCCCCATCAGAACGACGATATCGTAAATCGATGGCCCGATCAGGATAATCAACAATGGCGGCAGGGTAAACATCATGGTGCCTAGTGTCAGCTTTGTCGGCAGCACATTTGCCTTTTCTTCGGCGCGCATCACCCGTTTGTCACGCATTTCAGCCGCATAAACCCGCAAAGCGTCCGAAATGGATGTACCAAAGCTGGCTGACTGGATCAGAACTGTCACAAAGGCAGAAATGTCTTGGGCACCGGCGCGTTCGGCCATGTCGCGCAGAACGTTGACCCGATCCTTACCGGCCTTCATTTCGTTGGCAACAATACCGAATTCTTCGGCAAGATCGGGAAAACCCGGTTTAATCTCATCTGACACACGCAGAATGGATTGATCCAGCGATTGGCCAGCCTCGACGCAGACCAGCATCAGGTCCAGCGCGTCCGGGAACCCTTCCATCAGGTTGCCCTGTCTCGTCTGGCGACGACGTTCCACCCAATAGGTCGGCAGGTAGTATCCGGCACCCGCAGGTATCAGGATCGTCAGCAAGGCCGATTGCATGTTTACACTGTCCAAACGGATCAGAACCAGCAGGACGCCGAAACACAGCAGACCAATCGCAAGCGCGAATTGGGCGAAATGGAAGGTCCGAACCGAGGATTTTTGCCGATATCCAGCCTGCACCAGCTTAAGCTGAATGGCTGAATAGGCGGTTTGGTCCTGAGGTTCCAGAAAGGTGGCGTATTTGTCGAGATTGGGGCCTTTTTCCTCGTATCGCAGTTTGGGCTGCGCGGCCTCGTCTTTCTTTTTCGGGGCTGCCTTCTTGTTCCCGGACACCAGCTTTTTGAATGGATCAGCCTTGCCTTTCAGCATCACTGGCAATGAGCCGAGGATCAACAAAAGTCCCAATAAACCGACCGCGAACAGCGGCCCCATTTCACCGAAATTATCGGTTAACCACAGCATTGCCTGATCTACATACCCCATTTGCGCACCTATACCTTGATATTGACCATGATTTTCATGAAGACGTAATTCACCACCAAAAACGTGGCGACGACCATACAGGCGGGTATGAAGTACTCAGTTTCCATAACCGCGTCGTAATAAGTTGGTTGTGCGACGTTGATGCCGATCAACGCCAGAATGGGAAAGGCCGACAGGAACATGCCGGACCATTTGGCCTCGGCCGTGATTGCCTTGACCCGGCGAAACAGTTTGAACCGTGCCCGGATCACTTTGGCCAGACCTTCCAGAATTTCGGCCAGATTACCGCCTGATTTTTGCTGGATGCTGACGGCGACCGCCAGAAAACGCAAATCCTGCATGTCGATGGTTTCCGCCATTTTATTGAGCGATTCCGTGATTTCCATGCCATAGGCGAACTCGTCAGCGATGATGCCAAATTCAGACCCCAAAGGATCAGCGACCTCTTGGGCGACGATGTTCACTGTGCTGGAAAACGGATGCCCGACCCGCAGGCTGCGCACCATAAGTTCAACGGCATCCGGCAATTGTTCTTCAAGCAGCGACATGCGTGCCTTGGCCTTTTTGCTCAGCCACATCCAAACCGCACCGAAACCCATGACCACTGACATTCCAACACGCACAGGCAGGGACGCCCCGGTGCCAATTGTCAGGCCAACAAAGGCGGCGATCGTCAGAATAACCATGACCATTATCAATGCCTTAGGGCTGAATGCGATGTTTGCCATCGCCGCCTTTTTGCTGATCATTGAAATGATCGGCAGGCGCGGCCCCTCGCGGTGCTGTGCCCTTTCTTTGCGCAAGGTTTCCAGAACCTGTTCGCGGTCGTTGCCCTTTTCGAGCAGATCAAGGCGGCGGTTTACCCGGCTGTTAAGGCGAATGGATTTTCCAAACACCACCAGATACATGCCTTCGACCAGCAACAGGACCGCTATAAAGATGACGCCATAGATGATTGGTTCAGGACTCATGGTTAGCTCCTTGCCATTGGTGGCTGGGTGTAAATGCTTGCTGGAAGATCAAAACCGGAATGTTTGAACCGTTCCGAGAAATGCGACCGCACGCCGGTTGCCTCAAAATGGCCGATGATCTTGCCGTTTTCGTCCAACCCCTCGCGTTTGAAACGGAAGATTTCCTGCATGGTGATGATTTCACCTTCCATGCCGGTCACCTCGGTGATTGACATCATGCGCCGCGAGCCATCCATCAGTCGGCTGGCCTGCACGATCAAATGCACGGCTGATGCGATCTGATTGCGAACTGCCTTTAGCGGCATGTCGATCCCGGCCATTGCCACCATGTTTTCAAGGCGCGAAACGCCATCGCGCGCAGAGTTGGCGTGAATAGTCGTCATTGAACCGTCATGGCCGGTGTTCATGGCCTGCAACATGTCGATGACTTCTTCGCCACGGGTTTCCCCAACGATAATCCGGTCTGGC
>JAJFIC010000056.1 GCA_021775315.1 Paracoccaceae bacterium
TGGCAAACGGCAACCACATGGGTGTCGCGGCCAAGCTCTTTCATGAAATCAACGAGGTATAGCGTGAAATCCTCGATATCAAACTTGCCTTCAGATACCGGAATGTCGCGCGCGTTATGCCAGTCTGTGATGAAGACATCACAGTTCGGCAGCAGGCTAAGGACAGTTTTGCGCAGCAATGTGGCGTAATGGCCCGACATTGGCGCAATCAGCAAAACCCGACGATTCGGTGGGTTTGGGCGGTCAACTTTGAACTGGATCAGATCGCCAAAGGGGCGGCTAACAACAGTTTCGATATTGACGACATATTCGCGGCCAGCAGTGACGACGCTATCTATGCCCCAATCGGGCTTGGCCATCATGCGCGCGAACGAGCGTTCGGTGACTTCGCCCCATGCAGCAAAGGCTGCGGGAATGGGACTGGAGGAAAGGCCAAATGCCGGGTTGGACCAAAATGCTTTCGCTGTTGCCCCCATCCATTCGCTACCAAGTCGGTAACTTTCAAACATGTCATAGGTTGCAAAATTCTGGTTCATGGGTATTACACCGCCTCAGGTCTTGTTGATTTATCCGGTGAAAGCCCCCCCGCACTTACCCGGTTCCGTGAGCGATCTTATAAGACAAATGATTACCGAGGAGCAATTGTTTAAATGCCAAGCGAAGAAGTGAACCCCGAACGCAACATTGAAGCCCTGAACGAAAATCTTGCCAAGATTGAAAAGCTGACGCAGCGTTTGGTCGGGGCTTTAACCCATCATGAGCCTACAAATCAGGCGCTGGAAGGGCCGGGGCAAGAACTTTATATGAAAGCGGCCACCGCCTATATGGCGGAAATGATGCACAATCCCGCCAAGATAATGGAGCAACAAGTGTCTTATTGGGGCAAGACATTGCAACATTGGGTTGAGGCGCAGGAAAGTCTGGTTGCGGGCAAAGGCGCGCCCAACGACGACACAGGCAAAGACCGCCGGTTCAAGAATCCGATGTGGGAAACGAACCCCTATTTCAACTATATCAAGCGGCAATACCTGATGTCATCCGAGGCGATCGAAAATGCGATCGAGGGGCTGGAAGACATCAACGACAACGATAAAGCGCGGGTGCGATTCTTTTCGCGCCAGATCATTGATATGATGGCACCGTCTAATTTTCTGGGCACAAATCCTGACGCGCTGGAACGCGCTGTGGCCACGGATGGGCAATCTTTGGTCGATGGTTTGGAAAACCTTGTGCGCGACATCGAAGGCCATGATGGTGCGCTGGCGGTTACCTTGTCGGACCCTGATGCGTTTGAAGTGGGCGGCAATATCGCGACCAGCGAAGGGTCTGTGGTTTTCCAAAACCGGATGTTCCAGCTTATTCAATACACGCCAAAGACCGAAAAAGTTCACAAAACGCCGCTGATTATTTTCCCGCCATGGATCAACAAATTCTACATTCTGGACCTCAAGCCGCAGAACAGCCTGATTTCCTGGGCGGTTGAACAGGGCTTTACGGTGTTTGTGGTCAGTTGGGTCAATCCCGATGCCACATATGTTGACGTCGGTATCGACACCTACATGCAGGAAGGGTTTCTGACCGCCATTGACGAGGTCAAGAAGATCACCGGCGAAAAGCAGGTCAACGCCGTTGGCTATTGCATCGCGGGCACCACATTGTCGGCAACTTTGGCGTATATGGCCAAAAAGGGTGACAAATCCGTCCGCTCGGCCACATTCTTTACGGCTTTGGCAGATTTCACTGATCCCGGCGAAACCGGCGTTTTTCTGGACGAGGATTTTCTGCAAGGCATTGACGAAGAAGTCGCCAAAAAGGGCTATCTGCATTCGTTTTTCATGCAGCGCACGTTTTCCTATCTGCGCGCCAATGATCTGGTCTATGGCCCCGCCATCCGGTCTTATATGATGGGCGAGGCCCCGCCAGCCTTTGATCTGCTATACTGGAACGGCGACAGCACCAACCTTGCCGGGCGGCTTACGCTGGAATATCTGCACCAGTTTTGCGTCAATAATGAACTGTCAGAAGGCACGTTTGAGGTGATGGGCGAGACCCTGAACCTGAAGGACATCAAGACACCGATCTGTGCGATTGCTTGTGAAACGGATCACATCGCGAAATGGCAGGGATCGTTTCTGGGGTTGAACAAATTCAGCGGCGACAAGACTTTCATTCTGTCTGAAAGCGGCCATATCGCTGGCATTGTTAATCCACCAAGCAAGAATAAATACGGCCATTACACCAATGACAAAAAGATGGTGACACCTGCGGGCTGGAAAGACGGCGCTGAGTTTCACGAAGGGTCTTGGTGGCCGCGTTGGTCAAAATGGCTGGCAGGTCGGTCCGGCGCCAAGATCGAGGCACGGGAACCGGGTGATTCCAGCCATCCGGTGATCGAGGCCGCACCGGGTTCGTATGTTGTTGCCAAGCCAAATATCTGATTTCAAACAAAAATCAAATTTTATGCCGCAGTGCAGCATTTTACTCTTGAAATGCTGCACTGCGGCGACTATCTAAGCTTCAGACACAACATAAACCTCGTCTGGAGACAGAAAATGACTAAAGCAAACTACGAAAACCCGTTCGCAAAAATGTTTGACGACCTGCCAGTAGACATGAACGCCTTTGGCGACATGTTCAAAAACTCGGCAAAGATGAGCGAAAAATTCTCAAAAGTGGCACTGGCTGCTGCTGAAAAGAACGCTGAAATCTCAAGCAAGTGGGCAAAAGACACACTCGGCAAGCTGACTTCGGTTGCTGAAGCGAAAAAAGACCCAGCTGATTACTCCAAAGCCGCAACCGATTTCGCCTCTGCTTCTGTTGAAGCTGCGTCCGAGCATGTTGCTGCATTCGCTGAAGTTGCGAAAAAAGTTCAGATGGACACTGTTGAATTGATCATGGCCGCTGGCAAAGAAGCCCAGGCTGAAGCATCATCCGCCGTAAAAAAAGCGACAACAGAAGCAACTGCTGCTGTTAAGAAAGCAACTTCAAAAGCTGCTTAATCACCATTCCCTCCCTGTTGGTGATTTCAAAGAGCGGGCCTGAAAAGGTCCGCTTTTTTGTCTCTTGCTGCAAGCGCAATGCCGCACTAGCATTGCTGCATCGCAACGAAGAGGCCTCGGATGTCTGATCAACGCTCTGCCCTGCTCATCAAACGCTACGCAAGCCGGCGGTTATACAACACCGAAACCAGTGATTATGTAACGCTGGAAGACATCGCGGGGTTTATCCGCGCAGGTCGGGATGTGCAGATTGTTGACCTGAAATCCGGCGACGACCTGACACGGCAATATCTTTTGCAGATCATCACCGAACACGAATCTAAAGGCGAAAATGTCTTGCCGATCAACGTGTTGACGGATTTGGTGCGCAGCTATTCCGACACCGCGAAAAGCTTTGTGCCGGATTTCCTGTCGCATAGTTTTGATATGCTGAAAAAACAGCAAGCAGATCTGGTTGGCAATCTGCAAAGCACAATTCCGGATCCGATGGCGGCTTTTGGCGGGCTGGAAGGCTGGCAGCAAAAGCAGCAGGAATTCATGGCGGCGATGATGGGAAACTGGGGCCGCAAAGACGTCGAGGACGCGCCCGAAGTGGCGGAACCTGAAACAGAAGACCTTGACGAGATCAAAAAACAGCTTGCCGAATTGCAGGCCAAACTGGCGAAACTTTAGGTGCAAACGCCTGAATTTGGCACGCCGTTCTGGTGGCAGGACGGCGCAGAATTGCCCGATCTGCCCGAAAAGCCCAGTGCGCGCACAGACCTCGCGATTATCGGCGCTGGTTATACCGGCTTAAGTGCCGCAATCACCGCACGGCGCGCCGGGGCGCGGGTGACGGTTGTTGATGCAATCATTCCGGGGCAAGGCGCAAGCACGCGGAATGGCGGCATGTTTGGCGCGCATACGCGGATTTCAGTGGATGCAATGACGGCCTCGTTCGGGGCTGAGGCGTCGCTCGCTTTGATGAACGAAGCGCCCGAAGCCTATGATTTCACCCGGCGGTTTATTCTTGATGAAAACATCGCTTGCGATTTTCAGGAAACCGGGCGGATTGTTCTGGCCTCGACCAAAAAGGCGCAAGCGACGCAAGCGGCTTTTGTTGCGGAGCTGAAACGGTTGACCGGCTATGAATTGCAGGTTGTGCCGCGTGAAAACCTGCATGACCATATCGTCAGCGATGCTTATGCAGGCGGGGTGTTTTACGACGATCACGGCGCGTTGCAGCCACGCAAGTTTCACGACGGGCTGATGGAAATCGCCCTTCGCGAAGGGGTTGAGGTGGTGCAAAACTGCCCAGTGCAGGCGGTTGAAGGGCGCAAGGGCGCGTTTACGTTGCGCACGGCAGGCGGCGAGATCGCGGCGCAAAACGTGATACACGCCTCCAATGGATATACCCGCAAGCCGTTCAACTGGCTGGCGCGGCGGGTTTTTCCGCTGCCGAGCTTCATCATCGCCACAGAGCAATTGCCGACCGAGTTGATTGACCGACTGGCACCGGGGCGGCGCATGATGGTCGAAACCCGGTCGAAACATTCCTATTTCCGGGTCTCGCCGGATGGCACGCGCATCATATTTGGTGGCCGCGCCGGAATGGTGCCGCTGGGCCCGGATCTGGCGGCGCGTCGGTTGCGCGCGACGATGGTGGGGATTTGGCCGGAACTGGAGGATGTGAAAATCACCCATTCCTGGCGCGGCTACACTGGATTTACCTTTGAACAGATGCCGCATGTGGGCGAAAATGAGGGTCAGCATTTTGCGCTGGGATATTCCGGCAGCGGCGTTGCTATGGCGCCTTATCTGGGCATGAAGGCGGCGTATTGCGCCCTTGGTGACGACCGAGGGCAGTCCGCTTATGGGCTGACGACACCGACCACAAGGTTTTATCATCCCGGTGGTCATCCGCTGTTTCTGGCGGCCGGTGAAATGTGGTACCGTCAGGTTATGGACCGGTTTGAGGCCTGGCAGGCAAAGGGGTAACATGCCCGACACACAGTCCCGAATGACCCTTTGGGCGATCGAAATATTCCTTGCGGCGGTCGAGACCGGTGCGATTTTGCAGGCAGCCAAAAAGCTGCGGGTTAGCCCTTCGTCGATCAGCCAGCAGATTACCAATCTGGAAAACGCGGTTGGCGCGCGCCTGATTGACCGGGCGGCAAGACCGCTTGCCCTGACATCGGCGGGGGCGTTGTTTCATCGTCGCGCCCAGATTATTTTGGGCGAGGCGCAACAGGCGCGCAGCGAATTGGCGCGCCATGATCTAAGCAAACTGTCGCGCCTGAGCCTTGGCATGATCGAGGATTTTGACGCCGATGTGACGCCCCGGCTTATTCTGGATATGGGTGAGGAGCTGAAATCCTGCCATTTCGTGCTGGAAACCGGGGCGAGCTATCATTTGGCGGCGATGCTGGAAAGCCGGGCGCTGGATGTTATTGTGGCGGCAGATCTGAACCTGTCGGCTGACTGGATGGAAATCCATCCGCTGTTGGATGACCCGTTTATGATCGCGGCCCCGCCGGGTGTGATTGATCGCAAGGGGGACGTTTTGGCGCAGCTTTTGAAGCTGCCGTTCATTCGGTATTCATCAATGCAGATGATGGGTCGCCAGATCGAGGCGCATATCAACGCGCTGGGGTTGACGATTCCGCGTCGGTTCGAGCTTGATTCTTATCACGCCATCATGGCGATGGTGGCGGGCGGTGCAGGTTGGACGATCACCACGCCGTTGGGGTTTACCCGCGCACAACGGTTTCGCGCCGATGTTGATGTAATGCCGTTGCCATTTGCGCCGCTTGATCGGCGGATCGCGTTATTTGCGCGCAAAGGTGCGATGGATCGGATGCCGGGTGATATTGCCGAGCGGTTGCGCCCGTTGTTGCGCGACATGGTGGTTGCGCCCTGTGTGGCCGATATGCCGTGGTTGCGCGAAACATTGCGGGTGCTTTCAAGCAAGTAAATTGCGGCCCTTCGGGCCATGCCTTTTCAGCCCCAAACGGGGCGATGCGCGCGGCGCGCGGAGTATTTTTAGAACAATGATATGAGGTTTTAGCCCTTAACCTCGGCCAAAGATTTTAAGATGCCGTTGATGATTATATCCAGCTCTGCTGTGGTCAATCGGGCGGGCAGGCGCATGTCGCAGGCTTTCATCAGCATCGTGCGGGTTTTTGGCAGATGTGGGATATTGCCAAGGAATTTCCAGTTCCAAAAGGCGCGGGCATTGTCTGCGTGCAGGCCAAAGATGGAAATCGGTGTGCCGTTTGTTTTTGATGCTTCCATCAATTGGCGCGCCTCGGTTTGTGAGAAATCCACCAGATTAAACTGGATTGAATCCGGGGCGCGGGATTCGGGTTTCAGCGGATCCGGCACATTCAGCCACGGCGATTGGTTGAGTTTTGCGGCGACATAGTCATGGTTGCGCCGACCGTCCCTGACCCGGCGGTCAAGTTCGCTGAATTGCGGGCGGATAATTGCGGCGGACAGGTTGTTCATACGCAGATTAAACAGCGGCAGGGTGTTTTGATATTCGGCAAAGGCGTT
>JAJFIC010000057.1 GCA_021775315.1 Paracoccaceae bacterium
CGCGCTGCCACTCTCGCCACCGTAACCGACGTGGCACTAAAACCGCTCGCAAGAATCCAGGCCAGTCGGCCCAGGGCATTGGCAGCTGAGCGGCCCTTCATGACACCTCCGCCACCGCCACCGACACCGCCGATCCCAAGACCGCCACCTTCAGAACGCTGCAACAAGACGACGCCGATCAGGCCCAGAGCCAGAATCAGGTGAATGACCAGAATGATGTTTTCCATAGATGCGTCCCAGAATTTCGCGTGCGCGATGTCTATTGCAAGTGCGTGGCCTTGTCGATGCCGTTATTTAGGGCGGCGGGGCCATTTCCGCAAGGGCTCAATCGCCGATATCATCCATATCGGACTGGCCTGAAATTGCCCGGCGCACATGGCTCCAGGACAATCCGATGCCAAGGACAAAGGACAGACCCACAAGCGTGATCCAGATATTCAGATCGTTGTTGGTCAAAGTCACAAGGCCAAGGTCTATCAGCACCCAAACCCCGGCGGCAACGATTGCCGATACAAGCCCCATGCCGATCAGGCCGATCGAGCGTAAAGTCGCCCTGAGATAAATGATATATCCGGCCAGCAACAACAAACCGACCAGAACCGCAACCGCACGCTCTGCGCTGTAGTTCAGTTGCACCCAGGAAAGGTAGCTCCATTTCGTGGGATTGAAGGTCGCGGTCAAAAGGCCAAAGGCAAGGCCCCAACGGAGCAGAAAACCAGTCATAATAATATCTCTTGTCGCTTGGTATTTTCGCTTGGTGTTTCGGCGGTTTTTGGCAGATGCCTTGGTGCCTGTCCAGTCCCGCGACGATTTAATGGTTTCACACGGGGCCGGGCGCCGTTATAGGGGCGTTGGTTTTTCGGCAAGTTTGGAAGGGTCCTCATGGCCAATGTCGTCGTAGTCGGCGCCCAGTGGGGTGACGAAGGTAAAGGCAAAATCGTTGATTGGTTAAGCGAACGCGCTGACGTGATTGCGCGTTTTCAGGGCGGTCACAACGCCGGGCACACGTTGGTGATTGATGGCGAGGTTTACAAACTGTCGCTGCTGCCTTCGGGAATTGTGCGCGGTGGGAAATTGTCGGTCATCGGCAATGGCGTCGTGTTGGACCCGTGGCATCTGGTTGGTGAGATCGCCAAGCTTCAGGGGCAAGGTGTTGAAATTTCACCTGAAAACCTGATGATTGCCGAAAATGCACCGCTTATTCTGCCCGTGCATGGCGAATTGGATCGCGCCCGCGAGGGGCAAAATTCGGTGGCCAAGATTGGCACCACCGGGCGGGGCATTGGCCCGGCTTATGAAGACAAAGTCGGGCGACGTGCCATTCGTGTGGCCGATCTGGCCGACAAGGCGACGCTGGAGCTGAGGGTTGATCGCTTGCTGGTGCATCACGATGCGCTGCGGCGCGGGCTGGGCATGCCTGAGGTGGATCGGGCCGCGTTGTTGGCAGCGCTGAATGAAATCGCCCCGAAAATCCTGCCATATGCAGCACCGGTTTGGAAAGTTCTGAACGAAAAGCGCAAGGCCGGTAAGCGTATCTTGTTTGAAGGTGCGCAGGGGTCCTTGCTCGACATTGATTTTGGCACCTATCCGTTTGTAACCTCGTCTAATGTCATCGCCGGACAGGCCGCGACCGGCACTGGCATGGGGCCGGGCGCGATTGATTTCGTGCTTGGTATCGTCAAGGCCTACACGACGCGGGTCGGCGAGGGGCCTTTTACGGCGGAACTCGATGATGCCGATGGTCAGCGACTAGGAGAGCGGGGCCATGAATTTGGCACCGTGACCGGGCGCAAACGGCGATGCGGCTGGTTTGATGCGGTTCTGGTGCGCCAGACCTGTGCCACGTCTGGCGTGAACGGCATCGCATTTACCAAGCTTGACGTTCTGGACGGGTTTGACGAGCTGAAAATCTGTGTTGCCTATGAACTGGACGGACAACGACTGGAGTACCTGCCGATTGCAGCGGACCAGCAAGCCAGATGCACCCCGATTTTTGAGACGATGTCAGGCTGGTCACAATCGACCGAAGGCGCGCGCAGTTGGGCCGATCTACCGGCCGAGGCGATCAAATATGTCCGTCGGGTCGAAGAATTGATCGACTGTCCGGTCGCACTTTTGTCGACCTCGCCAGAGCGCGAAGATACCATTCTTGTCACCGACCCGTTTGCCGACTGATGGCGCTGTCGTACAAAGCCCGTCGTCGCTGGTCGCTGGTGATCTTGCTGGTCGGATTGCCGCTATACATCATTTTGGCGGTCAATCTGGTGGCCTTGTTCGGGCGTCAGTCAATTCTGGTCGAACTGGTGATTTATGTTGTGCTGGGCATCGTCTGGATTTTGCCGTTCAAATCGGTTTTCCGCGGCATAGGTCAGGCCGACCCGGATGCGGCACCCGAAAATGCGCCCGAAGATGGGCCAAACACCAAGCCCTGAAAATTCCGACATCTTAAAAGATCGGGCGCGCCGCTGCTTATGCAATGGCGCGCCCGTCTTTGTTCGGAGGGTCGTTTCGTGTCGTGCTTTATTCGTTGTAACGCGACGCGATGGAAAACCGCGAGGCTTTGGAAATACCGAACTGGCCGTCCTGCACCCGCAGGATTTTGCCTTCGCGCAGTAATTTCCCGAACGAGCGTAAACCGGCCTCTTTTGAGTAAGCATCGCCGGTGTTCAGCTTGGCCAGTTTTGACATGACCTGTGCCCGTGAAAACCGCGATTTACCTTCAACGATCGACGTATAGGCCGCTGATGCTTCCAGCAGGTCGGTCAGATCAAAGGCCCCGATGCGTTCGGCGAAATCCGCAAAACTGGTCGCGTCCGAAAAGGCGTCTGCAGGGATGCCCTGAATTTCACCTTCGTCATCCGCTGCTTCCGGCGCTGCGTGGAATTCTGGTTTAAGGGCCAGATTTCCGTCGGTTTCTGCGACTTCCTGCATGGGTTCGGCTGTTTCTTCTTCAAAACCACCGGGAAAACCACCGGGTGCCGGGTCGTTTATGCGCTGTTCAGAGACCAGAATAAGCGGTGCTTGCTGGATCGCAGCCGCCGCTGGTGCAGGCGCCGGACGCTGGGTTTTGGCCGTTTTCAGACCTTCCAGCCGGGCGCTGTTCTGTGCACGGCGCAGGTCTTCGCGATAGGCCGCAAGATCGGCAGCCTCGTCGTCGGCGGCCTCGCTATGGGTTGCGGCGACCGATTGACGGCGGACCATCTGATCAGCCTCGGTTGCGGCAACGGCGGCCTTTAGCTGGTCGAGCGCATTCATCCGGCGCACCTGTTCAGGTTTGTCCATTTTGGATTGCGTTGTTTCCAGCAGTCGGTTCAGGGCTTCGTCCTCATGGGCGACATCGCCATTGCGCAACAGATCAGCACGACGACGGCGCGCAGCGGTTTGCGGATCGCTGAGGGCACGTTCAACGGCGTCAAGTTCAGCCGTTTCGCTGTCTTGATCGCGGGCATCAAGTGCTGCTTGCAGATCCGCCGCAAGCTCAGCCTCTTGCTCATCAGACAAAGAGGAATTCGCGGGAATAGGGGTTTCTTTTTCCTGTGCGACTTCTTCCGTCGGTGCGTCCTCAGCAACAGCCTCAACCTCCTCGGCCTCTTGCGCGATGGCTGGTTCAGCAACCTCGGCAACAAGGGGTTCGTCCCAGAAATCAACCTCTGGCGCATCAGGCTCGGCTTCTTCAGCGACTGGGTCTTCGGCGACGATATCTTGCGCAACCTCGACTTCAGCAGTGGGTTCTTCAGCAGTGGTTTCTTCAACCGCCGGTTCTTCAACCTCAACGTCTTCTGCAATGAATTCTTCGGCCATTACTTCTTGCACCGGGTCTTCCTCGGCGACGATTGTGTCGGCAATGATTTCCGCAGCAATAAGTGGTTCCTGATCTGAAACATCATCGACCTCGACCTCAGCATCGCTGGTTAGCACCAGCGGTTCTGAAATGTCTTCGGCTTCTTCGTCGGCTTCGTCATCGTGGTCTTCAATCCCGGCATCGCGATCTTCTGCGTCGGTGATCGAGCTTTCGGCCTGTTCGACGTTCTGGCGGATAGCGGCCAGCGTTTCTTCGACCGATTTTTGCGGTGTTACGGCAGGCGGCGGTTGGCGAACTGCGGCGGCAAGTCCAGCGGCGGAAATTGCCGCTTCGATTGCGTGATCGTCGGCGGTGTCCTGATCCTTGGCGGTGTTATCCTGTCGGCGTGAACTGAAAAACGTCAGCGGTGAAGCAGCAGGTTTGGCGGGTTCTTGGTCTGCCAGTGCGGCGTTCACGGCTTGTGAAATCTGATCCGTATCGGGCGGCGTAACAGGTTCATCGACGGTCTGATCAAGCTCTGCCTTAAGGGCGGCCATCGGATCGTCATCTGTTTCCGGGGCGTTTCTGGTGGAATCAAACACCAGTTCGTTTTCCGCTGCCACGTCTAGTGCTGGCGCAGAATCATCGGCCACAACCACGGCTTCAGCCACAGCATCGTCATCCGAAACCTCGGGCGCATCGTCTGGGTCGCCTTGCGGCACTGCCTGTTCCGGTCGTTCGGCCTGTCGCAGGATGATGCCATCGTCACCGATTTCAGCGTCGACACCTTTGGGATTATTTTCTTGGGCGATACGTGTCAGGGTTTCAGCGTCAGGCGTCTGCGGGGTTCCACCGAAATACCGGTCCTCAGCAGCCAATTTGCGAAAATACTCCGCCACCATCTGTAATGTGGTGAACGGATCGTCAAACCCTTCGAGCGTACAGGAGAATGTACCGTAAGTTACGGTCAGAATCTTGCTCGAGGTTACCATTTACTCGTCACTTTCTCCCCCAGCCTTAGAAGCAATTTACCATGTGTTTTTGTTTCTATCCAAACGATTTCCATCTTTTTAGCTCCAAAACACTACCAAAAAATTGATCTTTGTTCTCGATTCTCGCATCAATAGGCGATGATAGAAAAGATTGTTCAAACCGAGCTTGGAATCACGATTATAGGCGCTGGCCGGGTTCGGTCCAAGCAAATCAGCAAAGCCGTGCGACTCGCGCCTTATGTTCTGGCGGCGGATGGCGGGTTGGATCAGGCGCTGGAATCGGGGTTGATCCCGGATGCAGTGATCGGTGATCTGGATGGTGTCAGTGCATCAATGTCGGGCGTTCCGGCAGATCGGCTGCATCGGGTCAGCGAACAGACCAGCACCGACTTTGAAAAATGCCTGTATTCGGTTTCAACGCCTTTAGTGATCGCGCTGGGTGTGACCGGTTCAAGGTTTGATCACAGTTTGGCGGCGATGAACGCATTGGCGAAATACCCTGACCTGCCGATCATCGTTGTTTCCGGCAAAGATTTGATATTTCTGTGCCCTTTGGACTTGCGGCTGTCGCTGCCGATTGGAACACGCCTGTCGCTGTTTCCTTTAGCACCGGTTTCGGGCCGTCAGGTAGGGCTGGAATATCCGATCCGTGATCTGGCGTTTTCGCCTGTCGGGCGGATCGGAACATCGAACCGAACGAAACTGCCCGATATCCATCTGAGGTTTGATGCGCCGCATATGTTGGTCATTCTGCCTTGGCGACATCTAAAGGTCGTGACGCGGGCCCTTAGCAGGCCGCGTGGTTGACGGCCAATCCGCCCAGCGACGTCTCTTTATACTTCTCGTTCATATCAAGCCCGGTCTGGCGCATGGTTTCAACGCAGGCATCCAGCGACACCAGATGTTCGCCGTCACCGCGCAGGGCGAGCGAGGCGGCTGACACCGCCTTGATCGCGCCCAGACCGTTGCGTTCAATGCAGGGCGCCTGAACCAGCCCCATTATCGGATCGCACGTCATGCCCAAATGATGCTCTAGCGCGATTTCAGCGGCGTTTTCGACTTGCTTGGGGGTTCCGCCCAAAACCTGACAGAACCCGGCAGCGGCCATCGCGGCGGCTGAACCGACTTCGCCCTGACACCCAACCTCGGCCCCTGAGATCGAGGCGTTTTGTTTGATTAGTCCACCAACCGCGGCGGCGGCCAAAAGAAAATCGGCGACTTTGCTGGGTTGGGCGGTTGGCACATGGTCCAGATAATAGCGGATCGTTGCCGGGATCACGCCAGCCGCGCCGTTAGTCGGTGCCGTCACAACCTGACCCCCGGCGGCATTTTCTTCGTTCACCGCCATGGCATAGACCGAAATCCAGTCGTTTATGATATGCGGGGCAAATTGGTTTATGCCCTTTTCCGCCTGCAATTGATCATGGATCGCCATTGCACGGCGGCGCACGTTCAAACCACCTGGCAGGATACCATCACGCGCGAGGCCGCGTTCGATGCTGTTGTTCATGACCTCCCACACTTTTTGAATGCCTTGCGACAGTTCAGGGTGGGATTTGGCGGATATTTCATTGTCCCATTTCATCTGGGCAATGGTCTGACCGGATGCTTCGGCCATCGCGATCATTTCAGCGCCGTTGCGAAACGGGTAGGGCACGTCGGTCGGGACTTGCGGGCCTTTGTCGCGTGCCAGTTCGGCCTCGGTCAAAACAAAGCCGCCGCCGACGGAATAATAGGTTTCTTGCAGAATAACATCGCCGGTGCTGTCCAGCGCGTTCAGGATCATGCCGTTGGCGTGGCCCGGCAATATCTGATCATAGTCAAATATCAGGTCCTTTTTGGGATTAAACGCAAACTGCGCCAACCCCGGCACGTCGATGGCGCCGGTTTTGGCAAGGTCATCCAAGGTCGCTTCGGCGGCGGCGTTGTCAAAACTTTCCGGCACGAAACCCGCCAACCCCAGAATGACCGCCCGATCCGTGGCGTGGCCTTTACCGGTAAAGGCAAGCGAGCCATGCAGTGAACAGCGGATGCGGTGCGCAGTGAAATCGCTGGCGCGCAAAGTGTCCAGAAACCGCGCAGCCGCAACCATCGGCCCCATGGTGTGGGAACTGGACGGGCCGACGCCCAGTTTAAAGATCTCAAAAATGCTCAGAAACATTTGCCGGTCCTGTCCGTCCAGAAATGGGTGTTTCGACGTTTCCTATCGGAAACTCGCCCGGCGCAATACGTCGAATCCGACTCTCGGGTGGTCAAAACCCGCATGTTGGGTCCGCTGTGCCGATTTCCCCCTCGCAGAGGCGCGCCTTACGCCTTATAAGGTCACGCAAACAGGCATTTTGGGGGGAGTCGTCTTGGTTTCTGATCTATCACCAATTGATACCGCGAAATTCGTATCGGCAAAGCGCGCGCTTGATTATGTCGAAAGCGGCATGCGGCTTGGCCTCGGGACAGGCTCGACCGCCTCGTGGATGGTGCGCATATTGGGCGAGATGGTCCGCGAAGAAGGCCTAAAGATCGTCGGCGTGCCGACCTCGGACCGCACGGCGCAGTTGGCCGTGGAATGTGGTATTCCGATTTCGACCCTGAATGACGTTAAATGGCTGGACCTGACGATTGATGGTGCCGATGAATTTGATGGCAATCTGAACCTGATCAAAGGCGGCGGCGGCGCGCATTTGCAGGAAAAGATCATCGCCACGGCGTCTGACCAGATGGTCGTGATTACTGACACTTCTAAAGAGGTCGAAACCCTTGGCGCGTTTCCCTTGCCGGTCGAAGTGGTGTGTTTTGGCTGGGAAACCACCAAGGCCCTGATGGAAGAGGCATTGATGAACGTCGATGTCATGGGCACGTCTGCGACCCTAAGGCTGGACCATGACCGGCCTTTTGTCACCGATGAGGGGCATTATATTCTTGATCTTCACTTGCGGCGGATTGCTGAACCCAGAAAACTGTCGTTGATCCTAAATCAAATCCCCGGCGTGGTTGAAAACGGGCTTTTCATCGACATATGTGACGTGGTCGTGATTGGCCACGGTGATGGGCAGGTCGAGGTGCGGGATATCAATTCAGGCACTATAGAACATGAACTTATTGACGTGATCGAACGGGACAACCTGTTTGTCGATATAGCGGATTAGCAATATGACCTTTGATTATGATCTATTTGTCATCGGGGGCGGCTCTGGTGGGGTTCGCGCCGGGCGATTAACCGCAGCCGAAGGCCACAAGGTTGGGCTGGCCGAAGAATACCGCATGGGCGGCACCTGTGTCATCCGTGGTTGCGTGCCGAAAAAGCTGATGGTTTACGCGTCGGGATTTGCTGACGGGTTTGAGGACGCCGCCGGTTTTGGCTGGACGGTCGGGGAAACCTCGTTTGACTGGGGCAAATTCATCAAGGCAAAAGACGCGGAAATCAATCGGCTGGAGGGTATTTACCGCAGCAATCTGGGCAATACAGGCGTTGAAATATTTGACGCCCGCGCCGTGCTGGTTGATGCCCATACGGTCAAACTGTCGACCGGGCAGACCTTTACCGCCAAGCATATTCTTGTGGCCGTGGGTGGCGCCCCGTTTGTGCCGACTATTCCGGGTGCCGAACATGTCATCACGTCAAACGAGATTTTTGATCTTAAGGTCCAGCCCAAACGCCTGCTGATCGTTGGCGGCGGTTACATCGCTTGCGAATTTGCCGGCATTCTGAACGGGCTTGGCACGGCGGTTACGCAGTTTTATCGCGGCGCGCAAATCCTGCGCGGTTTTGACGACGAAGTGCGCGGCCATGTGGCCGATGAAATGATCGCGCGTGGCATCAATTTACATGTGGGCACGGATGTGACTGCGGTTGAGAAAACCAAAACAGGTTTGCTGGTCAAATGCACCAATGGTTCGGAAACCGAAGTGGATCAGGTGCTTTATGCCACGGGCCGGGTTCCGGCGACAACGGGTCTGGGACTGGAAGACGCGGGCGTTCTGGTTGGGCGTCGCGGTGAAATCACGGTTGATGAGTGGTCGCAAACCAACCTGCCGTCGATCTATGCCGTTGGCGATGTCACAGACCGCGTGGCCCTGACACCGGTGGCAATCCGCGAAGGGGCGGCATTTGTCGAAACAGTGTTCAAGGCAAATCCGACCAAAGCCGATCACGAAGACATCCCGACCGCCGTTTTCACCCAACCTGAAATCGGCACTGTTGGCCTAAGCGAAGAAGACGCGCGGGATCTGGAAGTGATCGAGGTTTACCGATCCGCCTTTCGCCCGATGATGCATATTCTGGCCGGGCGATCCGAACGGATGCTGATCAAAATGATCGTCAGCCAGAAAACCCGCCGGGTCATGGGCGTGCATATCGTCGGCCATGCAGCGGCAGAGATGATCCAAATGGTCGGGATCGCGATCAAAATGGGCGCAACCAAGGAAGATTTTGACCGTACAATGGCACTTCATCCATCAGCGGCAGAAGAATTAGTAACAATGAAAGAGCCCGTACGCGTCGGATAGGCACGTGGGTTGAAATCTTTGCACTTTGCCCCCAATTGGCGGTACAAGCGCATGCAGCAGGTCT
This sequence comes from Paracoccaceae bacterium, assembly GCA_021775315.1. Lineage (GTDB taxonomy): Bacteria > Pseudomonadota > Alphaproteobacteria > Rhodobacterales > Rhodobacteraceae > UBA5972. The sequence continues at coordinate 9,341 of JAJFIC010000057.1, forward strand.
TGAGGAAGGACAGCAATCAAATGGCTGGAAATAACGGCGGCCCATGGGGCGGCAACAACGGCGACGATAATCGCGGCGGTGGCAATAAAGGGGGCGGCAACAATGGTGGGCGCCCACCCGGCGGCGACGGTCCGCAAATTCCCGAAATCGAAGAGATCGTCAAAAAGGGTCAGGAACAACTGCGCGTGCTGATGGGCGGACGTGGCGGCTCGGGCGGCGGAACCGGCAGTGGCGGCGGCGAAATGCCAAGCTTTGGCCGTGGCACGATCGGCCTTGTGCTGGTCGCAGCCCTTGGTTTGTGGGCCTATGCGTCTTTTTACACAGTCAAGCCCGAAGAAAAATCGGTAGAGCTGTTCTTTGGTGAATGTCAGGGCGAATGCATTGGTAGCCCGGGCCTGAACTTTGCGCCTTGGCCTGTCGTGACGAAAGAAATCGTTCGGGTTACCGGCGAACGGATTGTTGATATTGGCACGTCAACCACCAGCCGGGCGGATCAGGGCCTGATGCTGACTGGCGACGAAAACATCGTCGATATCGGTTTTCAGGTTGTCTGGAACATCAATGACCCGGCGCGGTTCTTGTTTAACCTTGCTGCACCCGAGGATACCATCATCGCGGTGGCCGAAAGTGCGATGCGCGAAATTATCGCGCGGTCTGATCTTGCACCGATCCTGAACAGGGACCGGGGTGCGATTAGTGCCGAGCTTAGCCAGCTTATTCAGGATACGCTGGACAGCTATAATTCCGGCATGAACGTCGTTCGGGTCACCTTTAACGAGGCCGATCCGCCACGTGAAGTTATCGACGCTTTCCGCGAAGTGCAGGCGGCCGAACAAACCCGCGACACGTTGGAAAAACAAGCCGATGCTTACGCCAACAAAGTTGTGGCCGGCGCACGTGGTGAAGCCGCGCAATTGCTGGAAGAAGCCGAAGGTTATCGCGCACAGGTTATCAACCAAGCCCGAGGTGAAGCCAGCCGCTTTAACGCTGTCTACGCGGAATACGCCAAGGCGCCCGAGGTGACACGCAAGCGACTTTATCTGGAAACCATGGAAAAAGTGCTGGGATCGGTTGACAAGGTGTTGATCGACGAAGGCATTGGCGGTGAAGGCGGCGTTGTGCCGTATCTGCCCCTGAACGAGCTCAAAAAAGGCGGGTCGAACTGATGAAACGCACAACTCTTCTCCTCCCGATTGCCGTGGTGCTTTTGTTTCTCGTTTCATCTGCCGTTTATGTGGTTGATGAGCGCGAACAAGCGCTGGTCTTACAATTTGGTCAGGTCAAGGCGGTGAAAACGTCGCCCGGACTGGCCTTCAAAATCCCGTTCATTCAGGAAGTCGTCAAATACGAAGACCGTATTCTGGCCATTGAAACCCAGGATTTGGAGGTCACGCCGCTGGATGACCGCCGTCTGGTGGTCGACGCTTTCGCCCGTTGGCGGATCGTTGATATCGTGAACTTCCGTCAGGCCGTTGGTGCCGCTGGTCAGCGTTTGGCCGAAAATCGGCTGGAAAAAATTCTGACGGCCGCAACGCGTGAAGTTTTGGGTTCGGTCACTTCCAACTCGATCCTTTCTGCGGATCGAGTGGTGCTGATGAACCAAATCCGGGATACCGCGATTAAAGAGGCGAAAACTCTGGGAGTCGAAGTCATCGACGTGCGGATCAAACGCGCCGATTTGCCATCGCAAAACCTGAAAGCGACGTTCGAGCGGATGCGCGCAGAACGTGAACGTGAAGCCGCAGACGAAATCGCGCGTGGTAACGAGGCCGCCCAGCGGGTTCGTGCTCAGGCAGACAGAACGGTTGTTGAAACTGTGTCAGAAGCTCAGAAAAACGCCGATATCACACGCGGTGAAGCAGATGCTCAGCGAAACGCAATTTTTGCCGAAGCATTCGGGCGCGATCCTGAATTCTTTGCTTTCTACCGTTCGCTGGCTGCTTATGAAAACGCGCTGAAAGGCAGCAACTCGACGATGGTCATGTCGCCTAACAGCGAGTTCTTTGACTATCTCAAGTCGGACACGCTCAAGACAAGTACGTCTGAGTGATTACAGACCTGCTGACAGGGCTTGGCCTTGTCGCCGTGATCGAGGGGCTGGTGCTTGCACTGGCCCCTTTACGGTTCGAGGACATTTTGGAAACCCTGCGGCAAATGCCGGTGCAAACACGCCGAAATATCGGCCTTGCCGCCGTGGCGGTTGGCGTCGCTTTGGTTTGGCTGGCGCGATATGTGATCGCCTGAACCCGGCGAATTCAGGCGTCGAACAGGTTCGTGATCACGCTTTGCGCTCGCCCTGCTTACGGTTTGTTAATCAACGGGCGCGATTATTCCGCATTTGGTAACAAGCGGTTTCACGCCCATTTTACATCACCGCGAGCGGGTTTCGGTTGAAAAACAATGCGAAAGCCACGATCTTGTTGCCAAGCGGACTCAGGAAAAACCTGAGTTGTTCTTTGGCAGTTCGGAGGATCCGGTAATGCAATCCAAAGCAATCACCATCTCAAATTCAAACCCGCAAGGCATGCGCGCAGTTTTTGCGCTGCTCATCGGCATGGCGTTCATACTGGCGCAAAGCATGGCGGCACATGCCCGCGCCGCACCAGAAAGCTTTGCCGATCTGGTTGATCAGGTCAGCCCGGCCGTGGTGAATATCACCACCACGACCATGGTTGCCGCAAGTGCAGCCCCGTCAACGCCACAGGCGCCTGATGGTTCGCCGTTCGAGGATTTGTTCCGTGATTTTCTGGAGCGCCAGCAACAACAAGGCGGGCCACGTCAGGCCTCGGCCCTTGGATCGGGCTTCATCATTTCCGCAGACGGTTATATCGTCACCAATAACCACGTGATTGCCGATGCTGACGAGGTTCAGATCGAGCTTTTCAATGGTGGTGAACTGTCGGCCAAAGTGGTCGGCGTTGATACCAAAACCGATATTGCCTTATTGAAGGTCGAAACCGATGAACCGCTGCCGTTCGTGCGCTTTGGCGACAGCGATATCGCGCGGGTTGGCGATTGGGTTATGGCCATGGGCAATCCCTTGGGGCAGGGTTTTTCTGTTTCCGCCGGGATCATTTCGGCCCGCAATCGTGCGTTGCGCGGCACCTATGACGATTTCATCCAGACCGATGCTGCGATCAACCGGGGCAATTCCGGTGGGCCGTTGTTCATTATGGATGGCGACGTGATCGGCGTGAACACCGCAATTCTGTCACCAAATGGCGGCGGCTCTATCGGTATCGGGTTTTCCATGTCCTCAGCGGTGGTATCGCGCGTTGTGGCACAGTTGCGTGAATTCGGCGAAACCCGCCGTGGCTGGCTGGGTGTGCGCATTCAGGACGTCACACAGGATGTCGCCGATGCCCTGAGCCTTGATGATGCAGTCGGTGCAATGGTAACTGACGTGCCTTCCGGGCCTGCGTTTGACGCCGGTATTTTACAGGGCGACGTGATCCTGACATTTGACGGCAAACATGTGCCTGACACCCGCGAACTGGTGCGTATGGTCGGCGAAACCGAAGTCGGAAAAGCCGTGCGTGTCGTGGTGTTCCGTGATGGTAAGACCCAAACGCTGAAAGTGATCCTGACCCGTCGCGAGGACGCAGAGGCGGCAACCATCGTTCCAGCGGCTACTTCACCTGAGGTTACGCAGGAAAAGGAATTGCTGGGGCTGAAGCTGAAAGGCCTTGATGCTGATCTGCGCGGCCAGCTTGGCCTGACCGACGGTGATACCGGGGTCATTGTCATGGGCGTCGATGAATCAAGTCAGGCTTTTGACAAGGGTTTGCGCGCTGGCGATCTGATCGTTGAAGCGGGCCAGCAGAAAATCGCGTCACTGTCTGATCTGACAAAACGACTGGAACAGGCCCGCGAGGCAGGGCGCAAGTCGATCCTGTTGCTGGTACGGCGCGGTGGCGAGCCTCGATTTGTAGCGCTTTCGCTGGGCTAAAACAGCTCCACTTACAAAAACAAAAGGGCGCCTCGTTTGGGCGCCCTTAATCGTTTCTGCCGGTTAAACCGGCAATCTGATCGCTATTCTTCAGGCTCGGTCGGGTCGCGCTCAACCGCGACCAACCCCAGTTTGCGGGCCGAGGCAAGCGACAATGTTGTGCTGTCCAGCCCAAGTGGCATTTGATATTTCCGAACGGCCCGGCGGGTGCGGCCATCCATTTCGCCGGTAATGCGCCCGTGGTAGAATCCGCGCACCTTAAGTGCGCGCTGCAACGAGGCCTCAAACGCGCCGACACGCACATCAGAACACGGCGTCTTGAACCAGATATCCGCGCGCTCACGCAGGATTTTTTGCACGGTTTCTGTTCGGTAAGCGGCAGGCGTAATCAGCGCGCCATCGTCGCCATAGCTCGGTGCGCGCACCACCACATGTTCCGTCACCGTTTCCACCACAGCAGGCGAGATTTCCTTGCCGTAACACGCACCGGGTTCGGCATCCGGCGGGCGCAAGTCCGCGTCATTGGCCGAAACATCATTTATGCCTGACAGCTGCAATTGCATGCAGCCCGTCAAAGCGACGACAGCGCAAGTTGCGCCTAATAGTGCTGGGATCTTCATTCTGCTCGCCCCGTTTTTTGGTGATTCTAGTGCCAAACCGCCGCCAACAAAAGAAAAAATCGCACATTAGGCCGCAATCACGCGTGGCAACGCCGCTGAGCAAGGCTTTTGGCTGGCAAAAAAACATCAAGGGACGGCAACCCTACTGACACAATGCTGTCAGGGGGCCTGTGTCACAAGGGCTGCATCACACATCTAACAAAGGATTCAAAAATGTCTGATCAGTCCACTAACGCTGTTGTTTGGCAGGAAATTCCTGTCACTGACATGAAAAAGTCAGTAGCCTTTTATTCAGCGGTGTTCGGCTACACCCTGACAATTGACGAAAGCGGCCCAAATCCAATGGCAATCTTCCCGAACAAAGACACAATGGCCGTCGGTGGTCATCTTTACCCCGGCAAGCCTGCCAATGACGGGCAGGGACCGACGCCGCATCTGGCGGTGTCCGGCCCGCTTGAGGACGCGATGGAGCGGTGCACAAAGGCTGGCGGTATGATCCGCAGCCCCATCGTCACCATTCCTCCGGGGCGGTTTGCCTATGCGCAGGACATTGATGGCAATTCCATCGGCCTTTTTGAAATGGCAAGCTAGGCAATGCGTCGCGCCGACCGCCTGTTTCAGATCGTTCAATATCTGCGCGGTGGTCGGTTGCTGACGGCCCGCACGCTGGCGGAACGCCTTGAGGTGTCCGAACGCACAATTTATCGCGACATGGCCGATCTGATCGGCTCGGGTGTGCCGATCGAGGGCGAATCCGGTGTCGGCTATTTGATGAGGTCGGGTTATGACCTGCCACCGCTGATGTTTACGCGACAGGAAATGGTCGCCCTTGTGGCCGGGGCAAGGATGATCCGCGCCTGGGGCGGGGCGTCGATGGCGCAAGCCGCGGAAGAAGCACTGGTGAAAATCGACGAAGTGCTGCCCGAGGCCGAGCGTGCCCACGCCAAATCCATCCAGATCCACGCCATGACCATGCCGCAAATGACGGATGATCTGCGCCGCAGGATCGACCAGATGGAACGCGCGATAGACAGCAAAATCCGGCTGGTTCTGTCGTATCGCGATGGCGGGGATCAGGAAACCAAACGCCCGGTGCATCCGCTGGGCCTGTGGTTCTGGGGCAAAGTCTGGACATTGGTTGGCTGGTGTGAATTGCGCGATGACTTCAGAATATTCCGGCTGGACCGCATTAGCGCGATGTCAGAGCAGGGACATTTCACACCGCAACCAGAAAAGAACCTAAGCGTATTTTACGCCCAGCAAGCGGCACTTGGCCAATCACGTCGGGGGCAATAAATAACGGGTTAACCCGCTGCCGGGCGCAAAAGCTCATCCAGCATTGGCGAAATATCCTCGACCTTTTGGGCCACGACATGCACCACCATGCCTTCGCGCTGCAAATGCCCGGTGACACGCAACAGACGCCCGGCAACCACTGCGCGGCGATATTTCTCATATGTTTTCTCCCAGACCACAATGTTGGAAATCCCGGTCTCATCCTCGAGCGTCAGGAAAATCACCCCCTTGGCTGTGCCCGGTCGTTGACGCACCAGAACCAGCCCGGCCACAGTCACCAACGCCCCGGCGCGTGGCTCGGCCAGTCGGTTATGGGGCAGGGCATGAGGCGGGCGCGGCCAGTCGGCTGGCCCGGATCGGTGGGGTTGGAACGTATCAGGCATAAGAACAAAGATAGAACATTACAGCGTAATAACAACAGTTTTCTGCCCCAGTTGAAAATCCCGCTGGCCTCGCCTTTCTGCCTGTACTAGACAAACCGGAATCCCGTGTGTGGGTCCCGTGTTGGGTAATGAGGATGGCAATGGCAAAGATCACTTATATTGAGCATAACGGCACTGAACATCTGGTTGATGTGGCCAGTGGCCTGACCGTGATGGAAGGTGCCCGCGACAACAACATTCCGGGGATCGAGGCTGATTGTGGCGGTGCCTGCGCCTGTTCGACCTGTCACGTCTATGTGGATGCGGACTGGGTGGAAAAACTGCCCGCCAAAGACGCAATGGAAGAAGACATGCTTGATTTCGCGTGGGAACCCGATGTGGTGAAATCCCGCCTGACTTGTCAGGTCAAGGTGACGGATGCCTTGGATGGTCTGATCGTCAGAATGCCGGAAAAACAAATCTGATGCGAACCGCGGTCGCCAATATCTTTTTGGCGGCCCTTATGGTTTTTGTGGCCTTTTCCGGCCCGATTTTTGCACAACAGATCGCACAGCACCCGATTTTGCGGGCGCAATTCAGTGACCCCACTGATCGCTATGACCACGGAATATTGGGCGATGCCATTGAATTTGGCGCGCTTATTCTTGACCTCGGCCCTTGCCCCGAATGTACCGACAGCCCAGCCAAACGTCTGCGAATTCGCTTGCCCAAGGACCGCGTATTTGAAGACCTTGAACCACGGCTGGTCGATCTTGATGGCGACGGGATCAACGAGGTCATCGTGGTGGAAACATCGCTTAGCAAAGGCGCGCAACTGGCGGTGTACGGCGCCAAGGGCAAAATCGCCGCGACGCCGTTTCTGGGCCGCCCGTATCGCTGGCTGGCGCCTGTTGGGGCGGCCGACCTTGATGGCGACGGACGCATTGAAATCGCTTACGTCGAAAAACCACATCTGACCAAAATCCTGAAAATCTGGCGGCTTGAAAACGGTGACTTGCGCCAGATTACCAGCCTTCAGGGCCTGACCAACCACCGCATTGGCGAAGATTTCATCACAGGCGGGATTCGCAATTGCGGGCAAGGGCCTGAAATCATCACGGTGGATGGCAACTGGTCCAACATCATGGCGACAAGCCTGCACGGCACAAAACTAACCAGCCGAACACTGGGTGCATTTCAGGGTGCGGCCAGCATCAGCGCCGCAATGAAATGCCCATCCTGAGCCTTCTTCTTTTGGCTAAATATCCTCGCCGAAGGCATAGAATCTGATCGCGCGCTGTCCTTGCGCGCACCACTCAGAAATCCAGATACCTCTACAGTGCCCGCCAGCCAATATCGCGACGACAAAACCCTGACGGCCAGTCAATGGCATCAACCATCGCATAAGCCAGATCACGGGCTTGGCGCAGGCTTTCCGCCCGCGCCGTCACATTTAGTACGCGCCCGCCCACGGCCACGATCTGACCGTCCCGATTGGCGGTTCCGGCGTGAAATACTTCTTGCAAGGAAGACGAGGGCAGGTTGTCCAGTCCATGAATGGCGGTGCCTTTTTCGTATGATCCCGGATAGCCGTCCGCTGCCATAACAACCGTCAACGCATGATCGTCGGCAAATGCGGCGCGGGTTTCATTCAGCCGATCCTCGGCACAGGCCAGCAACAAATCCAGAACCTGCGCGCCCAGTCGCATCATCAGAACCTGACATTCCGGATCGCCAAAGCGCACGTTATATTCAACCAGCCGTGCCTGACCGTCCAGAATCATCAACCCGGCAAACAGCACCCCCTGAAACGGCGTGCCGCGCTTGACCATTTCGCGCAAGGTCGGGCGGATCATGGTTTCCATCACCTCGGCCTCAAGTGCGGCGGGCAGAATAGGCGCGGGGGAATAGGCCCCCATACCGCCGGTATTTGGCCCCTTATCGCCCTCAAAAACCCGTTTGTGATCCTGCGCTGAACCCACGGACAAGCAGCTTTCGCCGTTGCACAAAACAAAAAGCGAGGCTTCTTCGCCTTCCATGAACTCTTCAATCACAACGGACGCGCCCGCTTCACCAAAGGCACCGTCGAACATGTCGTCAACGGCTGCCAATGCCTCTTCCACGGTGATCGCCACGACAACGCCCTTGCCTGCGGCCAACCCGTCGGCCTTGATCACAATCGGCGCACCTTGGGCCTGCACATAGGCGCGGGCCGAAGTGGCGTCGGTGAACCGGGCATATCCGGCGGTTGGCGCATCTGCGGTCAGACATATTTCTTTGGTAAAGGATTTCGATGCTTCAAGTTCTGCCGCTGCTTGCGACGGACCAAAGGTCAGAATACCTGCGGCGCGCAAAGTGTCAGCGACGCCTGCGGCCAGCACGGCCTCGGGACCGATGACCACGAAATCAATGGCGTTTTCGGCGCAAAATTCGCGCACGGCACCACCGTTCAAAATGTCAATCGACGCGCAATCCGCGATTTCGTCCATCCCGGCATTGCCCGGCGCACAAATCAGCCGATCGCATTTTGGGTTTTGTTTGATGGCCCAGGCCAGGCTGTGTTCGCGCCCGCCACTACCGAGTATCAGAATATTCATTGCCAACTCCGCTTGGCCACCCTTGGCCTTGTGTCACGCGCGTTCTAAGATGGCCGGACCCAAGACACAAGCGAGGCACAATGTCCGATTTGATTGACGATCCCGAACCCGGTGTGAACGCCCCTGAATTTTCGGTTTCCGAGATTTCGGGCGTCGTCAAACGCATGATCGAAGGTGAATTTTCCCACGTGCGCATTCGCGGCGAAGTCGGGCGTGTTTCGCGCCCAGCCTCAGGGCATCTTTATCTCGACCTCAAGGACGACCGCGCAGTTTTGGCCAGCGTCATCTGGAAAGGTGTGGCCAGCCGGCTTATAACCCGCCCCGAAGAGGGGATGGAGGTCGTCGCCACAGGCCGATTGACCACTTTTCCCGGCCAGTCGCGCTATCAGATGGTGATCGAAAATATCGCACCCGCAGGTGTCGGTGCGTTGATGGCGATGCTGGAAAAACGCAAAAAGGCGCTGGCCGCCGAGGGGTTGTTTGATCCGGCGCGAAAACAGCCAATCCCCTATTTGCCTGAAGTGATTGGTGTTATTACGTCGCCTTCTGGTGCGGTGATCCGCGATATTTTGCATCGCCTGCACGACCGTTTTCCGCGCAAAGTTTTAATCTGGCCGGTTGCGGTTCAGGGTGCAAAATGCGCGCCCGAAGTAACCGCCGCGATTGCGGGATTTAACAATTTGCATCCCGGTGGTGTCATCCCGCGACCCGACTTGCTGATCGTGGCCCGTGGTGGCGGCTCGATCGAGGATCTTTGGGGCTTCAACGAAGAAAGCGTTGTGCGCGCGGCGGCGGCCAGTGCCATTCCACTGATATCGGCTGTGGGGCATGAGACCGACACGACTTTGATCGATTATGCTTCAGACATACGGGCACCGACCCCGACAGCGGCGGCTGAATTGTCGGTTCCGGTACTAACTGATTTGTTGGCGCATTTGGCGAAACTGGATGAGCGCCGGGCCCGCGCACTTTCAGGCATATTGCAAACCCGACGTCAAAGGGTGCGCGATCTGGCCCGCGCTTTGCCACGACCGGCCGATATAGTGGCAGCCCAAAGTCAACGGCTGGATCATCTTTCGGCCCGATTGCCCGGGGCGTTAAAGGCTATGGCGCAGGGCAAGCGTGTCAGTTTGGCGAATGTGTCTGCAGGGTTGCGGCCCGGAATGATGCGCCAGATGCTTGACCAGAAAACCCAGCATTTGAAAAGCCTTAGCAACAGCTTCTCAACCGCTGCGCGAACCGGAATTGCGCGGCAAAGGGTGCGGCTGGATGGCTTGGAACGGCTGCGCCTGACCTTGGGTTATAAACAAACCCTGCGTCGGGGCTACGCCGTGATCCGGGACGAAAATCAATCTGTGATCACAAAACTCGGCGCGGGTCAAAAAGCGGTATCGCTGGAGATCGAGTTTCAGGACGGCCGACTTGCGCTTGTGCAGGCGGGTGGCGGCACGCCGGTGAGTGGGCCTAAACGCACAAAACCCGCGAAAAAGTACAAGGGCGGTGATCAGGGTTCGCTGTTCTGAAGGGCCAGCCGTTTAAACCCCAAGATCCGGGGCTTTGCAGGCAATCGGATCTTCGTCGCGCCAGATGACATCAAGGTCTGCCGCCGGTTCACGACCATCTGCACGGGCTGCGTACCGCTGACCTTTCAGCAAAAACCGCCAGCATTGTTCGGTTCCGCCGCCTTCATAAACAAAGCAAATCAGTTCCTTGCGGGCGAACCAAACCCCACGAACGCATGACCCGTCTGCGTATTGCCAGATGGATTGTTGGCCGGGCAGGTATTGCTCGACGCCGTAGGGTTGACCTTGCTGTGCGAAATAAAGGGTTTTGCCCTGCGCGTAATCTGCAAATTCCTTCGGCGACAGGATATCCTGTGCGAACAGGCTCGCAGGTAGAAAACTCAACAGGGCGGCAAATTTGAACATCGGCTTCGGCACCTTAGATCTGATCAATGTTGCCTTTCATTATACAGGGTTTTTGCCTATTGTCGGCCTAAAAAGTGCAAAATCCTGATCGCGCATTCGCACCCAATCGGCGACTTTTGGGTTCATCACCCGTTTCCAAATCTTTGGTGACAAAGCTAGGCAAGACATCACCGGCAAAGAATAAGGAAGCACGGGCGCGCCTTCCGAGGCGCGGCTGCGTAAATCGGAATATCGGATCGTCGGGTGGGCGTGATGGTCTGAATGTTTTGGCGCATTCAACATCAGGGCGCTGGAAAACACATGCGGTGCATTCCAGGAATGGTAAATCGACACGGGTTCGTATTTCCCAGAAGGCAGAATGCGCCGCTCCAACCCGTAATGCTGTACATAATCGCTCAGCAATAATTGCGTTTGTGCAAGCCCGGCAAACCCAACATAGATGATCAGGCCGAACCAACCCGCCAAAGCGACGGACAAAGCAAGAAAAACCAGCGCGCCGGTACAGTAGAAAAAATAGGGGTTAGCAAAATGCGAGGCCCCGCGGCCAGCATATGAAAGCCGTGCAATTTCACCGTCCAGACCGGCCCGGAAAGATCCGCGCCAGGCCCGAAAAAAGAACCGGTAAACACCTTCATTCAACCGCGCAGAGTTCGGATCATTCGGTGTTGCTGCGTGCCGATGATGGACGATCAGATGGGCGCTGGTGTGATGACCAAACAGCAAAGAGGTGAAAATCCATTTGCCCAGCGTGTGGCGGATGGTGTCGGGCCGGTGGATCAACTCATGGGCATTTGCGGTGCTGATCGTTCCAAAAAACAGGCCGAACGCCAGAAAAATCATGACCTTTTCGCCTGTGCCAAGCGCCCCATGGGACACTGTCAAAATGGCGATCGGCAGCAATGCAAGATGGGCAAATCCCAAAATCACCGGCACGGAATCCGCCAACAGGGATTCAACCCGGCCGGGATGCCGGTTAACATCGGTCGAGGCCATCAAGGATTCGTCAGCCAGAAAGGCGAAGATTGTCAGGTAAAAAAGGGTGACAAAGGCCCAGCTGCCGCCAAGAAACGGGCTAAGCGCCAAAAACGGTAGCGGCAACAGGGCCGCCATTCTAAAAAACAGGTTTGCAAAAACCATACCTGCCCCTCCCTCATTACATCACAGGGTCAATGTGACCGGCAATTCGGGCAGCATCGGGGAATTTCCTTGATAAATCCTTGTCCTTGCGAACGGTGTTTCGCGCAATTTTAATGATTTTCGGAAATGCGCGCGTATATTCCCGTTTTTTCGTCGCATTTGCAGTGGTGTCGATGTTTCTACTATTCTATCAAAATGCCTGATTATATCCGTTCAGCGAGGGCTTCAAACATGGCTATCACAGACCAAAAAGGTGTCTGGAAGTCCGGCAAGGGCAAAGGTCGGCACGCGCCAAAGGGCCGCCAGTTGGACGATCAGGCACAGGCTGACATCGCGGCATTATTGTCGAGCCAGCCGCGCAACCGTGATTTGCTGATCGAGTTTTTGCATTTAATCCAAGATGCTTATGGCTGTTTGTCGGCCGCCCATTTGCGGGCGCTGGCCGAAGAAATGCGCATCGGACAGGCCGAAGTTTACGAAGTTGCAACCTTTTACGCCCATTTTGATGTTGTGAAAGAGGGCGACTCGCCACCGCCTGCGCTGACAATCCGGGTATGTTCGTCGCTGTCTTGCGAACTGGCCGGGGCGAAGGCGCTTAAAAAAGCATTGGATGACGGGCTTGATGCGCATCAGGTTCGGGTGGTGCATGCGCCCTGTATGGGGCGGTGTGATACGGCGCCGGTGCTGGAATTGGGGCATAATCATGTCGATCATGCAACGTTGGACAAGGTGAAAGACGCGATCAGCGATGGTGCGGTCCACGCGCTGGTGCCTGACTATGAAGCTTTCGCTTCCTATCAGGGCAATGGTGGCTATAAAACACTGGCCGACCTGCAGGGCGGGGCAAAAACCGTTGAACAAGTTCAGCAGGACTTGTTGGATGCGGGCCTGCGCGGCATGGGCGGTGCGGGCTTTCCGTCGGGTCGTAAATGGTCGTTTGTGCGGGCTGAGGCGGGGCCGCGTTATCTTGCGGTCAATGGCGATGAGGGCGAGCCGGGCACGTTCAAGGACCGTTATTTTCTTGAACGCACGCCACATGTTTTTCTGGAAGGCATGCTGATCGCCGCCTGGGCTGTCGAAGCGGAAAAATGCTTTATCTATATGCGCGATGAATACCCCGCGGTGCTGAAAATTCTACGTCGCGAGATTGCTGCGCTGGAAAGGGCTGGCATAGTCAAAACCGGTTATATCGACCTGCGTCGGGGTGCCGGGGCTTATATTTGCGGCGAAGAAAGCGCGATGATCGAAAGCATCGAAGGCAAACGTGGCATTCCGCGTCATCGCCCGCCTTTTGTGGCGCAGGTCGGCGTGTTCAACCGACCGACGCTGGTGCATAACGTCGAAACCCTGCATTGGGTGGGCCGGATTTGCCGCGAAGGCGGGGCTGTTTTTGCCGATCACGGTGCAAATGGCCGCAAAGGCATGCGCAGCTATTCAGTGTCCGGGCGCGTCAATAATCCGGGGGTCAAAATCGCCCCTGCCGGTCTGACAATCGATGAGTTGATTGCGCTTTCGGGTGGTATGCTGGATGGCCACATCTTCAAAGCCTATCAACCGGGCGGTCCATCTTCGGGGCTATTGCCGGCCTCAATGAATGACATTCCGCTTGATTTTGACACCTTGCAGCCGCACGGCACTTTTATCGGCTCAGCAGCGGTTGTTGTTCTGTCAGATCACGACAGCGCGCGGGCAGCGGCCCTGAATATGCTGAAGTTCTTTGAAGACGAAAGCTGTGGGCAATGCACGCCCTGCCGATCGGGCTGTGAAAAAGCCGTGAAACTGATGCAGGCAGAGCATTGGGATCAGCAATTGCTGGAAGAATTGTGCGTCACAATGGTGGATGCATCGATTTGTGGTCTGGGTCAGGCGGCACCAAATCCGATCCGGATGGTGATGAAACATTTTGCGCATGAGGTTTGATCCTATGGCAGGCTGGTATCAACCTGACCAACAGAACGGGTAAAGGAGCGTAACTTGCTGACCGTATTGCTGTTGCTTTCGGTGTTGAATGCCGCGATTTATGGGTTCTTGGCGCGTCATAAAACGGTGTCGCCGTTTCGGACATTGGTCAAAACCACGGCAATCGCGTGCCTTGCTGCCTACGCCGCGCTGTCAGGTGGGCCGCTGTTGTTGGTCGCCGGTCTGGCTTTGTCGGCACTTGGCGACTTTTTTCTATCGCGCGATGGGGACACGCCGTTTCTGGCTGGTATGGCGGCTTTTTTCGCAGCACATCTGGCCTATATCCCGCTGTTTCTAAACCTTGGTGAGGGTGCCGCACTGATTTCACAGCGTTGGCCGCTCTGCCTGGCAATGGCAATCTATGCCGGGGTCTTAAATCGCATCCTTTGGCCCGGTCTCGGCGCATTTCGCCTGCCCGTCGCAGGCTATAGCCTGGCCATCGCCTTTATGGGGTTTGCAGCCCTAGGCCTGCCTGCCAGTGGGGGCACCGGCCTTATTCTGCTCGGCGCGGGTTTCTTTATCCTGTCTGATTCTATTCTGGCTGTCGAAAAGTTCCGCTTGCCGGAAACAGCCACCGCTGCGCGTTTTACCCCTTACGGCGTCTGGGGGTTTTACTGGCTGGCGCAGGCGCTGATCACGTTTGGCGTTCTGACATAAAAAAACGGGAGACTGCGAACAGCCTCCCGTCGAGTTTAACGACCTACGAATAGGTCATCAGGGAAGATCGTGATGCGATGTCAGTGCGACATCAGCACCGGAATCTGCGCAGAGTTCATGGCCGAATTCGTAGCCCCGCCCCACAGATCCTCAAAAAATTTCGCGTGCTCATAGGCGCCCATAATCAGGATGCCAGCACCCTGTTTTTCAGCGGTTTCCAGCAACACTTTGCCGACCGAGCGTTTGCCTCGGGGCACGATTTCGGCCTCGGCCTTGATCCCGTGGGCCGACAGATGATTGGTTACGGCCTCAAGCCGCATCAGAACATCAGCTGTCCCCTGACCGACCGAGATCACCGAAACCTCAGATTTTGTTTCAAGAATGTCGATCGCGTCTGACATCGCCCTCGCCGCAGATTTTCCGCCATCCCATGCCAGAACCGCAACACCGTTCAGCACAGAATCGGGCAGCACTGGCGGCACAACCAAAACAGGTCGCCCGGAATTCAGTGCAATAACATCGGGATGCGGCACCAGATTGCGGTTTTCCCGCGTGCCGTCATATTGCCCGATCAAAACAATGTCGTAAGTCCGCGCCAGTTCCATCAGCGAATAATCGACATCGCCGCCGCTTTCGATCCAATGCACTTTGTCGCCTTGCGGCAGGCCCAGAACATCGAAGAAATCAGAATGGATGGTGTCGCGCCGATCCTTTTCGGCTTCGGCAATCACACCGCTTAGTTCAGCAGAGGCATAGGGCCGCAACGCGGCACTGACTTCGCTGGGGGCATAGGTCAGAACACCGGTCAGGTGGGCATCATATTTTTCGGCCATCATCCGCGCCAGTTTTACGGCCGATTTGGAACTTTCTGTTCCGCTATACGCCACCAAAATATTCTTGATCGCCATAACGACCTCCTTGATCTGTTCACACTTGTTACGTCTAAAGCGGGTTCCGCCCTCGTAACTTGATTTGTATCAAACGAGATGATCATTCTGTTTCATTGTCGAAAAGGTCGCACTGCCCCCTTTTCCTTGGCTTCGACAGGCTTTAGGTGGAGAGGGCAGAATGACCAGGGGGCGGCGATGTCGTTTTTCTCAAAACTCAAGAACCGGATGTTCAAATCGTCGTCAAAAATCGACGAAGGGCTTGAAGCGATCGTTAATGACGGCGGCGAGGAAGAGCAGGCAGCCGAAGTCAGCCCTGCTGCGGTTGCAAGGGTTGTTGAACCGGAAAAACCAGCCGTTGCTGAACCAGAGCCTGAGCCAGATTTGGTTCCAGAACCTGAGCCTGAACCAGAGCCGGTCGCTGAACCCGCGCCAGTGCAGGAAGTTGAGAGCAAACCAACACCGCAACCGCAACCGGATCCCGGGCCTGCACCTGAAGCGGGGCCCGAACCTGAACCTGCACAAGCCGCACCACCCGAAGAAACACAAGCCGCAAAGCCCGGCCTGCTTGGCCGCCTGCTGGGCCGGGCGGGATCGCAAAAAACCGTCAAGCGAGTGCTTGATGACGCAATGCTCGAAAGCCTCGAAGAACTGCTTATTTCCGCTGATATGGGCGTTGAAACCGCGCTCAGGGTTACGGCCAACATGGCCGAGGGCCGCTATGGCAAAAAGCTAAGCGCCAATGACATCAAACAGCTTTTGGCGGACGAGGTCGCGCGCATCATGGACCCGGTTGCCAAGCCGATGCCGCTTTATGCAAAAAAACCGCAGGTGGTGCTGGTGGTTGGCGTCAATGGCTCGGGCAAGACCACAACCATCGGCAAATTGGCCAGCCAGTTTCGCGCCGCCGGAAAAACCGTCATCATTGCCGCTGGCGATACCTTCCGCGCCGCTGCCGTTGAACAATTGCAGGTCTGGGGCGAACGTGCCGGTGTGCCGGTTCTGACCGCACCCGAAGGGTCCGATCCCGCCAGCCTGGCCTATGACGCGATGACCAGGGCCGAGGCCGAAGGTGCCGATCTGCTGATGATCGACACCGCAGGCCGGTTGCAAAACCGCACCGATCTGATGGAAGAACTGGCCAAAATCGTGCGTGTCATCCGCAAGAAAGACGAAACCGCACCGCATAACACCTTGTTGGTTTTGGACGCCACTACCGGCCAAAACGCGCTGCTTCAGGTCGAGATTTTCCAAAAAATCGCCGATGTGTCCGGCCTTGTGATGACCAAACTTGACGGCACCGCCAAAGGTGGCGTGCTGGTGGCCCTTGCCGACCGGTTTGGTCTGCCCATCCACGCAATCGGCGTTGGTGAACAGATCGACGACCTGCAGGCCTTTGACCCCGAAGACTTTGCCAACGCCCTGACCGGCACCGAGGAATGAGCGTATCATTGTTGCCAAAATACTCTGGGGGTGAGGCGCCTTGCGCCGAGGGGGCAACGCCCCTTGCTGCCCTCAAGGTTGAGACTGGCCCGTCCTGAATGTCCGATTGGCTGATCTCATTAGAAGGCTCGCCTGCTGGCCATAACCTCGCCCTTGGTCTGGCATTGATGGCGGCGATTTTGCACGCCGCCTTTGGCGCGTTGCAAAAAGGTCGGCATGACCCGTGGCTGACCCGAGGGGCCACAGATATCGTTTATGGCGCGATCATGCTGCCGGTCACGCTGTTTGTTGTGCCTTGGCCGGAACCATTTTTGTGGTGGATTTTGGCCGGGGCCTGGGTCATTCACACCGCTTACAAGCTGATGCAGGCCACGGCGTATACGATGGGCGACTATACCGTGGTCTATCCGGTTGTGCGCGGCACCGGTCCTTTGGTCACGATCATCGCTGCGGGCTATGTGTTTGGTGAAACCTATGCTGGCATGCAATGGCTGGGGGTGGCGACACTGACTGCAGGTATTTTCGGGCTTGCGGCCTATAATCTGAACAAGGCCAAAGCAGATCGCGGCCGGTTGCAAATTGCGCTGGTTCTGGCCTTTCTGACCGGCATTCTGACGGCCGGATATACCACCTATGACGCTTACGGCATCCGCGCCACAGCCGACCCGTTCACTTTTCTTGCGTGGTTTTTTGTCATCGACGGTTTCGCATTCCCGATCATCGCCACGGTTCTTTGGCGGCGTATGTCAAACCCACCAACACTCGCGCCTTTGATGGCGCGCGGCGTTGTCGGGGGTATAATCGCGCTGTTAAGTTTCGGGTCGATCATGTTGGCAACCCGGCTTGATAAAGTCGGCGAGGCCGCCGTGCTGCGCGAAACGTCAACCCTGTTTGCCGCCCTGATTGGCTGGCTTTTCCTGAAAGAAACCGTCGGCCCACGCCGTGCCGCACTTATGGGCCTGATTGCCCTTGGTGCGGTACTTGTGGAATTCGGCGGCTAGAGGCATAACACCCCCATGAGCAATCCAAAGAAAATCAACACCACCACCAAACTCGCCCTCGAACTCGGGCCGATCATTTTGTTCTTTGTCGGCTATGGCCGGGTCAAAGATAAAAGTTTCGACATTTTCGGCACGTCTTACGAAGGCTTCATCGTCGCCACAGCGCTTTTTATCCCGCTGATCCTGATTGCCACCGGCATCCTGTGGAAACTGACCGGGAAACTGTCGCGGATGCAGTTGATGACGGCGGTTCTGGTGGTTGTGTTCGGGGGCCTGGGCATCTGGTTCAACGATGACAGCTTTTTCAAAATGAAACCCACCATTCTCTATGTGATGTTTGCGGGTGTGCTGGGCTTTGGCCTTTTGCGCGGCGAAAGTTATCTGCAATATGTCATGGATGACGCGATGCCGCTGCAACCCAAAGGCTGGATGATTTTCACCCGTCGTATGGCGGCGTTTCTGGCAAGTATGGCGATTGCCAACGAGTTTGTCTGGCGCACCATGTCAACCGACGCGTGGGTCAATTTCAAAACCTTCGGGCTGACCGGTATCATGTTTTTGTTTTTTATGACCCAGATGCGGCTGTTCAACACCTACGCCATTGAAGAAACCCCAAAAGATCAGGGTTGAGGTTGCTGCCCGCGCGCAATCCGAAAAGTGGGATCCGGTTTTCGGAATGAATTGCGCGCCTAACCAAATGGACAGGGCCGCTCAACTGTTTCAGGTTAAAGAAACGTGGCTCTGGTAGTTAACGCGCCTTCTGGCCAAACAGGTTATTTTGCGCCTCTTTGTCATTCTGCGGCGTGCCGCGCAGTTCCTTGGCGACGGCGCGTCCGGCAACCACGGCAGGGCGGGCATAACACCGATCAAGCCAGGCTTTCATATGCGGAAACTGACTGATGTCCTGTTCCTGACCTTCCCATAGACCGGCCCACGGCCAGATCGCCATATCGGCAATGGAAAAGAAATCGCCGGCGACAAATTCCCGATCTGCCAGCCGTTGGTTCAACACACCGTAAAGGCGGTTAACCTCGTTGCGGTAACGGTCTTTGGCATAAGGTATGTCTTGCGACGGTTCCATCGCCGGGGCGTATTTTATGAAATGATGCGCTTGGCCAGCCATCGGGCCGAGGCCGCCCATCTGCCACATCAACCATTGATCAACCTCGATCCGTTCGCGTTCCGTGGTGCCACAGAACTTGCCGGTTTTGCGCGCGAGGTATTGCAGAATCGCGCCGCTTTCAAAGATAGAAATAGGTGCGCCGTCCGGCCCATCGGGGTCAACAATCGCGGGCATGCGATTGTTAGGGGCAATGGCCAAAAAATCCGGTGCGAATTGGTCGCCCGCGCCAATATTCACCAGATTAAGGGTGTAGGGCAGGTCCATTTCCGCCAGCGCGATCGTGATTTTCCAGCCGTTGGGGGTTGGCCAGTAATAAAGGTCGATAGGCTTTTGCATGTCACGCTCCTGTCCGTTTGCGTCAGAATGGTGGTTTTGACGGCAAGGGCAAGGGCTTGGCTGCTTTATTCCAGTTCCACCAGCAGGTCCTTGGCATCAATCTGATCGCCCGGGCGCACATGCACCGCTTTGACGGTCGCGTCGCGGTCGACATGGATACCCGTTTCCATTTTCATCGCCTCAATGGTCAGCAGCATGTCGCCCGCCTTGACCTCTTGGCCTTTGGTCACGGCCACACTGGCAACAGCACCGGGCATCGGGGCGCCGATATGGTTGGCATCGCCCTCGGTCGCTTTGGCGCGTTTTGCGGTGACGGCTTTGACTTTGCGGTTCGGCACACGGATCACCCGTGGTTGGCCGTTAAGCTCAAAGAACACCTTAACCTCGCCGTCATCATTGGTCTCACCCAGCGTTTGCAGGCGGATTTCCAATGTCTTGCCGGGGTCAATTTCAGCCGAGATTTCGTCGCCAGGCTCCATGCCATAAAAGAAAATGCGCGTCGGCAGCGTGCGGACCGGGCCGTAAATTCGGTGACGTCCCATGTAGTCAAGGTAAACCTTGGGGTACATCAGATAGCCGTTCAGGTCTTCGTCATCCATCTTAAAGCCGTCAAGTTCGGCTGAAACATGGGCGCGCACAGCTTCAATATCCTCGGGCGGCAAATGTTTACCGGGACGGTCCGTATTGGGTTTTTCGCCCTTCAGAACCTTAGCTATCAGGGCCGGTGGAAAGCCGCCGGGGGGTTGGCCCAGATTGCCGCGCAGCATGTCGATCACACTGTCGGGAAAGGCGACCTCGATTTCGGGGTCTTCGACTTCGGCGCGGCTTAGGCCTTGGGAAACCATCATCAGTGCCATGTCGCCGACAACTTTCGACGACGGCGTGACCTTGACGATATCGCCAAACATCGCGTTCACATCGGCATAGGTCTGCGCCACTTCGTGCCAGCGATCCTCAAGCCCCATGGAACGTGCCTGCGCCTTAAGATTGGTGAATTGACCGCCGGGCATTTCGTGCAAGTAGACCTCGGATGCCGGGGCAGTGAGGCCGGATTCAAACGCCACATATTGCGCGCGCGTGCCTTCCCAATAATCCGAAATAGCCCGCACCGCTTTGATGTTAATGCCGGTATCGCGCTTGGTATTGGACAGCGCCTGAACGATTGAGCCAAGGCAGGGTTGCGACGTGCCGCCCGACATGCTGTCCATCGCCGCGTCAACCGCATCAACACCGGCATCACAAGCGGCCAAAACGGTGGCTGCCGACAGGCCGGACGTGTCATGGGTGTGGAAATGAATCGGCAGTCCGACCTCTTCTTTCAGGGCTTTGATCAACTGCGTGGCGGCTGCGGGTTTCAACAGGCCCGCCATGTCCTTGAGGCCCAGAACATGCGCCCCGGCATCGCGCAATTGCTGGCCCATTCCGACGTAATATTTCAGGTCATATTTGGCCCGGTCCGGGTCAAGAATATCGCCCGTGTAGCAAATCGCGCCCTCGCAGATTTTGCCTGTATCAATCACCGCGTCCATAGCCACGCGCATGTTTTCAACCCAGTTGAGGCTGTCAAACACCCGGAACACGTCAACCCCGGTTTCAGCGGCTTGCCGAACAAAGAATTGCACCACGTTGTCGGGATAATTGGTATAACCTACGCCATTGCTGGCGCGCAGCAGCATTTGCGTCATCACGTTCGGCATGGCCGCGCGCAGATCGCGCAGACGCTGCCATGGACATTCCTGCAAGAACCGATAGGCCACATCAAAGGTCGCCCCGCCCCAACATTCAATCGAAAACAGTTGCGGTAGGTTATGGGCGTAAGCCTCAGCGACATTGATCATGTCGATTGAGCGCATGCGCGTTGCCAGCAGCGATTGATGGCCGTCGCGCATCGAGGTGTCGGTAATCAGCACCTGTTTTTGCGCCGCCATCCAATCGGCCACACCCTGTGCGCCCTTTTCCGCAAGCAGATTGCGGGTGCCTTGTGCCGGTGTATCAACCAGATTGGCGGGAACTTTGGGCTGGTGCAATGTGGCGGCAGGTTTGGCGCGACCTTCGGTTTCAGGGTGACCGTTGACCGTGATGTCCGCGATATAGGTCAGGATTTTGGTGGCCCGGTCGCGGCGTTTGCGAAAGACGAACAGGTCGGGCGTGTCGTCGATAAAGGTGGTGGTGTATTTGTTATCAAGGAACGTCGGATGTTTCAGCAGGTTTTCCACAAACGCAATATTGGTGCTGACGCCGCGAATACGGAATTCCCGCAAGGCGCGATCCATGCGGGCGATAGCCTCGACCGGGGTGGGGGCCCAAGCGGTGACCTTTTCCAGCAAGCTGTCGTAATACCGCGTGATAACCGCACCGGAATAGGCCGTGCCGCCGTCCAGACGAATGCCCATACCGGTCGCGCCGCGATAGGCGGTGATGCGGCCATAATCCGGGATAAAGCTGTTTTGCGGATCTTCCGTGGTCACCCGGCATTGCAGCGCATGGCCGTGCAGCTGCACATCAGACTGCGACGCGGCGCCGGTTGCTTCGGCCAGTGTTGCGCCTTCGGTGATCTTGATCTGGGCCCGCACAATGTCGATGCCCGTGACCTCTTCTGTAACAGTGTGTTCAACCTGAACGCGGGGGTTTACTTCGATGAAATAAAACTTGCCACTGTCCATATCCATCAGGAATTCAACGGTGCCTGCACATTGATAGCCAACATGGGCGCATATTTTGCGGCCAAGGGCACAGATTTCGGTGCGCTGCTCGTCGCTTAGATAAGGCGCCGGGGCGCGTTCCACGACCTTTTGATTGCGCCGCTGGACGGAACAATCGCGTTCCCACAGGTGATACATTTCGCCATGTGTGTCGCCTAGGATCTGAACCTCGACATGGCGCGCGCGGGTGATCATCTTTTCCAGATAGCCTTCGCCATTACCAAAGGCGGCTTCGGCCTCGCGCCGGCCTTCCAGCACTTTTTCCTCAACCTCGTTTTCGCCAAATATTGGCCGCATACCGCGCCCGCCACCGCCCCAGCTGGCCTTGAGCATCAGCGGATAGCCGACCTTGGCCGCCTCGCTGCGGATCGTATCCATGTCGTCGCCCAGAACTTCGGTCGCGGGAATGACCGGCACACCTGCGGCTATCGCCACCTTGCGGGCCGAGGCCTTATCGCCAAGGGCGCGCATGGTTTCAGCCTTGGGACCGATAAAGGCGATCCCGGCAGCCGTGCAGGCGTCAACAAAATCGGGATTTTCCGACAAGA
Source organism: Paracoccaceae bacterium (assembly GCA_021775315.1). Classification (GTDB taxonomy): domain Bacteria; phylum Pseudomonadota; class Alphaproteobacteria; order Rhodobacterales; family Rhodobacteraceae; genus UBA5972. The sequence continues at coordinate 31,886 of JAJFIC010000057.1, forward strand.
GGCCATATCCGGGATGGATCGCGTCGGCGCCTGACATTTTGGCCACCCGGATGATTTCCGGAATGCTAAGATATGCCGCCACCGGGCCCAGACCCGCGCCAATCTTATAAGCCTCGTCTGCCTTGAAACGGTGCAGGCCCAACTTATCCTCTTCGGCGTACACAGCGACCGTGCGTTTGCCCATTTCATTGGCGGCACGCATGACGCGGATGGCGATCTCGCCACGGTTGGCGATCAGGATTTTGTTGAACTTAGCCAAGAGATTTTTCCCCGTTTCAGGTTTTTCAGGTCAGCTTGCGCCATGTATAAGGATGCTGCGTCGCAGCGGGCAAGGGTAAAACCGACCAATTGTATCGAATTGTAACATTTGGACGCTGTGACAAAGGTTGCGCAGTGGGGGATGCGGCCAAGGGTAAGGGGACTGCGACGCTGACGCCGGGTTTTTGAGTATTTGTGGAACAATGATGCAAAAGAACATTTTGCGAACATGCTTTCATTTTCCGTGCGCGAGGGCTAAATTGTAGGCCATGAGCAGTTTTGATGAATCGGACGCCTTTGAAGGCGCAGCACTTTCCTTGTCGCAACGCGCCATGGCAGCGCGATCCAGTCCCTATCTTGATGACCTGAACCCCGCACAACGCGAGGCGGTTGAGGCGTTGGATGGCCCTGTTTTGATGCTGGCGGGGGCAGGAACCGGCAAGACCAAAGCGTTGACCACGCGCATCGCCCATCTTCTGACCACAGGACGCGCCCGCCCGAACGAGATTTTGGCGGTGACTTTCACCAACAAAGCCGCGCGCGAGATGAAGAACCGGGTCGGGCGTCTGCTGGGCGAGACGGTGGAAGGCATGCCGTGGATGGGCACGTTCCATTCGATCTGTGTCAAGATTTTGCGTCGCCACGCCGAATTGGTGGGGTTAAAGTCGAATTTCACCATTCTGGACACGGATGATCAGATCAGGTTGCTGAAACAACTGATCCGGGCGGAAAACATTGACGATAAACGCTGGCCAGCGCGGATGTTGGCGCATTTGATTGACAACTGGAAAAACCGCGCCTGGACCCCTGCCAATGTGCCAGCCTCTGACGTGGCCGCTTATAACAATCGCGGCACAGAGATTTATGAGCAATATCAGGAACGCCTGAAGACCCTGAACGCGGTCGATTTTGGCGACCTGTTGCTGCATGTGGTGACGATCTTTCAGACCCATCCCGATGTTTTGTGCAAATATCAGGACTGGTTTCGCTTTATTCTGGTCGATGAATACCAAGACACCAACGTGGCGCAATATATGTGGCTGCGGCTGTTGGCGGCCAGTCACAAGAATATCTGCTGTGTTGGCGATGATGATCAATCGATTTATGGTTGGCGCGGGGCGGAAGTTGGCAACATCCTGCGGTTTGAAACGGACTTTCCCGGTGCTGTGACTGTCCGGCTGGAGCAAAATTACCGCTCGACCCACCATATTTTGGCAGCGGCGTCAGGCGTGATTTCCGGCAACGAGGATCGTTTGGGCAAGACGCTGTGGACGGACAAGACTGACGGCGAAAAGCTGCGGCTGATTGGCCATTGGGATGGCGAGGAAGAAGCGCGTTGGATTGGCGAAGAGATTGAGGGCCTGCAACGCGGCGCGCGCGGGCTTGATCCGGTTTCACCGGATGACATGGCGATTCTGGTGCGGGCCAGCCACCAGATGCGGGCGTTTGAAGATCGGTTTCTGACCATTGGTTTGCCGTATCGGGTTATCGGCGGGCCCCGGTTTTATGAGCGTTTGGAAATACGCGATGCGATGGCGTATTTCCGGGTCACGGTCAGCCCCGATGATGATCTGGCGTTTGAGCGGATTGTGAACACACCGAAGCGCGGCCTTGGCGACAAGGCGATGCAACAAATTACCCACGCGGCCCGCGCCAATGGTGTGTCACTGCTCGAAGGGCTGCGGATATCGCTTGAGGACGGATCACTTGGCGCGCGATATCGCAAGAATGCCGGGCTGTTGATGGCCGGGTTTGATCGCTGGGCACTGGTGGCGCGACAGGGTGGCAACCATCTGGAACTGGCCGAAATGATTTTGGAGGAAAGCGGGTATACCGATCACTGGAAGGCGGAAAAAACGCCCGAGGCGCCCGGTCGGCTGGAAAACCTGAAAGAATTGGTTAAAGCGCTTGAGCAGTTTGAAAACCTGCAAGGGTTTTTGGAACATGTGTCGCTGATCATGGAAAACGAACAGGAAGATGCGGCCGAAAAAGTGTCGATAATGACCCTGCACGCGGCCAAAGGCCTGGAATTTCCCGCCGTGTTTCTGCCGGGTTGGGAGGATGGTTTGTTCCCGTCACAACGCTCGATGGATGAAACCGGACTGAAAGGTTTGGAAGAGGAACGCAGGCTGGCCTATGTCGGCATCACGCGGGCGGAAGAGCTGTGCACCATTTCATTTGCCGCTAATCGCCGGATTTTCGGCCAATGGCAATCGGCGTTGCCGTCGCGGTTCGTCGATGAATTACCAGCAGAACATGTCGAGGTGCTGACCCCACCAGGTCTTTATGGCGGCGGGTTTGGGGCCGCTGCGACGCCGGGGACGGACGGGGTGGTTCGCGGATCTGGGCTGGAAGAACGCGCAACGAAGGCCGATGTTTACAACTCGCCGGGTTGGAAACGCATGCAGGCCCGCAGCGGCCAGCGTGGTATGAGCCAGCCGCGCGAGGCCCGCAATGTGGTGATCGACCTTGAAGCCGTGTCAAGTTTTGGGCTGGGGGATCGGGTGTTTCATCAGAAATTCGGCTACGGCGCCATTGTCGGTATTGAAGGCGATAAATTGTCAGTGGCGTTTGAAAAAGCAGGCGAGAAAAAGGTCGTGGCAAGTTATGTTTCGACCTCGGACGACGTGCCGTTCTAACGTGCCGTTTGGTGCGCCCACTCGACAGGCTTGCAATCCAAAAACAAAAAAACGGCAGCGCGAGGGAGGGTCGCGCTGCCGTTTTTGGTGCAGGACACCGGAGGGAGGGCCGGGGTCCGACAGGGAGGTCGTTTGGTTTAGACGTTTGGATTAATCGGTCAGACCGATCGCCGCGTCATGCGAGACCCGGTTGATTTGCGAACGAGTCAGGCCAAGATCAGCCAGCATTGCATCGCTGAGGGATGACAGTTCACGCCGGGTTTCAAGATATGCCCGACGACGCGCTGTTGCCTGAACAAAGCTGTGCAATATGCGCAGGATTGCCTGATAGGCAGAACCGTTGGTCGGGTTGGATGTGATTGCAAAAGCCATGGCTGAATTCCGATTATCTGGTGTACGTTTCTAAAGCCTATCTAGGCCTTTTAAACGGCAGGACAATCCGGGATTTGATCAAATCCGATATGCGCTTTTTGCATGGCTTGCGGGCTTGGCCGGGCTTTGAGCGCTGGCCCTAGTCAGCCTCGGCAGGGCAGGCGGCGCGGTCCGCGATTTCGGCGGCGATGTTGTTGGCGTTCGGACAGAAGGCCTGAAATCCGTCTATGCGAAAATCGCTGATGGCCTTTTGACCTTCGGGTGAAATCATCCAGTCGGAAAAGGCACGCGCCATGTCCAGTTTGACATGCGGATGCCGTGCTGGATTGACCAGAATGATGCCGTAGGGATTGAACAGGGATTTGTCGCCGCTGAACAAACGCTTTAGACTGCCCTTGTTGCCAAAGGTGATCCATGTACCGCGATCTGTTAAGGTATAGGTCAGTTTCGCTTTGGAAAAATTGAGGGTGGCCCCCATGCCCGACCCGGTTTCAAGATACCATCGACCGCTTGGTGAGATGCCCGCTGCGCGCCACAGTTCCTGTTCTTTCTTATGGGTGCCGCTATCGTCCCCGCGTGAGGCAAAATTGGCGGATGTGTGCGCGATTGAACTGAGCGCGCCAATGGCGTTTTCGGCCTTGCTGATTTGGGCCGGATCAGTTTCCGGGCCGACGAGAATAAAGTCATTATACATCACATCCAGACGGTCGATGCCGTAGCCTTCGGCAACGAAAGCCTCCTCAGACGGGCGGTGATGCACCAACAGCGCGTCGGCGTCACCGTTGCGAGCGATGCGCAAAGCCTGTCCCGTACCAACGGCGACCACGCGAACCTTAATGCCGGTTTTGGCGGTAAACAGCGGCAGGATGGCATCAAACAGGCCAGAGTTTTGCGTTGATGTGGTCGAGGCTAAGGTGATGTATTTTTCGCCAGCCAGCAGAGGGGCCGCAAAGACAGCCAAAAACAGGGCGCACAAGAGGTGTTTCACAATTCACCCTTCAGGTATTTTTGTGCGGCTGGGCTGGTTGGTCCGGCAAAAAAGGCTTTGGCGTCTGCTTGTTCAACAAGCGCGCCTTCGTCAAAAAATAAGATGTCACCAGCCAGGCGGCGGGCCTGCGCGATGTCATGCGTTGATAGCAGGATCTTGGTGCCGCTTGCAGAAATCCGGCGCAGCACTTCTTCTAACGCTGCGGTCGATGCGGGGTCGAGGTTGGCCGAAGGCTCATCCAGCAATACGGTTTCAGGCTCGGTCACGATGGCGCGGGCCAGCGCCAGACGCCGCCGTTCGCCGCCTGAAAGTGTTGCGGCGGGTTTTCCGGGGTCGGCGTCCAAGCGGGCTTCGGTTAGGGCTTGGGCGACGCGGGCCGATTTCTCATGGCGGCTCAGGCCGCGTGCGTGCAGGGCAAAGGCGATATTGCCAGCCACGGAACGGCGCAGAATGGGCGTCGTCTGAAACACAAAACCGCGTGTTCCACGCGAGGTTTGCGCCGGAATATCGTTCCACGTCACAGCACCCGAATGGCGACCAAGCAAGCCGTGGGCTGCGTATAAAAACAAACTTTTGCCAGCACCATTCGGCCCCATAATCACGGTTATGCCAGGGCTGTTCAGGGTCAGGCTGACCGGACCTAGCAGGGCGGTTTTGTCGGCCCGAAATTCTACGTTTTCAAAATGCAGGCGTGGTGCAGTCATCTCGTCACCTCATAACGCCGCCCGAAACGGGCCAATCCGTGAATGAGGGCGTTAACGCTGACTGCGATGGTCAAAAGGATGGTGCCAAGTGCGAGCGCCAGTTCCAGATTGCCCTTTGAGGTTTCAAGCGCGATTGTCGTCGTCATCACCCGCGTCAGGCCGTTGATATTACCGCCAACGATCAGCACGGCCCCGACCTCGGCCAAGGCGCGGCCAAACCCCGCAAGGATCGCGGTGACGACGCCGTACCGCGCGTCCCAGATCAGAGTCACAAGCTTCAGGCGTGGCCCGGCATCGACCGACAATAACAAGGCGTCATAGTCGCGCCTGAGCGGCAGCACCGCCTCGCGCGTGAGGGCAAGGATGATCGGGGTGATCAGGATGGTTTGGGCGATAATCATCGCGCCGGGCGTGAATAACAGGCCAAGCGCGCCCAAAGGGCCCGCGCGCGACAGCAGTAAATAGACCGACAGGCCAACCACAACTGGGGGCAGCGCCATCAGGGATGTGGACAGCACAACCAGCACGCCCCGGAGCGGAAACGACCAGATCGCCAACGCGGCCCCCAGCGGAATACCGATACAGGCCGCCAGAAAGCTGGCGGTCAGGCTGACATAAAGCGACAGGCCGACGATTTGCATCAAAGCGGGATCGCGCGCCGCTACAAGATGCCAGGCCTCGAAAAGGGTTTCCATGCTCTCTCGTTATTTATTTCAGTCGGCTATTGCCCTTTAGCACGATTTACCCAATGTAAGTCTCTTGGACAATCATGGAAACCGGGATGCGATAAGATGTCTGTCACAAAGCAACACGTACTTGAAGCCCTGAAACGGATCAGCCTGCCAGATGGCGGGGACCTGGTGTCACGTGACATGGTGCGCGCGCTGAATGTCGAGGGCGAGGCCGGGCAGGTTTCTGTGCGATTTGTGCTGGAAGTGGCCGCTGACAAAGGCGCCGCGATGGAACCTGTGCGCGCGGCGGCTGAAGCCCTGATTTCTGGTCTTGACGGTGTGTCTGGTGCATCTGTGATTTTGACGGCTCATGTGGCGGACCCAAAATCGGCACAGACGCCGCCCAACCTGAAAATCGGTGGCCATCCCAAGCCGCAGGCCGGACCGGAACCGGTTGCCGGGGTTGATCGCATTCTGGCGATTGCCTCGGGTAAAGGCGGGGTTGGTAAATCGACGGTTTCAAGCAATCTGGCCGTGGCGTTGGCACGGCAAGGTCGCCGTGTTGGTTTGCTCGACGCTGATATTTACGGGCCTTCCCAGCATCGTATGATGGGGTTGAACGAGCGCCCGGCATCGCCCGATGGAAAAGAGATTATTCCGTTGGTGTCGCATGGGGTGACGTTCATCTCCATGGGTCTGATGCTGAAAGAAGACGAGGCTGTTGTTTGGCGCGGTCCTATGTTGATGGGGGCGTTGCAGCAATTGCTGGGGCAGGTGCGTTGGGGTGAACTTGATGTGCTGATCGTCGATTTGCCGCCAGGTACGGGCGATGTGCAGATTTCGCTGGCGCAAAAGACCAATGTGACCGGCGCCATTGTGGTGTCGACACCGCAGGATATTGCGCTGTTGGATGCCCGCAAAGCCATCAACATGTTTGAAAAGACCAAAGTGCCGGTGGTCGGCATGATCGAAAACATGTCGAGCTATGTTTGCCCGAAATGCGGGCATGAAGACCACATTTTCGGCCATGGTGGTGCCAAAGCTGATGCTGCGCGGTTGGGATTGCCGTTTTTGGGTGAGATACCGCTTGATATCAGCGTGCGTCTGGCCAGCGACGAGGGAACGCCAATTGCTGTTGGCGATGGGCCGATTGCGCTGGCATATAGCGCGATTGCAAAAGGCTTGATTGACGAGGGTCTGGCGTAACGCAAGGAAATAGCGGCCCTTTGGGCCATTACTTTCAGCCCCTTTGGGGCGATGTGCTGCGCAGGCGAGTATTTTTAGAACCATGAAATGCGGGCGTGCGATTTGCGTTATGATGCTTTGGTTCTGGGTTTGAAGATCATTTATTCTGTTGCACAGCGCTGTCTCTGGCCCTTTTGCTGAGAAATGTGCTGCTGAAGCCAGCGGTTTTCCGATAAACGAATCAATTATTTGCGCGCGGTTCCAAGTAATGTCGCGAATGTTCTTGTAACGTTCCGCGCACGCGATATTTTTCCGGGATTTTGTGGGAAAAAGTGGTCACGCGATGATTGGCACCACATTTAGTGATGGAAGTTTGGTTGTCCACAAATTGAGGCTAATAAGCCGCCAATGGGGCCATTGTCATTGATCCATCAGGATGCTCAGATCGGGCAAATTGTGCATATTCCCATTCAAGACCCTTGTTTTCCATAAATTCCCATAGTATCCCTGTATGCAAGATGAAGAACGGGGAACAACAAGGGCGTTAAGACCCAAAACCCAAGCAGGTTTCATACAGGCTCCCGCTTTTCATCACCAAGAAGATCCGGCGCGTACGCGAGCAGACACCCCCCCAGGTGGCGACAAAGCCGGACCGGTCCGAAAGACGGAACGAGGACGGCGGATCAAGCAGTGGCAGCAGCTTGATCCGCCGTTTCCCGTCTTAGGACATGGCAACAAGGAAAGGCCGCAGGGACAGTGGCACGTAGATTCAGAGGCGAAAGCGTCCATAAGGTGGACGCCAAAGGCAGGGTATCTATCCCGGCTGCGTTTCGTCGCGTGCTGGAAGAAAATGACCCTGAATGGACCGACGGATTAAACCCAAATCTTGTGATTGTTTACGGCGGCCGGTCGCGACCGTTTCTGGAAGGCTTTTCAGTAACCGCGATGGACGAGGTGGATGAACGCATCGCCAACATGCCGCGCGGCAGCAAAGACCGCCGCCTGTTAGAACGGATGTTTTCAGGTCAGGCTGTGCAGATACAGGTCGACGAGACCGGGCGTCTGGTTCTGTCAACCAAGCTGCGTGACAAGATCGGCATCACCAATGAGGCCTTCTTTATCGCTTCAGGTGACACGTTTCAGATATGGCAACCCGCCGCTTACGAGGCGCAGGCCAATCGACTAGAAGATATGATTGACGAATTTGACGAAGATTTTGATCCGCTGATCCTGTTGGACGCCGGATCTGATGCGGGGAAACAGGGTTAGAAAATGGCGAAGAAAGCAAAGCCCGCTTCTGACGCTTCCTCAACCTCTCCGGCGCATATTCCGGTCCTTCTTGAACCTATTATGGCGGCGATTGCACCTGTCAACGGCGTCTGGCTGGACGGGACTTTTGGCGCTGGCGGGTATACGCGCGCTTTGCTTGATGCAGGGGCTGCGCGGGTTTTGGCGGTAGACCGCGACCCTGATGTGTTTCAGCGTGCCGAGCGTTGGGCAGCGCAGTATGGCGAGCGTCTGGTGATGATCGCGGGCGAGTTTGGCCAGCTTGATATGCTTGCAGATCAGCATGGTGCCCTGCCGCTGGACGGTGTGGTTTTGGATATCGGTGTTTCTTCGATGCAGATCGACGAGGCGGATCGTGGTTTTTCCTTTGCCAAAGACGGCCCTTTGGACATGCGGATGAGCCAGACCGGCAAATCGGCGGCGGATATTGTGAACGGCGCTGACGAAAAGCTTTTGGCGGATATTCTGTATCAATACGGCGAAGAACGTGCCTCGCGCCGGATCGCGCGCCGGATTGTTAATGATCGCAAAGCGGGCCCAATTACGACGACTGCGCAATTGACCAAGCTGGTCGAAAGCTGTCTGCCCCGGCCGAAACCCGGTCAGGTTCATCCTGCCACTCGCAGTTTTCAGGCTTTGCGGATTGCGGTGAATGATGAGTTGCGGCAACTGGTTGACGGATTGATCGCGGCTGAAAATGCGCTGAAGCCGGGCGGCATTTTGGCCGTTGTGACGTTTCATTCGCTGGAAGACAGGATTGTGAAACGGTTTTTGGCAGCGCGTTCAGGTGCTGGCCCGCGCGGCAATCGGTTCGCGCCCGAGCTTGAAATGGATTTGCCCCGGTTTGAGCGGTTAAGCCGCAAGGCGATCGGCCCAAGCGATGACGAGATGGCGGAAAACCCGCGTGCACGCTCGGCCAAGCTGCGTATGGCGCGGCGGCTTGTGGCACCGTCTGGCCCGGTTGATGCCCAAGACCTTGGTTTGCCGAATATTGCATTAGAGGTGATCTGATGCGTTCATTTTTATATACGCTGGCAGCTTTCGCTGTGATCGGGTTGGCCTACTGGGCCTATAACGAAAATTACGCCACACAATCGGTGCTGCGTCGGGTGGACGAATTGCAGCGCGAAATCGGGCAATCCCGTGAACAACTGGGGGTATTGCGGGCCGAGTGGGCCTATCTTAATCGGCCTGACCGGCTGAGGGAACTGACGGATTTGAATTATCAGGCGTTGCAATTGATGCCGTTGACGCCGGACCATTTTGGCACTGTGGAACAGGTGACGTTTCCCAAGCTTGATGTCAATGATCTGAACGATCCTGTTGATCTGTTGGCCGAATTTGATCTGCCGCTTGCCGAATTGCCTGCCGAATTGCCAACTGAATTGCCCACTGCGGAGGCGTCAGAATGATCCGCACTCCGCTTCGACCTTTGGCCAGTGTGATTTCGGCGCGTGATGCCGGTGAAGACCCGGACCTGATCGAGGCGGAAAACCTGCGTCTGCGACACAAAGATATGCGCGACCGGGAACGCCAAAGGGCCGAAAGCCGTTTGTTGGTTTTGAGTCTGGCGTTTCTGGTTGCCTTTATGGTGGTCGGTATGCGGATGGGCCTGTTAGCTGGGACCGAACCGAAAGAGCCACATGCGGACGGCTCCAGCGCGGTCATTATTGCCCAACGCGCTGATATTGTTGATAGAAACGGGTCGGTTCTGGCGACTAATCTGGTAACAAATTCGCTTTATGCACAGCCGCCGATGATGATCGACAAGGCCTTGGCCGCGCGGCAATTGGCAGATATATTTCCCGATCTGGACGGCGAGGCCTTGCTGAAGAAATTCAATTCCAGCCGGAAATTCATTTGGCTGCGGCGCAAAATCTCACCGGAACAGCAACAACAGGTGCATGATATCGGCGAGCCTGGCCTGCAATTTGGCCCACGGGAAATGCGGTTGTACCCGAACGGCCATCTGGCGGCGCATATTCTGGGTGGCGCTGGATTTGGCCGCGAGGGCGTGCATTCGGCAGAGGTGATTGGCGTGGCCGGGGTCGAACATCAGTTTGATCGGTATCTGCGCGATCCCGCCGAACAGGGTGCGCCGCTGGATTTGTCGATTGATCTGTCTATTCAGGCGGCCACCAAACGGGTGCTTTATGGCGGCATGAAGTTGATGAACGCCAAGGGTGCAGCGGCGGTGCTGATGGATGTGCATACAGGCGAGGTTATCGCCATGGTATCGCTGCCGGATTTTGACCCGAATGATCGACCGCGTCCGTTGGTCGAGGGCGATGCCTCGGACTCTCCTTTGTTCAACAGGGCGGCGCAGGGGTTGTATGAACTGGGTTCAACCTTCAAGATATTTACCGCCGCAATGGCGATGGATCAGGGTTTGGTGACACCGGATTCGATGATTGATATTCGCGGGCCACTAAAATGGGGCAAGTATTCCATTAAAGATTTCCACAATTACGGCAAAGCGCTGAGCCTGACAGACGTGATCGTCAAAAGTTCCAACATCGGCTCGGCCCGGTTGGCGATGGATGTCGGCGGCGGCCCGCAACAGGCCTTTCTGGAATCCCTTGGCTTGTTCTCGCCCGTGCCGATTGAGGTGACCGAGGCAAGGCAATCACGGCCAATTTTGCCCAAACGTTGGTCGGAATTGTCGACGATGACGATTTCTTACGGCCACGGTCTTGCGGCCAGTCCAGTGCATCTGGCGGCGGCTTATTCAACATTGTTGAACGGCGGGATCAGAGTGGATGCCACCTTGTTAAAAGCCAAAGGCGAAAAAATATCCGGTAAAAGGATCGTTTCCGAGGAAACCTCGCGCGCGCTGCGCATGATGCTGCGCCAGGTGGTTGTACGCGGCACGGCCTCGCTGGGTGAGGTCAAAGGTTATCACGTCGGCGGCAAAACTGGCACGGCTGACAAGCCAAAGCCAAGCGGCGGATATTATGAGGATCGGGTGATCGCAACTTTCGCATCTGTATTTCCGGCGCATGACCCAAAATATGTTCTGGTGGTGACGCTGGACGAACCAACCGAGACGTCAGGCAGCAAGCCGCGCCGCACAGCAGGCTGGACGGCTGTGCCCGTCGCCGCCGAGATCATTCGCCGCGTCGCACCGCTGTTGGGAATGCGGCCAGAGATTGAACCTGCTGCTGGCATGAATTACACGCTATCCAAATACTGATTGCTGATCTGGAAGGGCATCAAGGATGGCTCAAGAAAAAGTGCCTGCTAGAACACTGATCGCGCTGGGACTTACGCCCAACGATGGGCAGAACGCGCTGATTTCCGGACTTTCCGTCGATAGCCGCCTGACAAAACCGGGGCATTTATTTGCGGCCTTGCCGGGCGTTAATGTGCACGGGGCTGAATTCATTCAATACGCGGTTCGCATGGGGGCAGTTGCGGTTTTGACCGACCGGGCAGGGGCGGATTTGGCTGCAGAGGTTCTGGCCTCGGGCAACGTGACCTTGGTGATTGCGGATGACCCGCGACTGACCTTGTCTAAAGTCGCCGCGCTTTGGTTTGAAACACAGCCCGAAACCATGGTGGCGGTGACAGGCACCAACGGCAAAACATCAGTCGCCAGTTTTACCCGCCAGATATGGGAAGGGCTGGGCTTGCGGGCGGTCAATTTCGGCACAACGGGTGTCGAGGGTTGCATCGCAGCGCCGCTGGCCCACACAACGCCTGAACCGATAACGCTGCACGGTCTTTTGCGCGATCTGTCGGCGCAGAATATCAGCCACGCCGCGATGGAGGCCTCGTCGCACGGATTGGCGCAGCGCCGTCTTGATGGCGTTAAGTTAACTGCCGCTGGATTTACCAATTTCACGCAGGACCATCTGGATTATCACAGCAGTTTTGACGAATATTTCGACGCCAAGGCCGGGTTGTTTGACCGTGTGTTGCCGAGCGGCGGAACCGCTGTCATCAATATTGATGATGCACGCGGCCAAGATATGTCCGCGATTGCCACCGCACGCGGGCAGAAACACTTATGGGTTGGCACAGATGAACGGGCCGATCTGCGTATTCTGGGGCAGCGATTTGACGCGACCGGGCAGGATTTGCGGTTCTCTTACGGCGGGCAGGTACATATGGCGCGCCTGTCGCTGATTGGTGGTTTTCAGGCGGGTAATGTTTTGCTGGCGGCGGGTTTGGCGATTGCCTGTGGCGCTGCGGCCGAGGACGTTTTCAAATGCTTGCCCGGACTTGAAACCGTGCGTGGCCGGATGGAACTGGCGGCGACGCGGGCGAATGGTGCCAGTGTTTTTGTTGATTACGCGCATACGCCTGATGCGCTTAAGACCGCGCTAACGGCTTTGCGCCCGCATGTCATGGGGCGGCTGATTGTGGTTTTTGGTGCCGGTGGGGATCGCGACAAAGGCAAGCGGCCCCTGATGGGACGCGCCGCTGCTGAAAACGCCGACGTGGTTTTTGTCACAGATGACAACCCGCGCAGCGAAACGCCTGGGGATATCCGCACTGAAATTCTGGCGGCTTGTCCTGATGCGACCGAAATTGATGATCGGGCTACGGCCATTCTGGCAGGCGTCGACGCGCTGGGGCCGGGGGATACCTTGCTGATCGCGGGCAAAGGCCACGAAACCGGCCAGACAATTGGCGATGATGTGCTGGATTTCAGCGATGTCGAGCAAGCCAGCGTTGCGGTCGCGGCCCTTGATGGATTGCGCGCATGAGCGTGCTATGGACAGCCGCCGAGGCCGCCGCCGCAACCGGTGGCCGGGTGATCGGCGATTGGCAGGCTGGCGGTGTTTCGATCGACACGCGCACCCTTGTTGAGGGCGATTTGTTTGTCGCCCTCAAGGATGTGCGCGACGGTCACGATTTTGTCGCGCAAGCCTTGAAAAATGGCGCGGCGGCGGCGTTGGTTTCGCGTCTGCCTGAAGATTTGCCGCAGGATGCGCCACTGCTGATCGTTGATGACGTTCTGGCCGGGCTAGAGGCATTGGGTGCTGCCGCCCGTGTGCGCGTTGATGCGCAGGTGATTGCGGTGACGGGGTCGGTCGGCAAGACCACAAGCAAGGATATGTTGGCATATGTGCTGGAACGGCAGGGCCGGGTGCATGCGGCTGAAATGAGCCTGAACAACCATTGGGGCGTGCCGCTGACGCTGGCGCGGATGCCGCGCGAAACCGATTTTGCCATTCTTGAAATCGGCATGAACCATCCCGGTGAAATCGCGCCGCTTAGTCGGCTAAGCAAACCGGATGTGGCCCTGATCACGACCGTGGCCGAGGCACATATGGCGGCTTTCAGCTCGGTCGATGATATAGCCCACGCCAAGGCCGAAATATTCGATGGCCTTGCGCCGGGTGGAATTGCCATTCTGAACCGCGATATTGCGACTTTTGATATTCTGGCCAATGCCGCAAGTGTTGTACCAGCCGAAATCATCACTTTTGGCGAGGACCAGCGCGCGGATTACCGGCTGAGCGATGTGCATTTCTATGGCGGTGTGTCCAGCGTACAAGCGATCATCCGCGGTCGCGACAGCCTGTTCAAGATAGGGGCAGCCGGGCGGCATCTGGCGCTGAATGGTCTGGCGGTCTTGGCGGCGGTCCGGGCCGTTGGCGCTGACCCGGTGATTGCAGCCCTTGATCTGGCGACCTGGCTGCCACCGCAGGGGCGGGGCCAGCGGCATTGGATTGCGCTTGATCCAAATGAACCGGATCTTAAGCTGGAACTGATAGATGATGCCTATAACGCCAATCCTGCCTCGATGAAGGCGGCGTTTGACGTGTTGGCCGACAGCAGCCCGGTTGACGGTGTTGGCCGTGTGCGCAAGGGGCGCCGTATTGCGATTTTGTCGGATATGCTGGAACTGGGCCAAGATGAGGCTGATCGCCACGCGGATTTGACGCAAATGCCGGGGATGCAGGCCGTTGATCTGGTGCATTGCGCCGGGCCGTTAATGGAAAATCTGCATCAGGCCCTGCCGGTTGAAAAGCAGGGCGAATGGCATTTTTCCGCCGAAACGCTGGCCAATCGGGTGCACCGCTTGCTGGATGCGGGTGATGTGGTCATGGTCAAAGGATCAAAAGGGTCGCGGGCGTCGCTGGTGGTTGACGCCATCCGAAAACTCGGTCAAGCGAACGCCAACGGATAAAAGGGACAGGCGCGCATGCTTTATATGCTCTATGAGCTTTCAGACGGGGACGGGGCCTTTAACCTGTTTCGCTATATCACGCTGCGCTCGGGCGGCGCGTTTTTCACGGCGTTGCTTTTCGGTTTTATCTTTGGCCAACCGCTGATCAACCTGTTGAAACGCAAGCAAACCAATGGCCAGCCGATCCGCGAAGACGGGCCGCAAAGCCATATCTTGGACAAGGCTGGCACACCGACCATGGGTGGTGTTCTGATCCTTGGTGCGCTGACAGTTTCAACGTTGATCTGGGCCCGGCTTGACAATCCGTTTGTCTGGCTGGTGCTTTTTGTCACCGTGGCTTTTGGGCTGGTTGGGTTTGCTGACGATTACACCAAAGTCACGAAAAACAACTCCAAAGGCGTTTCCAGCCGGGTGCGGTTTGGCATTGGTCTGTTGGTTGCCGCAATTGCTGGCTACTGGGCCACAATGTTTCACCCGGATCCGCTGGCCGGGCAATTGGCGATGCCGGTGTTCAAGGATGTTCTGGTTAACCTTGGCTATCTGTTTATTCCGTTTGCCATGATCGTGATCGTCGGTTCAGCCAATGCTGTTAACCTGACCGATGGGCTGGACGGTCTGGCGATCATGCCGGTGATGATTGCGGCGGCGACGCTGGGTATCATCGCTTATGCGGTTGGACGTGTGGACGTGACGCAATATCTGGACGTGCATTATGTGCCGGGAACCGGTGAAATTCTGGTGTTTTGTTCGGCCTTGATTGGCGGCGGATTGGGCTTTTTGTGGTATAACGCACCACCAGCGGCGGTGTTTATGGGCGATACCGGATCTTTGGCGCTGGGCGGGGCTTTGGGGGCAATTGCGGTTGCCACAAAACACGAGATTGTTCTGGCCATCGTCGGCGGGCTGTTTGTGGTTGAGGCACTGTCGGTTATCATTCAGGTGCTCTATTTCAAGCGCACTGGCAAGCGCGTGTTCCTGATGGCACCCATTCATCACCATTATGAAAAACGCGGCTGGTCCGAGCCTCAGATCGTGATCCGGTTCTGGATCATCTCGCTTATTCTGGCGCTGGTTGGGCTGGCGACGTTGAAACTCAGATGATCCCGGTTCGCGGATATCGCGGCCACAGGGTTGCGGTGCTGGGACTTGGCCGATCTGGCCTGTCGGCAGCGCACGCGCTTGAGGCCGGTGGTGCGATTGCGCTTTGTTGGGACGACAGTGCCGAGGCCCGCACGCGCGCGGTTGAGGCGGGTTTAACCCTGCATGATTTGACAAAAACCGGTGCCTGGAAAGACGTGGTCGCCCTGATCGTGTCGCCTGGTATTGCGCATCTTTACCCCACGCCCAATCCGATCATTCGTGCGGCTTGGGAAAATGGTGTGGCCGTTGACAACGACATTGGTCTGTTTTTCCGATCCTACGCGACCGAAGAATGGGACAAGTTCGATGTCATGCCGCGCGTGGTGGCGGTCACCGGGTCTAATGGCAAATCGACCACCTCGGCCTTGATTGCGCATATTCTTGAGGATCAGGGCAAACAGGTGCAGCTGGCGGGCAATATCGGGCGCGGCGTGCTTGACCTTGATCCAGCCTCGGAAGGTGAGGTTGTGGTGTTGGAGCTGTCTTCGTATCAGATCGAACTGGCGCGCGCGCTTGCCCCGGATATCGGGGTTTTCATGAACCTGACGCCGGATCATCTGGACCGGCACGGTGGCATTGGCGGGTATTTCGCGGCAAAACGACGGCTCTTTGCCGAAGGTGGACCAGATCGCGCCATCATTGGCGTGGACGAGGTTGAGGGGCAGTTTCTTGCCAATCAGATGCGTGAAAAAGCCGAAACCGGTGAGCCGGTCATCCAAATTTCCGCCGCCCGAAAACTGTCGGGCGAGGATTGGAGCGTTTTTGCCCGCAAAGGTTTTTTGACCGAATGGCGGCGAAGTAAACAAATGGCGGCGATTGATCTGCGTAAGATTGCCAGCTTACCCGGGGCGCACAACCACCAAAACGCCTGCGCCGCTTATGCGGTTTGTCGATCAATCGGTCTGGCACCGCGTCTGATCGAGGCAAGTTTTGCGAGTTTTCGCGGATTGCCACATCGTTCGCAAGTGTTGGGTACCAAGGATGGCGTGACGTTTGTCAACGACAGTAAAGCCACTAATGCGGACAGTGCAGGCAAGGCCATTCAGGCCTTCAAATCGGTGCGCTGGATCTTGGGTGGGCTGGGCAAAGAGGGTGGAATTGGGTCACTGGCACCGCTGCTTGATCGCGTGGCAAAGGCCTATTTGATTGGCCATTCAGCCGAGGATTTTGCCTTGCAGTTAAACGATTTGCCCTATGAGATTTGTGGCGACATGGCGACAGCGGTGGCGCATGCAGCGGCTGAGGCCGAGGCGGGGGATACGGTTTTGCTGGCCCCGGCGGCGGCAAGTTTTGATCAGTATCCGAATTTTGAACGCCGGGGCGAAGATTTTGCCGTTTGCGTTGAAAAGGTTCTGGCGGGCTGACGGTTGATTTGGGCACGGTTTGCCCTTTGCTGCGCAAATGAGCGAGGGCAAAGGGGGCTGTCTGCCCCCTTTGAAACCCCCGAGAGTATTTCTGGAACAATGAAACCGAACGGGCCTGAGCGCGGCAATAAATACTGGCCTCAGACTGCGAAAGCCCCTATAGTTTCACCATAACAAAAGCTGACTGGACAAACCGGCAGCGGGCAGAGGTTTCAGAGCGGACCAATGACAGAGATGGTGCATGGCGCAAGCCCGGTCAGGTCGGGTGAGCCGATCTTGCCTAAATGGTGGCGAACTGTGGATCGCTGGACGATGTCCTGCGTGCTTTTGCTGTTTGCGGTTGGTCTGTTATTGGGCTTTGCCGCATCGCCCCCGCTGGCGTCAAAAACCGGTTATTCGCCGTTCCACTATGTGACGCGACAGGCGGTATTTGGCGGCGTAGCCCTTACGGCAATGATAATCACGTCGATGATGTCGCCGCTTTTGGTGCGGCGGCTTGGGGTTTTGGGGTTTGTTCTGGCCTTTACAGCGGTGGCGATGTTGCCGCTTTTTGGGACAGATTTCGGCAAAGGGGCGACGCGGTGGTATTCGCTTGGATTTACCTCGGTCCAGCCGTCGGAGTTTCTGAAACCCGGCTTCGTTATTTTCGCGGCCTGGTTGATGTCGGCCAGTTCTGAAATTTTCGGCCCACCGGGCAAGCGCTTATCGTTGTTGGTTGCTTTGGTCCTTGTTGGGTTTTTGGTGATGCAGCCGGATTTCGGTCAGGCGAGCCTGATTTTGGCAAGCTGGGGCATCATGTATTTTGTCGCCGGGGCGCCGATGCTGGTGCTGGTGGCGATCGCGGGGGCCACGGTTTTCGGCGGCACGCTGGCCTATCAGTATTCTGAACATTTTGCCCGCCGGATTGACGGGTTTTTAAGTGCCGAGGTCGATCCGACAACGCAGCTTGGTTATGCTGCGAATGCCATTCAGGAAGGCGGCTTTTTTGGTGTTGGTGTCGGTGGTGGTACCGTCAAATGGTTATTGCCGGACGCCCATACCGATTTCATCATCGCCGTGGCGGCCGAAGAATATGGTCTGATTTTGGTGCTGGCAGTGATCTTTTTGTTCATGGTTGTAACAGTGCGTTCAATGTTCCGCCTGATCCGCGAACGCGATCCTTTCACGCGGCTGGCCGGAACGGGTTTGGCGGCGTTGTTTGCCATGCAGGCCCTTATAAATCTTGGGGTTGCTGCGCGGTTATTGCCTGCCAAAGGCATGACCTTGCCGTTCGTGTCTTATGGTGGCTCATCCTTGGTGGCGGCTGGCATTGCGCTTGGCATGTTGCTGGCTTTTACCCGCACAAGACCCCAAGGCGAAATGCATGATATTTTCCGTCGCCGGGCGGGGTGAGCGGAATGAGCGCAAAAAGCAAGCAAAGAACGCTGGTTATCGCGGCGGGTGGCACTGGTGGTCATATGTTTCCGGCGCAGGCGTTGGCCGAAGAAATGCTGAACGCCGGGTGGCGTGTGAAGCTGTCAACAGATGCGCGCGGGGCGCGGTATACCAGCGGTTTTCCTGATGCGGTTGAGATCGAGGTGGTGGATAGCGCGACATTCGCCCGCGGTGGATTGCGTGGGCGCATCGCCACGCCGTTTCGTTTGCTGAAAGGCGTGTTTACCGCAACCATCAGGATGCTGATGGAAAAACCTGACGTTGTAGCCGGGTTCGGCGGCTATCCGGCTTTTCCGGCGATGACGGCGGCTTGGATCACACGGCGGCCACGGCTGTTGCATGAACAAAACGGTGTTCTGGGCCGGGTCAACCGATTGTTTGTCCGCCGGGTCAATCAGGTCGCCTGTGGGACATGGCCGACGGATTTGCCCAAAGGGGTTGAGGGTATTCACACCGGAAACCCTGTGCGCGGCGCCGTTTTGGAACGCGAAAACGCCCAATATATCGAACCCGGTGATTATCCGATGAGCCTGCTGGTGATGGGTGGCTCGCAAGGGGCGCGGGTGTTGTCGCAAGTGGTTCCGGGCGCGATTGCGCTGTTACCAGACGAGGTATTACGGCATCTCAGGGTCTCGCATCAGGCGCGTGAAGAGGATCTTGAAACGGTCGAAGCGCGCTACCGCGAAATCGGCATCACGGCGGATGTTCAGACCTTTTTTACCGACGTACCGGGCAGGCTTGCCGAGGCGCAATTGGTGATCTCGCGCGCCGGGGCATCGTCGATTGCTGATATTACGGTGATCGGGCGACCTTCGATCCTGATCCCGCTGGCCAGTGCGCTTCGTGATGAACAAAGTGCCAATGCACGGGGCCTGGCCGATGCTGGTGCTGCAGATGTTCTGATCGAGGCCGAGTTGACGGCGCTTGGTCTGGCGCGTCATATTCACGCGGTTTTGACGGATGGCGCATTGGCCAATCGCATGGCACATGCGGCCAAAGCGTTGGGCAAGCCGGAAGCGACAGAAACGCTGGTGTTATTGGTCGAAGAATTGGCGTTGGGAAAGAACGCCGATAAGGACGCAGAAGAGGGTTAAGAATGAACGCTGCAACCAAATTGCCGACCGATATCGGGCCGATCCATTTTGTGGGCATCGGTGGCATCGGCATGTCCGGGATTGCAGAAGTGTTGTTGAACCACGGTTACGACGTTCAGGGTAGTGACCTGAAAGCCAGCAAAATCACCGATCGGCTGGCCAGCATGGGCGCGGTTATTTTCGTTGGGCAAAAGGCTGAAAACCTTGCCTCAGCCGAAGTCGTGGTGATCTCGTCCGCGATCAAGGCTGGAAATGCGGAACTGGACGAGGCACGGCGGTTGGGATTACCCGTTGTGCGCCGGGCCGAGATGTTGGCCGAACTAATGCGACTGAAATCCAACGTGGCGATTGCCGGGACGCATGGCAAGACGACAACGACCACGATGGTTGCAACGCTGCTGGATGCCGGCAAACTTGACCCCACTGTCATCAACGGCGGAATTATTCACGCATATGGCAGCAACGCCCGGATGGGCGGCGGTGAATGGATGGTGGTCGAGGCTGACGAAAGCGACGGCACATTCGTTAAACTGCCAGCGACGATTGCCATCGTGACCAATATCGACGCTGAACATATGGAACATTACGGCACGTTTGATGCGCTGCGGGATGCCTTTTACAACTTTGTGCATAACATCCCGTTTTACGGCGTGGCTGTGTGCTGTACCGATCATGCCGAGGTTCAGACTCTGGTCGGGCGTATCAGCGACCGGCGCGTAATCACCTATGGATTTAACGCGCAGGCCGATGTGCGGGCGGGCAATCTAACTTATGAAAATGGGGTGGCGCATTTTGATGTCTACCTGCGTGAAGACGATCAGCGGATCAATGGCATGACCCTTCCGATGCCCGGCGACCACAACGTTTTGAACGCATTGTCGGCCATTGCCGTGGCGCGACATCTGGGCATGAAAGGCAGCGAAATTCGTGATGCTTTGGCGAATTTCAAGGGGGTGAACCGGCGGTTTACCAAAGTTGGCGAAGTTGGCGGTGTGACCATCATCGACGATTACGGCCACCATCCCGTTGAAATCGCCGCCGTTTTGCGTGCGGCACGTCAAGCTACCAAAGGTCGGGTCATTGCCGTGCACCAGCCGCATCGTTATTCGCGACTGTCCAGCCTGTTTGAAGATTTCTGCACCTGTTTCAACGACGCAGATGTCGTCGCCATTGCCGAGGTTTATGCCGCAGGCGAGGATCCGATAAAAGGTGCCAGCCGCGATGATCTGGTGGCGGGATTGATCGCACATGGCCACAGACATGCGGTTGCGTTGCAAGACGAGGCGGCATTGGCTGATCTGGTCAGGCAACAGGCCGGGCCGGGCGACATGGTGGTTTGTCTTGGGGCGGGCACGATCTCGGTCTGGGCGCATGATCTGGTCAAGGTTCTTGAGGCATGAGCTGGTCATTGCTTGCCACGATCTTCTGGGTGCTGGCGGTGTCGCTGGTCGGCATGATGCCGCGCACGCAACACAAACGCTTTGGCTTTCCGCTATTGGCGATGTTCCCGTTTTTGCTGGCTTTTGTGGCCTTTGAACTGGGGCTCTGGTGGGCTTTGGGTCTGTTCGCGGCGGGCCTGTCGATTTATCGGTATCCGGCGCGGTATTACGGCCTTGCGTTGTGGCGCAAGTTGACCGGAAAACCGGCGGCGGAATAGGGGGCGTTTTGACAGGCTATGACTGGAAAACCCCCGGGCCAACTGTCGAAGGTCGCATAACGCTTGATCGCCCCTTGGCGGATTTGTCTTGGTTACGGGTTGGCGGCGCGGCTGAGATGCTGTTTCAACCGGCCCATATGGCGGATATTTCCACCTTTATGCGGGCCATTCCCGACGATGTACCAGTTATGCCCATTGGGGTCTGTTCCAATCTGATCATTCGAGACGGCGGCATCCGGGGGACTGTGATCCGGCTGGGCCGTGGCTTCAATGGGTTTGAGGTTATGGCCAACGGCAACCTGCGGGTTGGTGCAGGCGCGCTGGATGCGCAAGTGGCGAAACAGGCCGCCCGCGCGGGGTTTGATCTGGCGTTTCTGCGGACTATCCCCGGTGGGATCGGTGGCGCAATCCGAATGAACGCGGGCTGTTATGGCAGCTATCTGGCGGATGTTTTCGTCTCAGCCACGGCGGTGCGGCGCGACGGCAAGGTTGTGACTTTGCGCAAACAGGATATGGGATTTGCTTATCGCCACTCGGATTTAACCGACGATCTGGTGATTGTGCAGGCGGTCTTGCAGGCCCCGAAAGCCGCGCCCGAAGATATCGAGGCCAAAATGGCTGACGCTTTGGCCAAACGCGAGGCAACACAGCCTGTCAAGGAACGGTCCTGCGGTTCGACATTTCGCAATCCGGCTGGATTTTCGTCAACTGGTCAAGCTGATGACGTGCATGATCTGAAGGCCTGGAAGGTGATTGACGACGCTGGTTTGCGCGGTGCGCAATTGGGCGGGGCGCAAATGTCCCAGAAGCATCCGAACTTTTTGATCAATACCGGTGGCGCGACAGCCGCAGATTTGGAAAATCTTGGCGAATTGGTGCGAGAAAAGGTTTTCCAACACTCAGGAATATCGCTAGTGTGGGAAATTAAGAGAGTTGGCGAACCAGCTCCTTGAAAAAACAGGAAAACAGAGGCTGAAAAATCAGCCCACGAGCAGAATTTGAGGCGGGTATGTCGAGCGGCAAAAACCCCCGTGTAGCAGTCCTTAAGGGCGGTCCTTCGGCCGAACGCGAGGTATCTTTATCGTCTGGCTATGAATGTGCCAAGGCGTTGCGGGGTGAGGGGTTTGAGGTTTTGGAACTGGACGCGGGTCCGGATCTGGCCATTGAACTGGAAAAGCACAAACCGGATGTTGTTTTCAACGCGCTGCATGGCCGTTGGGGCGAAGATGGCTGTGTGCAGGGCCTGCTGGAATGGCTGGGTATTCCCTATACCCATTCTGGTGTGCTGGCCTCGGCCCTTGCAATGGACAAAGAACGCACCAAAGCGGTTTACCGTATGGCTGGTCTGCCAGTTGTCGACAGCTTGCTGGTGCCTGCGGCGACTGCGCGCGCGCAGCACCCGATGCAGCCGCCTTATGTTGTGAAGCCATATAACGAAGGGTCTTCGGTCGGGGTTTATATTGTGCATGAGGCCGCAAATGGTCCGGCGCAATTGTCAAATGATATGCCCGAGACCGTCATGGTCGAAACCTTCGCGCCGGGGCGTGAATTGACCACCACGGTGATGGGCAACAAGCCACTGACAGTGACCGATATCCTCACCGAGGGTTGGTATGATTACGACGCGAAATACAAGCTGGGTGGGTCCCGCCACGAAGTCCCTGCCAATATTCCGCCGCAGATATTTGATGCTTGCATGGATTATGCGCTGCGGGCGCATGGCGCGCTTGGCTGCAAGGGGCTTAGCCGCACAGATTTCCGTTGGGACGAAACTCGCGGCCTTGATGGCCTGATCCTGCTTGAAACCAACACGCAACCGGGCATGACACCCACATCATTGTCGCCCGAACAGGCCGAGATTTGTGGCTATTCCTTTGGCGCTTTGTGTCGTTGGCTGGTTAAGGATGCAACATGCAACCGATAGGGCCAGCTGATCCAGCGCGCCGCGAAACGCCGCGCAGCGATCCGGCACCAAGCCGCGTCGCTTATCGCATCCAACGCTTGTGGCTGACACCAGTTTTTCGCGCCATCCTGCGCACCGGTATTCCGGCCTTTTCAATCATGGCGGTGGGTATCTGGTACAGTTCGGACGAGGCGCGGGTTGAGAGTGTGAAATCAACCTTGAGCGAAATGCGCAGCTCGATCGAACATCGGCCGGAATTCATGGTCAATCTGATGCGGATCGAAGACGTGTCTGCCGAAGTGGCGGAAGATATTCGCGAAATTACCGCCGTTGATTTTCCGGTCAGTTCGTTTGATCTGAACCTTGAAGATATGCGCGCGCGGATAGAAGAACTTGACGCCGTGGCGCGGGCCGAATTGGTGGTGCGCGCTGGCGGCGTTTTGGATGTGGAAGTTCAGGAAAGGGTGCCCTCGGTTATCTGGCGCGGGCGAGAGGCCTTGGAATTGCTGGATGATAGTGGTCATCGGGTCTCCGCCTTAAAAGCAAGGTCGACCCATACCGATCTGCCTTTGATTGCCGGTGATGGCGCTGATCTTGTGGTGCCTGAGGCGATGGATTTGTTTCGGGCCGCAGCCCCGGTTCAGGATCGTGTGCGCGGTTTGCTGCGGGTTGGGGAACGTCGATGGGATCTAATTCTTGATCGCAATCAACGCATTATGCTGCCCGAACATGGCGCCGTTGCCGCTCTTGAAAGCGTTCTGGCGCTTGATGACATCAATGAATTATTAGGCCGCGATATTCTGGCCGTCGATCTTAGGGATGCACGCAGGCCGACCCTGCGCCTGTCAGGTGACGCCATTGAGTTTTTGCGCCAAATCAACATGCCGAGGGACGGAGATAGCAGTTTATGAGCCAATTGTACCAAACCCAGCGCGCCATGCGGGCCCAACGACAGGCGGCAATGCAACGGGGTATCGTTGCCATTCTGGACATCGGCACGTCGAAAATTGCCTGTCTGGTGTTGCGGTTTGACGGTGTGGCCAACGCGCCCTTGGAAGAGGGCGTAGGCTCAATGTCGGGCCAGTCGCGGTTTCGCGTGGTCGGTGTGGCGACGACAAGATCGCGCGGTGTTAAGTTCGGTGAAATCGACCGCATGGAAGAAACTGAACGCGCCATTCGCACTGCCGTACAGGCGGCGCAGAAAATGGCAAATGTACGTGTCGACCACGTGATTGCCTGTTTTGGCGGCGCCAACCCTCGTTCCTACGGTTTGGCCGGGTCCGTTGACTTGCATGAAAACGGCGTAACTGAGCACGATATTGCGCGGGTTCTGGCGGCGTGTGATGTGCCGGATTACGGCGCCAACCGGCAAGTTGTCCACGCGCTGCCGGTGAATTTCGCACTGGATCATCGCAGCGGTCTGTCTGATCCACGCGGCCAGATTGGCAATGCGTTGTCGGTCGATATGCATATGTTGACGGTCGACAGCAACGCGGTTGAAAACCTGCTGCATTGTATTCAACGCTGTGATTTGGAACTGGCGGGCATCGCCTCGTCTGCTTATGCCAGCGGGATTTCATCGCTGGTCGAGGACGAACAGGAACTGGGTGCGGCCTGCATCGAATTTGGTGGCGGCACCACAGGGATTTCGATTTTCATCCGCAAACACCTGATTTACGCCGATGCCGTGCGAATGGGCGGGGCGCATATCACTTCGGATATTTCCCAAGGTTTGCAGGTGCCTGTGGCTTTGGCTGAGCGGATCAAGACGTTTTATGGCGGGGTCGAGGCGACGGGTATGGACGACCGCGAGATGATTGATATCGGCGGCGAGACAGGGGATTGGGAACATGACCGGCGCGAAGTCAGCCGGGCCGAACTGATTGGCGTGATGCGCCCGCGGGTCGAGGAAATTCTGGAAGAGGTGCGCGCACGACTGGACGCCGCAGGGTTTGACCACCTGCCCAGCCAGCGCATCGTTTTGACCGGCGGTGGCAGTCAGATACCGGGGCTTGATGGGCTGGCCAGTCGCATTTTAGGCCAGCAAGTCAGGTTGGGGAAACCGCTTAGGGTTCAGGGTCTGCCACAGGCAGCGACCGGACCTGCGTTTTCGTCAGCCGTGGGTCTGTGCATGAATGCGGCGCATCCACAAGATGAGTGCTGGGATTTTGAAGTGCCAACGGATCGTTATACTGGCAAGTCGCTACGGCGCGCCGTGAAATGGTTTCGAGAAAATTGGTGATACTTTCCGCTTGAAGCGGGACCGGATCGGGGATTGTCGCCAATTTTTGCCCGCATAGGCAAAAATGTGCTTAAAAGGACAGCTAACCCCTATATATTGTGGTAAAAATTGGTTTTTTATGGTGACCGAACGGTCTGGCTCGGGTAACATTCGGAATCAGCAGATATACAAAAGGCCGAAAAGGCCAATGCAAGGCAAGCAGGCGGACAGTAAACATGACACTCAATCTTCGGATGCCCGATAAGAATGATCTCAGCCCAAAAATCACGGTTTTTGGCGTAGGTGGTGCTGGCGGAAACGCTGTTAACAACATGATCGACAAAGCCCTTGAAGGGGCAGAGTTCGTCGTGGCCAACACAGATGCCCAAGCGCTTGCGCAGGCAAAGGCACAGGCGAAAATCCAGTTGGGTGTAAAAGTCACAGAAGGCTTGGGCGCCGGCGCCCGGCCTTCAGTCGGGGCCGCGTCTGCGGAGGAAAGCATAGAAGAAATTGTGGATCGGTTGGCCGGTTCGCATATGTGCTTTATCACCGCAGGTATGGGTGGGGGCACCGGTACAGGTGCGGCCCCAATTATCGCGCAGGCGGCGCGCGAGCTGGGCGTTTTGACGGTTGGTGTTGTGACCAAGCCGTTCCAGTTTGAGGGCAACAAACGCATGCGGCAGGCCGAAGAGGGTGTTGAAGCCCTGCAAAAGGTTGTCGATACGCTGATCATTATTCCCAACCAGAACCTGTTTCGCATCGCCAATGAGAAAACCACCTTTACCGAGGCGTTTTCGATGGCTGATGATGTGCTTTACCAAGGCGTCAAAGGTGTCACCGATCTTATGGTCCGCCCCGGTATCATCAACCTTGATTTCGCCGATGTCCGGTCCGTGATGGATGAAATGGGCAAAGCGATGATGGGCACTGGCGAAGCGTCTGGTGAAGATCGCGCCATTCAGGCCGCAGAAAAAGCCATTGCCAACCCGCTGCTCGATGAAATCTCGTTGCGTGGCGCGCGTGGGGTGCTGATCAATATCACGGGCGGCAACGACCTGACATTGTTTGAACTCGACGAGGCTGCGAACCGTATCCGCGAAGAGGTGGATCAGGACGCAAATATCATCGTTGGCTCGACACTCGATACAGGGATGGACGGCATGATGCGGGTTTCCGTGGTTGCGACAGGCATTGATGCCGCCGAGATCGCGCTGGAAATGCCGGTTCCGCGTCGCAAGATGTCCGAGCCTTTGATGCCAAAGAAGATTGAAGAGGCCGCACCCGCTCGTGCGGCGGCCCCGGTGCCACAGCAAGACATGGGGTATGAAGAAGAACAGCCGAGCCTGTTAAGCGAGATGGAAAGCGGTTTTGACTTTGACGAGGTCGACTCGATTTTCGCAGAGCCAGCAACTGAAGCCTTTTCGGACGGCCTGCCAGAACCCGTTTATCAGCCCGAGGCACGGCAAGAATTCGCAGAGCCAGACCATACAGAACCGGCACCTGCGGCGCAAAACGGCTTGTCCGGCTTTGTCGCGCCCAAGCCCCCCGGCCTCGGAAAGCCATCGCCAGAGGCGATGCAACGCTTGCAGGCGGCGGTTAACAAAGCGCCAAAAGCCCGTAACGAACCGGCCTTCACACCCAACAATTCCCAGCAAACAGAGAAAGCTTCGCGGTTTGGGATCAACAGTCTGATCAATCGCATGACCGGCCACGCCCCGGAAGAGGCGCGACGCGACGAACCACAGCGGATTCACACACCTGCGGCGTCGCATGGGTCTGAAGAGGCCGATCCGGATCAGGAACGCATTGATATTCCAGCGTTTTTGCGGCGACAAGCAAACTGATTTTTGCCAAATTTGAGGTAAATACAACAAAACGCGCCGGGTGATTCGGCGCGTTTTTGCGTGGTAAATGGCCTGCTTGAGAGGCGGAAACAGTGTGTTTCCAAAACCATAGGCGAAAATCCGCGAATGACGCCGGGCAATGTTGCAAACAGTCACAAAGATTGAGTTGAGGTTAACAAACCCCTTGTCTAGGTAGGGTGCAACTTGGGGCATTTCCGCTGAAACACCAGCGAGCCGTTTGGGGGAATTTGGTGCAAACCACTATCAAAAACGCAATTAGTCTGGTCGGAACTGGCCTGCATTCTGGTCGCCCTGTCCGTATGCGCATCCTGCCTGCCTCTGCTGAATATGGTATTTGGTTCCGCCGCGTTGATATCGAAGGTCGCGATAATCTGATCGCCGCCCGTTACGACAATGTTGCCGATACCCGCCTTTGTACTAATATCGCCAATGATGCTGGCGTCAGCGTTTCCACCATTGAACATCTTATGGCGGCCCTGTCGGGTTGCGGTATTCATAATGTGCTGATCGAACTCGATGGCCCCGAAGTGCCAATCATGGACGGCAGCTCGGATCGGTTCGTGCGCGAAATCCTGACGTCTGGTGTGCGTAAACTTGATGCCCCCGTGCGTGTTATCCGCGTTCTGGAGCGGGTTGAGGTTGAATTTGACGGCGTAAAAGTGTCGATCGAGCCGCATGACCATCTTGAAATCGACTTTAGCATTGATTTCCCGGATCAGGCCATTGGCCGTCAGACCAAGCGTCTGAACATGGCAAACGGTGCTTTTGTACGCGAATTGTGCAACAGCCGCACCTTCTGTCGCAAAGCTGATGTTGACTGGATGTTGTCCCAGGGTCTTGGCCTTGGCGGTAACCTTGAAAACGCAATCGTTGTTGAGGGCGCAAATGTTTTGTCCCCCGGTGGTTTGCGCCATCAGGATGAATTTGTACGGCACAAAATGCTGGACGCACTTGGCGACATTGCACTGGCGGGTGCCCCGGTTATCGGCCGCTATCACGGCATTCGCGCGGGCCATGCGGCAACCAATCTGTTGTTGCGGAAATTGTTTGCGACTCCAATGGCCTATGAGATGGTGACATGCGATGCTGAAACGGCGATGAAGCTGCCCGGCGTCGGGGTCAAGCACTCTGATCTTAGCCAAGTCGCGTAAGTCTGCCGTCAATGCGCCGCGCGTTGCCACAAATCCTCAGAATCACAGCGAAAGCATTTTTACTCTTGGCAATATGTGTTAGGTAAAGCCAAGATAGATGCGGTGGTTTACGTGCTATTAAGATATAGGATGAAGCGGCAATGACAATCGGCAGGAAACTGGCCCGGCAGTGCGGTACCCTGATCTCAGCGGTTGTTCTGGCTGGGCTTGTGTCAGGCTGTGCCAAAAAGGTCGAAGAAAACCCGCTTGAAAGCCAACCACCTGAAATGATTTTCAAAGCCGCCGAGGCGGAACTGGCCGACGGTCAGGAAAAAAAGGCCGCCGAGTTGTTTGGCGAGGTCGAGCGTCTGTATCCCTATTCCGAATGGGCTAAACGCGGCATCGTTATGTCGGCTTATGCGCTGCATCTGGACAAAGAATACGAACTGTCGCGCGCTGCGTCGCAACGGTATCTTGATTTCTATCCTGCAGACGAAGACGCGGCCTATGCGCAATATCTGATGGCGCTTAGCTATTACGATCAGATCGACCGGGTTGCCCGCGATCAGGGCAACACGTTTCAGGCACTGCAAGCCCTGCGCGTGGTGATTGAACGTTATCCCGACAGTGAATATGCGAAATCGGCGATTTTGAAATTCGATCTGGCGATTGACCATCTGGCCGCCAAAGAAATGGAAGTCGGGCGTTACTATATTAAACGCGGGCATTTTTCCGCCTCGATCAACCGGTTCCGTGTGGTTGTCGAAGATTACCAAACGACCACCCATACGCCGGAAGCATTGCATCGTCTGGTCGAGGCCTATCTATCGCTGGGGCTAGACGAAGAGGCCCAAACCGCCGGGGCAATCCTGGGTCACAATTTCCAAAGCACCAAGTGGTATGAAGATTCCTATGCGTTGCTGACGGGCCGTGGTCTAGAGGTCAAAGCCAAAGGCAATGGCTGGTTACGGCAGGTCTATCGCCGGGTGATCAAGGGCCAGTGGCTCTGACGTAAGTCAGGGAAATCGGGGGCAGGTTGATGCTGCGCGGGCTTTCTATTCGTGACATGTTGTTGATTGATCGGCTGGAGCTTGAGTTCCAACCGGGGCTGAACGTGTTGACCGGTGAAACCGGGGCGGGCAAGTCTATCTTATTGGATTCCTTGGGTTTTGTTCTGGGTTGGCGCGGGCGCGCGGACCTTGTGCGCGAAGGCGCGGATCAGGGCGAGGTGGTGGCGGATTTCGATTTGGCGCCGGATCATCCCGTCCATGACATTCTTGCCGACGCCGGGTTGCAGGACGCCGATGGCGGGCTGATCCTACGGCGAACCAATGGCCGGGACGGGCGCAAACAGGCGTTTGTCAATGATCGCCGATGCTCGGGCGAAACCCTGCGCCGCATATCAGAAACCTTGGTTGAACTGCACGGACAGCACGACGATCGCGGCTTGTTGAACCCGCGCGGCCACCGGGCCTTGCTTGATGCCTATGGGGGGCTGGGTGATAAGCTGTCGAAAACCGGCAAGGCATGGCGCGGGTTGCGTGATGCCCGTGCGGCATTGGCCTCCCGGCAGGCACATCTGGATGAAATATCAAAAGACCACGACTATCTGACCCACGCGGTGGCGGAACTGGATGAATTGTCAGCGCAATCCGGCGAGGACAGCAAACTCGATGCCGCGCGCCGCCTGATGCAATCGGCTGAGCGTATCCGCAAAGACATCCAATCCGCAGCACAAGCATTGGGCCTTGATGGGGCCGAGGGCATGTTGGGCGACGCGGCCCGCTGGCTTGGCACAGTTGAAGAACAGGCAGCCGGGCATCTGACCGCTCCGTTGGCGGCCCTTGCGCGGGCGGTTGAGGAACTGGCGATTGCCCAGCAAGGTGTTGAAACTTGCCTGCAAGCGCTTGATTTCAACCCGCACGAACTTGAAGCAACCGAAGAGCGGCTTTTTGCCATTCGCGGCATGGCACGCAAACACAACGTGCAGCCCGATGCTTTGGGCGGCTTCGCCAATGATCTGCGAAGGCGGTTGGCTGAAATCGACGGGGGTCAGGGTGATCTGACGGCTCTGGCGGACGCGGTGCATGCGGCAGAAGCACTCTATGCGACCTCAGCGGATAATCTAACAGCGGCGCGCATCAAAGCGGCGGCGCGACTGGACAGCGCAATGGCACGCGAACTCGCCCCCCTCAAAATGGAACGCGCAGTTTTCACAACCGGTATCACGGAAAGCCCGCAAAGCGGCGAAGGTCAGGATGCGGTGCAGTTTACCGTGGCAACCAACCCCGGCGCGCCCGCCGGTGCGCTGAACAAAATCGCCTCAGGCGGCGAGCTTTCGCGCTTTATGCTGGCGCTTAAGGTCTGCCTGCACGGCGATAGTCAGGGCGTCACCATGATTTTTGACGAAATTGACCGCGGTGTTGGCGGCGCGACCGCTGATGCGGTGGGTCGGCGCCTGTCTGCATTGGCCGATGGCGGTCAGGTGTTGGTTGTCACGCATTCGCCGCAGGTTGCTGCCCTTGGCGCGTATCATTTCCGGGTGCTGAAATCGACCACCGCCAAACAAACCCGGTCTGACGTGGTGCCAGTACGTGGGCCTGACCGCATTGATGAGTTGGCCCGAATGCTGGCCGGTGATCGGGTCACAGATCAGGCGCGCGCCGCTGCCGAGGTCTTGCTGGCCGCTGGCTGAACCAATTCTTCTTTTGAAAAATATCCTCGGGGGGCAGGCGATGGCCGCAAAGCGGAATTCGCCGTGGGGGGCAGACA